>NZ_JBHDYC010000001.1:0-589836 GCF_041894845.1 Natrinema sp. H-ect4
CTCGTGACGGGACCAACGTATTTCACCTCGGAGCGCGTACCACGGTAGCATGAGGTTTGTCATCGTTGGTTACGGTCGGGTCGGTTCGCGGACGGCGACGATCCTCGCGGAGGAGGGTCACGAGGTCCGCATCGTCGACGACGACACGGACCGGATCGAACGCGCCACTACCGACGGGTTCGAGACGGTACACGGCGACGGCGCTGACGAAGACGTCCTCGTCGACGCCGGGATCGAAACCGCGGATGCGATCGGCGCGTTCACGCCCGATCTCAACGCCAACTTCGCCGCGTGTATGGTCGGGACCCACCACGGCTGTCGGACCGTTCTCCGGATCGACGAGGACTACCGCGAGGACATCTACGAGAAGTACGCCGAGGAGGTCGACGAGATTATCTACCCCGAACGGCTCGGTGCTGCGGGCGCGAAGACCGCCCTGCTGGGCGGTGACTTCAATGTTGTCGCCGATCTCGCCGAGAACCTCCAGTTGACCGTCCTCGAGATTCGGGACGGATCGCCGGCGGTCGGCAAACGAATGAGCGAACTCGAGTTGCCAGAATCCGCACGGATCTACGCCCACGGTCGCGCTCGAGAACCGCTGACGATCCCGCTCCCGGGGACCGAACTCGAGGCCGGAGACGAGGTCGCGGTCATCACCGACGCGGATCGCGCCGAGGAGGTTCGGTCGACGTTGTCGCCCGCAAACGCCTAAGCCGGGTCGTCTCCGGGCTCGAGTCGGTCCTCGAACCAGCCGCTGTGACTCGATCAGGCTGGTCGACGCGATAAAAGGGGGAGAGAAACGGGAGCAGGCGCGCAGGCGGATGGGGGAGGGGTGGGGAGGCCGCCTCGCGCCTGTTCCTTCCGTCGCGACGGTGCCCAATAAAACCGCGTCAGACGATCGACTGACGAGGGTCAGACGGACCGCTATCAGCTGGTTTCGGTGCGCCCGAATGACGGTCGCGATCCGCCGGACACCCGGTGCGGAAATCCGTCTCAGACGGCGCTCTCGGCGGGAGCTGTAAACCGGACTCGTCAGGGTCGGCCAACGATCCCGGCTCGCTCACTGCCGGCCGACGATAGCGGCTCAGTCGTCGCTTTCGCCCTCGTCCTCGAGGCGGAAGACGAGGACGTTCTGGTGGACCATCGAGGGGACGAATGAGAACGGATAGCCGTAGACGTGGAGGTCCTTCGTGGGGTCATACCAGATCAGGTTCGCCGCGAGGGTCAGCGGTGCGGTCGACTCGATCGCCCGCGCGAGATCCGCCGAAAGGAACTCGTAGGACTGTTCGCGGTACATGTCGCCGATGAAGACGACGACGTGACCGTCCGGCGCGACGGCGTCGGTGAACTGGTCGAACTTGCCCGCCATATCGTCGAGCCACTCGGCTTTCGTCTGTCGATCGTCGGGATCCGTCTCTGAATCGGCGTCGGCGGTTGCATCGCGACCGTCGGTTTCGGCGTCTGAGGCGTCGGGAGCGCCGGTAGCGCTATCGAACGAGCCCAGTTTGCTCTCGCGCGTTTCGCGTTCGTTGCGCGTCTGCTCGAGTTCGTCCATGTGCCAGTAGGGGACATCAGTCAGCAGGAGGTCAACCGAGTCGTCGGGGACGCCGTCGATCAACTCGGCACAGTCGCCGTGTCGCATGTCCCCTTTGGCCAGCGGCGGCTCGCCGCGTGCGCGACGCTCCTCGTTCTCCCGCTCGAGGACTGTCTCGTAGATCTCGATCCATCGTCTGGTCCGCTCGAAGCCGATCGCTTCCCGAAGGCCGGTGCCCTCGTGTTCGCAGAAACTCGCGCCCAACAGGGTGCCGCCGACGCCCGCGAAGGGATCGAGGACGGTGTCGCCGGCCTTGCTGAACCGGCCGATCAGCTCCGCGCAGAGTCGCGGCGGTTTCTGGCCGCCGTGTTCGCTGCGCAGGTCGTGCTGGACGGCGGGCGGGTAGCCCTCGGGGATCACGGACTTCGTGGCGTACTTCCACTCCTTGCCCGTGAGGTCGTTCACCCGGTTGCGCTCGTCGTAGATCCCTCTGTCTTCGACGTAGCGCTGGTGATCCGCGAGGTCGTCGGTATCGATCACCTCGCCGTCCTCGACCGGGAGGGACTCCTCGCGCGCGCGATCGGCGTCGAACTCGCCGTCGTCGTCCGTGAACAGGCGGCTCTGGCGGTGTCGATCCCCGTCGTCTGCCATACCTCGAGTGCTCACTCGGATCGCTTAAACACCCGTGGCTCCGGTCGAATGGTCGGATCGATCGCCCCGTCCGCTTGCCCGCCGTTTTTCATGCTGCCCTTCGAATGGATCTGTTATCGATGGTACCCGTCGGCGATGTCGTCCTGTTCGGTCTCAGCATTCTCGCCCTGTGGATCGGAGCGCGGCTGCTCGTCACTGGTGCCTCGAGACTCGCCAGCGCGGCCGGCGTCTCCGCGCTCGTCGTCGGCCTCACGGTCGTGGCCTTCGGAACCTCCGCCCCCGAGGTCGTCGTTTCGACCGAGGCCGCACTCGAGGGTCAAGGCAACGTCTCGGTCGGGAACGTCGTCGGCTCGAACGTGTTCAACATCGGCGTGATTCTCGGCCTCGTCGCCGTCATTTCGCCGTTTCGCGTCGCGGAAACGCTGCTCCGCCGCGACGCGCTCGCGATGGCCGCATCGACGATCGTCGCGGCCGCCGTCCTCGCCAACGGCGTCGTTTCGCGGCTCGACGGCGCGATTCTGCTTGCACTGCTGGTCGGCTATCTGGGCGCGCTCGCCGTCGCGGTTCGAGGGGATACAGCTGGCAACGGTGATGAGGCCCGGCCAGAGGTGACCGGTGGAGCGACCGGTTCTCCCGACGGCCGGGACGAACGCGAGGTCCGATTCGGCCTCGAGGCCGGGCGCGTCCTCGCCGGCCTGCTCCTCGTGATTGTCGGCGGACGCGTGCTGGTCGACTCGGCGGTGGGACTCGCTCTCGCCGCCGGTATCTCGGAGTGGGCGATCGGCGCGACGGTCGTCGCGGCCGGGACCTCGATACCGGAACTCGTGACCTCCGTCGTGGCCGCCCGCGGGGACGACGTGAGCATCGCCGCGGGGAACGTCATCGGATCGAACGTCTTCAACGTCGTCGGCGTGCTGGGGATTGCCGCCGTCGTCAGACCGCTGACCGTCGACCCGGCCGTTTTCGTCGCGCTGGCGTGGCTGGCCGCACTGACTGCGTTCGCGACGGTCGTGCTCGCGACCGGGCGATGGCTGACGCGTCTCGAGGGCGTCGCTCTCGTCGTCCTCGGAGCGGGGTACTCGGTCGCGAGTTTGGTGTTCTAAGTCGCCGGCAGGACCGGATATCGGTTGATCGCGTCCCGTCGCGAGATACCGGTAACACGAGGGTTAGCGAGAGTCTTTGTCGTTCCGGGCCCTTCGTTCGCCTATGAACATGCTCGTCGACGGCGAGTGGCGAACCGACGCGTTCGAGTCGACCGACGACGACGGCTCGTTCGAGCGGCAGGAAACGACCTTCCGGAACGAGATTCGCGACGACCCGGACGCTCGATTCCAGCCCGAGGCGGGCCGGTACCACCTCTACGTCTCCTATGCCTGCCCGTGGGCCCACCGGACGCTGGTGACGCGTGCGCTGAAGGGGCTCGAGGACGCGATTTCCGTCTCGGTCGTCGACCCCTACCGCGACGAGGACGGCTGGCAGTTCACTCCCGAGAAGGCGGGCTGTACGCCGGATCACGTCCACGGCGCGGATTTCCTGCGTGAGTTGTACGTGCGCGCGGATCCGGACGCGACCTGTCGCGTGACGGTGCCGGTGCTCTGGGACAAACAGGAGGGCGCCATCGTCAACAACGAGTCCGAAGAGGTCATGCGGATGCTCGACACCGAATTTGACGAAATCGCCTCACGAGACGTGGACCTCTACCCTGAGGGGTATCGTGACGAGGTCGACCGGATTATCGACGAGATTTACGAGCCGATCAACAACGGCGTCTATCGCGCGGGCTTCGCGACGAAACAGGAGCCCTACGACGAGGCGGTCGACGACCTCTTTTCGGCGCTCGATCACTGGGACGAGGTGCTGGCGGATCAGCGCTATCTCGCCGGCGATCGGCTTACAGCGGCCGATATCGCGATGTTCACGACGCTCGTCCGATTCGACAACGTCTACCACACGCACTTCATGTGTAACGTCCAGTACGTCCGGGAGTACGACAACCTCTGGCCGTATCTGCGCGACCTCTATCAGACCGGCGTCGCCGACCGAAGGGAGGGGACGCCGAGTGAACGAACGAGCGTGGCGCAGACGGTGAACATGGACCACATCACGGAGCACTACTACACGACCCACCCCGACGTGAACCCGCACGGCATCGTCGCCCGCGGTCCCGACCTCGAGTTCGAAAAACCCCATGACCGCGACAAGCTTCCGGGCGGGCCGCCGTCCGACCTCGTCGCGGCCGCGAGCACCGACGACTAACGAGGGCTCGTCCTCGAGACGGAAACGGCGGCGTTAGGATTCGGCTGCCGTCTGGTCCGCGTCCGCGTCTGCCGGTTCGTCGTCTTCGGTCTCGGTGTCTTCAGCGGCGGCGTCTTCGGGTTCGGATTCGGCGGCTTCCTCACGGTCGGAACCGGTACGGCCGGATTCCTGTCGCCAGGTCTCGAAGCTGTGTTCGAACTCTTCCTCGGCGACGAACACTTTCCAGAGAATCCACACGGGGACGAGGACGGGGATCAACGGGAGAAGAACGATTAGGAGTACTGCGCCCATAATATAGCCGAACATGGACATCTGGGTGTTCGGCCCGTAGCCCGTCGAATCTGACACCTTAACTGACATGTGCGGTAATACGAACGTGTCGGTATTCGGTCTTTCGAATCCGTGAGTCGCCTCCGGCGACGAACGGCTCGAGGTCTCCCTTGCGACCGCCGGCGGATCAGGTCGTCTCGAGGTCGTCACGGCCGTCCGACTCGTCGCTCAGGACCGCCTCGGCGTCGTCTTGTGGCCGGTACTCGAGGGCTTGCATGGTCTCGGCGAGCGAGAGGAACCGCTCCGCGTTGTCGGAGATTCCGTGGGTGATCAGTGGTGACTCCGGAAGCGTTGCCGTCGCGGCCGCGTCGAGCAGCCGCCGACAGTCGCCGGGGCTGAGCCACATCGCGCGGGCGTAGCGCTCGCCGGCACCGTCGCGTTCGTCGCACACGTGGCGGAGTTCGTCCCGGGTGAGCAACCAGCCGATCCGGAGGTTTACCACCTCGAACCCGTGTCGCTTGGCGTAGTACGACCCCATCGCCTCGCCGAAGACCTTCGTGACGCCGTAGAAGGTGTCCGGATCGGTCGGATCGTCCGGCCGGACGATTTCGGGGCCCCCCACCGTCGACTCCGGCCGGATCGCCGAGACGGTGTTTCGCCTGTTGACCGCGTGGTTCGAACTCGCGAAGACCACCCGCCCGAGGTCGTTCTCGACTGCGGCCTCGAAGGCGTTGGCAAGGCCGTCGATGTTCGGCCCGCGCACCTCGTCCCACGACGCACGCGGCGAGGCGTTGGCCGCGAGGTGGATCAGCACGTCCTGGCCCTCGAGCGCGTCGACAAACGCCGCTCGGTCGGTGATCTCGAGCGGAGTCGTATCCAGATCCTCGGTCTCGCTGTGGGAAAAGAGCGTGAGGTCGTGATCGTGCTCCGAAAACGCGTCGATGGCTTCCCGGCCGACGTTCCCCGCCGCGCCGGTGATCGCGATGTTCGTCATACCCGAGAGACGGCAACGAGGCCAAAATAGGTCGGGCCAGCGCCTTCCGGCTAGTTGGGCGAGTCGGAACGGATTCCACGAGCATGAGGGCGCTGCGAGACGACACCACGCTGAAAGCCCCTTTCATTCCCGCCCGGCGGTGGAACGATCGGGTGGCCGAGACACGTTCGATGGCCAGTTGTTGTCCTACGGTTCGACGACGAGTTTGCCGACGCTCTCGCGATCTTGCATCGCCGCGAAGGCGTCGTCGGTGTCCTCGAGCGCGTACGTCCGATCGATTTCGGGGCGTAGTCGGCCGTCGGCGGCGAGTTCGACGAGCCGTCGGAGATCGTCCTGGGTACCCATCGTGGAGCCGACGATGCGCTTGTGGCCAAGAAAGAGGCTCGCCACGTCGATCGTGGATTCGCCGCCGGCCGTGCGGCCACAGATCGCCATCGTCCCGCCGCGGCGCATGACGGACTGGCCGAGTCCGGTGAACTCGCCGCCGAGGTGGTTGATCACCGCGTCCGGCGCGCCGATCGCCTCGACCTCGTTCCGGATCTCCTCGATATCGGTCGATCGAATTCCGTGATCGAGACCGAGTTCGCGGACCCGCTCGAGTTTCGTTGCCGACGAGGAGGTCCCAATCGTCTCTGCGCCGAAAACGTCTGCAAGCTGGATCGCGGCGACGCCGACGCCGCCCGTCGCGCCGGGGACGAAAACGAGGTCTCCGGGGCCGACCTCGGCCCGCCGGAGCATGTGGAACGCGGTCATGTACGCCGTCGGAATCGCGGCGGCCGTCGTCGCGTCCATCCCTTCGGGCAACGGAACGAGCCGATCAGCCTGCACGCTGGCGGTCTCGGCGAGGCCGCCGTGGAACAAGGAGAACCGCTCGCACATGTTCTCGGGCCCCTCGCGGCAGAATCGACAGGAGCCACAGGTCTCGTTCGGACAGAGAACGACCCTCTCGCCGGGCTCGAGACCGCGAACGCCGTCCCCGACTTCGCTCACGACGCCGGCCACGTCGAGGCCAGTGACGAACGGGAGGTCGTCGGCGTCGACCATCGCAGAATCCCCCTCGAGGATCCAGAGATCGTGACGGTTTATCGCGCAGGCCTCGACGTCCACCAGCGCCTCGTCGGGGCCGGGTTCGGAGTCGTCTCGTTCGATCACGCTCACTCCCTCGGGACCGATCAAGTCGGTGAAGGCTGCGGCTCGCATCGGTTTTCCGATCGGTCTCGAGGGCAAAGGCCCTAGGGAAGGCGGCACCGGGCCTTGCGGTCCGCCGGCCGCAGGCATTTTTCCCGGCCGGCTGTACGCGTTCCCGTGACAGCCCTCACGACGTGGGACATCGAACTTCGCGTGCCCGAAGACGCCGATCTGGACGCCGCCGGCGAATCCCGGACGATCGAGGTCCGCGAGGATCAGGCAATCCTCACGGCAGCCCGCGCTGCGGACATCTGGCTGTCGGCTGACTGCCAGCAGGGCTGGTGTATCACCTGTGGCGCGAAACTACTCTCCGGCGAGGTCGATCACAGCCAGGCCAAACGGTACTACCCGGAGGACGAGGCGGCCGGATTCGTCCTCACCTGCGTCGCGCGCCCCCGCTCGGATTGCGTCATTGAAGTCGAACGCTACGGCGAGTTGCTCAGACACCGCGCCGATCACGACAGACCGCCGGGCCGGTCGAAGCTCGGGTAAGGGGGCTCGAGTTTCGGCGGGCACTCGAGCCGTTGCGGCCGATCGAACCGCGAGTGAGACGGGGGCCGGAAACTGCCCGCCGAACGTTTTCCGCTCTGCCGCCGTAGGCACCCCCATGACGGAGCCGACGACACCGCAGTTCACCGGAATTCTGCTCTACGATGGTGATTGTCCGTTCTGTTCGGCGGCCTCGACCGCGATGCGCCAACTCGAGGCCGTCGGCGTCGTTCCATGGGCGGAGCCGGCCGCACAGGCGTTCCTCGAGAGGCAATTTGGCGAGACGCCGTTCGCACTGTTCTTCGCGGATATCGAGGCCGAGACGGTCTGGGCGGGCCGGGCGGCTGCGACCGAGTTGTGTGAGCGAGCCGGGATGCCGGTGCTCATCCGAGATATCGTCGACGAGAACTACGAGCGGGTCGCGGACGCCGTCCAGTCGGTTTCGGGGACTGACCGAGAGATCGATCCCTACCACGACGCGTATCCGCTGGCCGACGACGCCGCGGCGCTGTTCGATGAGCTCGCGGCCAGCGGCAGTCGAACGCACGTCCCGACGGGTTCGGGCTGAGTCCTCGCGAGCCGATCGTATCGTCGCCGTTCACTCCGACGACGGATTCGGCGCGGGCAGGGACCGAAGCTCCCGTGGCGGAACGAGGTAGTTCGCTCTGTTCGTGACGCTGATGTACTGGAGAATACCGCTGTTGAACATCGGGGTATCGAGATCGGTCCCGGTCATCGCTTTGCGGGTCTTCACGAAATCGTCGATCGAGCGCTGGAGCGAGAGGAAATGGGTGGCCGCCGTGTCGTCGTCAGTCGAGTCGAAGTCGCGCCGGAGGATGATCGGTTCGCCGTCTTCGCGAGCGCGAGCGGCCTTCTGGGCGTGGCCGACAGTTCCAGTGCCGGTCGAAGTCGGGTCGCCGCCGACATCGGTCACGCGACTCGAGTCGCCGAGATTGTGGCCGGCCCCCTCGACGAGATCCGCCGCGTTGTGGTTCGGCGAGAACATCTTGGAGACGCGCTGACCGCGGCTGTCCTGATTGTACCACTGATGCAGGTGCAACTGAATCTTCGAGAGGTGGATCGTCGTCCCGCCGGCGAACGGTCCCTCGTCGATCGTCACGCGGTCCTCGCTCGCCTGATTCTGCCTGAAGCCGGATTTAAACCCCATAAACATCGGCGCGTCGTCCGGAACTGGATCACCGTCGGGGATGCCGTGGACGCCGGACTGATTGTCGGCCGGGAGGCCGCGGCCGATGAACCCGGTTCTGCGGTCGCGCACCGCGAAGATCCCGTCGAACGTTCCCTCGACGTCGATCCCGTTGAGTTCCTCGAGTTCACCTTTGAGAGCCTCCTCGACGCTCAGGGTGACGTGACCGTAGTCGCTGGCTACCTGAAGCAAGGCGTCGTACTCGTCGAGTTCCGGATCGTCGAACGGCGTCAGTGACGTCGGCTCGGGCAGATCGATCCCCGCGAGGTCGGCGTCGAAGCGGTCGAAGTAGGCCGGGCCGTAGGCCATCGTGAACGCCAGTCCCTCGTTGCCGCGCTTGTACGCTTTCTCGAGCGTTCGGAACGCGGCCTCGAGTCGCTCGCGTTCGGCCGTCGCCTCGGCGGGACCGTCGCCGACGTACTCGAGGCCGAGCAGGAGGTGGTGTTCGGGTGGCCGAACGTTCCCGTCGTCGTCCGTCCCGAGGAACTCGTTCCATGCGTGCTGGCGATCCGGGAGCGCATCGGGGGCGAGCGTGGCCTGGGGCACGTCCTCGGTCTCCTCGCGCTGGAGGCAGGCGGACAGCGCGCTCGCACCGCCGATGGCGACGGCGCTGCGCACGAACGCGCGACGCGAGAGTCCGCGATCCGAACCGTTCATACACGACTCTCAGGGGTTGGCGACTAAGGATATTGCGGTCACACCGATTAGCCGGACGACGGACAGCCGACCGGTGGTTGTCGGGAGAGACCGACTGTCGACGCTACGTGGGTCGGTACGGCAGTCGCAAGCAAAGATTGATGCGTCGAGTTATGGGAGTCGATCGGTGGGATGTCCGACGAAAAACCACACGCGGCAGGGAACGTCGATGCGGGGGACACGAGCGAGCGCGTCGGAATGGCCGTGCTCCGCGAACGCGGGCTCGAGCCTGAGGAACTGCGCGAGAAATTGCTGGACGCGATCGGTGCCGAGTTCACGACGTACTACTACTACACGAACCTCCGAATGCACCTCGCTGGACACGAGGACTACAAGGAGATCACCGAGGACGCCCGCCTCGAGGACCGGGCGCACTTCGAACTCGTCGCGCCGCGAGTGTACGAACTCGGCGGCGCGCTGCCCAACGATATCAGGGAGTTCGCGGATCGCGCGTCCTGCCCGGACGCTGATATGCCGGTGGCGTACGAAACCGGGGAGTTCGACCTCGAGAACCTGACCGCCGAGAGCATCCTCGAAGTGTTGCTCGAAGCAGAGCGCTGTGCCATTCGAACGTGGTCGGAGATCTGCGACATGACCCACGGCGTCGACCCGCGGACCTACGACATGGCCCAGCGCATCCTGCAAGAAGAGATCGAACACGAGGCGTGGTTCGTCGAACTCCTTTCGATGGAGCGCGACGGCGAAATCAACCCGGCCGGCCATTTCGTCCGAGGGGAACCCGGCGACGCGCCGCTCTCGACGAACCGGCGGTTCAACGACAGCGCATAACCGCGCCGGTCGATCGGCTCGTCGAACGCCTGCGATGCGAGAGCCGATCGCGGCCGACGCGCCCATTATCGCCGTCGATATGCGTTTCCACCCTCCATCACGGAGCCGTCAGCAGGGCGACCGACGGACGGGTGACCGGTACAGCCATCCCCATGTGTGTACTACGGTATCTATGAACGTTGTCGAAGTGTTCGTCGAGATCAACGCGCCGCCCGACGTCGTCTGGGAGGCGCTGCTCGAGTTCGAATACTATCCGGAGTGGAACCCGGTCAGTCGAACCGTCGAGCGAATCGCGATCGACGGGACGGAGCGACGGGGTGAGTACCAGCCCGTCGATTCCCGTCGGTCCCTCGACGGGCCGATGATCGTCACCGTCGAGCCGTACAGACGGCTCGCCTGGCTCGAGCGGTTCGTTCTCCCGTTCGCGTTCGATCGCTACCACGAGTTTCACCTCGTGCCGATTGATGACGGGCGGCGGACGCGATTGCTACAGCGAGAGACGGTCAGAGGTGCGCTCGTCCCGCTGCTGTTCGACGAGGGGCGGGTCGAACGCGCGTTCGTCGCGATGAACGAGTCGATCGCGGCCCGTGCCGAACGACGGGCGAGTGCACCGGCGTAGCCGAGATGGGGTCTCCCGTCGGGACGGTTCATTCACGTTTTCGAGCGGCGGAGAGGAGAAAATACTTATATTCCGGTTGACAATCCGGGATCGATCCGACTGCTCCGTATGACTGGCGACCGATCGACACTCACGACTGCCGACGGCGAGTCGACGACGCTTGCGTCGCTTCGCGCGTTCGGTCGGTCGCGACTCGGGATCGATCCCCGCGCACTGGCTGCGTTCCGGATCGGACTGGGGCTCGTCGTCCTCTGTGATCTCCTCTTCCTCCGCGTTCCGGGGCTGGTACCCTTCTACACCGACGAGGGCGTCCTCCCCCGGTCCGCCCTCGCGGAGGCATCTCCGACGCTCGCGACGTGGTCCCTGCACGCCCTCTCTGGCTCGGTGTGGCTACAGGCCTTGCTGGTCGCGATCGCGGGTGGTGCCGCCGCGTGCCTTCTGGTCGGCTACCGGCACCGACTCGCGGCGGTCGTCTCGGCACTCCTCCTCGCGTCGCTGTTCGCCCGCAATCCGTATCTCGTTAACGGCGGCGATACGATCCTCCTCTCCCTGCTCGTCCTCGCAGCGACGCTCCCGCTCGAGCGGCGCTGGTCGCTTCGCCCGCGTCGCTTCGCGAACAAACGTTCAGATCCCATCGACTCGCGAGACGACCCGCGCGTCGTTTCGGCGGCGACTGCGACCGTTCTCCTCCACGTCGCGGTGATCTACCTGCTCAACGCCGTCCTCAAGTTCCGAAGCGACGCCTGGATGAGCGCCACGGCGGTCAGGCGTATCTTCCATCTTCAGGATTTCGTCTTCCTGCTCGGCCCGACCGCCGCGGAGTATCCGGCGTTGCTCACTGCGGTCAACTGGCTCTGGATCGCCGTTCTGTCGATGTCGCCGCTGCTCGTGCTCGCGACCGGCCGGCTCCGGATCGCGACCGTCGGCGCGTTCGTCGGCGCACACCTCGGGATGGCGGCGACGATGCGCTTGGGTGCCTTTCCGTTCGTAATGATCGCCGCCCTGCTGTTGTTCCTCCCCCCGCAGCTCTGGGATCCCATCGACGAGTTCGTGTCGCGGACCGCGTCGGGCCGCCGTCTCGAGGCGCTCGCAACGTCACGGGACGAAGGCGGAACTGGTCCGCGTGATTTCCTGGGCGCGCCCCGGGTCCGGCGCGGGATTCGACTCGGGACGACGGTACTGTTCGCCTGCGTTCTCCTCTCCGTGGTGAGCTGGCAGGTGACCGCGGCCGGCCTCGTCGATACCGGGCCGACCCCGGGCGGTGAGAAACTGGGTAGTGCGAGCTGGGCCTTTTTCGCACCCGATCCGCCGGACGAGTACAGCTGGTACGTCGTCGAGGCCGAGCGCGAATCGGGCGCCCCGATCGATCTCGTCGACGGCGGGACGGTCGATTTCGACCGCCCGCCGGACGCCATGGATCGGTATCCGTCGGCGCTCTGGAAGCGCTACGGAACGAAGTTGCGCGGCGGCAGTGGAGACGCCCACCTCGATCCCGCGGCGGCGTACTTCTGTGACCGCGCCCCCGACGACATCGAGTCGGTAACCATCTACCGCGTCGATCAGTCGGTCGACGCGGACGGCCCGGTCGGTGAACCGGTTCCCAACGAGCGGATCTCGGCGTCCTGCTGAGGTGTCCTGGAACGGGTCGTCCACCTTCCACAGCCCCGCCGACTGGACCACTGTCCCGACGGACCTCGAGACCGCAGACGTCCGCAGGTTCAAGTACGGACGGGCGGCCAGAGTCGCTGTGACCCGTCACACAGTTCCCCGCTCGAGCCTCGAGCGGACCGACTCGACCACGGCAAACAGGGTGGACGATGGGGCATAGGGCGCTCGTCGCCTACCGCCGACCGGATCGGCTCTACGACCTGCGGTACAGCCACTGGGGCGGCGAGACGCTGTCGCTGGTCGACGAGATCGCGTCCACAACGCCGCTGGCCGACGGCTCGGTTGCGGGGCCCCTGGTGGCGGACTCGATCAGCCGCGATCGAATCCTGACGGATCATCTCGATCCCTGCGTCCACGAGGCGCTGTATCTGGTCAATCCGGCTGCCGACTACGCGGTCGACGCCTATCGGGTCTGCTGGCTCGAGTGGGGCGACGGCCGCGACGTCGGTCGAGGTGCGATCATCGAAGCCGATTCCGAGGACTCGGTCAGGCGCTGGTTTCGAGCGACCAAGACCGCACTGGCCGACGTCATCGAGATGGGGGCGCTCTCGCGGCGAGCCGCGCAGGCCTACCTCGAGGCCCGGGTCTGCGAGGAGTACGACGGAACGCTCTACACCTACGGCGAGCCGATCGATACCGAGTCCGGAACCGGGTACGAGCCCACGCCGGACCGCTGGCTCGAGGACCAAAACTGGTCCGATACCGAAAACTGCCTCGAGGACCGATCCGACCGCGGGGAACGGACGGACGACGGTGACTGGACAGACGACGGGGACCGGAGCGGGCCGTCGTAACTCACTCGCCGGCGGTCCAGCGAGCGTCCGCGAGCGTCCGCTGGACGACCTCGTTGCCGACGGCCTCGGCTAGCGTCTCGAACCCGGAGCGTTCGCCCCGGTCGCTCGCGTTCGCGACGAGCCGCGAGACGATGAACTCCGGCGTCGACCGGCCCACCGTGCCAAAGCGGGGCTGGTAATCGACGAGCAACTCGAGGTCAGGGTTTAGCCCCTCCGCGAAGATGCCGTCGACCCGCGCTTGCGGGGGCAGCGGCTCGAGGTCGTCCGCGAGGTGGGTGACGAAGACGCCAAGCGCCTCGCGGTCGACGGAGAGCGTGACCAGTCCGTGGAGCAGGTCCGCCGCGCTGCCCGGCTCCGTGATCGCCTCGAACTCGTCGACCAGCATGAGGGTGCGACCGCCCGACGAGAGCGGGGGGACGATCGATCGAAGCGTGGACTCGAGGACGCCGGCGTTGAAACTCGCGTGCCGGCGGTGGAAGACCAGCGAGTCGACGGCCGTCACCTCGGCTCGATCCGCGGGGACCGGCAGCCCCATCGTCGCCAGCAGGACGATCTGACACAGCGTCTCGAGCAGGGTCGTCTTCCCGCCGCTGTTCGCGCCCGTCAGGACGGCGACGCGCTGTTCGCCGGGGACCGCGTTCACACCGTCTGGAACGCTCGTGATACCGTGCTCGCCGAGCCCGTAGGTGACTGGCTGGACCGACTCGCCGTCTCGCGCGGCCAGCGTGAGGTTGCGCGCGTTGACGACGGAGACGGCCGCGTCTTCCCCCGTCACGAAAATGGGGCGAGTGCAATCGTACTCGAGCGCGAAGCGAGCCAGCGAGAGGTGAAGCGCTATGTCGTCGACCGCTTCGACCGCCTGATCGACGGCATCGCGGGCGTCCGCGAGCGTTTCCCGGAACTCGCTCGCGACGGTTTCCTCCCGCTCGTCGACCGCCGCCGTGAGATCGGTCCGCAACGTGCGCAACGTGTCCCCGACGAAATCGGTCGCATCCGCCGCGTCGGTCGGCATCGCGTCCCGAACCCGATCGATCGTCACGTCGGTCTCGCTCAACAGGCGGTCCTCGAAGGCCTGGCGGAAGGCCTCGACGTCGTGGACGCCTTCCGAACGAAGGTCCTCGATCAGCGCGAGGGCGTCGGCGTCCATGTCTTCGACCGCACCCAGCGCGTCCCGGAGACGGTCGAGTTCCTCGTCGGCATCCTCGCGGACTCGGCCGCCGTCTAACGCCGCCAGCGCGTCGGCGGCCGCCCCGAGCCGGTCGCGCTCGAGGTCGGCGATCGCGGCGAACGGCCCCGAATCGACGCCGGCTGCGAGCAACGCGAGCGCGGCCTCGACGGCCGCGTGCTCGCTCCCGGCACGCTCGTCGTAGCGTTCGTAGGCCGCGAGGACGGCCTTACGGTCGTCGTCGGCGAGGCCAGCCCAGGCGTCCCGGGCTGCAAGCACGTCGTCGAGGCGGTCGTCCATCGCCGCCCGGCTATCGAGGGGTGTCAGCACCCGAATTCGGTCCGCCGCGCGCTGCGTGACGGCGTGGTCGACCGCGAGGTCCAGCAGCTCCTTGTAGGCCGACCGCGCGTCGCTGGTCGCCAGAACGTCCATTCCCGCACCACCGGTCGCTCGGCGCAAGATCCGCGTCGCTCGCCCGCGGGCGAGCCCGGCGTCGGCGAGCGCCCGTACGTCCCCGCTTTCGATCGCCTGGATCGCCCGCTCGTGACCCAGCTCCTCGATCAACGTCTCCCGCGTCTTCGGGCCGACCCCCCAGTACTCCTCGAGTCGCATACGCTGTGAACTCGAGGCAACGCTCTTGAACGCTGTGTCTCGAGCGCCGCGATACTCGAGAACGGTCGACTTCACCGCCGTCAGGTCCCGATCACGAAACCTGTATTCAGAAAACCGATTGCTGGCATGTCTCTCCAAGCGCGGTGGCGAACGTTGCTCGCACCGACTATAGCAGTCACTGAAAGTCAGTTCATACCTGAATCACGTGACGGCAGTACGATCAGCGTGTGAGTCGTTTCAGCGACTACTATAACTGGCGCGATCGAACCTCTCCGAAAAATATCACCGCTGGAGTCACCGAGCGGTCACTCGTAGATTTTCCAGTCGCCGTCTTCCGTTCTGAGCTCGATCGTCATCTCGTTGGTCGTCGATTCGCCGTCCTGTTCCATCGTTATCTCGGCCCGGACCTCGGCAATGCTGTCCGTTTCATCGACGACTTCAGTCTCCTCGACCGTCATCTCCGTGTCCTCGAGATTGGACATCTCCTCTTCCGAAATCTCGCCGGATGGTGAGTCGGAGTGAAGAAGATCGTTGACAGTCGCTCTGTCCCCGTCGTTCGCTGCCTGATAGAACTTCTCGACCACTTCGTCTGGGCTATCGTTGAGAACGCCCATACAGCCGGCGAGTCCGGCCGTTGCCACAGCGGTCGCCCCCAGGAACTGTCGTCGTTGCATCGGTCTATATCAGAAACCATGATTGTTTATCTGTTTCGGCCAACTGTATCGATCTCGCTAAAATAGATGCCCCTCACTACTGGAGTTGTGTTTTGTTCGCGCTGAGAATGGGCGAACGAACGCTCGGCGGACTGAGCTGGTGCGATCCCGTCAGTTCCGTCTCGAGACGCCGATAGCAACGATTCATCGAGCGCCGTCGGACAGAAAGACTACTGTCACGCAATTTCTCGATCAATATGCACGATTGTGGATACAATTCACATTTAGAGGGAGTCGAAGAAGCACAAACACGGGGATTTTTATCGGCTCGATGCCCTACTGACTCCTATGACTGATGGGCGGGGCGAAACTCCCCGGCGAACAGGAATGACCGAAAAGTGCGGCGTCGTCGGCGTCTCACTTGACGGTCGGGACGCGGCGCGACCGTTGTACTACGCGCTCTACGCACTCCAGCATCGCGGGCAAGAGTCCGCAGGAATCGTTACCCACGACGGCTTTCAGCAGCACAGCCATGTCGAGATGGGGCTCGTGGGCGACGCGTTCGGCGAGGACGATCTCGATGCGCTCAACGGATCGGCAGGAATCGGGCACGTTCGGTATCCGACTGCCGGCTCGGTCGACTCCTCCTGTGCACAGCCGTTCTCTGTCTCGTTCAAGAGCGGTTCGCTCGGCCTTTCGCACAACGGCAACCTCGTCAACGCCGACGAGATCCGCGACGAACTCGCCGCCGCGGGCCACGCGTTCACCAGCGACGGCGACACCGAGGTCATCGCCCACGACCTCGCGCGCAACCTCCTCGAGGAGGACCTTGTCCGCGCCGTCAAGCGGACGATGGGGCGGATCCACGGCTCGTACTCGCTGACGATCACCCACGACGACACCGTTCTCGGCGTCCGCGATCCGCAGGGGAACCGCCCGCTGTGTATCGGGAAACTCGAGGACGGCTACATTCTCGCGTCGGAGTCGGCGGCGATCGACACGTTAGACGGTGAACTCGTCCGGGATGTCCGTCCGGGTGAACTCGTCGTCCTGCAGGAAGACGGCGACGGCTTCGACTCCTACCAGCTCGTCGAACAGGAGAACACCGCCCACTGCTTTTTCGAACACGTCTACTTCGCGCGCCCCGACAGCGTCATCGACGACACGCTCGTCTACGAGGCCCGCCGCAATCTCGGCCGGAAGCTCTGGTCGGAAAGCGGCGTCGAGACCGACGTCGTGATGCCCGTCCCCGACTCCGGGCGGGCCTTTGCCTCGGGCTACGCCGACGCCGCGAGCGAGACGACCGCCGACGGCGAGCCGCGAGCCGCGGAAGACGACGGCGTCGAGTTCGCCGAGGGGCTGATGAAAAATCGATACGTCGGTCGGACGTTCATCATGCCGACCCAGGACGAGCGCGAGCGCGCGGTGCGGCTCAAGCTCAACCCGATCAAATCCACGATCGAGGGCAAGACCGTCACCGTCATTGACGACAGCATCGTCCGCGGGACCACCTCGACACAGCTCGTCCAGCTGCTCAAGGACTGCGGGGCCGAGGAAGTCCACGTCCGCATCGGCGCGCCGGCCATCGTCGCCCCCTGCTACATGGGCATCGACATGGCCACCCGCGAGGAGCTCATCGCAGCCGACAAATCGACCGCCGAAATCCGCGACGAGATCGACGCCGACAGTCTCGCCTACCTCTCGACCGACGCCGTCGCCGACGTGCTCGAGAAGGATCGACTCGACCTCTGTCTGGGCTGCGTGACCGGCGAGTACCCCTACGATATCGAGGGCGAGGAGACCGACCGCGACGTGAGCCGGCCCGATGTGGGCGGGACGCAGTTGCCCGCGGACGACTAACGAAATTTTACTCTGTCGTTCGAGAGAGCGAAGCTCTCTCGTGATGACGAAAGACGCAAAGGCGTCTTTCGAACCACGGTCTATCGGGCTGGCAGCTTTGCCGCACAGCGCGATGTCCCTCGGTAAAATTTCGATCAAAAGCACTCCTCTCTCCCCTCCATTCACTTCGTTCATTCCGGGTCGGTCGTCGGCCCGCTCGCTCACCCTTCGGGTTCACTCGCGGATGCAACTGGTGTCCGCGTTCCGCCAATCACACTGATTACCCCTGGAACGCTTCGGCGAACTCCGTCGGGAGCGTTCCGATCTCGATCCCCCAGGCAATCGGCAGCCAGCCCACCGCGACCAGGGTGATCAGGACGATCCCGATGACGTTGAGCCCGACGCCGATCTTGGCCATCTGCGGCAGCGTGATGTAGCCGCTGCCGAAAACGATCGCATTGGGTGGGGTCGCGACTGGGAGCATGAACGCGAAGGAGGCCGCGGTCGCGCCGGCGATCATGAGTCCGAATGGGTGGACGCCGATTCCGACCGCGACGCCGGCGAGAATGGGCATCAACATCGCCGTCGTCGCCGTGTTCGAGGTGACCTCCGTCAGGAAGATGGTCATCACGACCACGGCGAACAGGACGGCGATCATCGGGACGCCGCCGAGCAACTCGAGGCGCTCGCCGATCCAGGCCGCGAGCCCGGTGTCACCGAAGCCGCTGGCGATCGCGAGGCCGCCGCCGAAAAGGAGGATAACGCCCCACGGGGTGTCGACGGCGGTCGTCCAGTCGAGCAGGAAGGTGTGGTCGCCGTATTCGGTCTCCGTCGGCAGGGTGAACAGGACCATCGCGCCGCCGATGGCCACGATCGTATCGGCGTCCTCCGGCGAGTACGCTTTCCCGTCAGTCCCGACGCAACGGTCCGAACCGGGACGCCGCGAGACCGCCCTCGTCGACGAGCTACCGCAGACAGGCCGCCACGACCTCGAGCATCGCCTCGCCGCGGACCTCGTCGGCGAACAGCGGGACGCGCCGAACCTCGGTACCGCGGAAGAGATCCTGCGCCTCCGACAGGGCGTTCTGCTGGACGTCCCAGCGCCGCTGGCAAAACGCGCAGTCGTCGAGGTTCGGCTGCAGGAACTCGCCGTCGACGTCGTCGGTGACGTTCGACAGCGGCTCCATCACTCGGTTGACGACGACGGTGCCCACGGGGATCTCGAACTCCCGGAGTTGCTGGCGCAGGCGCTTCGACTCGAAGACGCTCATCTCCTCGGGGACCATAACGATCCGGAAGTCCGTCCGCGCGGGATCGCGCAGGGCCGCCCGCAGGCGCTCGATGCGTTCGCGTAACACGTCCAGATCCTCGAGGTCGCCCTCGTCAGCGTTCTCGCCCCCGCCGAACATCCCCTTGACGCCGTCGATCATCCCGCCGATTTGCTGGCGGAATTTGACGAGTCGGCCCATCATCGTGTCCATGATCTCGGGCAACTGGAGCAGTCGGAGGGTATGGCCCGTCGGTGCCGTGTCGACGATCACGCGCTCGAACCGGTCGTCGTCCATGTACTCGAGCAGGAGCTGCATCGCGGCGGCCTCGTCGGCCCCCGGCATCGCGCCGCCGAAGAGGGCGTCCATCGGCGACTCGCCGCCGAGCATCTCGCCGAGGCCGCCGAGCGGACCGCCATCGCCGCCAGCGCCACCGGGGAACGGGGAGCCGCCGGCGTCATCGCCGCCAAAGGGCGATCCCTCGTCGGATCCAGGCCCGGGTCCCGAATTCGCGTCCGTACTCGCGCTCGAGCCCCCGAAGGGAGTCTCGCCCTCCTCGATCGCGGCCTCGGGATCGATCTCGGCCGCGTAGAGGGGGATATCGTCGCGGATCCGTTCGGGGTCGGCCGGGATGTCGGTCTCGAAGGTGTCCGAGAGCGAGTGCGCCGGGTCGGTCGAGACGACCAGCGTCCGGGTGCCGCCGCGGGCGCTGTCGAGCGCCGTCGCGGCTGCCATCGTCGTCTTCCCGACGCCGCCTTTGCCGCCGTAGAGGACGTACTCGGGGCCGTCGATCGGCTCGTCCGACGGCTCGACGTCGATCGTCTCGCGTTCGTCCAGTTCCGCGTCGTCGACTGACTCCGTCGGCGTCACCTCGATGGTGTGTGCGTCATCGTCACTGTCCTGTCCCGTCGCCTCGGCTTCCTCGTCGACCGGTTCGACGTCGATGCCACTCATACGGCTCGTTTCCCCGTCCCAACACGAGTATTCGTCGGTCTCGACTCCCGATCGGTGGCGAGACCACCGCGCTCACTCCGTCGGCGTCCCCGAAACCGACGACTCGTCGCCGGTAACGGCGTCGCGGAGCGCCAGCGCGAGCGGCACGGCCCACAGCGTGGCGTATAGCGCTTGCGTAAACGGGTTCGAGAGCAACGAGTAGCGAAGCCTCGCCCAGTGGCTCTCGAAGGGCACGGCCTGCCAGGCCGCGCGAGAGGACCGGACGCTGTAGTACGCCCAGACGACGGCGTTGCAGGCGACGAGAGCCACAAGGAGCGGGGAAAGGGAGAGCCATCCGGCCACGGTCGCCAGTGCAACCACCAGCCCGACCGGGATTCCGACGACGTTCGTGACCGCGAGCAGGTGCGTCAGACCGGTTCCGGTCACGAACCGGAGTCGATCGAACGCTGACCAGTTCGGCGCTCGAAGGCGTCGATACGGCTCTGCAACCTGCCGTCGTTTCTCACCGACCCACTCGTGGATACTCGACGGACAGCGCTTCTGGACGTACCGATTCAGGACACCAAGCGAATACCCTCGCCGGAACGCCGCCGCGTCGAGCGCCATCGATCCGGTCGCGCCGTCGCGTCGCCAGTCCTCGAGGTCGGCCAGCACGTCGGCCGGCAGGAAGTATCCCTCGCCGAGCAATCGGTACGGTCCGGTGCTCGAGTTCGCGAACAGCAGGTCCGAGTGAATCGCGCTACCCGCGGACTCGAGCAGCGGAAGGAGCCCGTCGTCGACGTTCCCGGCGGTTCGTTTCGCCTGAACGATATCGTACTCCTCGAGGCCGGCGACGGCGAGTTCGAACGTGTCGACGGGGAGCTGCGTGCCCGAGTTGACGACGGTGACGATATCGTCGTCATCGACCGAGAGCGTCGCGACCGTCTCGGCTATCGTGGCTGCGACGACTCGAGTGCCGCCGCAGTCGGTCCGCGTCCGGTCGCCCGTCGTCTGATCGGCCGCACGCACTGCGTCGTCGGGCTCGACGAGCTCGACTGTCAGACCGTTCGCCCGGCCCGACTCGAGGGCGTCGGTCAGCTCGGCCACAGCGGGTTCGCCGGGCCCGGTGATGACGGAGAGAAAAACGCGGCCAGCGGGATAGCTCTGTTCCGCGATCGACGCGAGCGTCTCCTCGAGCGCTTCGTTTCGGTTACCGGAGACGGGCACGAGGACGTGAATTCGCCGCTGCGTGGTCGCTGGCAGCCGACACTGGGGCCCGGGACCGGGGTCATGGGCGGGGTCGACAGTCGACATCGGCACCGCTGCGAGACGCTGATCGCCGTTAGCCCGAGATCGCTGGGGACGGGGCGCGGAGTCGCCCCTTGATTCCGCGAGCACGCGTCCGAGCGTCCGTTCGTCGACCGCGTTGAGCGGCCGACGGGCGAACAGCCCCACGAGCCCACAACTGACGACGAAATAGCCGATCTGGCTCGCGACGAACGCGGCGACGACGGCCTCGAGCAACATGACTCACCGGCTGGACGGCCTAGCCGCGTATTTGTATTGTGGCCGGACTGCGCGTTACTCGAAGTACGCCGCCAGCCGCTCGGCCGCCTCCTCGACGCGCGGCGTGACGAGTGCGAATCGAAGCCACTCCGTCCGCGACTCGCCGAAGGCCTCGCCGGGCATGCCGGCCACGCCGGCCTCGTCGATCAGTCGCTCGACGTTCGCGACCGTCCCCGGATACCCCTCGAAGCGAGCCATCACGTAGAACGATCCCCTCGGCGTGGTGTACGCCGCGCCCGCAGCCTCGAGCGCGTCGGTGAACGTCTCGACGCGCTCGCGGAGCCGCTCTCGGTTGCGCTCGTAGTAAGCCGGTTCCGTCTCGCGCAGCGCCTGCAGGACAGCGAACTGGCCGGGACGGGTGGTGGCGACGTTGACCAGCATGTGTCGGCTCTTCGCGTTCGCGACGAGTTCCGGCGGGAAGATCGCGTAGCCGACCCGGGCTCCGGTGATCGCCATCGACTTCGAAAACGCGTTGGTGACGATCCGGTGGGCCGAATCGGTCTCGAGCGCGCTGGCGAACGCCCCCGAGAGGTCGTAGTGGTCGTACACCTCGTCGCTGATCAGGACGGCGTCGTCCGTCTCGGCGATGGCGACGAGTTCCCGCATCGTCTCCGCGGGGTAGACAGCACCAGTCGGGTTGTTCGGCGTATTGACAACGATCGCGGCCGTCTCCTCGCTCGCGGCCGCGCGGACATCATCAGGATCCAGTTGCCCCTCCTCGTCCGTCGCGACGAAGCGCTGCGTTCCGCCCAGCATCGTCGTCTTTCCCGGGTAGTAGGGGTAGACGGGGTCAGTCAGCAGGATCTCGCTCCCGCGCTCGCGCTCGAGGGCCCGCGCCATCGCGAGGTAGTTCGCCTCGCCCGCGCCGTTGGTGACGACGATCTGATCGGCATCGACGCCGCGGCGTGCTGCGATCTCCTCGCGCAACTCCAGTAGCCCCTCGCTGGGCGGGTACTGAAACCGGTCTGGCTCGAGGTCGGCGTACTCTCGAAGCCCCTCCCGGAGCGCCTCGGGGGGCTCCCAGTCGGGGTTCCCGCTCACCATGTCGATGACGTCGCGCTCCGCGGCGTCCGCGTACTCCATCACGCGGAAGAACAGCGGCGTCTCGTAGTTCATGTGCGACGGTATAGCGTCGGCTGCAGTCAGTGTGGCGATTCATCTGCCCGATCCGTATCGTCGCCTTCAGAGACAATCCGAGAGCCGCTCGATCGCGGCGGGTGCATCGATACGGCCGGCACCGAGTCCGTCGGTGTTGTCTCCCGAGAGTTCAACTGCACCCTGCGTAATCGCCTGTCGGACGCGCCGCGGGTGCAGGTCGGGCGCGAGTTCGCGGAGCAAGCAAGCGAGTCCGGCGACCTGCGGTGCCGCCATCGACGTGCCGGGTTTGTACAGATACCGCTTGCCGTAAATCGATTCCGGGACCGTCGAGAGGACGTAGTTCGTTGGATACGGATACGCGACCGCGTCGGGATCGGTCGTCCGTGTTTTCGCTTGCGTCTCGTAGCCGCCGCCGGGCGCAGCGACGTCGACCGCCCCGTTGCCGTAGTTCGAGTAGATGCTGCGTTTGTCGGTCGGGCCGGTCGACGCGACGGTGACTGTTCCGGGAGTCTCGGCGGGGAGCACGTAGTCGGATTCACGGTCGACGTTGACCCCTCTGTTGCCAGCGGCGGCCACGACCACGACCCCCTGTTGCATCGCGTGTTGCACGACGCGGCGCACCGCGGCGAACGCGCGGCTGTTGTTGGGTCGGATCCCGCGAATGCTCGCGTTGACCACGTCGACGCCGAGGTCAACGGCGTAGTCGATCGCGATGAGGATGTCCGCAAGCGTCCCGATAAGCTGGCTGTACGTGGTCTCACCGTACGAGTATACGGGGTCGAAAAACATCGTGCGAAGCGAGACGATCGACGTATCGGGAGCCATTCCGACGATCCCGGAGCTGTTGCGCGGTGCGGCGGCGATGCCGGCGACGTGGGAGCCGTGTCCATCGACGTCGTCGGCGACAGGCTGTGTGATCCGTTCGGTCGGCTTCAAGACGGGTCCGGAGTTCGTCGCCGTCCGCACCTCGCCGGTTCCGGCGTGGACGTGTGCGTTTCGAACGAGTCGGCTCCGGTCGGCGTCGACCCGCGATGCGAGATCCGGGTGGTTGAAACTGACTCCCGAGTCGATAATCGCGATCGTCGTTCCATCGCCGGTCGCCCGGTCGTGGGCCGCGTCCGCGCGGATGAGTCGCTTATCCCACTGTTTGTCGGACAACGGCTCGTCCCTGCGAACCACCTCGCCCTCACTTTGTTCGATATCGTCGAAAACGTACGTTTCGTTCGTGACGGTGTCAGTAACGGCCGCCATCGACCGAAGCTCGTCGCGCTTCGCTTTCGGCCCTTGGACGATGAAAACCGCTCCGTCGGCCAGTTCGTGTCGTACTTCGAACCCGGCCCTCGAGAGTCGGGAGCGGAGCCCGCTCCCCCCACCGAGGACGATATAGACCTTGCGGTCGTCCGCCACAGTCCGGTCGCTCCCGCTAGCGGTTCCGACCGCACCGATGATGCCACTTCCACCGATCCCTTTGATCAGCGACCGCCTCGAAACGCTTCTACACTCTTTCATGAATGTCCTATCGAATATTATTTCTACAAAATTAAAATAATTACGGGAGTATATGGTTTTATTTTTTGCGGGTAGATCGGATCGCTGCCCCCGACGACTTGACAAGCCGTCGGCTTGTTACTCAAACCGTGAACGACGACATCGACCGCGACCTGCCGATGGATGTCGCCGACGCGCTCCGCGATCGCGAGGAGACGCTGGCGGTCGCCGAATCCTGCACCGGTGGACTGATCGGCGCTGCGATCACCGCCGTTCCGGGCGCGAGCGACTATTTCGACGCCGGCCTGACGACCTACGCCTATGGTGCCAAACGCCGCCATCTCGGGGTGAATCGCGAGGCGCTGGACGAACACGGTGCCGTCTCCGAACCCGTCGCCCGCGAGATGGCACAGGGGGTTCGGGATGTCGCGGACGTAACGTGGGGTCTCTCGACGACCGGTGTCGCCGGCCCGACCGGGGGCAGCGCCGACACGCCGGTCGGCACCGTCTACATCGGGGTCTCCTACGCGGGACCGTGGGGCAGCGAGGAGTCGTACGCGACCGTCTCGAGATACGAGTTCGACGGCGACCGCGCTGACGTTCGCGCCGAGACCGTCGACCGGGCGCTCGCGGACCTGCTTTCGGAACTCGAGGCGCGGGAGATGAGTCGCTGACCGTCACTGGACGCCCGGTCGAACGACGGCCGTCCGATCGGTGTGAAAATCTTTCGATCGGTTCGATCGGGAGCGCACGAGCGACCGATTCGACTCGGTGAGACATTCGTCTGCACCTCGAATCAGTACCGAATCCGACACATGTCTGACTTGATGACAATTCCGAAAGAAAAACTATTCCTTCCACGACTTCCCAGATGCGGATAGATGAACAAGAAGGGCCACGTGCTGAACGCCGTTCTGCTGAGCATCGGGTTGGGCTATCTACTCGAGCCGGCGGGGGATATGGAGACGTTCAGAACGATCGTGATGATCGGCGTGCCTGTGACGCTCGGAGCGCTCTTTCCGGACGTCGACACCGCCTTCGGCAAACACCGGAAGACGCTGCACAACCTGCCGATTCTGATCGGCTTCGTGGCCTTCCCGTTCGTGTTCGGCAACCTCGAGTACGTCTGGATCGGCGTGTTGACCCATTACGTTCTCGATATCGCCGGGAGCAAGCGCGGGATCGCGCTGTTTTACCCGCTCTGGAAGGAAGAGTTCGGACTCCCGATCGGCGTCGCGGTCAGCAGTAAACGCGCGGATCTCATGATGGTACTCGTCACCGTCGGCGAACTGGCCCTCGCCGCCGCGCTCGTGTTCGAAGTTCCCCGGTGGGGCTTCGAGATGGGGCGACAGCTACTCGGTCTGTAGTCGACTGCCGGTTCTAGCGAGAAGTGTCCTGGTACCGACTCGTCATCCCATTCGTCATCCCATTACTTACCCGTCCGGCGGTCCGTCGAATACACGAATGCCAGCAGCAGATCGCCAGCGTCCACGGTCGGATTTCACCGATGGCCAGCCGCCCATTCGCTGTGACGAGTGCCGGTCTGCCCTTCGATCAGATCGGCAGCAGGCCGTTTCGTTTCTCCTCCTGGACCAGCTCACGATCCCCGTTCTCAGCTGTGACGACCACCTCGAGCGGTTCACCTCGATCTGTGGGCTCACCACCGAAGCGACGGCCGATCTCTTGCACCACCGACCGGCCGGTGGTATCACCTGTCCCGGCTGTCGCCTCGCACCGTCTAGTTCGACCCAACACATGATACCGGTCCAGGAGGGGATACTCGTCCCCATGGCATGTCCGGAACACCAGTCGAAAATCGTTCAGCGATTCCAGACGGGACTCCAGACGAAACAACAGCTGTCAGTCAGCCTCGGCACCACTACGAACGGCTCATTGTGAGCTACCCGTTTGTGATCACGGACGGGCACGCGTACAGCGGTAGTACAGCTGAGAAGAATGACAGCCGAGAAAACCGAGCACTGCTCTCGTTCTGAACCGCTTTCGCCTTCCGATTACTGTCGGTTCGGCGTCCACTCCTCGCAGGCGTCCATGTCGTCCATCGCCGTTTCGTGGCGGGCGCAGTAGGGGACCATCCCATCCGAGGAACGGACGTACTCGAAGTGCGTGCAGTTCCCACAGTAGCGATCCGTCGGTTCGTTCGGCTGCTCGGTCGGCGACTCGACGATCTCCGCGTCGGTGCCGTCGCCCGACTCGAGCGGCGAGGAGATGTCCGAGGCAGCGGACCCGCCGTCGCTGGTCGCAGCGCCGACGGATCGGCGGGTAGGTGAGCCGGTTCCCCTTCCGCCGGACGTCCCCGTTCGACCCGTCGACTGTCGCGACGCGGTCGTCCGCTCCGCTTGCCCGTCGGAGACCGTCGTCCGGCTCTGGTCGGCGTCGGCGTTGGTCTGCGTCTCCACGTCTCCGTCCGGCGTGCCGCCGAGGAATCCGATGCCCCCGAGACCGCCCGAGTCGCTCCCGTCGGACTCGATGACCGTCTTGTTGTGTCGGGTGACGTTCATCTGGAGGGCGCCGCCGGGATCGTTGCGCCGCTTGAACGTCGCGACGGCGGTGAACAGACACCAGACCGCGGTCAGGAGCCCGAGCAGGTAGACGACGCTCACCTCGAGCGTGAGCTGGTCACCGCCGTAGCGCCAGTGTGCCGGGTAGGCGTGCCAGAAGAGCGCGACGCCGAGCAGGCAGAGGCTCGCGCTGATCGCGGCGGCGGCCTGGACGCGCCGGCCGGCCGGTAAGACGACGAAGACGCCGACGAGGATGATCGGAACGCTGAGTCCGGCCAGAACGCCCGCGGCGCGGACGGTCGCAAACTGGGCGGCCATCTCGCCCGAGAGCTCGACCGCGTAGCCGCCGACGAAGTCGGTCGTCGCCACGAGGACCGCAACGACGGCCAGCGCCGCGCCGAGCACCACGAACGCCGTTCCCGCGTACAGCCGGCGGCTCGTCACCTCCGGTGCCGTCCCGTCGTAGACCTCCGTCAGGCTTGTCATACGCGGCCGTTGGGCTCCCCACCACAAAACGATACGTCAGACACATGTCCGACTTTCGAGGCGAACCGTGTCGGAGCCGGCTCGAGCCGACCCGCGGAAGCGAAAGCTTGAATCGCTGTCCTCGCAAACGACCGCCCATGAGTGACGAGGACGAGGAGGCGGAGCCGGCAGTCTCACTCGGAGAGTCGACCCCCGTCGAGGGTGCGCCGCTCGCCCGCGTGAGTTCGCGACTGACCTGGCCGAAAGAGAAGAGCGAAGTCGACCGACTCGAGGGCGAGAGCGTGATCCGAACCCCCGACGGACCCCGCGAACTGTCCGCCGTGCTCGAGGACATCGATGAAACGTACTTCCAGCGCCACCAGGAATTCGAAGCGAACGTCCGGGACGTGATCGGTACCGGACCGATTCCGACCGCGGACGAGTAATACCGTGGCGTCCGAGCCGGATCGCTTCGGTGGCCGCTGGCTCCGGGGTCGATTGGATCTCTCTTGGGTTCAGAAGTCGGTCGTGGTCGGAGCCGTGCTCACGCTGTTGTGGATGCGACTGGTTCCCAGCGAGTTGGATCAGCGGATCGTCGTCGACGGCGTCCTCCTGATCGGCGGCCCGCTCGCGCTCGGGCTATCCCACGGGAACCGTATCGGATGGCGCGTCGACCACGTCGCCGTCCGAAATACGGCGTTGCTCGCGCTGTTCGTCCTCCCCTTCTACGTCGTCGGCTCGACGCTACCGACGATCCGGGCGTACTATCCGATCTGGGAGACGACCGCAGCGCCGGCCGTCTTCATCCCGCACGCGATGAAACTGTTCCTCCTCGCGCTGGCCGCCGAGACCTATTACCGCGGCCTCCTCTGCGTCGGTGTCAAGGAAATCGGCATCAGCGCGGTGTTCATCAGCCCCGTCGTCTACATGCTTCACCACACCTCGAAGCCGCCAATCGAGTTCCTGTTGTCGGGGCCCACGGACGTCCTGTTCGGGGCCGTTGACTACAAATCCGACTCCATCCTCCCATCGGTCGTCGCCCACGGCGGCGGGTTGGTCCTCCTCGACTGGCTCGTCATCCACGACCCGTTGTTCGATCCGAATCGATTGATCAGATTCCTCGAGTGGGCCCCGATTCCGCTCTGAGGGCGTCTCGAGGCCGATCCGGGAACTGCCCCGCTCGGTTCGCGTGGGGCCCGAGTATGCGGATTGCTGTACCGGGTTCCCAGTGCAACTACGACCGTCCTGCGTTGTGCCGAAAACGACCGACAGTGCTGCTCGGGACCGCCCCCGACAACGAGAACTGGCAGACGATCGTCGACGAGACCAGCAAGTTGATCGACGACGCCTACGCGAACCTGTAGGCGGCCGGCTCCAGTTCGGATCGCCGGGCGGTGTTGGAGTCGGAATGCCGTTTCGTTACTGTGGTGGACAGTATGGAATATCAACATTTATGCGTCCGATCGGAGTGGCTGAACTATGGACGCTCGGACCTCGTTTCTCGCTCTCTCGGTCTGTGTCCTCGGCACGCTCGCCGCACTGATCGTGCTCCCGCTGGTGGAGTACGTACTGGCGGCCTGTTTGCTCGCGGTCGTCCTCCGACCGCTGTACGAGCGACTCGCACCGCGAGTCGGCGAGCGCACCGCCGGACTCACAGCCACCGGCCTCGCCGTGGTCGGCGGTGTCATCCCGCTGGTGCTCGTCTCGCTGGTCGTTCTCCGTACCGCCGCGTCGGTTCGCGAGACGACGTCGATCGACCACATTGCGGCGAACACGGGAGAGTTCGCGCGAGCCGAACTCAGACTGGCCGACGGGACGGTCGCGGCCCTCGAGTCGTCGGTAACGACCGAACTCGAGGGAATGATCGCGGGTGCGGCCGACGTGACCCTGGCCCGGACTGTCGGGCTCGTGACCACCGCCGCCGACATCGTTGCGGGGACTATCGTCCTCGTGTTCGTGCTGTACTATCTGCTCGTGGACGGCCCGGCAGCGGTCGACTGGATCCGACGGCACGTCCCGCTCGAGCGCCGGGTCCTCGACGACCTGTTCGAGGAGATTCACGTCGTCGTCTGGGCGGTCCTCCGCAGTCACGTGCTCGTCGCGGTCATCCAGGGGATACTCGGCGGACTGGGCCTCGCCCTCCTCGGGGTACCGTACGCGCCAGTATTGGCAGTCGTGCTGGTTCTCGTGTCCTTCCTCCCGACGATCGGGGTCTGGCTCGTCTGGGGACCGGTGACGGTCGCCCACGCGGCCTCGAGCGGCCCCCTCCGCGGCGTACTCCTGTTGGGCTACGGGATCGCGGTGCTCGCCGTCGTCGACAACTACTTCCGGGCGATCCTCGTCGACCGGCGGGCCGAACTCCATCCGGCGATCGTCCTGGTGGGCGCCATCGGTGGCGTCTTCCTGTTCGGGATCGTCGGGGTGTTCGTCGGTCCCGTCGTTCTCGCGACGTTCAAAGTCTGCGTGGCGGCCGTCGATCGGATCGACCGAACCGCACCGGACGCCGACGCTGACGCCGAGAGCGAGCGCGAGGAAGAACCACTGCTCGCGGACACGAAGCAGTAGCTATAGTAGCCACTGAAAGTCAATGCGCACCTGATCGCATGACTGCGTTGCGATCAGTGTGTAAATCGTTTCAGTGGCTACTATAGTCCGCTCGAGACGGGTAACGTCCTCAATCGGCGCTCTGGGCCCGCTCGGTGCGGCCGGTCGTCGGGACGCCGCGACCCGTCAGCGCCATCGCGAACAGCACGAGCGGCGAGAGGAACCCGAACAGGTAGAACGGCGCGTACTCGAGGGTGGGAACGCCGGTCGCCGAAGCCATGAAGACGCCGCCGGCGTGCCATGGGATGAGCGCGCCGGTAGGGGTACCGGCGGCCTCGACGGCCCGGGAGAGTTCCTCGCTGTCGAGGCCGAACTCCTCGTAGAGGTTTCGGAGCGTCAGCCCGGGGAGGACGATACTCATGTACTGCTGGGCGGTGAGCGCGTTGACGAGGATTGCGGACGCGCCGGTGCCGGCGATCAGCCCGCCGGAACTACGTACGCCCTGCGAGAGGCGGTTCGCGAGCACCGCCAGCACGCCGGTGTGCTCGAGGAGGCCGCCGAGCGAGAGTGCGGCGACGACGACGGTGATCGTCCAGGCGGAGCCGGTGAGGCCGCCGGTCACGAGGAGTTCGTTCACGAGGGCGACCCCGGTCTGGGGCTCGGTGCCGCCCATGAACACCTCCCAGGCGGCGACGAAGCCGGTGCCCTGAACCAGAATCGAGGTGAAGACACCGGCGAAGCCGCCGGCCACGAGCGTCGGAAGCGCGGGATAGCCGTAGAGGGCGAGTCCGAAAGTAACGACGAGGGGCAGGAAGACGAGTACGGAGAGATCGTACGTGCCCGCGAGCGCGGTCTGAATCTCGGCGACGCGGCCGACCGGAATCTCGCCACCTGCCTGAAGGCCGAGCGCGGCGAATCCGGTCACTGCAAGGCCGAACGCGATAGCCGTACCCGTTCGCATACGGCGGATATGGTCGTACAGCGGCGTGTTCGTCACGCCGGCCGCGAGATTGGTCGTATCGGAGAGAGGCGACTGCTTGTCACCCGCGTACGCCCCGGAGATGACCGCACCGACAGTTATGGGCCCGGAGACGCCGAGTCCGGCCCCGATTCCGACGAACGCGACCCCCAGCGTCCCGACAGTCGTCCACGAGGACCCGATGGAGAACGCGACGACGGCTGCCAGAATCGCTGTGACGGGCAGGAACACCGTCGGGGTCAGCAACTCGAGGCCGTAGTACATCATTGCCGGAATCGTTCCCGCGTCGACCCAGGTGGCGATCAGGGCATAGATCGTAAAGATGATCAGCAGCGCCTGTAACCCCATCAGGAGGCCGTTGGAGATTCCGTCCGAGAGCTCGGTCCACCGGTAGCCCAGATAGCGACCGAACGCGCCGACGAAGACGATACTCCAGAGCAACGGAATGTGAGGTGCCAGCCCGAGCAGGGCCGATCCGATACCGAGAAAGACGACGACCGCGAGTACCGGAACGAGTGCGAGGCCGACCGACGGCCGTCGGTCGGGATCGAGATCGTCGATCGTCGTCGGTGTAAAGTCGAAGGTCATTGGCCGGCTTATGCATTTAGGGCATAAAAGAAAAGTGTTTTATTACTATTAAACATGCTCTACGGTATCAGTGGTCATATTCCGGTTCGATAATCAATCTGCCCCCCAACCGTCCGAGTAGAGATGCCTCGAGACGATCTCCGAGAGGGTAGTGATTCTCGAAGCCGGGTCAAACGTACTGCTTGCCACCCGCTTTCGGGCGGGAAAGAGACTGCTTGCTCCCGGTTTCCGACGGGAAAGGAACCGCTTGCCACTGGTTTCCGGATTGGGATACGGAAACACGCGCTCGCGGATCAGTCCACACTCGAGAAGGCGCTCAGATTCGACTGCAACCCGGCTGCGAGTTCTGACTTGCGACGCAATCGCGCGTCGGAAACCGGCAACCGGGTGGCGACCTCCGACACAGCCTCGTGGAAGGTCTCGGCCTCGCCGTACTGCCCCTCGAAGGCGTTGCGGACGCTCTCGCGGACCTGCCAGACGCCGACCGGGGCCCAGTAGTCGTCGGACACTTCGCGGAGAACGAGACACTTCGCCTGCCGGCCGATCGACTCGAGGTACTCGAGAACGCCCAGTCGGGCGGCGTAATAAGCACCCGCGGTCTCCTCAACGTAGCTCGAGCGGCCTTCGTAGCCCTCGCTGGCGCTTGCGAGCCAGATGTTGTCGCCGGGATCGGGATTCCAGATGCTGCCCGGGGCCTTCATCTCGACGAGTTCGAACTCCCAGTTGCCGGGCGCGAGCACGACCCAGTAGCGGTTGCCGACGTACTCGTTGGCCCAGACCTGCACCTCGTCGATGCTGGGCGCGTTCCGGATTCGACCGCGCAGGTACTTTCCAACGGTGTCATCGACGGCCGTGATCGACCACCGCGTCGGGACGAGTCGGCGCTGCTTGGTCTGGCCGAGCGCGCCCGCCGAGAGGATCGAATTGATGTCGTAGACGTCGAAGCCGCGCCGGTAGAGGTAGGTCATCGCCCCCTCGGCCTGCCAGTCGTCGTCCTCGAGCGTCTTCTTGACCGGTCGGGGAACGTAGGGGTTTTCCTGCAGTTCCGCGTTTCGAGCGTTGGCGCGGGGGCCCCGCGGCGTCGCCACGTCAGTTCCCGTATCCAGTCCGAGATCTGGTTTGTCGTCTAATCCGATCTCGAGGTCGACTGGCCGGTCGGCGATGGCGACCTCGCGTTGGACGCCGACGAAGCCGTCCCAGACGTCGTCCACGTTCGGCGTCATCCGGCTCGCGATCGAGGGCGAGTCGACGTTCGCGCGCTTGCTTGAGTTCAAGAGCCCGGTCCGGCGCTGGAGCACGTCGTCGATAGCGTACCCCTGCTGATACCAGTCGCCGTCGGTGACGTACTCCTCGGCATCGTCCTCGTCACCGACCGGTGAGAGCAATCCGATGGGGATATCAGGATAGTTGGACCGCCCGACGAAAATCGACGGCGAGGTCGAGCCGACGAGAGTGTCGCCGCTCAGAGCGTTGTCGAACTTCCGCTCGAAGTCCTCGAGGTGGTCCGTGATCGCATAGGACTTCTCCGTGGCGAGGCGGCGGCGCTCGGCCTCCGCGTCGGGCTCGAGATCCTCGATGTAGTCGTCGAGGCGCATTCACTCGAAGGAGGTGCGGCACGGTGTTGAATGTTGAGTTTCCGGAGCGCAGTCACTGTCAGCGTGGGACCAGCAGAGATGTCAGAGGCAGAGGTTCGGCGTCCGTGTCGGGCAACCGAACCTCACTCACGACTCCGTGCCGGATCGATAAGTACCCCGCAGGGCGTTTTCAGAGTCGGAAAACGCTACGTAACGAGGGGAGCGATCGATCGCCAACCATCAATAGACCGTCGCCGGTGCGATGCTCGGATCGACGGCGGCTCGGATTCACGACGGACTCGAGAAAGACAATCGTTAAAAACGGCGGGCGGGAAAGGAGGAGTATGAGTACGACCGACGAGAGAGAGACGCGTTCCTGTGTCTCCTGCGGACTCAACATCGCAGGCACGAACGCGGCCGCGTTCAAGTGTCCCGACTGCGGCCAGCAGATCTACCGCTGTGCCAAGTGTCGCAAGCAGAGCAACCTCTACGAGTGCCCCGACTGCGGATTCACCGGCCCATAAGATCTCCCATGGGAAAAGTTGCTGCCAAAATCAAGGTCATGCCGGACAGCCCTGAAAACGATCTCGACGCGCTCCAAGAGCGCCTCGAGAGCGCCCTCCCCGAGGGTGCGAAGATCAACGGCGTCGAGCGCGAGGAAGTCGCGTTCGGTCTCGTCGCTCTCTACCCGACCGTGATCGTCCCCGACGGTGCAGGCGGGACGGAAACCGTCGAGGAGAACTTCAGCGAAGTCGACGGCGTCGAAAGCGTCGGCGTCGAGAACGTCGGTCGGATATAAACGGCCCTCGCCGATCGGTTTTCGGCCATTTCGCTATTTCTCGCGAGCCACTGGTATGCGACTCACGTACGCGTCTCTACGGCTACATCGCTCGAGTGATCCGGGAGAAACGACGTTCAGTGGCTGTAAGAGAGTCTGGTACTTACTGTTGGTCTTCCCTGTTCGCGCCGAGGTTGGCCTGCGAGACGATCTCCGCGCCGATCGAGGAGAGATCAACGGTCACGTCCTCGGTGACGGCCTTGCTGATCTCGTCTAAGTTCCCCGCGAGAACGGTCAGCACGTCGTCGGGGTTAGTGTAGACCAGCATGTTTCCGTCCTGGCCTTCCGCGACGAGTTGCGTGTCGTTCAGGACGACCTGATCGTTCTGAATCGTCGCCGAGACGACCGGTAGCGCCGCCGGCTTCCCCTGTTCGTCGTCCCTGACTTTGCGGATGTGGACCGCCTCGAGGTCGATTACCTCCTTGTGCGTCTTGATCTGTTCGGCGCAGTCGACCATGTCGTTGAGGAGGGCGGTCCGGCGCTCGTTGCCGTGATCGCCGTCGAGACAGTGCTGACAGACGCGGAGTTCGATTCGCATTAACCGTAATTCGTGTTCGATACCGATGAGAATTCCGCTTCAGTACCATGCGGGCTCGGGACGATCTGAGACGAGAACCCGTTACGGATGGACACGGTAAGACTGAGACTGCAGTCCCCGCTGGCGACCAGTCGCTGTCGCCCGCCAGTTCGGCTTCAGCCGATGACGGACGGAACGGAGCCGCGGTGTTCACTCTCGCAACTGCTCGTGGATCTCCCGGATCCGATCGCTCCCCTGATGGACGTAGCCTCCGTGATAACACAGCGTGTGTTCGACCTCGAGGGCTGCCAGGGCCCCGACGGACTCGATCGCACGATCCATATCCGGTGTGAAGTGTGGTTTCGGGCCGGCGAGCGGTTCGTCACCGTCGGTTCCCTCACCACCGTCCGCGACGAGCGCGTCGCCGGCCACGAGCAGGTTCCCCGTCGGGAAGTAAAGCGAGACGTGGCCGGGCGCGTGACCGGGCGTCGCGACGACCTCCATCGGCCCCGCGAGCGTCGGGATGCGGACCTCGTCGACCAGTTCGATATCGACGTCGACGGGCGGATAGCGGTTGCCGTCACCCTTGATCGGGTCGCGCTCGCCCGACACGTACGGCGCTTCTTCGCGGTGGGTCGCGACGACCGCATCGACGTGCTCGAGGAGTTCCGCCAGTCCACCGACGTGATCTCCGTCGTGGTGGGTGAGGACGACGAGCCAGACGTCCGCGAGTTCGTAGTCCAGCGATCGCAAGTGGGTCCTGAGACCGTCGACGGCACCGTCGGGACCGACATCGCACAACACGAGTCCGCGTTCGGTCTCGACGACCGTCGGAGTCACCGTAATCTCTCTGCCTCCGTACTCGACCGCGATCGGGAGCGCGTGAACGCCAGCGTCCTCCTGCATACGAGGGACATTGCAGTGCCACCACGATAGGTGTCGGTGGTTCGGTCGCCGTCGACGACGCCGAACGGGAGGAGATCGTCGCTCGTCACCGTGGTGTGGTTTTCAGTCGTCACTCACCGATCACCATGAATGATTTTATTACTATATAGTTGGAAATCTAATTGATGGCAGATACGGATCAACGTTTCGCCGCTGATATCGACCACGATGCCCTTACGACCGTTCGCGAACAGGACCTTCCCGAGTCGGTACTCCCGCTTCTCGACGTGTACGACGACGTCATCGGGGACAGAGACCGGTTTCTCTGGCAGTGGCTCTATCACCTCTTTCCGACGTTCAGCCTCTCGTGTCTCGACGATGCCCGCGCTCGCGAGGTGTGCAACGCGAAACTGACCGCGTCGATATTCGTCACCGTCGCGGACGACGTCGCCGAACGACACGGTGACCGAGCCACGTTCGACGAACTGACATCGATTCCGTTCGACCACCGCCGGCCGGATCCGGAGCGCTGTGACGTCGACGGCGAAGTCGTTCGATTCCTGATGGATGTCTGGGACGAGTTTTCGGCGCTGTACGATGCGAGCCCCCGTTCGAGGGAGTTCGCGGAGCTGTTGCAGTTCGATCTGCAACAGACGTTTCAGGCGATCGAATACTCGTCCCTCGCAAACCGGTATCCCGGTCTCGTCTCGGAACGCGAACTGTGGCGGTACGACGTCCACAACATGCTGGTCTTTCCCCTCGCCGGGATCGATCTCTCGAACGCACCGTCGTTCGACTCGAGCGAACTCTCGACCCTCCGGCAGGTTCTCGACCGGACCCAGCGGATGGCCCGCATCGGCAACTGGATCTCGACGTGGAAGCGCGAACTCGCCGAGGGCGACTGTAGCTCCGGCGTCGTCGTCCACGCGCTGGAAAACGACATCATCTCGCCCCAACAGGTGCAGGCGGTCCGACGGAACCCGACGGACGCGACGGTCGAGCCGGTCGTTGAAGCGATTACCGACGCGGGTGTCGAGAACTACTTTCTGGACCGGTGGGACACCGAGTACGAGACAGTTGGTCGCTACGAGTCCGAGATCGAGAGCGTCGATATCGGCGCGTACCTCGAGGGGTTCGAGACGGTGCTGAGCTATCACGTCGCGAGCGAGGGCGAGAAGTGACCGGAAGGGCCAGACAGGGCGTCGGGTGACGATCGGGACCGACGACTGCGAATTGTCAGATGACGATCGGGATCGACGACTGCGAGTCGCCGGGCTACGACGAGAGCGCCGTCTCGAACGCGTGCTCGAGGTCGCCGATCAGGTCGTCGACGTGCTCGATCCCGACGCTGACACGGATCAGGCTGTCCGAGAGTCCGGCCGCGAGGCGCTCCTCGCGGGGAATCGCGGCGTGGGTCATCGGTGCGGGCTGCTCGATCAGGCTCTCGACGCCGCCGAGGCTCTCCGCGAGCGTGAACACCTCGGTGTTCGAGACGACTGCACTGGCTTCCTCGAGGCTCGCGTCGAGTTCGAAGCTCAGCATGCCGCCGAAGTCGTCCATCTGCTCGCTGGCGATCTCGTGACCGGGGTGGGACTCGAGGCCGGGGTAGTACACCCGGTCGACGTCGGGGTGGTCGTCGAGCCACGCCGCGATGGCGCGGGCGTTCTCGCAGTGGCGGTCCATACGGACGGGCAGCGTCTTGGTGCCCCGGAGGACGAGGAACGAGTCGAAGGGGCCCGGCGTCGCGCCGACCGAGTTCTGGTAGAAGCCCAATCGCTCGTCCAGTTCCTCGTCGTCGGTCAGCAACGCGCCGCCGACGACGTCTGAGTGACCGCCGAGGTACTTCGTGAGCGAGTGCGAGACGATATCCGCGCCGAGATCCAGCGGCCGCTGGAGGTACGGCGTCGCGAACGTGTTGTCGATCGCACAGAGCGCGTCGTGCGCGTGGGCGATCTCGGCCGCCCCCTCGATATCGACGATCGACATGAGCGGGTTCGTCGGCGTCTCGAGCCACAGCAGTTCCGTCTCGTCCCGAAACGCCGCTTCGATCTCGTCGAGATCGGTCATATCGACGAACGAGAACTCGAGGTCGTAGTCCTCGTACACCTGCGTGAAGATGCGGTGCGTGCCACCGTAGACGTCGTTGCCGGTCACGACGTGGTCGCCGGCCTCGAGCAGGTTCAGGACGGTGTTGATCGAGGCCATCCCGCTGGCAAAGGCGCGGCCGTAGTCGGCACCCTCGAGGCTCGCGAGGTTCGCCTCGAGGTCGGTTCGGGTCGGGTTCCCGGTACGGGAGTACTCGTAGCCGCGATGCTCCCCGGGCGCGTCCTGCTCGTACGTCGAGTTGGCGTGGATCGGCGTCATCAGCGCGCCGGTTTCCGCGTCTGACTCCTGGCCGGCGTGGATCGAACGGGTCTCGATCTGAAACTGCTCGCTGTCGGCGCGGTCGTTTGCATCGTCGTCCATACCGACACAACGGGATCGAGCGGGGTTATTCTGCCGACTATCATTGTCGTCGTCATTCGTCGGCGCAGCACCTGCGAATCGGACGAAGACCCCACGAGTCGTCTCGACTGTTAGTCTCCGCTGACAGTCAGTTCTCGCATCGTGTAATTCTCGGAAGGATATATGTGCTCGGTTGACATGCCGTTCCGTATGCGCGTCCGACACATCAAGTCATCAACGATTCTCGTCGAGTCCGGTGACGTCTCGGTCCTCTGTGACCCCTGGATCCTCGACGGCGCGTTCTACGGTGCCTGGGCGCACTACCCGCCAGTCGAGTTCGAACCCGACGATTTCGACGAGATCGACTACATTTACGTCTCGCACATCCATCCGGATCACTGTCATCGCGAAACGCTCGAGCGGCTCGATTCGGATATCCCAGTCCTGATCCACGATTACAACTGGGACTTCCTCAGACACAACGTCGAGGCCGCCGGGTTCGAGGTCCGCGAACTCCCTCACGGCGAGCGGATCCACCTCGGCGGCGACCTGCACATGAACGTGCTCGCGTCCGACGACTGCGATCCCGCGGTCTGTGGCAACCACTTCGCCTGCCCGTGGATGGCCGAAGACGCCAGCAGCCAGGGAGTCGACGGCTCGACGCAGATCGACTCGATGGCCGTCTTCGACGACGGCGAGCGCACCGTCCTCAACCTGAACGACTGTCGGTGGCCGATGTCTCAACGCGCTGCTGGCCGCGTGAAACGGCAGTACGGCGAGATCGATCTGGCGATGCTCCAGTACACCTTCGCCGGCGGCTATCCGCAGGGCCGGATCGATTACTCCCACGAAACGTTGCTCGAAGAGCGCGAGGCCCGCCGGCTCCAGTCGCTCGACAACGCCGTCGGCTTCCTCGAGTTGCTCGAGCCGGACTACTACATGCCCTTTGCCGGCAACTACACGCTCGCGGGTGATCTCGCGGAGTTGAACGAGTACGTGGCGCGGTCGACGCGGGCGCAGGCGCGCGACTACTTCGAGAGCGAAGAGCGAATCGACGACGGCTCCGAGTGCGTCCTCCTCAACAGCGGCGAGTGGTTCGACGTCGCCGCCGGCGAGCAGTCATCCCCCTACACGCCGATCGATCCCGAGGAGCGCCAAGCGTACATCGAGACCGAACTCGCGGACCGAGAGTTTACGTACGAGTCGGATCCGATGCCGACCCTCGAGGAGTTCGGGGAGTACGTCCCGGCGGCCTACGAGAACTTCGACGCCAAGCGCCGCGGAATCGGGTTCGAATCGGAGACGGAAGTCGTCCTCTCGCTGGTCGACGACCACTACCTGCGGTTTACCGCGGACGGGAGCGGCCACGAAATCGTCGACGGAGTACCGGCGCGAACCGACCGGCGACGGGTCCGAATGGAGATGGATCCCCGACTGACGCTACGGATCCTGAAGGGGCCGCGGTACGCTCACTTCAACAACGCCTACATCGGCTCGCATCTCGGCTTTTCGATCGAGCCGGACGTCTACGAGCGCTCGCTGTTTTACTCGATGAGTTTCCTGCACGCGTGAGCGATTTGCTGGCCGAGAGCCGATATTCTCGGGGTTCCCCGCCCAAAGATGCGCCGAAAGGTGGGAAACGCTGATCCACCACGACGACAGACTGTGAGGAGTCATACCGCGCGAGCGGAGCGAGCGCGGCCTTTTTTGGTCCAGATTTTTTCGAGCGGTTCGACCGAACGCAGTGAGGGAGGACTCGAAGAAAAAAGGTGGGTGAAATACGTGTGTTTTATAACCGTCACCGGACAAAGCGCTCGTACGACTATGCCGAAATCTAATGGCCCTCGTCAGGGAACCCGGAAGAAGCTCGCGAACAGTCCTCGAGACCGCGGTACGTCGCCGCCACAGCGCGCGATTCAGGAGTACGAAGAGGGGGAGAAAGTCCACCTGAAGATCGACCCGAGCGTTGCGGACGGTCGCTACCACCCGCGCTTCGACGGTCGAACCGGTGAGGTCATCGGCAAACAGGGCAGCGCCTTCAAGGTCCAGATCGTCGACGGCAGCAAGGAGAAGACGCTGCTCGTCACCGCAGCCCACATGCGCGCACAGAACCAGGAAAAGAACCGGATCTGATCAGGAATGACGATCTTCAAAGAGATCGTCGACGAGGAGTTCCTGACGGTCTCGGAGACGAAGGAGCTGCTCGCCGACATCGAAGCCGAACGCGCGATGGACGAGGATCGTGAGCTTCGCTACGAGCTCGCGCGAGCGATCGAACACGCCAACCGGTTTGCCGTCCTCGAGACCGAGGAGGCCCAGACGCTCGTCGACGACCTGCGGGCGCTCGAGAAGGTCGACGAGGCGACGGCCTACAAGATCGCTAATCTCCTGCCCCACGACCGGGACGAACTCCGGTCGGTGTACGCACAGCAGCGCTACTCGCTGTCGGGGGACGAACTCGACGAGATTCTCAACGTCGTTGCGAAGTACGCCTGAGACGGACAGTTGTACGGCAGTTCCGGAGCTACCCCAGGACGGTTCGCGGTTGCTCCGGTACGTTGATACACCAACCCGTACGAGTCGATCGAACGCGTTCGACGATCGGTTCGTCGAACACCCGGTCGCTGACGGCCGTCCGGTAGCGAGCCGACTCTTTAAGTACGCCGTCGCCGTATCGGAACCTAATGAGCGAAGCCGATGGCGACGAGACGGACGTTCGGCGCGCGGTCGTGTTGGATTACCTCGCACACGGGCTCTCTGACGACGGCCGACCGCAGTACGCGAAGTCACCGGCAGGCTATGCCGTCAGGATCGACGATTTTCAGCTCTATCAGGTCGCGTTCGACGAGGAGGAGCGACTGACCATCGGAAGCGAGGTCGTCATCGAACCGCCCGCCGAGCGCGACGTCGTCACAGAGGCCCACCGCGTCGAGTACGAGGACCTCTCCTCGGGCGCGCAGTCGGAACTCGAGTACGTCGTCGCCGACCTCGTCGAGGAGAACGAAGAGCGGTTCGTCAATTTCTACAACGACGCTCAGCCGATCACGCTGCGGCTCCACCAGCTGAATCTGCTGCCGGGGATCGGGAAGAAACTGCGGAACGGTATCCTCGACGAGCGAAAGCGCAAGCCCTTCGAGAGCTTCGAAGAGCTGTCCGAGCGCGTCTCCGGGCTCCACGATCCGGACGAAATTCTCGTCGACCGGATCCTTGAGGAACTGCGCGACGACGATCTCAAATACCAGACGTTCGTCGGTCGGCGCGAACAGGAACAGAACCAGTAAGCTGACGGGGGTATGTAGTACTGCGAACCAGTGAATTCCTCGAGCCGTGCGAGCGGGCCTTTGGCCCGCGAGCAGAGAGCGGCTCCTCGCTTCGCGAGGAATCCCGAGGCGGAAAAAGGTACGTGTGAGACGGTGCGTTTACACGCACCCCAGCCGAAGCGCCGGCAATGAGAGATCCAGACGGACTGATCGCCCGGGCGGGCGTCCGTGGCGATCCGGACCGCGACCAGCACTTCCTCGTCGACGATCGAGTGCTGGATCGGCTGCCGAACTATCTAACCGAGATCGACGCCGATACGAGCCACCTGCTCGAGATCGGTGGCGGAACGGGCGCGCTGACCGACCGGTTGCTCACGGTCGGTGACGAAGTGACGGTCGTCGAGCGGGACCGCGAACTCGCCCAATTCTTGCGCGAGGAGTTCGCCGCGGAGATCGACGCCGGCGAACTGACCGTCATCGAGGGCGATGCCCTCGAGGTCGACCTCCCCGAGTTTACTGCATCGGTGTCGAACCTCCCCTACGGCGTCTCGAGCCAGATCGCCTTCCGACTGTTTCCGGAGAAGAAGCCGCTGGTCTTGATGTTCCAACAGGAGTTCGCCGAGCGGATGGTCGCCGAACCCGACACGTCGGAGTACGGCCGGCTTTCGGTCTCGAGCCAGCATTACGCGGATATCGAACTCGTCGAGTCGATCCCGAAAGAGGCGTTTTCACCGCCGCCGGCGGTCCAGAGCGCGGTGGTTCGAGCGATCCCGCGAGAGCCCGACTACGCGGTCGAGGACGAGGAGTTCTTCCTGCGATTCGTCAAGGCTCTGTTCACCCAGCGTCGGAAGACGATCCGGAACGCGATTCGGAACACGGGTCACATCTCCGGACTCTCGGAGCCGGAGGCGGTCGTCGACGCGGCGGACGAGGGCGTGCTTCGGAAGCGGGCCGGCGCGATGGAACCGGCTGAATTCGCCGCGCTGGCCCAGCTCGCGCGGGACGTCGGCGAACCCACCGACAACTAATCTCGGTCGGCGAGCGCTCGAGCGGCGAGATAGCCTCGACTCGCGTCGAACTACCGAACGGAGCGACCCAACCAACGGATACTCAAAGCTGCGCGGACGACAGGACGGCGAGACGAACGCATGTTCGAACTACTGACGGAGCTCGACTGGCTGTCGGAGGCGGTTCCGACAACCGAGCTCAAACTCGCGGTGTCTCTCGCGGCGGTCGGGAGCGTGGTCGCCGTGCTCTTCTCCTACCGACGGCTCCATATGTGGCTCTCCGAGCGGGCAAGGCCGCTGTACGCGGACATCGTCTCGATGTCACTGCTCATCGTCACTTGCTTGGGGAGCATCGCCGTCACGACTGGAGTCTGGGGCCGCACGAACAAGATTCAGCAGCTCTATTCCAATCTCGGTCTCGGAAGCGACGCCGTGGCGCGCGCGCTCTTTTCGTTTCTCTTGCTCGTCATAACGGTCATCGTCACCCGGTTCGTCGCCCGGCTGATCGAGGAGGTCTTCAACTCGTCGACGGCAGTGACGGCCCACCAGCGCAAGGTGACACACCGGCTCTCGCAGGTGATCATCTGGTCCGTCTCGATCGTGGTCGTCCTGGGTATCTGGATCGAGGACCTCGGCAGCCTGCTCGTCGGGGCCGGCTTCCTCGGGATCGTCCTCGGGATGGCCGCCCGCCAGACCCTCGGGACGGTGCTCTCGGGGTTCGTCCTGATGTTCGCCCGCCCCTTCGAGATCGGCGACTGGGTCGAAGTCGAGGACGACGAGGGGATCGTCACCGACATCTCGATCGTCAACACCCAGCTCCGGTCGTTCGACGGCGAGTACATCATGATCCCGAACGACGTTATCGCCTCGAGTACGGTGACGAACCGCTCGAAGCGAGGTCGCCTGCGACTCGAGGTCGAGGTCGGGGTCGACTACGGGACCGATGTCGAACGCGCCGCCGATCTCGCGGAACAGGCGATCGACGAGGTCGACGAGGCGATCGCCGCACCGTCGCCCCAGGTCGTCGGGAAGTCCTTCGGGGACTCGGCAGTCGTGCTTGGCGTCCGGTTCTGGATCGACAAGCCGAGCGCCAGACGCCACTGGAAGGCCCGGACCGCCGCGATCAACGCCATCAAGCGGGCGTTCGAGGCCGAAGACATCAAGATCCCGTACCCGCAGCGCGAACTCTCGGGGCGCGCCGAAACCGGCGGCTTCCGGATCGCCGACGAGAGCGAGGCGACGCCCGCCGCGGAGAACGCGACTGCTGACGACAACGCGCGCGGACAGCAGATGACGACACCGGAGGAGACATAGATGGGACTCGAGGACAAACGCGAGCAAGAACCGGACGTCTACCAGCCCGCCGAGGACTCGAACCTGCTGGCCGAGGCGGCCTGCGAGCGACTCGAGGCGAGCGATCTCGTGCTCGAGGTGGGAACCGGTTCGGGCTACGTTGCCCAACAGATCGCCGACGAAACTGGGGCTCGCGTGATCGCGTCGGACCTGAATCCCCACGCCGTTCGTCAGGCCCGGTCGGCGGGCGTCGAGACGGTACAGGCGGACCTCGTCTCGCCGTTTCGGGACGGTGCGTTCGACGCGGTCGTCTTCAACCCGCCGTATCTGCCGACCGATCCCGAAAACGAGTGGGACGACTGGATGGAACGCGCGCTGTCGGGCGGGGAGGACGGTCGGGCCGTCATCGACCCGTTCCTCGCGGACGTCGGTCGAGTGCTCGCGCCCGATGGTAGCGTCTCCCTGCTGGTCAGTAGTTTGACGGGGGTCGACGAGGTGGTCGAAGAAGCTGGCAAGCACGGCTTTAGCGCCGTCGCCGTCGCCGACGAGTCGTTCCCCTTCGAGACGCTGACCGTCCTCGAACTGGTCCGGTAACCCGCGGGACCCTCTCGATTCCTCGAGCCTGTCGGCTCCCGAATCAGTTCTCCCTCCGTCTGCGCTTCACGCCCTGTGTCGCCCGTTCACAATGGCCTCGAATCGAACGACGGTACCGGTGGAAATCCGGAGAAATTACTGTAGCGTATTAGATCGTATGGAAAATATTAAGCGTCGGTATACCGTAGCCGGGCGTACGATGACTGAGTACGTTTCGACCACGCCGGGGCTGTATCCGCTCCCGGACTGGGCGAAAGACGACCTTTCGAGCCTTAAAGGGCACCAAAAACACGACCTCATCAGCGGCGACGAGGGTGAAGAAATCACCGCGGTCTACGAGGAAGTCCGCGAAGAAGTGATCAAGGTCCAGCAAGAGGCCGGACTCGACCGAATCGTTGAAGGCCAACTGCGCTGGGACGACATGCTTGCCCACCCGCTGGCGGTCGCGGACGCAGTCGAGACCCGCGGGATCGTCCGCTACTACGACAACAACAACTTCTACCGAGAGCCGGTCGTGCAGGACGACCTCGAGCCCACCGGCGACATCGCAGCCGAACTCGAAGCGACCGCGGAACTAATCGACGGTGACGACCTGCAGGCCGTCCTCCCCGGCCCGTACTCGCTGGCCGACCTCGCAACCGACGAACAGTACGGCGACGATGCGGAGTTCCTCGGCGCCATTGCAGAGTTCCTCGAGGGAGAGGTCAATGCCTTCCCTGACCACGAGACGCTGTTCCTGCTCGAGCCCTCGCTCGTCGAGAACGCACCGGCGGACGGCCAGGACGAGCGTGCGAGCGAGGCGATCGATCGTGTCGCGAGCGCAACCGACGCCGACGTCGTCGTCCAGCCCTACTGGGGCGCACTCGAGGAGAAGGTCTACGCGCACCTGCTCGATGCCGATATCGATGCGGTCGGCTTCGACTTCGTCGCGAATCAGGACGACAACCTCTACAACATTCAGGAGTACGGCGCGCCCGACGACATCGCGCTCGGTCTCGCGGACGGCCAGAACACTCTCGTCGAGGACCCCGAGGCGATCCGCGAGCGGACCGAGTGGGTCGAGGGGCAACTCGGCGTCACCGAGTTCGAGACGGTCTACCTGACGACGAACACCGAGACGTTCTACCTGCCCTACGGCAAGTACGTAGAGAAACTCGAAGCCCTCGCCGAAGCCGCGGACCTCGCGGAGGTGAAAGCAGCATGACGAACGAAAACAAAGATCAGTTCCGACAGCCCGATCACGAACACGACCACTTCCTGCTGACGACCGTCGTCGGCAGCTATCCCAAGCCCAAGTGGCTCAACCGCTCGAAGGAGCTCTACGAGGACGACGACGCCGACTTCGACGAGGAGAACTGGCAGGAGGCGAAAGACGACGCCGCACGGATCATCACCGACGAGCACGAACGTGCCGGCCTCGACGTCGTCGTCGACGGCGAGATGCGGCGCACCGAGATGGTCGAGTTCTTCGCCCACCGCATCGAGGGCTACGAGTTCAACGGCCCCGTCAAGGTCTGGGGGCACAACTACTTCGACAAGCCAAGCGTCGTCAGCGAGGTCGAGTACGACGAGTCCTGGCTCGTCGACGAGTACGAGTTCACCGCGGCCGCCAGCGACCGACCGGTCAAGGTCCCGATCACTGGCCCCTACACCCTCGCGAACTGGTCGTTCAACGAGGCCTACGATGACGACGACGAGCTCACCCTCGAGCTCGCCGACCTCGTCAACGAGGAGATCGAGAAACTCGTCGACGCCGGCGCGCGCTACATCCAGATCGACGAGCCCGCGCTCGCGACGACGCCCGACGACCACGCCATCGTCGGCGAGGCCTTAGAACACATCGTCGCCGACATTCCCGAGGAGGTCCGCATCGGCCTCCACGTCTGTTACGGCGACTACTCCCGTATCTACCCCGAAATCCTCGAGTTCCCGGTCGACGAGTTCGACCTCGAGCTCGCGAACGGCGACTACGAGCAACTCGACGTGTTCAAGGACCCCGAGTTCTCCAAGGATCTCGCGCTCGGCGTCTGCGACGCTCACGTCGCCGAGGTCGAGTCCGTCGAGCAGATCGAGGCGAACATCAAGAAGGGCCTCGAGGTCGTCCCGCCGGAACAGCTGGTCGTCTCGCCGGACTGCGGCGTGAAGCTGCTACCCCGCGAGGTCGCCTACGGGAAGATGGCGAACATGGTCGAGGCGGCCCGAAACGTCGAGGCGGACCTCGACGAGGGCAATGTCGACATCGATCTCGGTGCGGCCACACCGGCCGACGACTGATTCGGTTCGATCCCGACTCCTTCCGTTCAAGCCGGTCGTCCGATTGGGTCCAGATCGTCTGATTCGGTCCCGACTGTCCGATTCGATCCTTTTTCCTTCGGTGCGCTACGCTTTCTGCCCGCGCCGAGCGAACGAGACCGATCGTGTGGCAGCCACAGTCCGGATCGGATTCGATCGCAACCGTCAGGGACGATCGATACTTGAGCGGGTTCCGTTACTTCCGATGACGATCATCCCGTCGCGGCGAACGACGATGCCATAGCCGAACAGCGCGAGTTCGAAGATCACGTCGTCGTCCGACCCGCCGTCGCTTCTGACCGACTCCCCGACTGCGAACGTCACCGACTCGATCCCGGAGGTGTCGTCCGCGATGGCCTCGAGCGTCGCCGTCGGCACGTCTCGAATCACGCCCTCGACGGTAAACGCGATCACGTCGGGCGGCGATTTGGCCGATCCGAATCCGTTATCTTCCGAGCGAAGCGCGTCGAGACTGGGAGGAACGTCGTTCGAATCCGGAGTCGCGATGCCGACGTCGGCGTTCTCGAGGCGGAGCGTCGCGGGTCCCGTCAGGTCGATTTCGACGGGGTCCGAGTCGTCGGTCGACACCGCGATACGGACGGGATCCAGGGTCGAACCCTCGAACTCGGCGAGCAGCGCCTCGGTCACGGTGAGACGTCCCTCGATGGCGAATTCGAGCCGGTCGGGCGGCCGTCTCTCGAAGGCATCAGTTAGGTGGATACTCTCGGCTTCGTCGAGATCGATCGTAACGGTCATCGGTGTTCCCGGTACGTCATCGGAGGAGCCACAGGCGTGAAACGCTATCGTATACCACGGAAGTGATCGATCCGATCGCGACCTCGCGACGACCACGCCAAAGCGCTAACTACCGGGCCGATGAACGACGGTCTATGACCCTCGAGGTCGGTGTGCTCGGCTATCGATTCATGGGTAAAGCGCACGCGAACGCGATGGCGCGGCTGCCGATGTTCTTCCCGGACGCGCCCGAGATCGAACGGCGCGTCCTCGTCGGCCGCGACGAGTCGGCGCTGTCGGACGCCGCCGAACGGCTCGGCTTCGACTCGATATCGACGGACTGGAGAGACGTTGTCGACCAGGTGGATGTCTTCTACAACCTCGGGCCGAACCACGTCCATCGCGAACCGTCGGTCGCCGCTCTCGAGGCCGGCACGCCGGTCTTCTGCGAGAAACCGCTCGCGCCGACGCTCGAGGACGCGGACGTGATGGCCGAGACGGCGCGCGAAGCGGGCGACGACGTGCCCGCGGGCTGTGCGTTCAACTACCGGTTCGTCCCCGCGATTCGGTATGCAAAGGAGTTGCTCGAGGCGGGCGAACTCGGGGAGATCCACCATGTTCGCGGGCGCTACCTGCAGGACTGGCTGGTCGATCCCGACGCGCCGTGGTCGTGGCGCAACGACAAGGAGCGTGCGGGCTCGGGTGCGCTGGGTGATCTCGGCGCACACACGGTCGATCTGCTTCGGTTCCTGGTCGGTGACGACGACCTCGCGGGCGATATCGAACGGCTCAGCGGTCACCTGAAGACGTTCGTCGACGAGCGACCGGTAGCGGGCGAATCTGGTGAGATGAGACCGGTTACGGTCGACGACGCCTACTCCGCGCAACTCGAGTTCGAAAACGGTGCTATGGGCACGATCGAAGCCTCCCGATTCGCGACGGGGCACAAGAACGACCACACGATCGAGATCCACGGCTCGAAGGGGAGTCTCCGATTCTCGCTCGAGCGGCTGAACGAACTCGAGGTGTTACGGAACGACCAGAACCGCGGCTACGAGACGATCCTGGTCACCGACGAGGACGACCCGTACGTCGATCACTGGTGGCCGCCGGGGCACGTGCTGGGCTGGGAGCACACCTTCGTCCACGAGAACTACGAGTTCCTCAGCGCCGTTGCGAGCGGGGCGTCGGAGACGCCCCGGAACGGAGGCGGTGAAACCGCCGACGGCCGCGAGTTCGAACCGAACTTCGAGGATGGACTCGCCGCCCAGCAGGTACTCGACGCGATCGAACGGAGCGATGAGCAGGGTGAGTGGGTCCGTCTCGAGTGAGTCCCGTATCCTGGTACTCAGTATAGGTGAGCTACGTATCGCTCCAGCCGACGTAGCCGACGCGCGGTGGCGCGCGCTTGCGGCCGACCGAACGGGAGTGAGGGCGGCCGCCGATGCCGTGCGAGGGATGAGTGAGGGAGCGTAGCGACCGAACGAATCGGCTGGGGAGGGCGTGGCGATTCCCTGTTGCCACGATAGCAGGACGCTTCTTTCGCTACTTCCCCGGTAGAATCGGCTGTTCCATTCATTGTCTCTATCGAACGACCGACTGAAACGGGATTAGATACCTCGAAGTGTCCTGCTACCGTGACACAGGGAGGAGCCACGTCCTCCCCAGCCGACTCGCTCGCTCCGTACGTCGCTCGCTCGCCCTCGCACGACTTCGTGGTGCGGTTCGTCAGCGACTCACCGCACCACGGCGCGCGCCACCGCGTGCCGGATGATCGGCTCGGAGTGAGACGCCGCTCAGCCGTCGGTCGCCCCATCGCCTCGATGGAGGTCGAGCACCCGAATCCGCAACGTATTCGGGGTGACTCCACCTTGAGCTAGCCATGGCGGCCTACGAGACGACGATCGACGTCAGGACCGACGACCTCGGGCGGGGCGGACACGTCAACAACTCGAAATTCGTCGCGTACACCGACCTCGCGCGGGACCGCTACTTCGCAAGTCACGGCTACGGGCCCGACGGCGGCAAGCATCTGGTCGTCACGCTCGAGGTCGAGTACGAGCGGGCGCTCGCAACGCTGGCACCGATCACCATCGCCGTCGACGTGACCGACATCGGTGAAACGAGCGTCACCCTCGAATACGAGCTCCGGGACGACGACGGCGCGGTCGCCACCGTCACGACGGTGGTCGTCACGGTCGACGAGGACGGCCCGACTGCAATCCCGGCGTCGCTGCGCGACGGACTGAAGGCGGACCTCGAGTCGTCGACGGCGTGACCGTCGTCTAACGCCGACGAGCGGATCGCGGACTGTCGAAAGCGCCGGATATTCCCGACGGGCGACCGAAGTCCGAACCGCCATGTCTTCGGAGATGACCGCCTACGTTATCGAGGAGTACGGCGACCCGGACGTCTTCACCGAGACGACCCTCGAGGTCCCCGAACCCGGACCCGACGAGATCCGCGTCGAAGTCGAAGCGTCCAGTCTCAACCCGGTCGATTACAAGATCCGACAGGGTGCGCTGCCCGACTTCGCCCCCGAACTCCCGGCGACGCTCCACTGTGACGTGTCGGGCGTCGTCGACGCTGTCGGCGAGGACGTCGGGGCCTTCGAGGAGGGCGACGAGGTGTACGGCATGCCCGGCGGCGCGGGCCGACAGGGCTCGCTCGCCGACTACGTCGTCGGCCACGCCGGAACCTTCGCGCACGCACCGGAGTCGATCCCGCTCGAGGAGGCCGCCGCCCTCCCGGTCGTCGCGCTCACCGCGTGGGAATTGCTCACCGACAAGGCGAGCGTGGATGGCGGCGAGGACGTGCTCGTCTACGGCGGCAGCGGTGGCGTCGGGCACATCGCCGTCCAACTGGCCGATGCGTTCGGCGCGACCGTGACCGCGACGGGCTCGAGCGAGGAAAAGCGCGAGTTCGCCGCGGAGCTCGGTGCCGACGCGACCGTCGACTACACGACGACCGACGTCGAGACGTACGTCGACGAGCACGCCGGGGGAGCCGGCTTCGACGTCGTCGTCGATCCGGTCGGGGACGAGCACCTCGAGACGGCGTTCGAGGCGGTCCGGCCTTACGGCAGCGTCGTGACGACCGAATCGAGCGCGGCCCAGAACCTCGACCTCGGGCCCATGCACGCCAACTCCCTCGAACTCGGCGTCGTGCTGGTTATCCTGCCGGTCCTCCTCGGTGATCGACAGGAGCGCATCGGCGAGGAACTCGCGGATATCGCGGCGCTGGTCGACGACGGCGCGGTCGCACCGCATATCGACGAGCGCTTCGCCTTCGGCGAGGCCGCCGACGCACACCGACGCGGCGAGAACGGAGACTTCCGCGGAAAGCTCTTGCTCGTCAACGAGTGAGCGTCGCGGCTCGGTCTGCCCGCTATCGCGGCCGATCGGAACCGACTCGAGACCGCTCGGTCGACGTCACCGAGACGAACCGCCGGTCGGCTACTCCGACTCGATTTTCGCGACCGACTGAATCTCCTCGTATCGGGCGCTGCCCTCGCCGAGCGGTTGGTCGTCGATCTCGAGATAGTCGGGTTCGAAGCCCGTTACCTCGCCGGTGGTGTCCATCTGGTGATCTTCCGTTCGTTCCGCGTCGCGAACCTCGACGACATCGCCGATCTCGAAGTGCTCCCGAACGAGTGCTCTGGCCTGCGCCGCGTCGGCGTCCTGGGGAATGGTCAGATCAGTCATCGTGCCTGAGACGATAGCGGGGCCACACCGGTAGTAGTTCAGCAGGTATTCGCAACTCGACCCCCCTCGTCGGACGATCGTTTTTGTACGAACCGGCCCAATGGCGACCAATGAAGGTAATCAAGGACAGCGTCCACGACCACATCCAGGTCGACGGAGTCGCTCGCGACCTGCTCGATACGCCCGCGGTACAGCGCCTCCGGAATATCAGTCAGCTCGGAACCGTCTCGCTTGTCTATCCCTCGGCCAACCACACCCGCTTCGAACACAGTCTCGGCGTCTACCACCTCGCTTGCGAAGCGCTCGAGCATCTCAACGTCGACGGGAAGCGAGCCGCGCGGGTCCACGCTGCGGCCCTGCTCCACGACGTGGGCCACGGCCCCTTCAGTCACAACCTCGAGTCGCTGACCTACCGGCGAACCGGCCGATACCACGACGACGTTCACGAACTGCTCGCGGATGGGACAGTCGGCGAGGTGTTACGGGAACACGGCCTCGAGCCGGCTACGGTGGCGGATCTGGTCGCCGGCGAGGGGCGGTTCGGCCAGGTAGTTTCGGGCGAACTCGACGTCGATCGGATGGATTACCTGGTGCGAGACGCCCACCACACGGGGGTCCCCTATGGGACGATCGATCACGGCCGTCTCGTTCGGGAGCTGACGTTTGCCGACGGCGAACTCGTCCTCGACGAGGGGAACGTCCAGACCGCCGAGAGCCTGCTGGTCGCCCGGGCGCTCATGAATCCGACCGTCTACAGTCACAGCGTCGCCCGGATCAGCAAGGCGATGTTGCGGCGGGCCGGCGAACGGCTGCTGGATACGCCCGCGGCTGACGTCGACGCCGAGAGGCTTCAGCGGATGGACGACCACGACCTGATCGCCGCGCTGCGATCGTGCGAGGCGACCGGCGAGTTCTCCCGTCGACTGGATCAACGCGACCTGTTCAAGCGGGCAGTGTGGGCCGAGATCGACGACGTTCCGGGAGGCATCATCGAAGCCGACCACGAGACGATCCGAGGGTTCGAACGCGAGGCCGCCGATCGGGCAGATATCGATCCGGCTCACGTCATCCTCGACGTGCCGAGTCGGCCCTCGATGACGGAGTCGACGACGCGCGTGATGGTCAATGGCGAGATCCGACGGCTGGGACAGCAGTCGCCGCTGGTCGAAGCCCTGCGGGCGGCGCAGTACTCCCAGTGGCGACTCGGAGTCTATTCGCCGCCCGAACTGCGCGACCGAGTCGGTCGGGCCGCCGTCGACGTGCTCGGGCTGGATATCGACGGCGCGCTGGTCAGCGAGGTCCGGGACGGCATGGACGCGACGCTGGACCAGTTCGTCGACTGATAGGGAGTCCTATCAGTCAGTTACGACGCACCCGCAACCCGCCGTGCGGGCGCGCCGGGACACGGCGACAGCAGACCGTCCGATCCTCGAGCTACCCACCCCGAACCGTTGCCGTTGAAGGCACTGGCCTCGAACTGGTCCGTATGGAACGAACGGGTACGATTCTCCGCGGCCGCGAGTTCGACCCCGTCGAGGGACGGGTGGTCATCGATGACGACGGCCGCATCGAGGCCATCGAGGAAACGTCGGTCGAGAGCGACGACATCGTCCTCCCGGCGTTCGTCAACGCCCATACCCACATCGGCGATTCGATCGCCAAGGAGGCCGGCGGCGGCCTCTCGCTCGAGGAACTCGTCGCCCCGCCGGACGGGCTGAAGCACCGGCTACTCCGGGCGGCCTCCCGCGACGACCTCGTGAACGCGATGGAGCGATCGCTGGGGTTCATGCAACGGGCCGGCACGGCGGCCTGTCTGGACTTTCGCGAGGGCGGCGTCGAGGGTGTTCGGATGCTCGAGGCGGCCGCGGACGGCCGCGAGATCGACGCGCTCTCGTTCGCGCGCGGCTCCGTCGATGCGATGCGCGCGGGGGACGGCTTCGGCGCGAGCGGGGCGAACGACGCGTCGTTCGAGACGGAACGAACCGCGACTCGGGAGGCGGGCAAACCCTTCGGCATCCACGCTGGCGAGGTCGACGAGAGCGATATCAACCCGGCGCTGGACCTCGATCCGGACTTTTTGGTCCACATGGTCCACCCGAAGCCGGTCCATCTGGACCGGATCGCGGACAGCGAGATTCCGATCGTCGTCTGCCCGCGCTCGAACCTCGTCACCGACGTGGGGCTGTCTCCCTACGAGGACCTGAACGAGCGGACGACGCTCGCACTCGGGACGGACAACGTGATGCTCAACTCGCCATCGATGTTCCGCGAGATGGAGTTCCTCGCAAAGCTCTCCGACCTGCCGGCCGCCGAGATCCTCCGGATGTCGACGATCAACGGCGCCGAGATCGCGGACCTCGAGTACGGCCTGCTCGAGCCCGGCCGAGAGGCTCGCCTGCTGGTACTCGACGGGGACTCGGACAACCTCGCTGGCGCGCGGGATCCGGTCCGGGCCGTGGTTCGGCGCGCCGGCGTCGACGACGTTCGGGAAGTCGTTTCCGGATCGAACGCTGACGGTGAGGCCGCCATAGAGTAGTAATCGACCGTCACTGAACGTCGATGAACGCCTGGACCCGCAACGATTGTGCGATTGGCTGTGACTCGTTTTCGGTGTCCCGGCGGGCCGTTAGTCGAGACGGTGGGACGTTTCCGCGTGTTCTTTCGAGAGTTCGACGTATCGGTCGGCAGTCGCCTCGAGTCCCGGATCGTCGATCTCGGTTTTCGGTTCCGCGGGCGCACCGGCGACCAGCGTCGACGACGGGATTTCGGTGTCCTCCGTGACGACGCTGCCGGCGGCGACGACCGCCCCCTCGCCGACGTGGGCGCCGTCGAGGACGACCGCGTTCATCCCGACTAGCGCTCGTTCGGCGACGGTCGCGTCGTGAACGATGGCGCTGTGCCCGACGGTCGAATAGGGCTCGAGTTCGGCCGTCTCGTGGAGGACGGCGTTATCCTGGACGTTGGCTCCCTCTCCCACGACGATCGTCCCGTGATCGCCGCGGAGGGTAGTGTTCGGCCAGACGCTGGCCTCGTCCTCGATAACGACGTCGCCGATGACGACCGCGGTCTCGTCGACGTACGCCGAGTCAGCGACCTGTGGTTCCGTCCCGTTGAACGATCGGAGCATGTCCGTTCCTGTCTCGAGAAGCGTCTTGAAGGTACCCATCGGGTCCGACAGCCGTGGTGGGATGAGCGATCGTCGAGCGACCGTGGAGTGGGCGAGAGTGCAGTACGCGATTGGGAGGCAGTCAGCCGTTCGGGGGATGATCGCGAGTGGGACGGCCGTGTGATCGTGCCAACTCACCGGCAGCGACATCTCAGATCGCTCGATTTGAATGGCAGTCCTATTCCAGAACACACATTTTGGCGAATTACCAATACACATTGGCATCACGGCTAATACGCAGCCCGTAAAATCGGATACGTGGCGTCACGGTACTATCCGTTTGGATTGCATCGTGGCGCCGAGTCATCCCCCCGAACCACCCACAGTTCGGTATCCCCTTTCGATTCCTCACGCTCGTTCCCCACGCCCGTTCCCCGTCGCCTTCACTCCTCGTCAGATAACCGCTCGGAGAGCCGATCGAATCGCTCCCGTGTCGATTCTTGTCGATCCCGTTCGACTCCCTCGCGGTACGTCGCCTCGAGCAGTTCCCCCGCGTCACGGTCTACAGTCGCGTCGAAGACCGCTCCCTCGTGCCGGCCGTCGTCGGGCAGTTCCTCGACGGCGATCGCGAGTTCGTCGACGACGATCTCGTCGTCCTCGAGCAGGAGCACTGCCGTCGTCCCGTCGACGATGCGGTCGAGGACCGCAGTGTGGGTTTCACGCATGTCGTCTCACCCGTCGTTGGTGCGCCAGCGTCATGAACCGATTGCCGGCGAGCCTCGAGCGGGAGGGTGTCGTCCGGGACGATTTCATAGCGTTGGCGCCCCAGTCCTCGCTCGTCTCGAGAGATAGCAGCCGTCGCAGGCTGCGATCGTCGGGACGCGTCCTGCGAGTGCTGCGGATCGCGGGATTCGCGGCCGATCTCAGAACGCGTTCCCCTCGAAACTCGTGTCGGCGTGCAGACTCTCCTTGAGCGCGTCGTGGACCTTGCAGAGTTCGAAGGCGCGCTCGATGATCTCCTCGCCGGTGTCGTCATCGACGTCGGCCTCGACGCTGATGTCGAACTGAATAGACTCGAGTTTGTCGTCGTCGTTGAGTTCGCCACTGGTCTCGATTTCGATCCGTCCGAGATCGTCGGCCCCGCGCTGTTGGCCGCCGACGCGCAGCGCCGGCACGTAACAGGAGCCATAGGCAGCAAGTACTGCCTCGAGCGTGTCGGGAGCGTCCTCGCCGTTGGCGTCGATCGTGGTCTCGAAGTCGCGAATCTCGTTCGTCGCACTGTACCCTTCCTCGGAGACGGTGGTGACCTGTTTCGCCATGGCACTCGAGTCGTCCACGGGCGGCGCTGTAAATATTGTTCTCGCGGGCGCGACGATCCGGCTGGCTGACGAGATCGGCGGCAATTGGTCGACGGAATCGAAGGCGAACGGTCGACGGCAAACGCGGTGGTCGGCTCGGAGAAACGGTGACCGGGTGCTGAAAAACGGGAGACGATGAACGAAAAGCGCGAGCGGTCGACCCTGGGTTCCCCGCCCGACGATCGGACCGGTCGTCGCCGCCGGCTCAGGGCTCGAGTTCGAACGGTTCGTCGGCCTCGAGGGCGTGGACTTCGGCGTCGCTGCCGGTCGCTTTGACTTCGCTAGCGAAGTCCTCCGGGTCCTGCTCGATCGGCGGGAAGGTGTCGTAGTGTTGCGGGAAGGCGTGATCGACGTCGAGCCAGTCGACGGCGACGGCTGCCTGCCAGGGTCCCATGGTGAAGTGGTCGCCGACCGGCACCGCAGCGGCGTCGGGCTCGAGGTACGGGCCGACGACCTCGCGCATCTCGGTCATGAGGCTGGTGTCGCCGGCGTGGTAGAAGGCCGTCGACTCTTCGTCGCTGACCTGCGTGGGCTTCGTATCCGAAACGACGAAGCCGGCGGGCATCCCGCCGCTCGCATCGTTTTCGGTCATGATCCCGTTCGTGTGGTCGGCGCGAACCATCGTGACGTAGGCGTCGCCACATTCGACGGTGCCGCCGAGGTTCATGCCCATCCCGCCGACCGCGTCCTCGAAGCCGAACTCCTCCTCGCAGTAAGAGACCAGTTCCGGCGTCGCGACCAGCGTCGCATCCGAAAACTCGCCGGCGTGGGCGATGTGATCCGCGTGGCCGTGCGTCAACAGCACGTAATCCGGTGTCTCCACGTCGGCCGGCTCGAGGTCCGTCTTCGGGTTATCGAAGAACGGATCGATCAGTAGCGTCGTTTCCCCAACGGTGACGTGCCACGTCGAGTGGCCGTGCCAGGTGAGTTCCATACCACTCGAGTCGTTGGTCCGATGGCGACTTAAAAGTGAGCGAGGCGGACGCTGCGTACTCCGTCGGGGCTCAATCTGCGATCGGTCGATCGATTCCCGTCCCGGAGGCCGATTCTCGGTTCGGGGAGACGACAGTCAATGACTTGTTGACCGCCCGTTACAAGGGTATACGATCACCAATGTTTATACGTCCGTTTCCGGAACGATAAAAAGCCGCACGCGAACTGACACACCACGCATGCGGTCTGGGATCGCGTTCCAACCGATCGTCTTCCACCGCGGTCGACGGTTTTGCTGCGATTTCCAGGCGATCCGCGACGATCAGCGGCCAGACCACTGTGGACGCTGCGGCAACGGTCCGGCAGCACTCCACTGCGGCAATGCCGTGTCGTTTTTTACCCTCGGCCCGTACCCCGACCATGCTCGCACTCACGCTCGAGGAGTTCATGGTAGAGCTGAACGACGGCGCGATCAAGAACGTCGGTCCGAACAACAAGGCGGCGACGGTCAAGTTGTTCGATGTCGACGACGCCGAGGCCAGGGAGTTCGGCGACAAGCGCGTCAAACTCGTCTTCGAGGACGAGGACGACAACGAGATCCAGATCTCGCTGTTTCCGGAAGACGTTCGGAAGATCGTCGACGATATCGAGGCGCTCGAGGATGAATCACCGGTTTTCGACTGACGGCGGCCCGATATCGCGGTCGCGATCGCAACTTCTGTCACGAACGCATTCCGACAACCGTTTTAGGGCGAAACTGCTTGGTTCGAGTAGATGGGTAACTGTATCATCTGCGGCACACCCGTTGACGGCGAGATCTGTCAGAGCCACGAGGAGGATGCTGTTTTCGAATTTCGCGGCACGACCGCCTCACAGCTCACCCCCGATCGCTACTATCGGGGAACCGTCGACGGCTACGCCGACTTCGGTGTCTTCGTCGACATCGGAGACCACGTCACCGGCCTGTTGCATAGAAGCGAACTCGACCAACGACTCGAAAGTCTCGACTGGGAGCCAGGGGACGACGTCTTCGTCCAGGTGCTCGACGTTCGAGACAACGGCAACGTCGACCTCGGCTGGTCGATCCGCCAGCGTGAACGCGAGTTCCGCGGCAAGTTGATCGAAACTGCTGACGACGAATACCGTCCCGAGGAGTTCGAGGACGATACCGATGCCGATGAGTCGTCCGCTGAGACGACGACCGAACCGACCGACGAGTCGTCCACCGAGACGCCTGACGAATCACCCGCCGCGACGAGCGACGAGAGCGACCAGGAGCTCACCGACGACCGAGCGGCCACGGCAGGCGAGTTGCAGGCGTCCCCCGAGGATACCGAGTCCGAATCGGAACCGGAGACGGAATCCGTCGACGACGGGCAACCCGCGGCCGCGGAAGCGGCCGGTGCCGTGGCGAGCAGCGGTTCCGTCGCAACCGAGTCCGCCGCCGCATCGACGCCGGCGACCGACGACGCCGTCGACACCGAACCCGAGTCCGAGTCGGAACCCGCGCTCACGCGAACGACCATCGAGTCCATCGAAAACAAGGTCGGCAGCGTCGTCCGCCTCGAGGGCGAGATCACCGGCGTTCGTCAGACCAGCGGTCCGACGGTCTTCGAACTGCGCGACGAGACCGGGACCGTCGAGTGTGCGGCGTTCGAGGAGGCCGGCGTTCGCGCCTACCCCGCCGTCGAACTCGAGGACGTCGTCGCACTGGAGGGCGAAGTCGAACGTCACCACGGCGACCTGCAGGTCGAGACCGAATCCCTCGAGATTCTCGAGGACGAAGCGCGCGAGACGATCGTCGACCGCCTCGAGAGCGCGATCGAGCGCGAAGCGCGACCGGCCGACGTCGCGCCGCTGGCCGACCACGAAGCGGTGGCGGCCGTCGAGGACGAGATTGCCGACGCGGCGACCGCGATCCGCCGCGCCGTCATGGAAGCGCGCCCGGTTATCGTTCGCCACGGCGCGACCGCCGACGGCTACGTCGCCGGTGCCGCCATCGAGCGGGCCGTCCTCCCGCTGATCCGCGAGAAGCACACCCGCGAGGACGCGGAGTACCACTACTTCGAGCGTCGTCCGCTTGACGGCCGTGTCTACGACATGGACGCGGCGACCAGCGACGTTACCTCGATGCTTCAGGCTCGAGACCGTCACGGCGAGCAATTCCCGCTCGTCGTCCTGGTCGACGCCGGCTCGACGATCGAGTCCACCGACGGCTACGAACTGCTTTCGCTGTACGACGCTGACTCGGTCGTCATCGACGACAGTCGAGCGGACGACGAGGTCGGCGAAGCCGTCGATATCGCCGTCGCGCCGTCGCTCGCCGGTGCCGACGTCACCGACGTGACCTCGACTGCGCTGGCAACCAACGTCGCCGCACACGTCAACGACGACGTTCGCGACGACCTCGAGCATCTCCCCGCGGTCAGCTACTGGGAGGACACGCCCGAGGAGTACCTCGAACTGGCGACCGAAGCCGGCTACGACGAAACCGGCGTCTCGGAACGGCGCGAAGCAGTCGCACTCGAGGCCTACTACCAGTCCTACAAGGACAAGCGCGAACTCGTGATCGACCTGCTGTTTGGCGACGATGACGAGTCGGACCGGCCTCGAAACGGCGATCTGGCCGCCCACGTCTCCGAGCAGTTCCGCGACAAGCTCGAGACCGAACTCGAGACGGCCCGCGAGAACCTCTCGGTTCGGGGCGTCAACGGCGTAACCGTCTCCGTGCTCGACACGGACGCGTTCACGCACCGGTATAACTTCCCGACGACGATCCTGCTGCTGGATGCGCTCCACCGCAGCGAGCGCGATCGAGTCGATCCGCCGTACGTCACGCTCGGCGTCGGCGACGACGAACTGCACGTCCGCGCGACCGACGCCGTGAACGTGCGCGATCTCGGCGAGGCAATCGCCGAGGCGGTTCCCAACGGCGGCGTCAGCGCCGTCGGCGGCCGCGACGGTCACGTCGAGTTCCTGCCCGGCGCACGCGATGCAGTGCGCGAGGCCGCCCTCGAGGCGCTCGGCGAGACGCTCGCGTAAACTCGTTCCTTCCCGTCGTCCACCGAATCGGATAGCTGCGCCGCTGTGTCGAAATCGATTCGACGATATTTCGGACCGATAACGTATTTCCCGTATCGGCGCGAAGAATGCGTATGGATGCGATCGAGGGGAGCGATCGCGAGCGCTCTGGGGACGGTCCGTGGAGCCGGATTCGGGAGAACGCGACCGGGATCGCGTCGCTGCTCGTGACGGGAATCTGGCTCGGTGGACTGCTGACGAATCAGTCGTGGTGGCTTCCCGTGTTAATCGTTGGGTACGCTGCCGTGATCCCGCTCGTCGCGATACTGTTCGGCGACGAGGAAGACCAGCGCGAGTGGGCCGACGACTACGTGGGCACAGACGAATCGGAGACGGTTTCGGAATCCGAGACGACGGCTACCGACTCCGAGACAAGCACACATGACGCCCTCGAGACCCTTCGCGAACGGTACGCCGCCGGCGAACTGACCGACGAGCAGTTCGAGCGCAAACTCGAGCGGCTACTGGATACGGAGACGCTCGAGGACGCCGAGGAGTGGACTCGAGAGCGGTCCCGAAATCGGGATCGGGACGGCGACCGAGAGCAGGACGAAAATCGAGACTTCGAGTACGAACGCTGACGGAAATTTCAGTCGTCGGTCGGTTCGGTCTCGTCCGATCGCTCGGTGCGGTCGGGCCGATCGACACGCTCGGATTCCTCGGATCGCTCCGGCCGTTCGACCGCGTTCGGGTCGGGCCAGGTGACACTCCCGAGGAACGGGATGCCGATCCGCTCGGCGGCGCGAGCGATCATGTGCGAGCCGGTCGGGACGGTCAGGAAGAGGAAACCGATCCCGATCAGCGCGGTCAGCCCCTCTCCCCCGGGGCCGAAGTGGACGAAGCCGGCCAGAAAGATCGCGGCGGTTCCGAGCGTCGTGGGCTTGCTCGTGGCGTGCATCCGGTTGTAGACGTTCGGCAGGCGGAGCAGGCCGATCGTCCCGACGGTCAGGAAGAAGACCCCGACGACGATCAGCGCGACGACGACGGCGGTGTGGATCACTCGATCACCTCGCCGTCGGTGACGAACTTGGCGACGGCGACGGTCGCGATGAAGCCGATAATCGCGAGCACGAGGCTCACGGTGATGAACAGGCCCCGGTCGGTCAGCAGTGCGAACAGGACAGCGATCGCGACGACGTTCGTCGCGATGGCGTCGAGCGCGACGACGCGGTCCGGGTTCGTCGGTCCTCGAATGACGCGATACCCACAGAGGACACAGAGCCCGCTAACGAGGATCAGCGCGCCGTTGATGGCGGTCTCGAGGACGGCCGGGGTCGCCTCAGTCATCGTCGACACCTCCGCTTTGGGTGTCCGCGGTACTGTCTCTTTCCCCGCCGGAGACGACGATGTCCGGCGGCGGATCGGACGGCGACGCGTCTTCGTCGAACAGCTCGAGGGCGTAGTCCTCCCAGGTTCGGATCGGTTCGGCGATTGCTTCGGGATCGCGGCCGTTGACGCCGTGAACGTAGAGCGAATTCGTCTCGTCGTCGTAGTCAAGCGTCACCGTTCCGGGCGTGATCGTGATACTGTTGGCGATGACGGTGATCGCGATATCGGACTCGACCCGGAGTGGCACCAGGATCACCTCGGGTTCGATCGGCATGCCGGGCGAGAGCACCCGGTAGGCGACGTCGAGGTTCGCCCGCAGGAGTTCCCAGGTAAACGCGCCGAGATAGAGCCCGGCGTAGGGAAGCACCCGGATGCCGTGTCCGAGGTCGACGTACTTCCCGTACAGTCGTCTGAAGACGAACGCAACGGGAAGTCCGACGATCAGTCCCGCGAGAAACCCTCGGAGGAGCGAGACGGGCGTGAGTGCCTGTCCGACGACGAACACCCACAGAATCGCGAAGACGACGCCAGCCGCCGGCCAGGTTCGGACTCGCATCAGTGGTCACCTCCGCCGCCGCCGCTCGAGTCGGTCAGTTCGCTCGCGTCCTGGGGATCGACGGCATCGACGTATCCCTCGGTGTCGAGCGCGGCCTCCGCGGCGGCTTCCGCGAACTCGTAGACCGGCTCGAAGCCGACGCCGACCGCGACGATGGTCGCCGCGAGTACCACGAGAACGGCCACCTGGACGGAATCGATCGTCGCCGCTTCCACGGCCGGCGTCTGCGCGCCCCAGAAGCTCTGATTCCACATTCGGGTGGCGTAGGCGATAGTCAGTAGCGACCCGACGAGCAGGAGGACGATCACGGGGCCGGCCCTCGCTCGAGCCGCGGCGTCGAAGACGAGGAACTTGCCAAAGAAGCCCGAGAGCGGCGGAATGCCGACGAGGGCGAGCGAGCCGACGAACACCGAGATCGCCAGCGGCGGCGAGCGACTCGCCAACCCGCCGAGGTCGGCGAACCGACTCGTTCTCGTCGCCGACTTGACCGTCCCGACGGCGAGGAAGAGGAGCCCCTTCGCCAGCGTGTGATTCAGCGCGTACACCAGCGCGGCGATGATGGCGAACTTCCGCAGGCCCGGAGCCGTCGTCGTCGCCGCGATCGCGACGGGGATCGCGATGAAGCCGACCTGTCCGATGCTCGAGTAGGCGAAGACACCCTCCAGCGAGTCACGGCCCACGGCTCCGATGCCGCCGAGGAGGATGCTCGCGCTGGCCATGAGGAACAGGGCCGCGCCGACGAACGGCAGCGGCGAGTCGCCCGCAATGGCGACGTCCACCAGTGGGAGCGGGAGGTTGACGGCGACCTCCGCGCCGGCGAACACGGTAAAGGAGAGGCGGATGATGGCGTAGATCCCGACCTTTTTGGTCGCGCCGGCCAGCAGCGCGGTGATCTGGGGCGGCGCGGCCCGGTAGGCTGTCGGGATCCAGAACTGGAAGGGGACGAGGCCGGCCTTGATCGCGAACACGGACAGGAGCAAGCCGAGCAGGCCGACGACCGGCACGGGCTCGAGGCCGTAGGCCGCCGGATCCGCGAGTCGCTGGGCGAGATCGGCCATGTTGAGCGTTCCCGTCGTCGCGTAGATGCCACCGACACCCAGCAGAAAGATCGCGCTGGCCAGCAGATTGAGCGAGACGTACCAGAACGCGGCGCGGGTGTGCTGGGGGCCGCCGCTGTAGGCGACGAAGACGTAACTGGCCATCAGCATGACCTCGAACCAGACGAAGAGGTTGAACAGGTCGCCGGTAAGGAAGGCCCCGGTGACGCCCAGCGCGAGGAAGTGAAAGAGCGGGAAGTAGTAGCTTCGTTCCTCGCCGCCGGGCAGGTGCCGGGTCGAGAAGACCAGCGATGCGACGCCGAGAATCGCAACCATCGTCAGCATGAACGCCGAGAGGCCGTCGGCGACGAGCGTGATGCCAAACGGTGCCGGCCAGTCGCCGACCTGATAGGTCGCGATCCCCGGCGCGTCCGGCGCGAGGATGATATACCAGTCGATCGCCGCGACTGCGATCGCGTAGCCCGCCCCGCCGGCGAGGCTGACGGCTGTTCGAGCCCGCGGGTGTCGGCCAAGTAACAGCGTCCCGACGGCCGCGACGAGGACGGCTATCATCGGCGCGATCACGAGTGTCGATTCCGTGCCGACGGGCGTCGCCGTCATCGGCGATCACCCGTCGCTGCCGTCAGCGTCCGTTTTCGATCAGTCATTATCACCGTCGTCGGCATCGTCGTCGCCATCGCCGTCGCCATCGCTGTCTCGATCGCTGTCATTCGCGATCACCGAGTTCCGTCACGTCCAGCGTGCCGTGTTCCTCGTACACCCGATACGACAGGACGAGCGCGAACGCGGTCATCCCGAACCCGATAACGATGGCGGTCAACACGAGCGCCTGGACCAGCGGATCGGCCGTCTGCGGGACGTGTTCGCCGTGGCCGGCGAGGATCGGCACCGAGTCGGCGGTCGCCGGCGCGATCCCACCCATCGACAGCAGGTAGACGTTCGCGGCCTGGCTGATGATCGCCAGTCCCCAGACGATTCTGATCAGATCCCGCCGCAAGAGCAGGAAGGTCCCGATGGCGAACAGCGCGCCGACCGTGGCTGCGAGGACGACCGCCGTCATTCCGCACCCACCACCGAGAGGATCGTGAGCAGTCCACCGACGACCACGCAGTAGACGCCGAAGTCGAAGGCGAGCGCGCTCGCGACCTCGAGGTGATCGTAGATCGGGACCCCCTCGAGCATGACGAACGTCTGCGTGAGGAACGATCGACCGAACAGCAGCGGCGCGAGGCCGCTGGCGACTGCGATCGCGAACCCGTAGGCGAACAGGCGGCGATAGGCCACGACGACGCGGTCTCGAGAGGGGCCCTTGCCGGGATCGACATCGCGGCCGAGGACTCCCCGCTCGAGGAAGTCCAGCCCGAAGGCCATGTAGACGATCGCGAAGGCCGTCACGGTGAGGACGCCGCCGATGAACCCGCCGCCGGGGAGGTTGTGCCCCTCGAAGAACAGCGAGATCGCGACGACCAGGATGATCGGCACGATCGCTCGAGCGGTCGTCCGCATGATGACCGTCGTCATTCGTCTGCACCTCCGGACGTTCCGCCGTCGCTGCGGGTTCCGGTCCGTTCATCATCCGTCAGTTCGTCGTCGGACAATTCGCCGTCGGCCGGCATATCAGTGAGTTCGTCATCGTCCCCGCGGCCGCGCATGACGATCAGCGTCAGGATCGAAATCGCGGCGAGCGCGACCACGGCGAGCTCGCCGAGGGTGTCGAAGCCGCGGAAGTCGACGAGGGTCACGTTGACGATGTTGCTGCCGCCGCCTTCGGGAACAGCCTGTTCGGCGTAATAGCGGGCGATGTCGCTCGAGCCGTCCGGACGCACACCGGTCGAGACGAGGACCGTGACAAACGCGGTCACGCCAACGGCGACCGAGAGGACGGCGTCACGGACGACGACCCCGACGTTTCCGATTCCGATCACGTCGGATTCGGGAATCTCCTCGATCACGAGCAGGAAGATCACGAGCACGAGCGTTTCGACGACGAGCTGGGTCAGCGCGAGGTCCGGCGCGCTCGCGAGGATGTAGAAGATGGCGACCATGAACCCGAGAATCGAGAGGGTGAGGACGCCCGCGATGTGCGAGTCGGAGCGCGCGACCGCGACCGCGCCGATCACCGCGACGAGCAACACGAGCGCGATGGGGACGGTGGCCTCGAGGCCGAACTCGGCCGGTGCGATGGCCCCGGCCGCGACGAATCCGGTAAGTGCGAGCGCGCAGGTCGCACCCAGCGTCCACGACGCGTAGGTTCGGAGGTGGCCGTCGTGGACGTACTCGGCGAACGACCGGCCCTCGTCGGAGAGTCCCTCGACGATCACGTCATACCACCAGTTCGGGCGGATCGGCGGTGTCGAACCCACGACTCCGCGAACGCCATCGTGGATACGTCCGTAGAACGGGTATGCGACGAGGCCGACGCCGATCGTGACGGCGCTCATCCCCACCGGGGTCGAGTACGATGTCGGGAGTCCGACGTGCATCTCCTGGGGATCGACCGCCGTCGCCTCGAGCCCGGATTGAACGATCGCGTCCACCGCGATCTGGGGGTCGACGCTGACGACCGCGGCGAGCAGTGCCAACACGGCGGGTGGAACGAGCAGGGTGACGGGCGGTCGGTGAACGTGGCCCAGCGCCTCGGGGCGGTCACCGAAGAACAGCGAGAGGAATCGCAGCGAGTAGAGCACGGTGAAGATGCTGCCGAAGACGGCGACGGCCGGATAGAGCACGCCCAGTAGCCCGATATCGTGGTGGTGGCTCGCCTCGACGGCGGCCTCGAAGAGCAGTTCCTTCGAGTAGAAGCCGTTGAACGGCGGGATGCCGGCCATGCTGAGCGCGACGACCGTGGTGATCACCGCCGTTACCGGGAGATCGTGGCGAAGCCCGCCGAGCTTATCGATCTCTCGAGTCCCAGCCTCGTGGGCGACGATACCAGCGACGAGGAAGAGTGCGGCCTTGAACAGCGCGTGATTGAATAGATGGAAGACACCGGTTTCAGCGCCGTAGACCGACGTGAAGCCGAAGCCGGCAACCATTAGCCCGAGATGGCTCGCCGTCGAGTAGGCGAGCAGTTCCTTGATGTCCGTCGACGCGACGGCCATGATCGCACAGACGGTCATCGTCGTCAGGCCGAGCGTCGCGAACAGGAAGAGCCACTCGGGGCCGACGAGCATCGGACGGACACGGCCGATGAAGTAGACGCCGACCTTGACCATCGTCGCGGAGTGGAGGAAGGCCGAGACGGGCGTGGGTGCCGCCATCGCGTTAGGCAACCAGAAGTGCAGCGGGACCTGCGCGGACTTGGTCCCCGCGCCGATCGCGAGCAATCCCAACACCGGCAGGAACAGCCCGCGTTCTCTGAGAGCTGCCGCCATCGCGTCGGGCTCCTCGAGCATTGCGGCGAGATTGAACGCGGCACCGGGACCGAGCACGTCGCCGGCGACGATCGAGAGCAAGAGGAGCCCGACGAGCAAGAAGAGGCCGCCGCCGACGGTGATGAACATGGCCATCCGGGCAGCGTACTGCGAGGAGTCGTCGGCGGTGTAGTAGCCGATCAGGACGAACGACGCGAGGCTGGTGAGTTCCCAGAAGAGGAAGATTGCGACCAGGTCGGCGGCGAGCGCGACGCCGACGATCGATCCCATGAAGGCGAGCAGGGCGGCGTAGTATCTGACGAGGCCGGACTCTCCGTGCATGTACGCCGGCGAGTAGGTAAAGATGAGCGCGCCGATCCCACACGCCAAGAGCGCGAACAGCAGCGCCCAGCCGTCAACGTAGAACCGGAGCGCGATATTGAGAGACGGGATCCACTCGAGGGAGACGCTGCCCTCGCTCCCGTACTGTGTGGCCAGCAGGCCGAACGATGACAGTGCAACGACTGTCCCCGCGAACCCGGTTCCCTCACCGAGAACGCGAAAGAACACCGGCGTCAGTGCTGCGGCGACGAACGGCAGTGCGACCGCGGCGACGACCACCGCCAGGTCGGGAGACATTCAGTACGCCGGGGATAGGGTGAGACCGCCCTTAAACGGTTACCTTTCGGTCGGCGGAACTGTTGTGGGAATCGCTGTGGGGCAGTGGGCGACGCTCACTCAGGCTCCGACCCGGCCGTTTCCGATCGGCGAGTCCGACACGCTTATTCGCGAACGGCGACGAATCACGTGTAGTGAGTACCGAGACGCCAGAACCGACCGAAACCGAAGCGTTCGAGCGGGTCTGTAAGACGCTCGTCGAGCGGATTCTCGCCGGCGAGATCGAGCGCGACGAGGTCGAGAAGGCCAAACTCGAGGCCTGTTCGGAGCACTCGGCACCCAAGGTGCCCAAAAACTCCGAACTGCTGGACTACGCGCCCGAGGAGCACCGCGAGGACCTAGAACCCGTGCTCCAGCGCAAGCCGGTCCGGACGGCGTCGGGCGTCTCGCCGGTCGCGATCATGACGTCGCCCGAGCGGTGTCCCCACGGCAAGTGTCTCTACTGCCCCGGCGGCCCCGACTCCGAGTTCTCTTCGTCACAGAGCTACACGGGCGAGGAGCCCGCCGCCGCCCGCGGGGTGCAAAACGAGTACGACCCCTACGGGCAGGTGACGCTGCGACTCGAGCAACTGCGCCAGATCGGCCACCCCGTCGACAAGGTCGAACTAATCTTGATGGGCGGGACGATGACCGCCCGCAGCCACGACTATCAGGAGTGGTTCGTCAAGCGTGCGCTCGAGGCGATGAACGATTACGACGTCGACAAGGAGCCCGAGCCGGCACAAGGGGTTAGCTTCGCCGAGGATCCCGACGAACACGAGTGGCAGTACCTCGAGGACGTCATCGCGGAAAACGAGACCGCGGACATCCGCAACATCGGGACGACGTTCGAGACGAAGCCCGACTGGTGCGATCCCGAGCAGATCGATCGAATGCTCGATCTCGGCGGAACGAAAGTCGAGGTCGGCGTCCAGACGACTTACGAGCGGATCAACAGGGATATGCACCGCGGCCACGGCGCACAGGCGTCGATCGACGCCAACCGGCGGCTGCGGGACTCGGCGTTCAAGGTCGGCTTCCATATGATGCCGGGCCAGCCCGGGATGTCGAAAGAGATGTGTCTCGAGGACTTCCGGCGGCTCTTCGAACAGGAGCAGTGGAAGCCCGATTACCTGAAGATCTATCCGACCCTCGTGGTGCGGGGCACCGCGACCTACGACTGGTGGCATAAAGACGAGTACGAGCCCCTGGGGAACGACGAGGCCGCGGATCTGATCGCGGAGATCAAGGACATGATCCCCCGATACACCCGGCTCCAGCGCGTTCAGCGCGATATTCCGGCGGACTTCATCGACGCCGGCGTCTGGAAGTCCAACCTTCGACAGCTCGCTCGCAAGCGGATGGATGAACACGGCTGGGAGTGTGAGTGTATCCGCTGTCGCGAGGCCGGAATGCACGACGACGAGCCGGACGACATCGAACTCGACGTGATGAGCTACGAGGCCTGTGGCGGCACCGAGCACTTCATTTCCTTCGAGGACTTCGAGAAGGACCTCCTCGTCGGCTTCTGTCGGCTCCGGTTCCCGAATACGCCGGTCCGGCCCGAACTCGAGAACACGGCGCTGATCCGGGAACTTCACGTCTACGGCTCGGAAGTGACGATGGGAAGCGAGAGCGAGACGGACCAGCACCAGCATCGGGGCTACGGCCGCCGTCTGATGGACCGCGCCGAGGAACTCGCCGCCGACGCCGGCTACGACAAGCTGAGCGTCATCTCCGGTATCGGCGCTCGAGAGTACTATCGGAACAAGCTCGGCTACCATCAGGACGGACCGTACGTCAGCAAACGCATCTGATTCGCGCCTCCATATTATTCCCTTCCGCACCAGGAAAATTTATGGTGGGTTAGGGTGTAGTATCGGCTGCCGACACCTGTCGGCACCGTTGTCAACTCCCCACTCCGACAGCGGCACACCGCAATTGCCTCTCGCTCGAGCGCGCCGATCCCCACCACGTCGCTCGATTCCCCTGGAGCGACCGCAGCGGCGCGCTCGTCGCCCGTCCCGTTCGTCGCGTTCGATCGGTTCGAACGCGATTCTCTCATCCGGAGCCGTCGCTCGAGAAACCGCGGTCAGTGTCTCGGGTGGCGTCAGCGATCGACTGATCGACTCCGGTATCCGTAGAACTCGTACGCGAGGAGTCCAACGATTAGGACGAAGAGGATCGCCCCGACGACCGTTCGCTCGCGGCCGGACCCAGTGATAGCGATCGGCCCGAGCAGAACGAGACTGAGCAGTACGCTCACGCGGATCCGGGTTTCGGGCGCGACCCCGTCGTCGCCGGTGGCGGCGAGATAGAGCTGCGGCCCGAGGATCGGAATCGCGACGAGGACCAGTGCACCGAAAATCGGCCCCTCGAGACCGAGGGCTGCGCCGCCAACGATGGCAGTGACGAAGCCGACGAACGCGGCGGCGATGACCTTGTTCTCTCGAGTGACCTACCCGAAGCTGGATAAATCAATCCAAAACCATTTCGGAACGGTGACGATGGGACGATACCGATCGCGCCGGTGGACAGGGAACTGTCGATTCAGACGGCGAGGACGGTATCTACCACCAGCATGATCGAGAACCCGAGCACGAAGGCCCCCGTTGCGGTGTCGGCATAGCCGTGGCCGTGACTCGAGGGGATGAGTTCTCGGAAGACGACAGCGATCATCGCGCCCGCGGCGAAGCCGGCGGCGATGGGGAAGAGGCCGGAGACGACCGCGACCAGCGAGAAACCGATGGCCGCGGCGATCGGTTCCGGCACGCCGCCCGAGATCGTCGTGTAGAGAAGCGTTCGCGGTGCCGAGACCCCGGCTCTGACCGCGGGGACGGCCATCGCGAACCCGTCGGGGACGTTCTGGACGGCGATCGCCGTCGCAATGGCGACCCCGAGTGCCGTTTCACCGCTGGCGAACGCGATCCCGACTGCCAGCCCTTCGGGAACGTTATGAATGGTGACGGCCCCGCCGACCAGCGCGGCCCGACGCAGGTCGTCGCCGCCCCCATCGCGGACGGGGGCATCGTCGGATTGGGCCTCGTCCGACGGCAGTTCGCCCGCAGGATCGCGCATCGCCGACCTGCCTTCGACCTGCTCACCGCGGAACAGGAGATGCAGGTGCGGGACGATAGCGTTGACCGCGAGCAAGAACCCGCCGCCCGCCAGGATTCCGGCGACGACCTCGAGTGGCGAGCCGAGTTCGAGGCCGGGGAGAACGAGTGCGAAGACGGCAGCGCCGACCATGATGCCGGCGGCGAGGCCGAGCGAGCCGTCGTAGACGCGGTGACTGATCCGGTCGGTGAGTAAGAGCGGAAGCGCACCGATCCCGGTCGTACAGCCCGCGATCGTGGCGACGAGGACTACCTCACCGAGCGGTGACATACGGGTTCGGTTCGCCGCCTCCTCGAAAACGTTTGCGATCGGGGGACACACTGCCGCTTGTGACTGGGACGCGGTCGGGCACTTCGCGGTCCCCGATTGCCGTGTACGGTCGGTTGTGGCGGTCGTAGGTCGTCAGTCGATCGTGACCTCGAGTTCGAGCAGGCCGAGGTGGGAGGGGGCGCCGCCGCCGTTCGTGCGGAAGTCCTCGGGCGTCGAGTTGACGACGTCGTAGAAATCGGACTGGCTGGTCGGCACGAGGGTGCTGCCGTCGTCCCGCTGGAGGAACGCCGGCGCGTCCGTGCCTTCGATCAACTCGCGTTGTTCCTCCCACTCCTCGTCGGCGTAGATGAACGTCCCGAAGGAGAACCGGCCCGCGGCGAGCGCGTCGTGTTTCGACATGAACAGCCCCGCTTCCTCGGCGTTGAACTCCTCGTCGCTCACCCAGGCGATGGCCGCGATGTCGTCCGCCTGGAGGAGGTAGAAATCCCAGGAGCGCGTCGCGTCGAATACCGCCCAGACGCTCCGTGGGCCGATAGTGTGGACCTCGACGCTGAACGCCGGGAGGACCCGCGACCCCTCGGGTTCCGGGACGAAGGTGGCGTCGTAGCCCGGCGCGCGGATGCCTCGGTCGTGGTAGGCCATCCCGTCCATGTCGATGTCGGCGTCGATCCGATCGATAATCCCCTGGACGGTGGCCCCGCCCTCCGCCTCGAGGTGCTCGAGGAAGTCGGGAAACCGGGAGACATCCGTCCACGGGACCTCGTTGCCCGCGCTCATGCGTGTCGACCTCCGCAAGGCTCGGCTGCTCGGTATCGGTGTTTGCGACGCGGAGCCGTCCCGGCCGAGTCGTGCGTGGTATCGCCGACAGCGTCGTGCATATCTCGTGATGGGGGACGACGAGGATTAGGCGTTCCGACCTCCGGCAGCGACTGCATACCGAGTCGGTACTGATGGAGTCAATTGGTCCGATATAGAGATCTGCTCTGGACGACTATCGCGGTGGAATCAGTGTACACTATGCGTGCGCAAGTACCTTTTTGCTGCGGGTCCTCGTTCGCTTCGCTCACTCGAACCGCTTGCAAAAATCTACGCTAAAAAGGCCGCCTCCACGGGCTTTGCCCGTTTCGGCGGTGAACCACTCGCTACGCTCGCGGATGCTGCTGTGGTAACGCCTTCGCCTGTACTGAACGGCAACTACAGTTTCGAATGGAACGCTGCGGAGAGGACCGAGCATCCGCGAGCGAAGCGAGCGGTTCACCGCCGGAGCGGGGTGAAACCCCGCGACGGCGGCTTTTTGGCATCATCAGAACCGCAAAGCGGTTCTGATTAGCAGTCAGAACGCGTTGCGTTCTGACAGCATCAACGGGTTTTGCCGGGGGTTGAGGCTGGCGTCGCAGACGCCAGCCGATTCCCCCGGTAAAAGAGGTTGCTGTACTTACCGATGGGGGCACGGCCACCACACTATGCGGTCGGACTGGGATCAGGCGCTGGCGTCGGAGCGACACGTCTTTTTGACCGGGACGGGCAGTGTGAGGTATGGATCCAAAGCGGGAACTCACCAGCGTCGACCTCGCCGCCCTCGTCGGGGAACTCGGGGCCTACGAGGGGGCGAAGCTGGACAAGGCCTATCTCTACGGCGACGACCTCGTCCGGCTCAAGATGCGGGACTTCGACCGCGGCCGTACGGAACTGATCATCGAGGTTGGCGAAACCAAGCGAGCCCACACGGTCGCCCCCGAGCGCGTTCCCGACGCCCCCGGCCGCCCGCCCCAGTTCGCGATGATGCTCCGCAACCGCCTCTCCGGCGCCGACTTCGCCGGCGTCGAGCAGTACGAGTTCGACCGCATCCTCGAGTTCGTCTTCGAACGCGACGACGGCACGACCCGGATCATCGTCGAACTGTTCGGGCAGGGCAACGTCGCCGTCACCGACGGCGAGTACGAAGTGATCGACTGCCTCGAGACCGTCCGGCTCAAATCCCGCACCGTCGTCCCGGGGTCGCGCTACGAGTTCCCCGACTCCCGGACGAACCCGCTGACGATTTCCCGCGAGGCGTTCGATCACGAGATGAACGACTCCGATACGGACGTCGTCCGGACGCTGGCGACGCAACTCAACTTCGGTGGCTTCTACGCCGAGGAGCTGTGTACCCGCGCCGGCGTCGAGAAGGGACTGGACATTCCGGACGCAGACGAGGACGTCTACGATCGGCTCTACGAAGCGATCGAGCGGCTCGCGCTCGACATCCGGAACGGCAACTTCGACCCGCGACTTTACCTCGAGGGCGGTGACGAAGACGACGAGGACGCCGAGAACGGACCGGACGGCAACGTCGACGACGCCGCGACCGGTGACGCCGATGCCACCGACGCACACGTCGTCGACGTGACCCCGTTCCCGCTCGAGGAGCGTTCGGGACTCGCCGCGGAACCGTATGATTCGTTCCTGAGCGCGCTGGACGACTACTTCTTCCGGCTCGAGCTGGACGACGAGGAGGAGCCGGACCCGACCGACCAACGGCCGGATTTCGGGTCGGAGATCGCCAAACACGAGCGGATCATCGAGCAACAGCAAGGGGCGATCGAGGGATTCGAGCAGGAGGCCGACTCACTGCGCGAGCAGGCCGAATTGCTCTACGCCGAGTACGGACTGGTCGACGAGATCCTCTCGACGATCCAGAACGCCCGGCAGCAGGATCGCCCGTGGGACGAGATCAGGGAGCGATTCGAGGAGGGAGCCGACCGCGGTATCGAGGCCGCCGAGGCGGTCGTTGACGTCGACGGCAGCGAGGGGACGGTCACCGTCGATATCGACGGCGAGCGTATCAGTCTCGTCACGCAGCAGGGCGTCGAACAGAACGCCGACCGGCTCTACACCGAGGCCAAGCGCGTCGAGGAGAAAAAGGAGGGCGCGCTGGCGGCTATCGAGAACACCCGCGATGACCTCGAGGACGCCAAGCGCCGCCGTGACGAGTGGGAAGCCGACGACGGCGAGAGCGCGGACGAAGACGAGTCCGACGAGGAGGGCGAGGACACCCAACGCGACTGGCTCGCGGAGCCGTCGGTCCCGATCCGCGAGAACGAACCGTGGTTCGATCGCTTCCGCTGGTTCAAGACGAGCGACGATTTCCTCGTGATCGGCGGGCGCAACGCCGACCAGAACGAGGAACTCGTCAAGAAGTATCTCGAGCCGGGCGACACAGTCTTGCACACGCAGGCCCACGGCGCCCCCGTCACCGTGTTGAAGGCGACCGATCCCAGCGAGGCCTCCTCGAGCGATATCGATCTCCCCGAGTCGAGCATCGAGGAGGCCGCCCGGTTCGCCGTCTCTTATTCGTCGGTCTGGAAGGACGGCCGCTACGCTGGCGACGTCTACGCCGTCGACTCCGATCAGGTCACGAAAACTCCCGAGAGCGGTGAGTACCTCGAGAAGGGCGGGTTCGCGATCCGCGGCGACCGGACGTACTACCGCGATACGCCGGTCGACGTGGCCGTCGGCATTCAGTGTGAGCCGTACACGCGAGTGATTGGTGGGCCGTCGTCGGCCATCGAGGACCGGGCGGTGACGACGATCGAACTCGAGCCCGGCCGGTACGCACAGGCCGACACGGCAAAGCGGCTCTACCGCACGTTCCGGGAGCGGTTCGAGGACGAGACGTTCGTCCGCAAAATCGCGAGCCCTGACCGGATCCAGCACTTCATGCCGCCGGGCGGCAGTCGGATCAGCGAGGAGTGAGTCACATCCGCGGCGATCCGCTCGGATCGACGATGGCTGCGTGACTCTCATGCCGCGTCGCTCGGGATCGGGGCGCGACCCCGACATAGACGGCTCAACACTGATTGGTGGTCCCGAACTAGCGCAGTCGATGATACCACTATTCGAGACACCCGTCCCCGCAGTGCTTGGCGGACTCGATGGGCCGGTCGTCATCGGGTGGGTTATCCTCGCCGCGATGGTAGTTGCGATCGGATTCGTGGTGTTCCTGGCGCTCGGTCCCGGCACCCAACCGTATCAGGCGGAGCAGGCCGAACCGACGCCGACGGACGACAGCGGTGTCCGCGACACGAACGCGGAGGAGCAATCGAACTCCTCGACCGAGTCTGGATCCCATTGATCGTGTAGACGCAAGTCGCTGCGACGGTTCGTGTTTCAAGCGTTTGAATGCAGGCTGCATCTGCCGGGTCCACGACTACACGACCGACCGTGAATGCACCGCCCATGGTTGACATTGATACCGACACCGACACGGAGCCGGAGCTCGGCACCGCGACGATCGTTTACGAGACGCCGGGCGAAGATGTCGAGCGAGTCACCGTCGACAACGACCGAATCGCCTACTTTCAGGATCACTGGCTGTTCGCGTACGGGACCGACGACGACGGCAACGATGTCGTCCGCCGAGTCCCCAAGGAGAGCGTCCACTACGTCGAACGCTCCGTCGAGGAGATCGAGGAGACGTTCGAATCCGGTCTCGAGAAAGCAAAGGGGAAACTCGAGGAGCTCAGGGACTGACCGTCTGTGATCCCTGCGTACTCGAGCGTGAGCGGCCGTGAGCCGTTGGATTATCGGCGATCGGACGCCGGTTCGTCCACGTGGGCCTCTCGAACCGAAATTCGGACGGTGGACCCGTCGTCGGACTCGGTTGGCTGGTGGGTTGCTTGACCCACCCCGCCACGGTTGCGTTCGCGTTCGGCGGTACGGGTCGCCCGACGCTCGGATTCGTCGAACGCCGAGCCCATTGCGATCAGGAACCCGACCATCGCAGTTACGAGCGCGACAGCACCGATCGCGACGGCACCGATCGACGCTACCGCGCCGGAGAGGACCTCTCCGGAGACCAACAGTGAGACTGCCGTCACGCCTGCAATCAACGTGAGGAGTCGGGCCAGTCGGCCGGTATCGAGCCCGCGAAAGGTTTTTTCGCCGGTGGAGTCGAGCAGTACCGCTATGATCCCGTTGTACGAATCGTCGGTCCGTGCGTTCCCGAGGGAGTGAATCGATTGTGCGATCCACACGCCGGCCGTGAAGTTGAGAAACGCGACGAACGAGACGAGCCCGAGTTGTCCGTCGATGAACAGCCCCGTCACGACCGCACCCGCAAACGTCATCGCCATGATCGCGTGGGTCAGGAGCGAACGAACGCCGAAGTCTTCTAACCGAGCCGTGTATCGCAGGTTCATACCCGAACGGAAGTCTGCAGCGAGGATAGCGTCAGTCCCTACCTATGTCAATTTATAATAACTTTCGTGAATCTCGGCTGCTGTGACTGGATTTTACACGGACACGTTAGCCCAAGAAGAGTGACGTATTCAGTTCGTTGTCGGCGACACAGTTCAATCGGTATCCGATATACTAGTATCACAAACATGTCTAGTACCCTCGAACGAGCGACGGCTCAGAGCAGGTGTTCTTCGGCCATCGAGCCGAGGAACGGAAGGCTCGTCCGCTTTCCCTGAAAGGCCGTGACCAGGAGGTAGAGCCAGACGAGCAGGAGGGCGAATCCGAGTCCCATCTGTGACAGGAACGATAGCACCGTGATCAGGAAGCCGAGGAGATCGCCGACGAGCATCGCCATGACGGTCGTCGCGACGTTGAGCACGGCGTATACCAGTATCGAGGCGACCCCGAAGACGATGCTCTGGGCGGCGTGGAAGCGCGCGAACTCGTTGTCGTCCTCGAGGAGGTAGACGAGGATGCCTGTCAGGGGCGCGAACAGGTATGATATCGCACCGAGCACGTTCTCGTCGGGACCGAGACTGGTCGCTGTCGGTTCGACGGGTTCCGTTCCGGCCACCGGATTGTTTGTCGTTGACATTAGTAACCCGCCATAGAGACGCTGACAGAGTATTTTACTGTATCGTTTATATTTCATATGAGTGGGTCAATTTACTATATGAAATAAACAGTGGGCGAATCGAGACTTCCCTCGTGCACCGGAGGAACCGACGACCAACCCGCGGCGTCGGCCACGACAGCCACACACGCGGATCGCAGGGCACTTACCGACATCCCGAGAACGAACGGCCATGCAGATCAAAGACCGGGAGCAGGTCGAGGGTGGCCGCGAGCGGGTCACCGTCGTGCCGGAGAGCGTGGACGATCTCTGGCACCTGCAGTACGTCCTCGAGCCCGGCGATCGCGTCGCGGGCGACACAACCCGGCGCATTCAGCGCAACGACGACCAGATGCGGGATACGGGCGGCGAGCGCGAGCACATGTGGGTCGCCATCGCCGTCGAGACCGTCGAGTTTCACAAGTTCGCCAACCGGTTGCGGGTCGGCGGGGAGATCGTCGCCTGCTCGCGCGAGGATCAACTCGGCTTTCACCACACGCTCAACGTCGAGGCGCGCGACGAGCTCTCGATCGAGAAGCGGTTCAAACCGGATCAGAAGGCCCGCCTCGAGGAGGCCGAGGAAGCGACGGAAAACCCCGACGTCGCCATCGCCACTGTCGAGGAGGGTCAGGCCCACGTCCACTCGGTCGCCCAGTACGGCACCGAAGAGCGAGCGACGATCACCGGGACGACCGGCAAGGGCGAGTACGCCCGCGGCCGCTCGGAGCTGTTCGAAGAGCTCGCGACGGTCCTTAAGCGCCTCGAGGTCGACGCGATCATCCTCGCCGGTCCGGGCTTCACGAAGCAAGACGCGTACAAGTACCTCGAGGAGAACGAGCCCGAGGTAGCCGAGCTGATCACGATGGTCGACACGGCGGCCGTCGGCGACCGGGGTGTCCACGAGGTGCTCAAACGCGGGGCCGTCGCGGACGTTCAGGAGGAGACCCGTATCGAGAGCGAGGCGGAGTACATCGACGAACTCACTCGGCGGATGGCCGAGGGCGCGAAGGCGGCGTACGGCCCCGAGCAGGTCCAGCAGGCCGCCGAGTTCGGCGCGATCGAACGGCTGCTCGTCCTCGACGATCGATTACAGAAAGAACGCGGTCCCGACGGCGAGTGGGCGATCAGCGTCGACGACATCGTCCGGACGACTGAACAGAAAGGCGGCGACGTAACGGTCTTCTCGAGCGAGTTCCCGCCCGGTCAGCAGCTCTCCAATCTCGGCGGGATCGCGGCATTGCTTCGGTACCGCCTCGAGTAGCGTGCGACGACGGGGCGTCTCCGTTATTCTACGTGCACTTCGTCGCTGGCCTCGATCAGCTGGATCAGTACGGAGGCGAACAGCGAGCCCGAACTCCAGAACGCGGTCTCGTTGCTGTCGCCGATCACGCTCAGGAGGATGCTATCGTCGTCGACGATAACGATTCGTCCCGACCGCTCGTCGTCCGATCGGTGTGGTGGCGGACGTTCCACGACGACGTTTTCGATGTCGGCGAAGCGGTCATGAACCGCTTTCGTTCGACTGACGACGAGTACCGCGACACCGGCCGCCGCGCGCTCCGCGATGGCCCGTTCGATCGAGTCGGTGACGAGTTCCGGGAGACGGGTCCCGAAGACGATCCGACCTTCCGCCTGCGAGAGGATATCTGCGGTTCGATCGTCGACCCGGTTGCGACCGCGAACCGTCCAGATATCCTCTTGGGTCTCCTCGCCAGTCGGCTCGTTCTTGACGGTTTCGACGTACTCGAAGGCCCGGTCCCGTTCGCGCTCGAACTGGGTCCGGAGGGTGTCCCGCGCCTCGTCGACGCTGACCGGCCGGTACCGGATCGGGTTCGACTGCTGGACCTCGAGCAGGCCCCTATTCTCTAGGCTCTCCGCGACGCTGTAGACCTGCGAGCGCGGGACGTCCGTGATCTCGGCGACGTCTCTCGCCGTCCCCGCGCCGAGCCGGTGGAGCGCGATGAACACTTTGGCCTCGTAGCTGGTAAGCCCCAACTGTTCGAAGGCGTCGACGGCCTCGTTCTGATCGCCGCTCACTCGCTGTCACCCTGCTCCGAGACTGTCCCGCCATCGCTCGCAGCCGCCGTTTCCGACTGCACACCCGACGTGTCGAACGAGACGTCCGGTCCGAAGTATCGCGTCCACACCACCAGCAGCGTCGGGAGAACGACGACGCTGGCCAGGAACGCGTAGGTGATCGTCAGCCCAGTGATGATCCCGAACTGCCGGAGCGCGGGGAGGATCGCGAAGGCGAGCGTCCCGAAGCCGCCGACGGTGGTCGCGGCACTGCCGAGCAGCGCCCCGCCGGTGCCGGTGACGGTCGTTTGTAGTGCCGACCAGACGTTCCCCTGCCGCTCGAGTTCGAGCCTGTAGCGTTCGCTGATGTGGATGCTGTAGGCGACCCCGAGCCCGACGGTGAGGCTCGTGATCATCCCCGTCAACACGTTGAAGGGCATTCCGATGAGGTACATCGTTCCCAGGATCCAGCTGACGGAGAACGCGACCGGAAGCAGGGTGATGGCACCCAGCGAGGCGCTGGCACCGGTCAGCCAGTAGGCCGCGGTGAGGAACAGGAACACCGCGACGAGCGTGATCACGAGACTCTCGAGGACGGTATCTAACAGGTCCTGTTCGACGATGTAGCTCACGATCGGATCGCCGGTGGCGATCGCACTCCAGCGACCGTCGCTTCCGTCTTCGAACTCGTCGGCCATCGTCCGCATCTCGGCGGTCGTTTCGCTGGCAGTTGCGTCCCCCTCGACACCGACGATCATCCGAGCCGATTGGTACTCCCCGCCGTCGGTCCGGTGGAGTACCTGACTCGCGGCTTCTTCATCGATCTCGTAGAGCTGGTCGTACAGCGCCGAGATGTTCTCGTCGGGGACTCCGTCGTCGTCGGTGTCGGCCGCGGTGAACGACTCGTTGAACGATTCGTTCTGTCTGGCGGTCCGTTCCATCGTCGAGAGCGGGTCCTGGATGTCGGCTTCGCCGGTCGCTAACGTGTACGCGATACCGTCGTCGTCCGCGGCGTCGGTCCGCGTCTCGTTGACCCTCGTGAGGAACTCGTCGTCGTCGACACCACCCTCGACGAGTAGCTGTGCCTGGCTGCCCTCGCGCTGGAAGTGCTGGTTGACGAACTCGAGGTCGTCCTTGGCGTGGTACTCGCCGGGGGCCATTCCGCCGGGTAGGGTTTCGGTCCACGCCGGGGGGCTCTCCGCGAGGAAGTCTTCTTGCTGGAAACTGGTGTCGACCTGCGTCGCCCCGTACGCGCCGCCCGCGGTGAGCAGGACGACGACGAGGAGGACGGCGAGGGGAATCCGACGAGCGGCGGTCGAGCCGACTGTCAGAACGTCACTGAAACGGCCGCCACCGGTCCCGAATGCCCGCTTTCGGCGGTCGAAACCGCGGGACTCGAGGAACTCGTCGATCTCGACCTTGGCGGCCGGAATCAGCGCGCCGAAGACGATCAGCGCGGCGACGATGCCGACGGAGCTGACGACTCCGAACTCGCGGATGGGGCCGATCGGACTCACGAGATTCGAGAGGAAGCCGATGACAGTCGTGGCCGTCACCCAGACGAGGGCGGCACCCACGCCGCCCAGCGCGATCGTCATCGAGCCGCGAACGGTCCCGCCGGAGCCGTCCGCTTCACGCTGCTCACGGGTCGCTTCGCTCCCCGTTTGCTGGTCCGAGACCCGCTGCGTCTCGCGTTGTTCCCGATGGCGCATGAACACGTGAATCGCGTAGTCGATCGACAGGCCGATCAGGAGGACCGGCACCGCGACGAACATCTGGTTGAACGCGATGTCCGCCCAGCCCATGAAGCCGAACGTCCAGACGAGGACGGCGACGATGCCGGCGACCCCGAGGACGATGTCCAGCGGGTCGCGGTACGCGACCAACAGCGCGACGACGACGAACAACATTGCGAGCGGGCCGACGATGGCCAGACTGTCACCCATCGATCGGTTGATCTCGTCGGTGATGACGCCGCCGCCGAAGACGAGGTAGTCCTGTTCGTGCGTCTCGGCCAACTCGCGAATCTCGAGTTGACTGTCGATGATCTCGTCGCTGATCGCGCCGCCACCCATGCCGTTTGCACCGTCGCCGGCGGTCGACTGGGTGATCGACGTCATTCGGGTGTCGGCCTGCGTACTACCCGGCTCGTAGGACGATGGCATGAACGCGATTGCGACGTTGTCATCCGCACTCTCTCCCGATAGTGTCCGATCGAGAAGTCGCTCGTACTCCTCGTCGTCCATGTTCTCGAGGGTCTCGATCTGCTCTCCGAGCGGCGGGCTCTCCTCGCTTTGCAGCGCAGCGTACTCCGCCTCGAGGACGCCGGCCGTTCCGTTTTGGTACGCCTCGTTACGCTCGGCAGTGAGCCGCTGGTACTCCGGGTCTTCGTTCGGGTTTTCGGATTGGGAGCGGATCTCGTACTGTTCCGACTCGATCTCTCGAACGCGCTCGACGCTGGCTTCGTACTGTGCGGTCTGGGTTTCGGTGAGGTTGGCTGTGGCGTTCTCGACGACTGCGTCGAACTGGCCTTCGAGTTCGGCCGACCGCGCTTGATATGTAGACTGGTTGATCGAGTCGTTCTCGTAGGACTCGTTTAACGCCTCGTACTGGCGCTGAATCCCGACCGTCTGATTGAGACCGTCCTGGAGCTGTGAACGCGTTTCGTTCAGCTCAGCGGACTGCTCGCCCCTGATCGCGCTGATCGCGACGATGTTCTCGACGCCGGTAATCGACTGGTTCTCGACGAGCGTCGAGTTGATCGACTCGTCGGCTCGTATCTCCTGTTGGAACTCGAGCGACGAAATCAGGGAGTCCTTCTCGAGAACGTTGTCGCCGCGGACGATCAACTGGACGCTGGTCGTGTTCTCTCGCTGTTCGCTCGTGAAGTTCTCGTTGATCCGCTCGAGGGCCTTTGCCTCGTCGGATTCGCTCTCGAACTGGGAGAGCGAGGAGTCGTCGTCGACCATCGGCATCCCGGCTCCGACGAGCGCCGTCAGGAGCAGGAGGACCACGAGAACGATCCGCGTGTGCCCGGTGATGGCGTCCGCGAGCCGTTCGGGAACGCTCATTCGAGTACCTCGCTGTTCGTGTGAGCGAATTGGGTGGGGACCATGCTGTTGTTACGATCCTACAAACTCGACTGTATATACGTGTTTGGAAGTTACGTCAACAGCTCTGGATATCCGGCTGACTCACGACAGGCTCGAAGAACGAGGGTGTTCCGGAGCGAAAAACTGAGTCGTCGGCGCGGTCGTAACTGCGACGATTGCTCGACAACGATTACGTGATCGAGATCGTCTGGAGGTCCTCGGCGAACCGAACGTCGCCGTCGTAGTGGCTGCCGATCGACTCGAGCATCTCGTCGTGGCGGCCCTCGGTGTGGGGATAGAGATGGGTCAGATAGACTCGGCCGATCTCCCGGCCGGCCAGTTCCCGACCGAGCGCGTCGGGCGTCGGGTGGTTCGAGACGTCGACGTCGTCGGGGAAAGAACAATCGTGGGCAAGGATCCCCGAGCCCTCGGCGAAGTTCGTCAGTCCCGCGAAGGCCTCGCTGTCGCCGCTGAACGTGAAGAGATCGCCAAAGCGGTAGGCCAGACACGGCAGCGAGTGTCGAGTCTCGTAGGCGGAGACGTCGAATCCGGCGACGGAAAATTCGCCGGCGACGACCTCGCGAACCTGTATCTCGAGTTTGTCCTGCATGTACTCGTAGACGTCGAGCAGGTCGTCGACCAGCGCCTTGGTCCCCTGCGGGCCGACGACCTCGAGGTGCTCCTCACCGGCGAGCCAGCGGGCTTTCATCAGCGGGAGCAGGTCGGCCACGTGATCGAGGTGGTGGTGCGTCAAGAGAACGGTCGAGACGTTCTCGTAGCCGACGCCGGACTGCTGGAGCCGCTGGAGCGAGCCGGCACCGCAGTCGATCAGCAGCGTCTGGCCGGCTTCCTGCACGAGAATCCCCGCCTGAAACCGATCCCCCGTAGGCATGGCGCTTCCAGTACCGAGAAAGGTGACACGCATACGAGGGTGTGGAACGCCCGAGCCGATAAGGGTACCTTTCGTCGTCCTCGTGGTACCGCTCGTCCGCCAGAGAGCGAAGCGGGAGCGTGCTACCATTTCAGATCGGATCGGAAGGATGATCGCATCCGAGCGGCGGGGCCTGAACCGGTGGAAACCGGGGTCGTAACGGTATCGCGAGCGCGCTCGAGTCGCCCGAACGGCACAAAGATTCAAGCGATTTGACTCCCCAACGTGGAGTATCGTTCGATGTATCCGATTTCGACGCGTCGCAGCCGCCAGCGCTCGAGCAGTGAGCGTCCCGCCGCTGCCGACGATATCGCCCACGCCACCGACCGGCGAGTGAGACGATGATCGGCTACCTCGATGACTCGTTCCCGCCGGCGGTCACGAAGACGACGCTGTACCGAATCGTCGGCTGGATCCTGCGGGTGTACGTCGCCAGCCTGCTGATCGTCGGCGTCTACAGCCTCCTGTGGATCCTCGAGGTCGCCGGCATGCTTCCCGGGCGCTGGCTGTCGACGGTGTGGCTCGGCGTCGCCGCGACCGGCGTCATCTTCCTCATCCTTCTCGTTCCCCTCTATTACGTGGCTCGAGCGACCGATCGCTGACCCCGAATCGGTCGTCGACCGCGTCGTCTGTGCTCGGCCGCCCGGCCGGACCGAGCTTTCGGCGGATTTATCGCCGCGTCGATCCGACCGACGAGTACGAATACCTCCATGACAGTCGTTCTCGCCGGCGTCGGCGCCGACAGCACGAACGTCGGCGCGTTGGCCCCCCTCTACGACGACGGCCGCTTCGAGTACGTTCCGATCCCGGAGAAAACTCCCGACACGGCGGAGTCGGAAACCCTCAGCTCGTGGGATCTCCGTGCCGGTGACGGGACCGCAGCGGATCTGACGACCCGTATCACGCCCCAGCCGGTCCACGACGGGACCGAATCCGTCACTGGCGACGCGCTCGCGGACTGGCCGCTCCATCGCGATCCGAACTTCGAGGCGCTGACCTACGGTGAACACCGGACCAGCGGCTACGTCTCGCGGCTCCGCGCGCTCGAGCCGGGAGATGTCGTCGGCTTCTACGCCGGACTGCGTCGACCGGGCGGGGAGCGCGCCCATCGGTACTTGATCGGGTATTTCACCGTTGAGGAGGTGGCCGTCGTCGGCCCCGAAATGTCTCCCGACGAGCGCGAGGCAATCCTCGACGCACATCCGGAGAACGCGCACGCGAAACGCGCCCAGGGCAGCGATCTCTACCTCGAGAAGCCGGTCGTCATCGTCGACGGCCGCACGCCCGGCGGCCTCTTCGAGCGGGAACCGATCCGGCTCAGCGACTACTACGTCGCGGCGGGCAACGAACGGCCGCAGTACTACCTGCGCGACGAAATCGCGTCCGAGTGGAACGTCCGCGCCGGCGGGTCGAACATGATGTTCAAGCCGGCCTATCGCTGTGCCCTCTCGGGGTCGGCGTTTCGGGAGATGGTGGGGATTCCGGGAGCTGGTCGGCATTCCGGGAGCACGAGCGATGATGACTCCAATCGTGAGTAAGGGCAGCGGCAGACGCGCATTGTCGCTCTCGGCCGACCGGGGGCAAGCGCCGAGTTTCACTCCCACTCGCCACCGTCACGGTCAGTCGAGAACCGAGACGAGCTCGTCGAAGTTTTCTCCCGGCGTTACCGCCGTTGCAGGACCACGGTAATCGACGACATCGTGCGCCTCGAGTTTCGGGAGGTGATTATGGACCAGTGCGACGGTGATCGTTCGTCGAGCGGCCAGTCCGGAACCGTCACGTTCGAAACCGCGATCAGATGTGACGATGCAGCGGGCCAGTTCTCGGGGTGTCACCTGATCGCTCGTCCGAAGTACGTCGAGAACGGACCGGCGCGTCGGGTGCGAACAGAGCGTCCGGACCGTCTCCGCCTCGAGGGTCTGCGGGTGAGACTGGGACAGACAGTATCCATTCTCGCGAACCGGCACAGCGATATCCCCTACCCAGTTAGGCACGGTTCGTCGATTCGATTCCGGTTCCGCATCGATCGGTTTCATGTAGCGATACGTCAAAGGACGGGGCAGTGACGACTTCCGACGACACGACGCGGCGACACGAGCGCGTCGAGCGCCACCCGACGCCCGGACCGCGCAACTCGCTGGCCCACTGGACCACCGCCCGCGGCCCCCTTCGAGTCGCGATCAACTACATCGTCGTCTGGCTCGTGCGGATCTCGCCCAGCCTCCGGCTCAAACGCTGGCTACTGCGGCGTATCGGCGTCACGGTCGGCGAGGGGGTCTCGTGGGGCCTCGAGGCCACGCCCGACGTCTTCTGGCCGGAGTTGATCACCGTCGAAGCGGATGCGATCGTCGGCTACGATGCGACGATCCTCTGTCACGAGTTCCTCCAGGACGAGTACCGGACCGGCGAGGTCGTCGTCGGTGAACGAGCGATGATCGGGGCCGGCGCGATAATCTTGCCCGGGGTCGAGATCGGCGAGGGAGCCCGGATCGCGGCGAACTCGCTCGTGACCCGCGACGTACCGCCCGAGACGACGGTGGCGGGTGTTCCGGCCGAGTCGATGGGCGAACCGAGTTCCGGCGGGCGGGATTGACGTTCGGTCTCGAGCGAGCGAACACGGGTCGCGCGCGAGTGGCTACTGGCGCGCGAGTATCGATCCTCAGATCGGCGATTCACTGGTCACTGGTGGGTGTGACGAAGCGGAAAAACTGGCCCAAAACTCAACCGTGGCCCCAGAACCGGGGCCTACAGCGACGACCAGGACTTGCGGGCGACGTTCCAGGAGGTGATGTCCGCGATCCAGCGGGCGGCGATCATCTTCTTCAGGTTCTTCGCCGGGTAGCCGCCGAAGGTGTCGACGGGCAGCGAGATGCCGAAGGCGGGCTTGACGCCGTGGGCGACGGCCTTCTCGCCGACGGAGATGACGGTTCCCTTGTCCTCGTGTTCCCAGGTCTTCAGTGGGCGGTTCTCGATTGCGCGGGCGATGTTCTCGCCGGCGACGTCCGCGGCCTGCCAGGCAGCCTGTGCCGTCGGCGGCGCGGGCTGGTCGCCCTGATCGATGATCGCCGAGTCGCCGATGGCGAACACGCGCTCGTCGGAGGTCTGGAAGTTCGCCCCGGTGGTCACTCGGTTGTGTTCGTTCTCGAGGTCGACATCGTCCATCGCGTCGCGACCCGTGATCCCGCCGGTCCAGACGAGCACGTCGTGATCGAGTGGTTCGCCCTCGTCGAACTCGATGTGGTCCGCGGTGGCCTCGGTGATCGGGTCGTCCGTGTGGATCTGGACGCCGGCCTGCTCGAGCAGGTCGCGCAGCGCCTGCTGGACTTCCGGATCGTTGCCGGGGAAGATCTCCTCGAGCGCTTCGACGAGGTGGATCTCGATCGGCGCGCGGTGATTGTCGCGGAACTCCGCGATTTCGCCGGCGGTCTGGATGCCCGAGAGGCCCGCACCGCCGATGACGACCTGTGCGGGATCGCCGCGCGTCGCCTCCTGGCTCGCTTCGGTGACGGTCTCGTTGATCTCGAGGGCGTCGTCGAGGCTCTTCAGCGTCAGGGAGTGCTCCTCGAGGCCGGGGATGCCGTAGTAGGCGGTCTGGCTGCCGAGACCGACAAGAACGTAGTCGTAGTCAACGTCGTCGCCGTCGGCGAGTTCGACGGTCTGTTCGTCGACATCGAGACCGGTAACTTCGTCCTGAATGAACCGGGTCGACGGATCCGCGATCCGGTTGACCGGGAACGTGATGTCCGAGCGGACGTCCGGATCCCGGATCACGCGGTGAGATTCGTGCAGAACGAGGTGATAGTCGACATCAGCGATCCATGTCAGCCGAGCGTTGCCTTCGAGCTCCGATTGGAGCTTGTTGACCGTACCGGTACCGGCGTAGCCAGCACCGAGCACGACGACGTTCTCAGTCATATGCAACACTGCGAAACACTATGATACAAAGGTGTTGAAACGGGAATCAGTGTGTCTTCGGTTCTCATGGCGGAGCGTCGCTCGTGGAGCCGGTTCGAACCCTCTCACCGAAGCCGATCAAAGAATTCGTTTTCCGAACGTGCTCGCGGTCAGTTCGGCAGCGAGTGTTGCCGTCTCGTTTGCCTCGTCTAAAATCGGGTTGACCTCGACGACGTCCATCGATCTGAGTATCCCGTCGGTCTCGTCGCGTCGCGAGATCGCCTCGAGCGCGGCGTGGGCTTCCCGGTAGGTGACGCCGCCGCGGACGGGGGTGCCGACGCCGGGGGCCGCCCTGGGGTCGAGCCAGTCGAGGTCGAGGCTGACGTGGACGCCGTCGGTCCCGTCGGTCGCGACCGCGAGCGCGTCTTCGACGACCGCGGAGACCCCCCGCTGATCGATGTCGGACATGGTGAAGGCCGTCATCTCACTCTCTTGAATCAGTTCACGCTCGCGCTCATCGATGCTCCGAAGGCCGACGTAGGCGATCGACGACTCCCGAAGTCGGGCCGCGGGCGCCCACTCGGTTTCCCCGAACGCGCCGCGGCCGAGGGCAGCGGCCAGTGGCATCCCGTGGACGTTCCCGCTGGGTGACGTTTCGGGCGTATTGAGGTCCGCGTGGGCGTCGAACCAGATCGCGCCGAGATCGGTATCCCGCGCCGAGCCGTTGAGCGACCCGATCGCGACCGAGTGGTCGCCACCCAGAACGAGGGGGAACGCGCCGTCCGCGAGCGTCGCCGCGACTCGATCGCCCACGCGCGAACAGACGTCCTCGATTTCCCGGAGGAATTTCGCGTTTCCCCGAGTGGGTTGGCCGGCGTCCGGATCGCGTTCCTCCGCGCGCGGCATCGAAATATCGCCGTCGTCGATCGCTTTGACGCCCGCTCGCTCGAGGCCCTCGGCCAGGTCCGCGTATCGAATCGCCGAGGGCCCCATATCGACACCGCGGCGGTTCGCCCCGTAGTCCATCGGTGCGCCGATGATTCTGACGGTTCGTCCCATACGTACGCTACGCCGTCGACCGGTTTGGTCGTGGCGGTGTCGACGGTGACTGTCGTGACGATCCAGTCGATGCGTTTCGCGGTGATTCGCCGGGAGCGACGATCCGGTCCGACGCTGGCGATAGCTTTAGGGTTAGACGCGTCTAATCCCGGGACAGCATGATGCTGAGCGACGTGATGGAAGACTACCTCAAAGCGATCTATCAGCTCCAGCGCGAGACGGACGATCGGATCAAGACCTCCGAAATCGCGTCCGAGCTGGACGTCACGTCGCCGACGGTCACGAGTATGCTCGACAAACTCGAGGCGCGCGAACTCGTCGACCGCGAGAAGTACCGCGGGGTGACCCTGACCGACGAGGGTGAAACCGTCGCCCTGGAGGTCGTCCGCCACCACCGGCTGCTCGAGGCCTACCTCACGGAACACCTCGATTACGACTGGTCGGAAGTCCACGCGGAAGCCGATCGGCTCGAACATCACATCAGCGAGAACTTCGAGGCCCGCGTCGCCGACGCCCTTGGCGAGCCGACGGTCGACCCTCACGGATCGCCGATCCCCGGCGCGGACCTCGAGCCGCCGGAACGACCCGACGGCGAGGCCATCACCGAGTTCGAGGCGGGGGCCGTCGTGACCGTCGCCGAAGTCGCCGACCAGGATCCCGACGTGTTGTCGTATCTCTCCGATCACGGCGTTCAACCGGGTGTCGAACTCGAGATTCTCGAAATCGCTCCGTTCGGGATGGTGACGGCTCGGTCGAGCGACGCGGACGAGCCGGTCTCGCTCCCCGAGTCCGTCGCCCATCACGTTCGCGTTGCGACGCCCGCGGAGCCCACACCGTCGTCGTAGGTGACGGGAATCACTCGAGCGGTTCGGTCAGTGTGAGCTGGTTCCAATCGAACGGATGCCAATTGCTGTGGAGCGAACGAACCGAAACTTCTTCGCAGCGCCGGCTCAACCGTCACAATACTGCCAAAGCGCTCGGCTCACCCGCCGGGTTTAAGGAATCCAAATACGAATATATCACTATGTCATCCATCGAACTCACCCCCAGCCAGAAGAAAATCCTCCGCGCGCTGACGAACCTCCACAAGGAGACCGAAGACGCCATCAAAGGGGAGGATATCGCCGAACAGGTCGACCGCAATCCGGGGACGATCCGTAACCAGATGCAGAGTCTCAAAGCGCTGCAACTTGTAGAGGGCGTACCGGGGCCGAAAGGCGGCTACAAACCAACGGCCGCCGCCTACGAGGCACTCGAGATCCAGCAGATGGACGAGCCCGCAGCGGTCCCAATGCAACACGAGGGCGAACCCGTCGATGACACCATCATCGAGGAGATCGATCTCTCGAGCGTCCACCATCCGGAACTTTGCCGCGCGGAGATTCACATCCAGGGTACCCTCAGCGACATTCACGAGAACGATGCCGTCACGGTCGGCCCGACGCCGCTTTCGAAACTGGTTATCGAAGGCACCGTCGACGGGAAAGACGATACGAACAACATTCTCATCCTGCGCATCGACGACATGGTCGCGCCCGCCGAAGAACCGGCACACTGAACGGGCGGTCGGCCGCGTTCACCACGCTTCTCCGCCGAGCGCCTGTGCTGGCGTTCGACAGTTGCGACGCGAAAACGATCGGGAGTGGGTCGGTATCGCGACGGGACCGCGAGCGGTCAGTTCTGGTCGTCCGCGTCGTCCGAGTTGTCGACTGCGTCGTCCGAGTCGGCGACCGCTGACGCCGGAATCACGTCGACGCTCGCGACCGCGTCGCCGTCCTCGACTTCCATCACGATCACGCCCATCGTGTTCCGACCGACGGTCGAGATTTCATCGACTCGCGTCCGGACGATCTGGCCGCGCTCGCTCATCATCACGAGTTGATCGTCCGTGTCGACCGCCTTCACGGCCGTGACGGGCCCGTTGCGTTCGCCCGTCTTGATGTCGATTAACCCCTTGCCGTACCGTGACTGGGTGCGGTACTCGGAGAGCAGCGTTCGTTTGCCGTAGCCGTTCTCCGTGACCGTCAGCAACGCCTGTCCGTCGTTCTCGTCCGTGGCGACCAGTCCCGCCACGGCGTCGCCGTCCTGGAGCTTGATGCCGTTGACGCCGCGGGCGTTCCGCCCCATCGCGCGGACCTCGTTCTCGTCGAAACGGATCGTCATGCCGCCCTCGGTTGCGATGACGAGGTCCCGGGAGCCGTCCGTCACGTCGACGTCGACCAGTTCGTCGCCCTCCTCGAGGTCGGCCGCGATGATCCCCGTCGAGAGGATATTGTCGAACTCCTCGCCGGCGGTGCGCTTGACGTAGCCGTGTCGGGTGACCATCGTCACGAACTCGTCGTCGTCGAAGGCGTCGGTGTCGACGATAGCCGTGATATCCTCGCCGGGATCGAGATCGAGGATGTTGATCGCCGATTTCCCGCGCGCGGTCCGGCCCATCTCCGGAATCTCGTAGGTCTTGAGCCGGTAGACTTCGCCCTGATTCGTAAAGCAAAGCAGGTAGTCGTGGGTGTTGGCCCGGAAGACCGTCGTAACCCGGTCGTCCTCCTTGACGTCGGCGCCGATGATCCCTTTGCCGCCCCGACCCTGGGGGTCGAAGCCGTCGATCGGCATCCGCTTGACGTAGTCGTCTTCCGTCATCACGACGAAGACCTCCTCCTCGGGGATGAGGTCCTCGTGGGTGACCGTCCCCTGATCCTCGACGATCGAGGTTCGGCGGTCGTCGGCGTACTCGTCTTTGATCTCGCGGAGCTCGTCTTTGATGACGGCGAGCAGTTCGGACTCGCTCTCGAGGATCGCAGTCAGGCGCTCGATTTCGACCTGCACGTCCTCGTACTCGGATTCGATCTCGGCGGCCTCCATCGAGGTGAGACTGCCGAGTTGCATCCGGACGATGTGGGTGGCCTGCTCCTCGGAGAAGTCGTAGGCCTCCCGCAGCGCCGCTTTCGCGGCCGACCGGTCTTCGCTGTTCCGGATCAGTTCGACGACGTCCTCGGCGTTTTCGACGGCCGTCATCCGGCCCTCGAGGATGTGCGCTCGGTCTTCGGCTTCCTCGAGGTCGTACTCGCTGCGCCGCCGGACGACCTCGCGTCGGTGGGAGATGTACTCCGCTAAGGTCTCCTTGAGCGAGAGTACGCGGGGCTGGCCGTCGACCAGCGCGAGGTTGATGACGCCGAAGGTCCGCTCTAAGTGGTTCTCGAGCAGTTTGTTCTCGACGACCTCTGCGTTCGCGCCGCGTTTGAGTTCGACGACGACGCGGACGCCGTTGCGGTCGGACTCGTCGCGCAGGTCGGAGATGCCCTCGATCTCGCCCTCGTTGACGTCCTCGGCGATGCGCTCGACGAGGCGGGCCTTGTTGGCCTGGAAGGGGAGTTCGGTGATGACGATCCGCTCGCGGCCCGACTTCCACTCCTCGACTTCGAACTCGGCGCGGACCCGGAGTCGCCCGCGGCCGGTCTTGTAGGCCGAGTAGATGGCGTCCCGGCCGACGATGTTCGCCCCCGTCGGGAAGTCCGGCGCCTTTACGTGGTTCATCAGGTCGTCGACGGTCGCGTCGGGGGTGTCGATCAACTCGATCGTCGCGTCGATAACCTCTCCCAGATTGTGCGGCGGGATGTTCGTCGACATCCCGACCGCGATCCCCGAGGAGCCGTTCACGAGGAGGTTGGGGAACGCCGCGGGCAACACGTCGGGTTCTTGCAGGCGGTCGTCGTAGTTCGACGAGAAGTCGACCGTGTCCTTGTCGATGTCCTCGAGCAATTCCTCGGCGAGCGGAGCCATCCGCGCCTCAGTGTATCGCGGCGCGGCGGCGGGGTCGCCGTCCATCGAGCCGAAGTTCCCCTGGCCGTCGACCAGCGGATAGCGCATCGAGAAGTCCTGGGCCAACCGGACCAGGGTGTCGTAGATCGCGCTGTCTCCGTGGGGGTGGTAGTCACCCATCGTCTCCCCAACGATCGAGGAGGACTTGCGGTGGCTGCTCCCGGAGGAGACGCCCATCTCGTGCATCGCATAGAGGATGCGCCGGTGGACGGGCTTGAGCCCGTCGCGGACGTCGGGGAGGGCGCGACCGGCGATGACGCTCATCGCGTAATCGATGTAACTCTGCTCCATCTCGTTTTCGATACGGACGTTTTCGACTGACCGTGCCTCTACGTCCGTCGGATCGGGTACGTCTGAACTCATGTGGTTACGTCAAATCGTCTCTCTCAGATGTCGATCCACTCTGCTTCCGGCGCGTGATCCTTGATGAACTGCTTGCGGGGTTCGACGGCGTCGCCCATTAGGACGGAGAACATCTTGTCCGCCGCGGCCGCGTCCTCGATCGTGATCTGTTTGAGGATGCGGTTATCGGGGTTCATCGTCGTGTCCCAGAGCTGTTCGGGGTTCATCTCGCCGAGGCCCTTGAACCGCTGGACCTGCGACGCGTTCCCGTTGCACTTCTCCTCGATGATCTCGTCGCGTTCCGCTTCAGTCATTGCATCGTAGGTTTCGCCGCGATACCGGATGCGGTACAGCGGCGGCTGGGTCGCGTAGACGTAGCCGCCCTCGAGCAGCGGGCGCATGTGCCGGTAGAAGAACGTCAACAGCAGCGTCCGGATGTGCGCGCCGTCGACGTCGGCGTCCGTTGCCATGATGATCTTCTTGTAGCGGACGTCCTCGACGTCGAACTCGTCGCCGATCCCCGCGCCGATCGCAGTGATCATATTTCGGATCTCGTCGTTCTCGAGGATCCGGTCCAGACGGTGTTTCTCGACGTTGAGAATCTTCCCCTTGATGGGGAGGATAGCCTGAAAATCTGGATTTCGGGCCTGCTTTGCGCTGCCGCCCGCGGAGTCCCCCTCCGCGATGAACAGTTCCGCTTCGTCCGGATCTTTGGTCTGGCAGTCGGCCAGTTTGCCGGGGAGGGAGGTCGAATCGAGTGCCGACTTCCGGCGCGTCAGTTCCTCGGCCTTCTGGGCGGCCATCCGGGCCTTGGCCGCCTCGACGGCCTTCATGACGATCGCCTGGGCGGTGTCGGGATGTTCCTCGAAGTAGGTGCCAAGTCCCTCGTGCATGGCGCTCTCGACGATCCCGCGGACTTCGCTGTTGCCGAGTTTCGTCTTCGTCTGGCCCTCGAACTGGGGATCGGGGTGTTTGATCGAAATAACCGCGGTGAGTCCCTCCCGGATGTCCTCGCCAGTGAGGTTATCCTCGAGATCAGAGAGCAAACCGTTCTCGTTGGCGTAGTCGTTGACCGTCCGGGTCAGCGCGGTTTTGAACCCGGTAAGGTGGGTTCCGCCCTCGCGGGTGTTGATGTTGTTCGCGAAGGCGTGGATCGACCCCTGTAGTTCCTGGGTTGCCTGCATCGCCACTTCGACCTGGACGTTCTGGTCTTCGTCCTCGAAGTAGATGATGTCGTCGTGCATCGCCGAGCGCGTCTCGTTCAGATACTCGACGAACTCGCGGATGCCACCGTCGTACTCGTAGGTCTCGGAAACGGGTTCGCCCTGGTCGTCGTCCTCGCGCTCGTCGCGGAGCGTGATGCGGACCCCCGAGTTGAGGAAGGCCAGTTCCCGCAGCCGGTTCGAGAGCGTCGAGAACGAGATATCACCCGTCTCGAAGATGCCCGTGTCGGGCCAGAACTGGATCTGCGTGCCCGTCTCCTCATCGGGCTCCATGTCGCGGACGCGCTCCATGTCGCCGACGGGTTCGCCGCCTTCGAAGGCGTGGCGGAAGACGCCGCCGTCGCGCTTGACCTCGGCCTCGAGGCGTTGGGAGAGGGCGTTGACGACGCTCACGCCGACCCCGTGGAGGCCGCCGGAGACCTGATAGGACTTGTTGTCGAACTTGCCGCCGGCGTGGAGGACGGTCAGAATGACCTCGAGTGCGGGGCGGTCGTACTCCTCGTGTGTGTCGACGGGGATGCCGCGGCCGTCGTCGGCGACGCTCACCGAGCCGTCCTCGTGGATGGAGACGGTGATGTCGTCGCAGTGGCCGGCCAGTGCCTCGTCGATCGAGTTGTCCACCACTTCGTAGACGAGATGGTGGAGGCCTCGAGAATCGGTAGAGCCGATGTACATCGCCGGTCGCTTTCGCACAGCCTCCAGGCCCTCGAGGACCTGAATCTGTCCGGCGCCGTACTCGCTTTCCTGGGACATGTAAAACCTGCTTTCGGGTAGCGCCCCTGCCCTAATAAAAGTCACGTGTACGCGCGCGAGCGCGAGCAGTCGAGCGACCGAGAGGGCGATCCAATACCTACCGAAACGGTCTAGATGACCGCGTCGAAGTCGTTGTGGCCCTGGATGTCGACGCCCTCGTCCGTGACCTCGGCGAGGAAGACGCCGTTGCCGGAGCCGGTGTCGCGCTCGACGGCGCTCTTGATGGCTCGAGCGGCGACCGTCCCTGCTTCCTCGAGCGAGAGGTCCTCGGCGTACTCGTTCTCGAGGAGGCCGTAGGCCAGTTGCATCCCGCTACCGGTGACCGTGTAGTCGTCGGCCATCACGCCGCCTGCGGGGTCGATGCTGTAGACGTGGCTGCCCTCGCTATCGACGCCGCCGAGGATGGGATTGATCGCTCGGAACGGGCCGCCGCGGGCGAAGTTGCCCGCGAGCGTCGCCAGTGCCTCGATCGGCATCGGCTCGCCGCGGCGGGATTCGTAGAGGTTGACCTCGGCGCGCAGCGTTCGGATGAACGACTGTGCGCCGCCGACCGAGCCGACCAGCGTCAGCGCGCCGGTGGGGTGGATCTGCTCGACCTTCTGGACGTCCTTGTTCGAGACGAACCGCCCGCCGAGGCTGGCGCGCATGTCCGTCGCGATGACGACGCCGTCGTCAGTCGTGATGCCAATCGTCGTCGTCCCCGTGGAGTTGACGTTCTCGCCGTAGTCGTCTCCCTGACTGCCGTCGGGGAGCGAGCCCAGTTCGGGTTCGTACGGCGACGGGTCGTCGTTGCCCTGCGGCGTCGACGGCTGGGTCCAGTTATTCATCGGACTCCTCCTCCGTCTCGTCGATCTCTGCCAGGATCGACTCGAGGTGGTCGGTGTCGACCGAGTGGAACGACTCGTCCTCGGTCGTGATCGTCGCGACGTCGACATCTTCGGCGTTGACGACCCCGTCTTCGGGTTCGCTGAGCGCGCTCACGGCGAGTTCGATGCCGCCGTCGACGTCGAGATCCTCGCGGTAGTGCTCCTCGAGGTAGCCCTGAATGGTGTCGCGGTCGCCGCCGATGGCCGCCGCCTTCCACTCGTAGTCCGTTCCCGAGGGGTCGGTCTCGAATAGTTTCGGCTCGCCGGCGTCGATTCCGCCGACGAGGAGCGCGACGCCGAACGGGCGGGCACCGCCGGTCTGCGTATACTCCTGAATGTGGTCGGTGACGGCTCGCGTCAGCGTCTCGACGCCGATCTGCTGGCCGTAGCGGAGCTGTTCGCCCTGTGCGCGGCGACGGGCGAGATCGACGAGTTGGCGCGCGTCGGCGACGTGGCCGGCGCTCGCGACGCCGACGTGATCGTCGGCTTTGTGGATCTTTTCGACGCTCTCGCGCTCCATGAGCGGAGAGCTGATCTGTCGATTCGCGGCGAGGACCACGCCGTCGGGCGTGCGGAGACCGACGCTCGCGGTTCCGCGTTTGACGGCCTCGCGGGCGTACTCGACCTGGTAGAGACGTCCGTCCGGGGAGAAGATGGTGATCCCCCGATCGTACGCCTGCTGATTGGATTGTCCTTGCATAGTCTTCACCTCGGGTAAGGGATAGACATATATAGGCCTTCTTCTGAAGGCAACTTCATCGGCTCGTCGTTCGGCACGGACCCCGAAGAAAAGGGTGCCGAGCACGCTTCCGGCGCGTGGAAGCGCGCGGCGCGAGAGAGCGAGATTTCGTGGTCGACAGTGAACCGACATCCAGAGAGGGGAGCGCTCGACGGTTACCGACGGTCCAACTCGATAGTGCTCTCGGTCTTCCGTCGTCCATCTCCCGATACGCGGGTTTACGCTCGTGATTCGCGTCTCCCACTCGCGTAACTACCGCACTACTCAAACCGGCGATATGAACGGTCGACTGCTATCTCAAGCTTTCCACTCAAACGGATCACCGCCATTGGTTTCGATACAGCATTCCGCACTCCAGTACACCGGTGACGGCGGACCGGTCGAGTCACCCCGAGAACGCAGCCCTGCGTGGGCTCGAGGTGTCGGCAGCCCTCTCGGATTTATGAAACCAGATACACATGTATACACACAGCACCGGAGTCGGCGTTCCCGTCGAAACGAGAATAGATCCCATTCACCGATGCGGACTCGCGCTCTCTCGTCTCCCGAACGGTTCCAGAGCCGAGTCCGCCTTCAGTCCGCCCGTATCGAGTACCGACCTCGGGTTGCGAACCGAGTGGACTCCGAGTCCCGACGCGAACGACCCCCGATTCGCCCCTCGAGGTGAGCGAACGTGAGCGAACAGTCGGCGTCGACACCCACGTCGACATCGACGGTCGTCGACGTCGTTCCCGGCGGGGAAGCGATCCACGGGGCGCTCTACAGGTACGGGTTAGGCGTGCTGTTCGCTGCGAACGTATTCGGCGCGGGATCGGTCTACATCCTCGCCGACACGGGTGCGAACTTCGCGTTCTCCCTGCTGTGGGTGTTACCGCTCGCGTTCCTCGTCGACATCGCGCTGCACGACATGAGCGCGCGACTCGCGACCGAGGACGAACCGCTCGCCGACTACATCGTCGACGTGCTCCCGATCGGGGGAACGACGCTCCTCGTCGGCATCTCGCTGATGTCCGGGCTGTGGGCCGTCTCGAACTACGCGGTCGCCGGTGCGGCACTGGCCTGGCTCGTTCCCGGCCTCGACAACGTCCTCGTCGGGATCGTTCTGGCGGCCGGGACCGGCATCGCCATCGTACAAATGAAGGTCTACGACCGAATCGAAGCGGCGATCGCCGCGATGGTGTTCGCCGTCTTCAGTTCGTACGGCCTGTTGCTGCTGGGCCTCGACGTGCCGTGGCAATCGGTCGCCGCCGGCCTGCAGCCGATACTCCAGACCGAGATCGGGTATCTCACCGCGATTATCGCACTGCTCGGGACGACGGTCTACTGGCCGAACTTCTTCATCCAGTCGAGCATCCAGCCGACCAAGGAGTGGACCGACATCTGGGAGTACCGTCGGGACAACGCTGCCGGAATCGCGACGACGCTCGTCATCGGTAGCTTCGTCATGATCGTCTCGGCGGTCACCCTCTCTGGGGGAGACATGACGCTGACAGGCCCCGGAGAACCGCTCGCGGCGATTCTCGGCGATTACGCGCTCGTCGTGTTCATCCTCGCGGCGTTTCTCGCCTCGATCTCCTCGGCCACTGGGACGCTGTTCGGTGCCGGGTTCATGGTCCCACAGGCGCTCGGTCGGGACACGGTCTTCGGCGACGCCGCGTTCCGTCGAACCGTCATCGCACTGATCGTCCTCTCGGCGATCACCGCGCTTCCGCTGCTCGCCTACACGGGCTTTGGCCCCGTCGAACTGGCGATCGTCATGCCGGCCGTCAACGGTGCGATCGGTCTGCCGGTCACCGTCTTCGCGCTCATCGGTGCCGTCAACAAATTCCACGACATCGACTGGTACGAAAACGTCGCGTTCATCGCCGCGGGCCTCGTGTTGCTCGTCGGCAGCCTCCTGACCGTCCAGTCGCTGTACGAAACCATCGTGAACATTCTCTGAGGGCTCGAGCGGGAACGGAGAGCGGAGCAGAGACAGGGGTGATACCGGAAGCGAACACCTCCCGCGAGCAGGCGGGAAGCAGAAGGTAGGAGTAGCGCGGGAACCGACCAAGGTGTATCGATACGCGATATGCTCGCGCTCCCCTTCGACCTCCCCCTGGTCCTGTTGCTCGTCTCGATCGCCTTCTTCTCGGGGATCGGCATCACCACCATCGGCCCGGGCGGAATCTTCGTGACGATCGCGCTCTACTCCCTGACGTCGCTCCCCTCGAGCCAAGTCGCCGGCACCGCCCACGCCACGTTCGTCGTCACCGGACTCGTCGGGAGCGCCGCCTACCTCCACTCCGGGGAGATGAACACCGGTGAGAGCCGCGCGATCGCGATCGTCCTCAGCGGCGCGAGTATCCTCGGCGCGCTCGTCGGTGCGTACATCAACACTTTTGTTCCGCGCTCCGTGTTCGGATTCTTGCTCGGCGGAGTCGCGACGGCCGTCGGCGGGATCATCCTGTATCGCGAGCGCCGCGGGTTCAGCCCGATCTACGATCTCGAGCCCCTGACTCGAGGCGGCCGGATCGTCCTGGCGGGACTCGGATTCGCCCTCGGCGTCTGCAGCGGCCTGCTGGGGATCGGCGGGCCGGTGCTGGCCGTGCCGGCGCTGGTACTGATCGGCGTTCCGATGTTGCTCGCGGTCGCGGTCGCACAGGTCCAGTCGATCTTCATCGCGACGTTCGCGGCGTCGGGCTATTTCCTGCAGGGAAATGTCCTCGTTCCGCTCGCGGTCGTCATCGGCGTGCCGCTCCTGTTCGGCGTCGTCGTCGGGTGGCGAGTCGCCCACGCCATCGATCCCGAGCGGCTGAAGGTCGCGCTGGGTGTCGTCCTGCTGGGCGTCGGCCCCTATCTCGCCCTGTGAGCGTCGGCCCGTCACGTCGCAGTGAACCAGACTGAAGGCGACGCGCGTGGACGTCGACACATCCCCATGTCACCGCGGATCCTCGTCCCGTTCGACGACTCCGAGCCCGCTCGCGACGCCCTCGAGTACGCGTTCGATCTGTTTCCCGACGGCGAGTTCGTCGCGCTGGCCGTCGTCGACACCACCTCGTTGCCGTACATTCCGAACGTCGCGGACGATGCCGAGATGAGCGACGACGCGCGAGTGCTATTAGACGACGCCGCCGACCAGTTGGCCGCGGCAGAGGCCATCGCCGACGAGCGCGGCGTCGCCGTCGAAACGGGGACGCGAATGGGAACACCGGCCCAGGAGATCCTCGAGTACGCCGAACGCGACCCCGTCGATCACGTCGTTATCGGCAGCCACGGCCGATCCGGCGTCGCACGGATCCTGCTGGGCAGCGTCACCGAGGTGGTCGTCAGACACTCGCCAGTGCCGGTGACGGTCGCTCGATGACGTCGCTGTCGTGCCGTGACGACTCCGACGCATCGTCCGCCTCGAGACCCTGCACACACGGGCCACGGACTCTTTGCGACGAGTGACCGATATCGGCTCGAGAGAACCATGAGCGAGTACGACGGCACGGAAAACCCCGAGACGCCCTGGCGGGACGACGGCGCGTCCGAAGACGACGGCCGCGGCGACGACGAACTGACCGGGAGCGACCGAACGCCGTTCGGACCGAACCCGGGCGAACGCGGGACGTGGCTCGCGGCGGCCGCGGGTCTGCTCGGGCTCGCGGTACTCGTTCAGGCCCGCGTCCTCGAGCTCGCTGCGAGCCAGTTCTGGAACGATGTCTTCGTCGGTGCGACGCTGTTCCTCGCCGGTGCGTACAACTACTACCGCCGATCGAACGAGGAGTTCGGGAGCATCGGCGTCGCGTCCCTCGTCGCACTCCTCGGCCTGTGGCTCGTCGCATCGCCGTTCCTGCTGGGGGCCGGGTCGGGCATCGCCGAGACCGCGAGCGAACTCGGCTTCTGGACCGACGTCATCGTCGGGGTACTCGCGTTCGGGATCGGATCGTACAGCGCCTACGCGATCCGCGATCGGCGTCGCCGCGTGGACGTGCGGAGAACGGCGACGTGATCTCTCGCGACCCGACGCCACGGTCGCGTCGCCGTCGGTTTCGGTGACTGTGGCACATTCCGGCAAAATCCACTTATCCCCCGTTCTGGTACGGTGATCCGATGCTTCCGCTCGTCGCGATAGCACTCGCTGTCATCGGTGGCGTGGTTGTACTCGAGGTCGTGTCGTACCGAGCGCTCGAACGGATCCCCTCGGTGGCCACCGAGGAATTCCCCGAGATCGATCGAGAGTTACTGGGGAAGTTCAGCAGTTTCGACCCCGAACTTGGATGGGTCCCACAGCCAAACCGGGAGAAACAGAAGGACACGGGGGATCACCTCCCGGGCGAGGAGCTCCGCAGCGTCGTGACGTACTCGACCGACGAGTACGCGAGTCGGGTGTGCCCCGCGAAAGAGCGCGACCCCGACGCCGACCGCACGGTCTCGACCTACGGCGACTCCTACTGTTTCTGCCGGGAGGTAGACAACGACGAGACCTTTCAGAACTATCTCGCACAGGAACTCGACACCCACGTCGCCAACTACGGCGGGGGAAACTACGGGATCGATCAGGCGCTCATGCGGCTCAAACGCCAGTATCCCGACGACCCGACCGACCACGTCTTCATGGTCGTCACCGCCTCATCGATCGCCCGCATCCTCAGCGTCTGGAAACACTATCAGGAGTTCGGCAACATTCTCGCGGTCAAACCCCGATACGTCCTCGAGGACGGCGACCTCGAGCGCGTCGAGAGTCCCGTCGACGAGAAGGAGGAGCTGCTCGACCTCGAGTCGAAGGCCGACTTCCTCCGGGAGTACGACTTCCACTATAAGCACTGGTTCCGACCGCACTTCGCGACGCGACCGTACACCGCGGACTTCCTCGAGAAGAACGAGCACCTCCGGTACGCCGGCTACACGGCCGGGAAGGAACTCGAGCGCCGCCTCGGCCGGTCGGTTCCGGGTATCGACTTCGACCTGGCCCAGACCCAGTCGGCGCTGCGGTTGGAGCGGCCTCGGGTGCGGTATCACGAGCGACTGTTCGACACCCACGAGGACCTGTTCGACGCGCTCATCGAGGAGTTCGTCGACTACGCGGACGAGCAGGAGTTCGAGCCGACCTTCGTGATGGTTCAGCAGCTCCGGTACGCGAAATACGAGTCCGAACACGGCCCGATCTACGGCGACTTGATGGATCGACTCGATGAGAAGTACGATGAACTGACGACGATCGACATGGCCACGCACCTCTCGCCCGACGACGGCGACGTCGAGTCGCTGTACGTCGAACGCGGGGAGGGCGGCCACTACAGTCCCGAAACGAACGCCGAAATCGCACAGGTGCTGGCAGCGGTCGTTGAGGAGCGTGCAGTCGTGAAATGAATCCCGTCTTCCTCGTCGCTGGCATCGTCATCCTCGTCGGTGCGATCGTGGACATCCTGTGGACGACCCTCTGGGTCGACGGGGGCTCCGGTCCGATCTCCGGCCGACTGACGACGGTTATCTGGCGCGGTCTCCGGATCGTAACGCGGGATCACAACAGAGCCCTCAGCCTTGCCGGACCGATAATCCTCACTTTTACGCTCGCGATGTGGATCGGGCTCATCTGGATCGGCTGGACGCTCATCTTCGCGAGCGAGTCGATCGCCGTGGTGAACTCTCGCACCGGCGGCCCCGCCGACTGGTGGGGGCGGTTCTACTACGTCGCCTATACGATGTTCACCGACGGTAATGGCGACTACACCCCGGTGTACGGCGGTAACGTCTGGGAGGTTGCCAGCGCGTTTACGACGGCTTCCGGCATGGCATTCGTCACGCTCGGCGTTTCGTACGTACTTACCGTCCTTGGGGCCGTCTCCGACAAACGTTCCTTCGCCAGCACCGTCACAGGACTGGGAGACCGAAGCGAAGCGCTCGTTCGAACGGGCTGGACCGGCGAGGACTTCCAGGGCCTCGAGCTGACCGTCGAGTCCCTCGCGTCGGAGCTGAGCCTGCTCGCCGAACAGCACAAATCCTATCCGATCCTCCACTACTATCACAGCGAAGACGGCGAGCAAGCCGCCGCCGTCGCCGTTCCCATCCTCGATGAAGCGCTCATGCTCTTTCAGTACGGGATTCCGGACGAGCAAAGCCTCGATCCGGCGATCATCGCAACCGGTCGCTCGAGCGCACAGAGTTACCTCGAGACGCTCGACGAATCGTTTATCGAACCCGAGCCGGCTGTCCCACGCGCGCCGGATCTCGGTCGGCTCCAGGAGGACGACATTCCGACCGTCTCGGACGAGGAGTTCGCCGAGGCCCTCGCGGAGGTGACCGATCGCCGCCGTCGCCTGCTTGCCGTGGTCGAAGCCGACGCGTGGGAGTGGCCGCCGCTCGAGGAGTGAGACGGGCTGCCGTAACTGCGTCCCGGCGCACCCGCGACCCACCGTGCGGGTGCGCCGGGACTGACTGCCAGTCGTGCATCTGAGCAGGGCCGAGATTCATTGTGTTCGGCGACCACTCACCCGGTATGGAGGAGTACGACTTTCTCGTCATCGGCTCCGGCTCCGGCCTCGACGTGGCGAACGCCGCAGCGAACCAGGGACAGTCGGTCGCGGTCGTCGAGAAGGGGCGACTCGGCGGCACCTGCCTCAATCGCGGCTGTATCCCGTCGAAGATGCTGCTGTACCACGCCAACGTCATGGAGACGATCGAGCACGCAGACGAGTTCAAGATCGACGCCACGGTAACCGATGTCCAGTTTGCCGACATCGTCCGCGAAGTCAACGAGGACGTTCACGGCAGTTCGGACTCGATCCAGCGTGGTCTCAGTTCGTCCGACCGCCACGAGCTGTACGAAGCGGAGGGTCAGTTCGTCGACGACCGAACGCTCGAGCTCTCGGGCGGAGATCACGACGGCGAACGCATTCGCGCGGACACCGTCCTCGTGGCGGCGGGTACGCGCCCAGCGATTCCACCGATCGACGGCATCGAGACCGTCGACTCCCTCACCAGTACCGAGGCACTCCAGTTGGAAACGCCGCCGGAGCACCTCGTCATCGTCGGTGGCGGCTACATCGCCGCGGAACTGGCCCAGTTCTTCGGCACGTTCGGGAGCGACGTGTCGATCGTTGGCCGTCGGCCGAACCTGCTTCCGGATGCCGACGAAGAAGTGGCCACAGCATTCACCGAACGCTACGCCGACCGGTTCGACGTGTACACCGGCTACGAGGCCACCGACGTCTCGGAGGCGGACGGTTCGATCACCGTCGAGGCACGCCCCTACACGTACGGCGATGGCGGCGATGCGAACTCGGAGGAGCCGGTCTCAGTCACCGGCGACGAACTGCTCGTCGCGGCCGGTCGGGTTCCGAACACCGATACGCTGAACCCCGAAGCCGCCGGTATCGAAACAGACGAGGCTGGGTTCGTCGAGACCGACGAGTACCTGCGGACGACCGCCGACGGCGTCTGGGCGCTTGGCGACATCGTCGGCGAGTACCTGCTGAAACACAACGCGAATCACGAGGCGCGGGCAGTCGCGCGCAATCTGTTCGGCGACGAACTCGAGCCGGTCGATTACTCCGCCATGCCCTTCGCCGTCTTCGCCTCGCCCGAGGTCGCCGGCGTCGGATTGACCGAACAGGAACTTCGTGTGAGCGATCAGGAGTACGCGAAGCGAACCTACCGGTACGAGGAGACGGCTCGCGGGAGCGCGATGAAAGCGGAGGGCTTCGTCAAGCCGATCATCGACCTCGAGGGAGAGATTCTCGGCTGTCACATCATCGGTCCCGAGGCTTCGAACCTGATCCAGGAGGTCGTCGTGGCAATGACGGCTGGCTCCGGAACGATACAGGACATCAGGGAGTCGGTACACATTCACCCCGCGCTCTCCGAGGTCGTTCAGCGCGCGTTCTCCGGGCAATTCACTCGGGGTGGTGGGCACGAACACGGCCACGGCTACGGTCACGACCACGATCACGGTCAGAGTCAGTAAACTACCCACCCTACTTCGCTTACCCCATAGGGGGTTCGCTCGTTGAGGGGAGGGCTTTGATGTGGACTCCCGGCAATCAGTCTCCGGCAATAGGCCGGTGACTCTCGCCGTTCAACATCCCACCATTCACACGCACGTCTACTGGTGCGTCTCCGCTCCCCGACGTGGGCGAGGAACGGAGTCTGTGTTTCCGCTTCCGGGCGTACCGAAGCCCGATATTCTTCGCTGCGTTGTAGTCCGCATTCACCTCGTAGCCGCACTTCTGGCACTCGAAGTGTTCGCCGTCACGGTTCGCTTCGTGCGTGAACCCACAGTCTGTCCGAGAACAGCGTTGGGACGTGTGGTTCGGCGCAACCTGCTTCGCCGCGACGCCGCGTTCGGCGGCCTTGTACTCGACATACTCGAACAGGCGACGGAACGCCCATAAGTGGTGCCACTTCGCCTGTGGAAGCCGCTCGCGGATGTCCGTTAAGTCCTCGAGCACGATCACGTCGCACCCGTTCTCGACGGCTTCGGTGACGATTTCGTTGGCGACCGTGTGGATGTACTGCTTTCGCCACGCGTCTTCGCGCTTGCCGAGGCGAACAAGCGCGTTGTGCGCAGCTTGCGTCCCACGCTGTTGCAGATCACCGCGTCGCTTCTCGAACTCACGGCACCAATGGTCGTAGTCGTCTCCCTGCCAGAAGCGCCCGGTCGAAGCGACTGCAAGGCTGTTGACGCCGAGGTCGATACCAAGGACTGTTTGGTGCTCAGTATCTTCCGAAACCTCGGACTCGCCATCGTCCGAATCGTGCTTCCGAGTCGTGATGTGGAAGTAGAACTCGTCAGTTGTCTTATCGTACTGCAGTGTGCTCGCCCGGAACTCAAACTCCTCGGACAGCACGTACCGTTCGTATGGTGTGGGGCTGTCCGAGGGAAGTTCAAAGTCACACTCGACGCGCCCGTTGACGGTTGAGAGGGACACGCGGTCGCGGTAAAAGGTCGCGCTCCGCTTGTCAAAGAGGATACTCCATGACGTGAACTCCGGCTGGCTCACTCGTTTCCCGTCCTTCCACCGTTCGACGCATCCCTTGACGGCTTGGACGGCGCGTCGAATGGCTTCCTGAACGAGGTTCGCGGTGAGATCGGTTTCCTCGCGGAGTTCGTCGTAGAGCGCGTCCCGTGCGGTTGTGTTGGCCGTGATGCACTCTGTGTAAGAGACGTTGGACCAACAAAACTCGGCGGCGCGGTTCGCACAGTGGAGGAACTGACGGGCGGATTCGTGGAGGTCGTTGCGGCGCTCATCGGGAACAATGAGTTTGACCGGCGCGGTTCGACGAACCTCCATATTTCAGATTACTGTCTGACGGTACTTATATGCTTGGGGGTCGGGTGGCTACCGTCGTGCGGTTGCGTCGTCCATTGTCGGTTTCCTCTCCGACCTACTCGCTCGCTTCACTCGCTCATTGAGGTCGGAGGCTCCACCTCGAATTATGCTGAACACAGCCCTCAGCGGATCGAGACCCGATCGATGGTTCCGATCCACGCGGCCGTTCGTTCGACTGTGATTTCATAGCCGGCGGATTTGCGTTCGTTGCACACGACCGCATTCCCCTTTTGTGAACCCGAGACCGAGTACTGCCTGTCATGACGAACGCAGCGGTTATCATTCTGGCAGGTACCGAATCTCACAGCGACCTCGGCCGTCTCGTCAATGGACTCGAGGCAGCGAAGGAGTTCTCCGAGAACCCCGACGACGACCTCGAACTCATCTTCGATGGTGCCGGGACGCAGTGGATCCCGGAACTGGAAGACGAGGACCACGACTACCACGATCTCTATCAATCCGTCAGCGACGAGGCCGCAGCCTGCGACTACTGTTCCGGCGCGTTCGGTGTCGCCGAAGCGGTCGACGACGCCGGCGTCGTTACCATCGACGACAATGACGGTCACCCGAGCATCCGCTCGCTGGTCGACGACGACTACGAGATCATCACGTTCTGATCAGGGGTAGACGGTTGGCGGACCGGCGTACGCGGGTTTACCTGACATTGAACGCGGGGGCGGGTTCACTTTCACTCCGGTAGCACACACCTTTTAGCCTCCCCGTTAGTAAGGGAAGACGATGACGTCGTTACAGTCGACACTCGGTGACGAGGCGGGGATCGCCGAGGAGCTGGCTGAAAGCCAGCAGTCGATCTCCATCGCCGAGTTCTTCGAGAAGAACAAGCACATGCTCGGCTTCGACAGCGGTGCTCGAGGCCTCGTCACGGCCGTCAAGGAGGCCGTCGACAACGCCTTAGACGCCGCCGAAGAGTCGGGCATTCTCCCGGATATCTACGTCGAGATTCAGGAAGCCGGTGACTACTACCGCCTGATCGTCGAGGACAACGGACCGGGACTCACGAAAGAAACGCTCCCGAAGGTTTTCGGGAAGCTCCTCTATGGCTCTCGCTTTCACGCACGCGAACAGTCCCGCGGTCAGCAGGGGATCGGAATCTCTGCCGCCGTTCTCTACGCCCAGCTGACGAGCGGGAAGCCCGCGAAGATCACCAGCCGAACCCAGGGCTCGAGCGAGGCCGAGTACTTCGAGCTCATCATCGATACCGACGAGAACGAGCCCGAAATCAGCGTTGAGGGGACGACCACCTGGGATCGGCCCCACGGAACGCGCATCGAACTCGAGATGGAGGCGAACATGCGCGCCCGCCAGCAGCTCCACGACTACATCAAGCACACGGCGGTCGTCAATCCCCACGCCCGCCTCGAGCTGCGCGAACCACAGGAACACTTCAAGTTCGAGCGGGCGACCGACCAGCTTCCCGAGGAGACCGAGGAGATCCGCCCGCACCCCCACGGGGTTGAGCTCGGCACCGTGATGAAGATGCTGACGGCGACGGACTCCCAGACGGTCTCGGGATTCCTCCAGGAGGAGTTCACCCGCGTCGGGAAGAAGACCGCGGAGTCGGTCATCGACGAGTTCCGGGATCGCCACTACGGCCGCGAGATGCGCTGGCGACCGCCGGCGAGCCACGAACCCATCGACCTCCGCACCGCGGTCGAGGACGCGACCGCGAACAAGGGCCACGACGCGACGGTTTCGTTCGCCGAGACGATCGTCGATGCAGTCTCCGATTCCGAGCGGATCGCTCACTACGAACTGGTCGCGGCCGTCGAATCGGCCGCCGACGCGGTCGAGGACGATCACGGAACGACGTTCGGCGACACCGTCCGCGAGAACGCCGTCGAGGCCGTCTGGCTCGAGCTGATCGACGCCGTCGAAGCGGACGGTGAGACGCAAGCAGACGGCGAGGACGGGACCGGACCTGACGGCGAGTCGCGGCTGGTTGCCGATCTGTACGACCTCGCGGACGAGGCGACGAGCACCCGCAAGGACGACGAGGTGATCCACGCCTTCGCCGACCGACTCGCGGCCAAGTTCGAGGACGAACACGCGGAGGAGAACGCCCACCACCGGCTCACTCACAAGCGACTCCGAGCGCACATCGATCGAGCCGCGGATCTCACCGAGGAGTACGACGATGTCTCCTTCGGCGAGACGGCGCGCGAGAACGTCATCGATGCCATCTGGAGCGTCATGGCGACCGTCCCGGACGATCCGCCGCTGGTTCGCGAACTCAACGGCGACCGCGACGCCACCAGCAACCTCGTCGATGCGATGCGCGCGACCGACATCATGGCGCCGCCGACGCGGTGTCTCGCGCCCATCTCAGAGGATCTCATCACCGCCGGCCTCGAGAAGGAGTTCGACGCCGAGTTTTATTCGTCCGCGACGCGCGACGCCGGCGTCTCCGGCGGGGATCCGTTCATCGTCGAAGCGGGGATCGCTTACGGCGGCGAACTCCCGGCCGAAGGGACCGGTCAAGTCATGCGCTTTGCAAACCGGGTCCCGCTGGTCTATCAGCGCGGTGCCTGTGCGATGACGGATGTCGTCAAATCGATCGGTTGGCGCAACTACGGGCTCGACCAGCCCGGCGGCTCCGGCCTGCCCAACGGGCCGGTCGTGATCATGGTCCACGTCGCCTCGACGAACGTCCCCTTCACCAGCGAATCGAAAGACGCCGTCGCGAACGTTCCCGAAATCGAGGACGAGATCGAACTCGCCATTCGGGAAGCGGCCCGGGATCTCAAGAGCTTCCTCAACAAGCGCCGCTCGATGGAAAAGCGTCGGAAGAAACAGAACGTCCTCGGAAAGATCCTCCCGGAGATGGCCGAGAAGGTCGCCGAAGTCACCGAGCGCGACCCGCCCGATATCGACGACGCGATCGCTCGCATCATGAACAACGTCCTCGTCGAGCGCAAGGTCGAAGAAAACGGTGACGGAACGGCCGTCTCCGTCGTCGTCGAGAACAACTCGAGCACGAACGAGTCGCTGGAGGTCACCGACATCGTCTCGGTCGAGCCGACGAACCTCTCCGACGGTGCAACCGTCGTCGAGATGGACGGCGAGTGGTTCGTCAAGTGGGAACCCGAGGTCTCGAGCGACGACGAAGCGGCACTCGAGTATGAGGTGCCCGAGGACGCGACGTTCGATCTGGACGTCAAAGGCGTCGAGAGCGAGAAACTGACGGTGTCATCATGAGCGTGCGAATGATGGCTCGTACTGAGCGAAGCGAAATCACGGTGAAATCATGAGCACGAACGACAACGAGCAGGCACGAGAGCAGTTGATCGATCTCGCGGCGCAGTTCTACGACCAGTTCGAACTGGGCGAGATCCCCCATATGTCCGTGCCGACGCGGACGAAGAACAACATCGAGTACGACGAGGAGATGTCGGTCTGGGTCTACGGCGACCGCGAATCGACCCGGTCTGCGAACTCCGTCCGCGGCGCTCGCAAACTCCTGAAGGCGATCTACACCATCGAGTTCCTCTCGGATCAACTCGAGCAGGATCGCTCGTCGACCCTGCGTGAACTCTACTACCTCTCGGAGAGCTGGGACAACGACGAGGCCCAGTTCACGAGTCAGGATGAGTCGAACGGCATGATCGAGGACTTAGAGATCGTCTCGGGAGTCACCCGGGAGGACTTCCACATGCGCCCCGAGGAGTCGGGAGCGAAGGTGATGGGGCCGCTCCACATCCGGGAGCAAACGAACCGCGGCGACCGCGATATCCACTGTCAACTCGACGTGGGGCAAGGCGGGTACCAGATCCCGAACAACCCCGACACGATCGAGTTCCTCGACCACGATGCCGATTTCGTCCTCTGCGTGGAGACCGGTGGCATGCGCGACCGACTCGTCGAGAACGGCTTCGACGAGGAGTACGATGCCATCGTCGTCCACCTCGGGGGCCAGCCTGCGCGCGCTACGCGTCGACTGACGAAGCGCTTCCACGACGAACTCGGCCTCCCCGTCGTGGTGTTCACTGACGGCGACCCCTGGTCGTACCGCATCTACGGCTCCGTCGCCTACGGCTCGATCAAGTCCGCTCACCTCTCGGAGTACCTCGCGACCCCCGAGGCTGACTTCATCGGCATCCAGCCCAGCGACATCGTCGAATACGAACTGCCGACCGACCCACTTTCGGATTCGGACATCAACGCTCTCGAGAGCGAACTCGAGGACCCGCGCTTCCAGACCGATTACTGGACGGAACAGATCGAACTGCAACTCGATATCGGGAAGAAGTCCGAACAGCAATCGCTGGCGTCTCACGGGCTAGACTTCGTGACGGATACGTATCTGCCCGAGCGGTTGGGCGATATGGGCGTCCTCTAGGGCGCTTCGAACCGCCGTGTCTCGGAGTTCGGCTCGCGACATCGTTTGACGTTGCTTTTCGACGGTTTCTGAAACGGAATTTCGGTGACGGCCTGTGTCTGCAGGTGCAACCGGTTCCCGTCCGCACGGCCTGTCACCGTCTAGAATCAGTGATATGGCGGACGACAAAGACAGCGAACGGCCGATGCACAGCGATCCGGACGAGGAGGCGATAGACGAGCCGACGACCTCCGGTGCGCAGGAGGCCGACGAGACCGCGTGGATGATGAAAGAGGGGGTCACGATCGGTCTGATTTCGATCATGGCCGTCCTCGTCCTGGCACTGGGGCTCCTCCAGGGAACCGGCCTCGTCGACGTCTTCGCACCGATCGCCGACACCAATTTCGGGCAGTGGATCGCGTTCGGCGTGCTGGTACTCGTCGTCATCGCGGTGTTCGCCTGGTCACGCGTCGGCGTCTAAGCGCCAGCGCCGAGCCACTCCCCTCACTCGTCGAGGACGACCGGAACGCCGCGGTGTGCGACATCGACGACGAAGGCGTCTGCGTCGATTTCGATCGCCGCGAAGGTATCGTAGTGAACCGGGAGCACGAGGTCCGGCTCGAGTCGGTCGGCCAGCGCCGCCGCCTCGCGTCGATCCATCGTGAACGTGCCGCCGATCGGCGGAAGCAGGAGATCGACCGGAACGTCCTCGTGAACCGGAAGGACATCGGTATCGCCTGGCCAGAACGCGGTGACGCCGTCGACGGTGACGCCGAAGCCACAGCCCTGCCCTTCGGGATGGTACGGCGTCCCGTTTTCGTCGGTGTGCGGACCGTCCGGATCGTTGTACGCCGGCGTCGTGAACAGGTCAAGTGGCCCGAGAACGAACGACTCGTCGGCGGCGACGCGTTCGACCTCGAACGGGAGCGCTTCCGGTTGCTCGTCGATACGATCGATCTCGCTCGCGTCGATCGACTCGTGAACGACGACGAGCGCGTCATCGCTGGCGACGCGCCGAATCGAGTCGGGATCGTAGTGGTGGTCGTGGGAGACGAGAATCAGGTCGCCGTCGCGAGGCTCGAGATCGTCCAGCACGTCGTACTCCTCCGGACCGGGATCGAGATAGACGACGGCACCGGTTTGGCCCTCGAGTCGGACGGTCGCGAGGCCGAACCAGTCGACGGTCACCGCGTCGAATCGGACGGTCATACGGGACCGTTTCTCGAGCGGGCCGAAAAGCGTTCCATTCCGGCCGACTCGGACCGGGTCGAGAAGCGGATCGACAACGGGTCGAGAACGGCGCGCCGATCAGGGAATGCGGACCGAGTGCTCGAGCGTGCCGACGCCCTCGACTTCGATCTCGATCTCGTCGCCGTCGGAGAGCGGGCCGACGCCCTCGGGCGTGCCGGTCGCGATCACGTCGCCGGGCTCGAGGGTGAGATAGGTCGTTATCTCGGCGATCAGTTCGGGGATCGAAAAGATGAGTTGCTCGCGGGAGCCGTCCTGCTTTGTTTCGCCGTTGACGCGAGTTCGGACGGCGGCGTCCGCGGGAACGTCGTCGGGGGTCGCGAGCACGGGCCCCATCGGCGCGGCACCGTCGAAGGCCTTGCCGCGGATCCAGTTCTGTTCCTGTCGCTGGTCGTCGCGGTTCGAGAGGTCGTTGACGCAGGTGAAGCCCTCGACGACGTCCATCGCGTCGGCTTCGGGGACGTGGCGACACTGCTCGCCGATCACGACGCCGAGTTCCGCCTCGTGGTCGATTCGCTCCTTGCCCGCGGGCAGGGTGACGGTGTCACCGTGAGCCGCGAGCGCGTTCGGCGGCTTCAAGAAGAGCATCGGTCGGTCGGGCACCTCGGAGTCGAGTTCCGCCGCGTGGTCGGCATAGTTCTTCCCGATACAGACGACCTTCGAGGGTTCCGACGGCGGCAGGACATCGATCTCGTCGCTCTCGAGCGCGTAGCTCTCGTTCGCGAAGTGAACGGTTCCGTTCTCGTACTCGCCGTGGCGAACCGCGCCGGCCGGGTCGCGGAATCGGACGTATTTCATAGTCGGTGGATGGTCGCAAGGGATAAAAAGGATTGAGAAGGCGGCTCGTTCGGGGGTGTTCGATCTCGTGGGTGGGCCCGACAGGTGGGGACGCTATAGTATAGTAGCCACTGAAAGTCATTGCACACCTGATCGCACGACAGCTGTGCGATCAGTGTGTAATTCGTTTCAGTGGCTACTATACACGTACTCCTCGAGCGCCTCGAACGCCTCCCGCGCCGCGCGGTCGGGTTCGTCGGGATAGGTGTACAGCTCGAGCGTGGCGAACCCGTCGTAGCCGATGTCCTCGAGAGCGTCGAATATCGCCTGAAAGTCGAGGTTTCCCTCGCCGGGGATTCGATGATAGTGCTTTCCGCGGCGGCCGCCGACGATGTCCTCGAGGTGGACGCCCGTGATGGAGCCGGCGCTGGCGCGGATGCTTTCGGCCACGTCCTCGCCGTAGACGGCCGCGTGGCCGACATCGAGGTTGACACCCAGCGAGTCCCGACCTACCTCGTCGATCACCTCGAATACCTCGTCGGTGTTCTCGATCAGCAGTTCGGGTTCGAACTCGATGCCGACCTCGATATCGCGGGCCTCGGCGTAGTCGAGGATTTCGTGGAGCGACTCGCGGAGGTAGTCGCGAGCTTCCCCAGGTGTCGTTCCCGGCAGCGGGCGACCTGTCGCCAGACAGACCGCCGGCGAGCCGACTGTTTCGGCGAGATCGATCGCTCGTTTCGTGTACTCGACGCGCCACTCGCGGGCCTCGTCGTCCGCACGGATCACGCTCGGCTCAAAAAAGGCCGACGGCGGCGCGTCGTCGTAGTAGCCCATCGCCGTGTTCGCGTTGATATTCGAGACGGCGAGGTCGGTGTTCGAGAGGGCCTCGAGCAGGGCGTCTCGATCGGCGTCCTCGAAATTGGGGAAGTAGGCGTGGGGGTCGTCGCCGAGCAGTTCGACGCCGGCGTAGCCGTGGTCGGCGATCCGGCGGACGGCTTCAGGGAGCGAGTGACGCGTGTACGCGTTCGTCGAGAAAGCGAGTTCGACCATCGATCTGGGGCTCGTACACCGGAGAGGCACTAATTCGTTGGCCCGTCACACTCGAACGACGGATACTATCTGCCCGTGCGTTCTGGTGAGTACACGTGAGTCATCGATGAATCGATCGGAGGTACGCACCTCACACTCGAACAGCCGATCGGATAGGTGTGATCGTCCGACTGAGGGAAATGATCAGTTTCCCATAACTATCTCACGAACCGAGGAGACCATGCTAACCCGCGCAGTCAGTTCGTCTGGTATCAGATTTATGTGCGTCAGAACTCTAATTCCAACGCACTATCAATTTTCTAGTCGGGTTGGTAAAGGTATATCCGCAAAGAGAACGCAGCCGAATGTTGATGGCTCTTATAGGGAGAGCAGAAGTGGGTCCCCCGCCGGGACAAGACGCTCTGGAACGCGTTCCTGCTATGGAGCTTCTTTTTGAAGATATCCGTTCGACACGCGGTGGGTTGTGGAAAATAATCGTATGGGCGACGGGCGACGACTTCGAAAAATACGAACGCGGACTCGCCGAAGATCCGACGATTGACAGCTACGCTTGTCTGACGAAACTGCCAGAGAAACGGTTGTATCAGCTGACGTTGTCAGACGATGGCCGACACCAAACGGTCCATTCGGTTTCCGTCGAACACGATATAACGATTATCCGTCTTACCGCGACGGCTGAAACCGAGGAACTCGTAGCTCGATTTCCGTCGCGCGACGCGGTCGTTCGTTTGCGAGAGGCCTGTCTGGAACGGAATCGGCGGTTCGAACTACTCAACCTCTACGAAGAGAAACCGGTGACGAACGACGGCGGCTTCGAAAGCCGATACGGTATTACGACCGGGCAACGGAAGGCCCTTCTTACGGCCCTTGAAATGGGCTATTTCAACGTGCCGCGAGAGACGACGATGGCTGAGGTCGCCGAGGAAATCGGCATCTCGACATCCGCTCTGTCGACTCGTTTTCGGCGTGGACAGCAAGCGCTGCTTCTCCACACGGTCGCTCGCGGGGGGACTATATAAACTCCGAAGAGGGTGAAGCCGGTGAGATACGGATAGCAACGTCCAACTAGCAGGTGATGAAAGCGATCCTGGCTGAGAACAGCATCAAAACACCGACGAACGCGGTAATCGAAGCCGTGGCAGAAGCGACCGACAGTGACCCGCTGGACCTCCCGCCGCTGTACGAAGCGGTGGATCCGGACGCATTGAATACGCTGTTCGATAGCTCCGAAACGAGTGGCCAAGTCTCATTCCCGTACGCGGGTTTCGAGGTGACAGTACGAGGGAGTGAGGTGGAGGTGGAACCACTGCACGGAGAGTGCTGATTCGGCAGCTTCGACTTCCGCACCGAAACGGAGCCGTTTGCCGAGCGATTCGGACGGTCGCGCGTTCTCCGTCATCCACCGGAAGGAGCGACGCGCTTTCCGAACCGTTCGTATACTTCGTCTGTTCGCGGCCGCTCACGCCGACGACCCGTTCACGGGTCACTTCGTTTCCCGTTCCCCTCGCGGTCCCCGCTCACAGTACCGAGGCCGTCACTTCGTTCGGGCCCCGCAGTTCGCCGCACCCACCGCCCGGCGTAGCGTTCCAGCGCGAGCTACTAGACGCGGGTAGTCACGTCACGTCACGTCGAAGACGTGCGAGAGCCCCGCCGCCGGAACGAGAAAGACGCCGGCAGCGAGTCCCCAGCGAACCCCGGCCGCAGCGGCGAAGGCCGCGTCGAGTAACACGAGTCCGAGGACGCACGCGCCGACCGCCGGGCCGACAGTACTCGGTACCGGATCGGCGGAGGCGGCTCGCAGGGGACGCCCGACCCACCAGCAGAAGGCGGCGGCGAACGCGGTCGCGACTACCGCCTCGAGCGCGGTCGGACTCCGACTCACGAGGAACCAGCCGACGGCGAGCACCGCTGCAACGGCACCCACAGCGGCGACCGCGACGGCACCCCGATTGGCGCCCTCGGTCTCTCGAGTCGCCATGAACGTGACGGCGGCGATGTAACCGGTGACCACCGCGGGAACGGCGAGCAGTCGGAGGTGGGACTCGAGCACCGCGCTCCCGGCCGCGGTCGTACCCAGCACGACGTTCAGCCCGCGCGTCGCACCCATCGCGAGGAAGCCGGCGGCGGATCCCTTCAGGAGGCCGTCGTAGGCGACGACCGCGACGGCGACCAGTCCGGCGACGACGGCAGCGGGGCCGCCGGCGACGACGAACGCGATTCCGACGGCGACAAGCAGCAGCGCGATTCCGAGTCCGAACGCGACGCGTCGGGACACGCGACCCGAAGGAATCGGGCGTTCGGGTCGGTCCTGCGCGTCAACGGGCGCGTCGAACGCGTCGTTGAGCGTCGTTCCCCCGGCGTAGAGGCAGACGGAACCGATCGCGAGTCCGGCGACAGTGGCTGGGAGGAAATCGGAGCCGGCAACGCCCACCAGTGCGGCCCCGAGGATCACGTCCGGCGGCGCGGTGAAGAGGTTCGGCACGCGGACCAGTTCACCCACCGCGCCGAGGGTCGTCCGGAGGCTGCGTTCGGGTTCGGTTTCGCTCTCACCGTCGATTGTGTCCGACTCCGTGTCTGCGTCCGACCCCGCGTCTGCGTTCGACTCCGCCTCCGCGTCCAACCCCGTGTTCTCGTTTCGATCCGACGACACACCGCCGGCCACCCTACGCCCACCCGCGTTCCTCGAGGGAGGCCATCGCCTCCCGCGCGGTCTCGATCGGCGTCTCCTCGTAGGGGTAGAGCTCGACGGTGACGAAGCCGTCGTAGCCCCGGTCCTCGAGTTTGCCGAGGAAGGTGTCGATGTCCATCGCGCCGTCGCCGAGCTGGGTGTGTTCGTGGGTCCGATCGGCCGGGATGTCCTCGAGGTGGTAGTGTCTCGTGTGCTCCCAGAGCGGTTCGACGAGTTCGGCCGGATCCTCCTCGACGCAGTAGAAATGGCCCGCATCGAAGTTGCACTTCACGCGCTCGGAGTCGACCCGCTCGAGGAGCGCGAGGAACTCGTCGGCGGTCTCGATCAGGAGGTCCGGTTCGGGCTCGACGAGGAGGTCGACGCCGACTGCCTCGGCTTTCGGGATGACTTCCTCGAGGCTCTCGACGAAGGTGTCCATCGCCCACTCGCGCGATTTGCCGTCTGGGATCGGCCCGCCGGGTTCGATCGAGATGTAGGGAAGGCCGAGGTCGGCCGCGGTCTCGAGCGCCGCGAGGGTGTAGTCGATTCGCCGCTGACGATATTCCTCGTCGGGTTCGACGTAGGAGGGGTGGTGAAAACCCTCGATCGCGGTCAACATGAACGCGTTACCGTTGCTGACGGCGATTCCGTGCGTCTCGAGGGCGTCCTCGACGCGCTTGCGCTCCTCGTCGGTGCAGTCGGGCGGATACAGGTGGGGCTCGTCGAGCAGCAGTTCGACGCCGTCGTAGCCCGCGTCGGCGATGGCCTCGATCGCGTCCTCGAGTTGGTACTCGCGGAAGGCGTTGGTGGAGAAGCCAAACTGCATGAGTCAGGCCTCGTAGTCGAAGTTCGGCGACTGGTTGAAGAACTCGTAGGGGTTCTCGAAGACGACCGTCCGAACGTCCTCGCGGTCCCAGCCCCGGTCGAGCATCCGGTCGCGAGCCTTCGGCACCGCGAGCGGATCCGAGGGATCCCAGTCGGCGGCGCTGTTGAAGATCATGTTGTCGGTGCCGTACTCCTCGAGCAGATCGATCGCCGACCCGGTCTCGATCTTGCCCGGATAGAGCGTGAAGCCGATCCAGCAGTCCGTCTGCGTCGAGATATCGATCGTATTCTCCGTGTTGTGATCGATGATGATCCGTTCCTGCGTGACGCCCATCTCCTCGATGATTTCGACGATCCGCTCGGTTCCCGACGGCTTGTCCGTGTGGGGCGTGTGGACGATGACGGGGAGTTCGCGCTCTTCTGCAATCTCGAGCTGGCGACGGAACGCCCATTCTTCGTCGTCGGTCACCTGATCGAAACCGATCTCGCCGACGCCGACGACGGGGTCGCGCTCGAGGTACTCCGGAATCCGGTCGACGACCTCCTCGGCCATCTCGCGGTAGTTCGCTTCCTTCGGCTCGAGGCCGATCGTCACGTAGTGGTCCATCCCGGCGGCCCGCTCGGCGCGGTCGGTCTCGTGCTCGATGATCTGCTCGAAGTAGTCGAAAAAGGCACCCGCGTGGTGTTTGTCCTGGCCGCTCCAGAACGCGGGCTCGATACAGCACTCGATACCCGCCCGCCGCGCTCGTCGATAGTCGTCGGCCGAGCGCGAAACCATGTGCATGTGAGGATCGATAATCCGCATACGGGCAGTCCAACGACGAAACGGTTTGGTGCTACTGGTCGTTCGATCGCCAAACCCGAGGTTGATGACGGCGAATCGATAGCTCTGGCCGGCGGAATACGGTGTTATGAGCTGGCAAAACCGTATTACTCCCGCTACGCGAGTCATAACGAAACCCGTTCGGCCCCCACGTTTGTGGGAATGACGATGATCGAGCGAGCGACGGCAGTGACGAACCCGCTGCAGATCGATCCCGGGAACAGGATGGGTGATCGCGCGTCGACAATCCGGATCGAGCGGCCACCGGGAGGGAATGAGACCCGATGAGTCACGGGGAGGATCCAGCGGTCGACGACGGGGACCGAACGGGCGTCTGGCTCGTCGGGGCACGCGGGAACGTCGCGACGATGTCGATCGTCGGCGCTCGCGCCATCGCCAGGGGAGCGACCGACACCACCGGGATGGTAACCGAGCGCGATCCGGTCTCGAGCCTCGAGCTCCCGCCCGTCGAGGGATTCGTCTTCGGAGGCCACGACATCGAACCGGAGTCGCTCGTCGCGCAGGCCGAGCGCCAGCGCGATCGAAACGGCGTCCCGGACGCCGACACGCTCGAGACGGTTCGAGACGATCTGGCCGCGATCGACGAGCGGATCGAGGTCGGTACGGCGGTCAACTGCGGTGCCGCCGTTTCCGAGGGCAGCGAACAGCTAGACGAGACCCTGCCGATCCGCGACGTCGTCGACCAGATCCGAGACGACTACGAGACGTTCCGCGATAGCCACGCCCTCGAGCGACTCGTCGTCGTCAACGTCGCCTCGACGGAACCCGAACTGGCGGAGCCGAAGCGATACGACACGCGCGACGCGCTCGAGCAAGCGATCGACGAGGACGACCGCGACCTCCCTGCCAGCGTCCTCTACGCCTACGCCGCGATATCCAGCGGGCATCCGTTCGTCAACTTCACGCCGAGTGCGGCCAACGCGCTCGGGGGAGTCCGCGAACTCGCGGCCGAAAACGAGGTTCCGCACGTGGGACGCGACGCAAAGACCGGCGAGACGCTCGTCAAGTCCGCGCTCGCGCCCATGTTCGCCGGCCGCAATCTGCGAGTCATGAGCTGGGAGGGCCACAACATCCTCGGCAACACGGACGGCCTCGTCCTCGAGGACGAGGAAAACGCCGCCGGAAAGCTCGCGAGCAAGGGTGACGTGCTCGACTCGATCCTCCCCGATATCGGTCACAACCGGGTCCGGATCGACTACACGCCCTCGCTGGCCGACTGGAAGACGGCCTGGGATTACATCCACTTCGAGGGCTTCCTCGAGACGGAGATGAAAATGCAGTTCACCTGGGAGGGGTCGGACTCCGCGCTGGCCGCGCCGCTCGTGCTCGATCTGGTACGGCTGATCTCTCACGCCGACGACCACGGTGACGGCGGGCTTCAGCCCCAGCTCGCGTCGTTCTTCAAGGCCCCGCTCGGCGTCGACGAGCACGACTTCTCCCGGCAGTTGGATCGACTGTACGACTACGCCGAGGAGCATCGCTGATACGCAATACTCCCCGCTGACCGACGTTCCAGCCCGACACGTTCCCGAGACCCATGACCGAACTCACGATTCCCGAAACGACCGAGACGGCCGGCCGAACGATCGTCCTCGACGTCGTCGGCCTCCAGCCCCAGCATATCGACGCCGACCGAACGCCGACCCTCGAGTCACAGTTCCCGAGCGAACGCGTGACCGACCTCAGACCACCGTTTCCCGCCGTCACGGTTCCAGCGCAGACCACCCTCGCGACGGGGCGCGGCCCCGGCGAGCACGGCGACGTCTCGAGCGGCGAGTACGACCGCGAGCGAGAAACCGCCGCGTTCTGGGAGCGCGACCGCGACGGTCGGGACCGAATCTGGGAGACCGCGAGCGACGAGGCTGGGCTGACCACCGGCGCGCTGAATTTCCAGCACCTGATCGACACCAGCGCCGACGTGGCGGTCACGCCATCGCCGATCGAGGACGAGAACAACGACATCCTCGAGATGAACTGCTGGACGAACCCCGACGGCTTCTACGACGACCTCCGCGAGGAACTGGGCCACTTCCCCTTGCACAACTACTGGGGCCCCGGTGCGAACGAGGAGGGGAGCCGCTGGATCCTCGCGGCCGCGAGTGAGGCGATCGACCGGTTCGATCCCGACCTGCTGTGGATCTACGTCCCCCACCTGGATTACACCGGCCAGAGCGACGGCCCCAGCAGCGACGCCTTCGTCACGGCACTCGAGACCGTCGACGACCTCCTCGAGACGTTCCTCGCAGACCTCTCGGAAACGGACCGCTGGGACGAGACGGTCCTCACCCTCGTCAGCGAGTACGGGTTTCACGAGGTGGATCGGCCGATATTCCCCAACCGCGCGCTCCGGGAGGCCGGGTTGCTCGAGACGGACGCGGAGGGCGACGCCGATATAGCTGACTCGGACGCGTTCGCGATGGTCGACCACCAGATCGCGCACGTCTACGCCGACGAGGGAGCGGTCGACGCCGCTCGAGACGCGCTCGCGGGGCTCGAGGGAATCGACACGGTACTCGACGGCTCGGGGAAGGCCGAGCGCGGGATCGACCACCCGAATGCGGGCGACCTCGTCCTCGTGGCCGAGCCGGACGCCTGGTTCCAATATTACTGGTGGAACGACCGCGCGAACGCGCCGCCCTATGCGACCGAGATGGACATCCACGCCAAACCCGGCTTCGACCCCTGCGAGCTGTTCTTTGGCGACGAGGGACTCGTCTCGCTGGACGCCTCGCAAGTGAGCGGCTCCCACGGCCGCGTCGACGAATCCGCCTACGGCTGTTTCGGCCTCGGCGGTCCGGCAGCGCCCGAACTCGAGGGTGACGGGCCGGTCGACGCGACGGACGTGACGCCGACCATCGTGGATTTACTCGGGCTCGAGGGGGAGCTCTCGATGCCGCTCGAGGGGTCGTCGCTTCGACGGCCCTGACCGGAACTGGTCTCGTGCGTGATAGCGTGTCATCCCCAGCCCGGAACGGAACCCTTTTTACTAGCCCCCGGCAACGACCAGTTGCACACAGCGCGTGTGGTAGATGGCTCCGTTGCTGAGACGGACGAAGTCCGTCGATGCTCGGAGCAGAGATCGAAGCGATATGCTCCGTTGGTGTAGTCCGGCCAATCATTTCGGCCTTTCGAGCCGATGACCTGGGTTCAAATCCCAGACGGAGCACTACAGCGAGCGAACGTTTGTGAGCGAGCGAAGCGCGCACGGATGGGATTTGAACTACGGAAGTCGCAACCACGAACGAAGTGAGTGGTCCGTCTTCAGGTGGTTCAAATCCCAGACGGAGCATACGACGGCTTTGCCGTCATGCGATTTTCACTTTCTCCTCACTTGGAATAGACATGAGTCCCTAAGATGATGAAGTGGGTTGGATTTTCTAACCCGATGCCGTATGGCGATTCTCTAATTTGTCAGGACGAAATAACAATTCAGCGCCTCACCCCATCGATGATTTGAAATACGCTTATAGATCACTCCTTAACTCATTGGCAGAAAATCGGATGGGGATATCATACCACTCCATGGCTAACGCAATCAAGTATACAGAAAAGAATGTAGTAAGTAAGAACCAAGCTTCGATTCCCTGTTGAGTCGCTGACTGAGCTGATGTGAAAATGATGATAGCTGTGCGGAATAGAGTCACAAATTGGGAAGTCTCCTTATAGCCCTGTCTACGCCACCAATTGATGCAGAACAGCATTACGGTAGCGGAGATGAGGAGTGAACTCAATAAGGAATATCAAATACACCAAGGAATGAAGAAAGAACAACCGACTCGATGAAGTAATACCTCCGTGGATCGGCGCATACGAGCGCATCTTTGGTAAGACCGCCTGCGGATTTTTCAGTTGAGGGTCAGGATTTCACCAGTTGATCTCGGAGCGAATCCACCGATAAGTAGATGTGCCTACGTACCTTTTTCCGCCTCGGGTTCGCTCGCGGTGCTCGCTCACCTCTCGGCGCAAAAATCTACGCTAAAAAGGCCGCCTCCACGGGCTTTGCCCGTTTCGGCGGTGAACCGCTCGCTTCGCTCGCGGACGCTGACAGCGGTAAGTCCTTCAGCTGTACTTACCGAAGATACTCACCACATCGAGGCGGGTTCTCCACCTACTTTCTAAAGATCGCAAGAGCAACCTACGGTATCCGTCGCTGGCTCGATGAAGGCGTCCAGAAAGTGTTCAATCACCGACTCGAAAGAAGGGACTCAGCCGGTCAATCGGGGGAGGGTAACAGGGATTGGATGAATGAAACTACTGGTATAGCGTTCCTTCAAATGTACTATGAGGAGTCGTGGTACCTCGACCCTCGGAACGGTTATCCCTCACCCACCCCTACATTAGTTTGTAATGGCAAACGGTAACGTTGATTTCTTCAACGACACAGGCGGCTACGGTTTCATTTCGACTGACGACGGCGACCTCGACGACGACGAAGACGTCTTCTTCCACATGGAGGATGTCGGCGGCGAAGACCTCACGGAAGGTACTGAGGTCGAGTTCGACATCGAGTCCTCACCGAAGGGGCCTCGCGCGGCGAACGTGGTCCGGCAGTAATCCCGAGACAGATCCGTCGCTCACAACGACGAACAACGACCTTGATTTTTTAGACAGTTACACGGCCGAGCGGATGCTATCTGTACACTCTGTACTGAACGCGAATTTCGCACCAAGGGCTTCTCTGTTCCAGAATAGAACACTGTCGGCTTCTTCTGTCTTCGAACGAGCCTTACGATAGATACTGATGAGCAAATCGTGTTATGATCCAATACGATCCGCTGAGCCGTATTCGTCTACAAAACGATGATCTGGGTGTTTTATATCACTTTATTCCGATCAATCTGATGGAAGGTGGAGAGACAATATGCAGAACCCGTCCCAAAAAGTCAGGAAACTTGATCAAGACGGTCAATCCTGGTATCTTGAAACGGAGTTTTGCTCCATGGGAACGGGGTTCCCGAAATTCAGTGAATGGCTGCGTAATTCATTCACACAGGAGATTTAGCGACTACTGCGTTGGCGCTCCCACTCGGTAGTCCCTTGCCAAATTTCGACCTTTCGAGCCGATGACCTGGGATTTGAATCAGTCGAGTCGCAGCACCGAGCGTAGCGAGGTGATCGTCTCGGCGTGGTTCAAATCCCAGACGGAGCGATACGGTTTGAGAGAAGTGCTCGGTTCCCGTCTCTGGGAGTGCAGTCCTCTCTCGAGTCACGAGTGCATCTCTCCCCGAACGAGTCCCAAACGACAGATTTACGACGGCCGAATTCTCGAGTCGTCAACGTTACACACGAGAATCCGACTCGAGAAAGGACGAGCGATAGCGGCGGTTTCAATCGGTCCGTCGGGTAGTGACGTTCGTTCGGTTGGCGGATACACATGACACCGAAGCAGCGATGACGATTCGTCTATTTGCACCAATCCACGCCCATACGAGGCTCGTCCGTTTATCTCACAACATCGGCTCAGTAGCCACGGATAGAACTGGATATTCGTAAACTCCTAGTAGATGGAGCACTTCGTACCAGCTAATGACCTACGAACACTTGGACTCAGATCTGGTAAACAAACTGCTCGACGATGGCCGTGCGAGCCTTCGCAGCCTCGCCGAAGAACTTGATGTCTCCGTCACGACGGTCTCGAACCACCTCTCCGACCTCGAGGAGGAAGGCGTCATCGAGGGCTACACGCCGAAAGTCGACTACGACGCGGTGGGGTACGATGTCACTGCCATCATGCAACTGAAAGCCGAAGGGAGCGCGCTTCCCGAAATCACGCAGACGCTGAAGGACCACCGCCAGATGATCTCCGTCTACGAGGTCACGGGGGACTACGACGTGATCGCCATCGGGAAGTTCAAAGATACGGACGACATGAACGACGAGATCAAGTCCCTGATCACCGATCCCGACATCAACCAGTCGAATACGAGCATCGTGCTCAACGCTGTCTCCGAAAACGAACAGTTCGAACTCGACACGGAGTAACCACGTTTCGGTCCTCGAGCTATTGAGCGAACTCGACAGCAACTGCGGACGCCCCGTCTCCGCGCGTTCGGTAACGACGGCTCGAGCGTGACTACCCGATCGGAGTCCCGAATTACTCCGTCTTCGAGGACAGAAACAGCCGATTGTCCGTCGGGGTGATATACTAACGGTCGGTTGCTGGGTGATACTAGCTACCGATGTCTAACGAGACAAATACAGCGAATCGACGCTCCTGAAGAAATATATTCCATATTAGAAACTGTGGAAGCTTCTATTGAGTCGGGCGGTCTCTCTCAAGAAGTACCATGGCATATGGCACCAATCCTGAAGAGAGGTACAGCTATGGGGAGGTGAGCGACGCGGATCGTCGCGACTTTCTCAAAGCCCTCGGCGTCATCGCCGGCGGCAGTATCGCCGGTGCGACGCTGCGCGATCTCCGCGCGGAGGTCTCGAGCGGTGCCGCGGAGGGGCTCGCAGAGATGGGCGAGGCCGTTCGCGGTGGACTGACGGGAACGCTTGACCCGGCGTTGTTGAACGAGCAACTGGCGGGGCTCGAGGCGAGCTTCGAACTGTTGCCCGAACTGGAGTCGATGGGGGTTCCCGAGCAGGGTGCGTCGGCGTACCAGGAGCTGACGACGGCGGCGTGGGTGATCAACGATCACCTCGCGGAGGTCGGCTTCTTCGCGAGCGCGGAGGAGAACCTGCCGGCGTTCGAGCCCGATCACATCGAGGCAACGACACGGCAGTTGCTGCACATGGACACGCTGCCGGCGACGCTTTCCGAGATCGGGTTCTCGGAGCAAGAACAGACGGCGCTGGTGACCAATATCGTGAACACGCGCGAGCAGCTATCGTGGTGGCTGGCGACACCTGACTATCCGCCGGCGGACGCCGTCGAAGACGGTGTCGTCCACGAGTACGTCGCACCGCTTCATCAGCGGGCCGCAGAAGGCTCGCTACTGTGGATCGACGGGCTCGATCACTTCCTCTGGCAGCGAGAGCCGCTCATTACCGGGGAGATGATCGATCGCGGCCTCTGGGACATCAAGTCGATGCTCGGCGGGTACTACCTGATGAGTTCGGCTGTACGTGACCTTGCGAACGGGGAAATCGCCGACGAGGAGCTTTCGACGCTGATCACGGCGGGATCGGCGATCGAGATCATCGGCCAGGAGTTCCTGCTCACCGACACCGTCCGAATTACAGATGAGAAGCGCGCACCGAAGGGGGTGATCGACCAATGACGTACGAATCACATCTTGCAGACCTGCCAGAGGATGCACCGTGGGACGAAAAACCGGGTGAATCGGTCATCGAACAGCACGATACCGACGCGATCCCGGAGGTAGACGTCACGGAGGAAGACATCGCGGCGTCGGGCGAAGACGAGACGAACTGGCTCATCTTCGGGAACAACTACCAGGGGCACCGACACACCACTGCGGACGTGATCACGCCGGAGAACGTCGGTGACCTCGAGGTCGAGTACGTTCTCGAACTCGGCGAACCCCCAAACGACTTCCAGGGGTCACCGATCGTCGTGGGCGGCGATCCGCCAATCATTTACCAGACGATCGGGCCGGATATGCTGTACGCGATACACGGGCGTACCGGTGACATCCTGTGGACGCACTTCTACGAAAACGCCGACGGTGCGTCCGACGAGACGCCGCCTGCCGAGCGCGGTCCTGCGGTTCTCGGGGACACAGTCTACAAGAGCACGCTCGATCTGGGCGTGCTCGCGATCGATCGGTACACCGGCGAGGAACAGTGGTACTACAACGGTGCTGCCGCCTATCGAGGCGAAGTCGCGGAGGACGTGCGACACGAAGAACTCCAGTGGGAACGGTCCCGCGGCACGACCTCGTCGCATCCGCCGATGATCTACGACGGAATGCTGATGAAGGGCAGTTTCGGCGGCGAATTCGGCGTCAGCGGATTCTACGACGCGATCGACCTCGAAGGGAACCCGCAGTGGCGGGTGAACATGACGCCCGAACACGAGTGGGTCGGCGATTCGTGGCAACACGGCGGCGGGACCGCGTGGGCCGCGTCGTGTATCGAACCCGACAGCGGGACGGTCGTCATTCCGTCCGCGAACCCAGGTCCGTGGTACGGCACCGTTCGTCCAGGCTGGAACCCCTATACCTGCGGTAAAGTCGGTGTCGACATTGAAACCGGCGAATACCAGTGGCACCATCAGGACGCGCCCCACGACTGGTGGGACTATGACTCACCGAGTCCGCCACTCGTCTTCGAAGAGGAGGTCGACGGTGAGACCAGAAAGTTCGCGACTTGGCCCGGCAAGACCGGTTGGGTGTACACTGTCGACATGGAAACCGGCCAGCTCCACCAGCGCAGCGAGGAGTTCGTCCAGCACTACAACATGTGGTCGCTACCGCCGTTCGACGACATCGAGAACGCGCAGTGGATCATGCCGGACCTCAGGGGTGGCACGAATCCCCAGACGAGTTCCTTCGATCCCCAGAGCAGGACGCTAATCGTCAAAGGGCTCAACCAGCCGATGCGACTCTCCTGGTTCGAGACGGAGTACGAACCCGGTGAGACGTACATCGGGATGGATATCGAGCATGCTCCGGTGCCGGCTACACAGGAGCAAGAGGAAGAGGAGGAAGACGAAACTGCCGACGATGGAGAAGAGGCCGAAGAGGAGAAAGAAGAAACTGCCGACGATGGAGAAGAGGCCGAAGAGGAGAAAGAAGAAACTGCCGACGAAGAAGCGGACAACGGAGACGGATCGGAAGAAGAGTGGCGAGAAGCGTGGAACGGCTACGTCGGCGTGCTCGCCGGGATCGATCCGATCAGCGGTGAAGTGAAATGGCGGAACTGGTACGAGGAGACGCCGCCGTGGGGCGGTTCGTTGACGACGCCGACCGGCGTTACCTTCGCGGGAGACGGTGACGACCTGTTCACCGCGTTCGAAACCGAGACGGGCCAGCCGTTGGCCTCGTGGGACCTCGGCACCGCCGCGTCCGGTGCGCCGGTCAGCTGGTACGATCCGGGTGAAGGAAAACAGTACGTCGCAGCCCCCGCTGGCGGGGAGCGTGAGAACTACACCGAATCGGGCAACCGGTTCGTCGTCTTCTCGCTCTCCGAGTAGGCCTCGACGCAGTCTTTTTTGCCCGCATTTCGACGCCGACCGATCGCCGGAGCGGTTCCCCTCGGTACGATAGTCAGTGACGACTGGATCGCGACCGGCAGCCGACGAACGCTCTCAGGCTTTCGGTCGAAAAACGAATTGGTGACCGATCCCTTACCGGTCCGTCAATTGTGCTCGCCGCGTCGCTCCTGTTCGTCCGTCGAGACGAGCCGGTGGACTGCACCCTCTCCCTCCACCGTCGACGTGGTGGTGGTGAGGATGTACAGTTCGCCGTCGGCCCCCCGACCGAAGCCGTAGACGAATCCCGTCGGTCGCCCGTCTTCGGCGGCATCGCCCTCGAGCTGAATCCGTTCGATCGGCCACAGTCCGTCCCGAGTGGTCCCCTCGCTGGGTTCGGTCTCCTCGTCGTCTCCCGTCGGCGGTTCGAGGAACGTGTCCTCGGCGCCGCCACCGACATCGACCTCGTCGAGCCATTCCTCGGGCGGTCGGGCGAGGAACACCGTTCCCGGGTCCTCGCCGTTCCGACTCCAGTCGCCGAAGACGTACGTGTTCTCCAGTTCGTCGATCTCGCCGCCAGCGTAGAGGTAGCCGCCGGTGATGGAGACGCCGACCGGTTCGCCGTCGCTCCCGGTCTCGTTACCGTTCTCGGCGTCTTCGCCGTCCTCGTTCTCGGCCCCAGCGGACTCGAGGAGTCCGAGGTCGTGTGGGTATTCGATCACCGGATCGAGCAACTCTTCGCCGCCTCTGACGTCCTCGGGCGTGCTTTCGGGACAGTCTTCGGCCGGTTCGGAGGGCGTTTCGGTACTGAAGCAGTGGGTACCCTCCTTGACGTTCCAGCTGTAATTGCCGCCGCGCTGGACGTGATTGACGCTCTCGAAGCGGTTCTGTCCGACGTCGGCCATCAGGAACTCCCCGTCGCCGGTGAACGACATTCCGCCCCAGGGATTGCGCATTCCCCAGGCGTAGTACTCGTCGCGGTGACCGTCCATGTCGACCAGCGGGTTATCGTCCGGGATGCCGTACGCGCGCTCGTCGCCCTCGGCGTCGCCGCCGTCTTCGGACGTCTCCGACGTCTCGCCGTCCACGTCAACGTCGAGTCGCAGGATTCCGCCGAGGAGATTCTCCGCCGTGTCCTGCCCGTTGCCGCCCTCGTTCTCGTCGTACCAGTCCTCGACGTGGCCCGTTCCCGTGTCGTTCGCACCGCCACCGTCGCCGGTCGCTACGTAGAGATAGCCGTCGGGACCGAACGCGATCGGACCCGAATTGTGGTTGAACTGGGGCTCAGGGATCTCGAGAAGCGTCCGCTCGGAATCGGGATCGGCCGTCGAGTGCTCCTCGTCTGCGGTCCGGAACTCCGAGAGGACGAACGTGTGATCGTACTCCTCGGGGGTGCCCTCCCGCGGTGGCGAACTGTACCGGACGAAAAAGCGGCCGTTGTCCTCGAACTCGGGGTGGAACGCGAGTCCGAGCAGACCGCGTTCGTCGAAGTCTTGGAATTCGACGAGTTGGTCCGAGACGTCGAGGAACGGCTCCTCCTGGAGGCCGTCGTCGTCGTGGACGTAGATGTACCCCGTCTGGTCGACGATGAATCGGCGGTCGGCGTCTTCGTCCGCTACCTGGAGCGTAACGGGGGCGGTCAACCCCTCTGCTACCGTCTCGAGGCCGACGATCGGCCCCTCACCGATGAGTTGCGTGGGTTCGGCGGCTTCCTCGCCGTCAGCCGTCTCACCGACGAATTCGATATCGCCACGCATCGACTGGGGATGTGGTCCACAGTAGTACTCGGCCATCCCTTCCTCGGCGGTGAACTCGACGGTCTGCGTTTCGCCCGACTCGGAGAAGAGATCCGTACTGACGAGGTCATTGCCGTCTTCGTCTTCGATGTTGAAGTTGTGCTGTGCCCCGTCGAGGTTCTCCCAGGTGAGCGTATACTCCTGGCCTGCTTCCAGTCGAAGCGTCGGATTCCGTTCGTCCGCGATTTCGTCGGGTGACTGGCCGATCCAGCCGCTCGTTCTGCCACCGAGTTCGATCTCGCTGGGGAACGCCTCCTGAGCGCCTACTGTCGGCACGAGCCCTGCAGCGGTGAGCGCTGCGGATGATTTGAGAACAGTCCGTCTCGACAGCCGATTTTCGCCGTTCTGTCTCGTCATTGTGTCGAATACGGAAAGGTCGTGAAGAGCTACCGCCTCTGTTAGCCTTTCACAGACCACATAGCGTGGTTTCTAACTCGGCTAATAAAGCGCCCCGACTGTTGCGAAACCAAGAAGAAATTATGCGGAAACTGAATAAATAATAGCCAGTTATCTCCGATATCGGTCGTCTCCGGTGGCCGAGACGCGCGCCCCGAGTGACGTTCGTCACGGATCATCGAGACGATAGTCGGCGGACGAACCCACTGCACGAACCGATCGCTCGCACTCGAGCGGTATCTCGATCGAAAAGACGAACGGCGGGTCGATTGTCGGCGCGATTCGCGATTACTCGTCGTCTCCGGTCTCGTTTCCGGTTTCCGACTCCGTCTCGTTGCCCGACTCGTCCGCCTCCTCTTCTTCCATTTCCTCGGCTTCCTCGCCGCCTTCTTCCGCCTGATCGTCTTCCTCGTCTTCCTCGTCTTCCGATTCGCCCTCTTCGGCCGCTTGGTCTTCAGTCCCGACCGCGTCCTCGTGTTCTTCGATTTCCTCGCCTTCGCCTTCGGGAACGATCCGGTACACTTCGCCGGTCTCGCCCTCAGTGTAGCGAGCGGTCGTCAGCACGTAGAGTTCGTCGTCGTGGTCCCGCCCGAACGCGAGGACGAAGCGGTTGAGATCTCCGTTCTCGGAGCCGCCGACGGAGAGCTCCTGGATCTCCCAGAGGTCGTCTTCCGACCGGTCGTTGGTCGGTTCGTACTCGTTGACCGGCGATGCGAACAGTCTTCCGTCGGGCGTTTCGAACGCCCTGCTCCAGTCGCCGTAGACGTACATGTCCTCGAGCTCGGAGACCGTGTCACCCTCGTAGACGTAGCCGCCGGTGATCGAGATCCCGACCGTTTCGTCGCCGACCTGGTGGGGATATTCGATAACGGGATCGAGGAGATCCTCGCCGCCACGGACGTCGTCCGGCGTCGCGTTCGGACAGTCCTCTCCCGGTTCGTTGGGGTTCTCGGTGCTGAAACAATGCGTCGCCTCCGTGACGTTCCAGCCGTAGTTGCCGCCGTTCTCGACGATGTTGACCTCCTCGAACAGGTTCTGTCCGACGTCGGCGACGAAGAACTGCCCCTCGCTGTCGAAGGACGCTCGCCAGGGGTTGCGCAGCCCCCACGCGTAGTACTCATCGAGGCCTTCGTCGCTGTCGACGAACGGGTTGTCGTCGGGAATCCCGTATGACTCACCGTTTTCGCCCTCGCTGTCGACGTCGAGCCGGAGGATGCTCCCGAGGAAGTTTTCCGTCGTGTTCTGTGCGTTGCCACCTTCGTTGTCGTCGTACCAGTCCTCGACGTGACCCAGTCCGGTGTCGTCGGCGTCGCCGCCGTCGCCGAGAGGCACGTAGAGGTAGTCGTCCGGCCCGAAGAGAACCGTGCCGGCGTTGTGGTTGAACTGCGGCTCCGGCACCTCGAGCAGGACCGTCTCGGAGTCGGGATCGGCCGTCTCGTGGTCGTCTCCTTCGGTCGTGAACTCCGAGAGGACGGCGGTGTGGTCGTAGTCCTCGGGCGTGTCGTCGGTCGGGGGTGCGCTGTACCGGACGAAGAAGCGGCCGTTCTCTTCGAACTCGGGGTGGAAGGCGAGTCCGAGGAGGCCGCGCTCGTCGAAGCCGGCGTCGGTCGCCTCGCCGACCTCGACCATTCGATCGGTGAGGTCGAGGAACGGCTCCGCTCGTAGCCCGGCGGTTCCGTTCCCGGCTCCCATGCCGTCCTCGCTGTCGGTTTCAGCCTCGGTATCGGCTTCGGTCTCGTTTCCGGCCTCAGTATCGGCTTCGGTCTCGTTTCCGGCTTCGGTCTCGTTTCCGGCTTCGGTCTCGTTTCCGGCCTCAGTATCGGCTTCGGTCTCGTTTCCGGCATCCATCCCGTTCTCATCCACCATGCCGTTTTCGCCACCGCCGTCGGCTCCCGTCTCGAGAACGTGGATCTGTCCGGGCTGGTCGACGACGTAGTACCGGTCTTCCTGTCCCGGTGCGACCTCGAAGCCGACCGGGGAGGTGAGGCCGCCTGCGACCCGCTCGAGGCCGATCGTCGGCCCTTCCGTCACGACATCCTCTTGGGTTTCCTCAGCGTCCCCGTCTCCTCCCTCGGCCCCGGCCAACTGGATGTCGCCCCGCATCGAGTTCGGATGGATCGAGCAATAATACTCCGCCATCTCGGCGGTCGCCTCGAACTCGAGGGTCAGCGTCTCCCCCTCGTCGCCCATGGTCTCGGTGCCTTCGAGTTCCTCTCCCTCCGAGTCGAGGAGAACGAAATTGTGCTGGAGTCCGTCGAGGTTCTCCCACGTGACGACGTACGTTTGTCCCTCCTCGAGTTCCAGCGTCGGATTCGTCTCGCCTTCGATATCGGAGGGCGCCTGGCCGACCCAGCCGGCCGTTTCGCCGCCCAGTTCGATCTCCTCGGCCTCCTGTCCGGCCGCGATACCGCCGAGTCCCGCTACGACGCCGGTCGCCGCAGCGCTCTTCAGGAACAGCCGTCGTGACGAGTCAAGATCCGCTTCGAGTCCCGCTTTGTCTCTGGATACCATTGGTTGTGGATCCTCTTCCCCATCCTCGCTCGAACTGTCTATAAATCGGAGATACCGTTGCACCGGAAACACAATACTTTCCGGTGAAAGCGGCGGCGGTCAGGCCGGCTGGTGTCGAAATCCGCGCGTTTCGCGTCGCTCGTCGATTTGTTCCACTTAACACGATCATTCCGGTGGTAATATCAGTTAGTGTTAGAACTCATTGAACTCACCGGATCGATGCAGTTCCGGTCGACAGGATATGTAGCGTCCTGATCGGCCGATCCACTGCGCCGGACGCGGATTCCGTCACTGTTCGAACAGATTCCTCCTAGAGTAGTTATGTACCTCGAATACCTATCAGCCAAGCGGTACGTACGGTCCGAAGCAGCGAGATCGGACGTGTCGGCCTGGCGTATCGTCGGCGGACGATCGGTGAATCCACTGCCACTCGTTCTCCTCGACTCGGTTCGAGACGAGCCGCCCCCCGGTGACTACGCATAGTTCGCGATCCAGTAGGCGACGTAGAGCGCGAACAGGGCGATGCCACCGATGCGGGTGACGCGACCGCGTGCAAGCATGGCGGTGACGACGAGCAGGCTGCCCGCGAGAAACGGCCAGTGGACCGTCAGCACGTCGCCGCCGGTGCCGACGGGGTGGAGCATGGCGATGATGCCGATGTTTGCCGTCAGATAGAAGACGGTGCTACCGACCACGTTCCCAACGGCCAGTTCCGGGCGGTTCTGTCGAACGGGTTCGACGGTAAGCGCCAATTCTTCGATCGAGGCGATGAAGCTCAACACCGTCGCCCCGAACGCCAGGCCCGAGATGCCGAAGGCGACGAAAATCCCCTCGGCGCTGACCACCGTGATCCCGGAGCCGATGGTCATCCCCACGACCGCAAGGACGGCCACGCCGAGGTTGAACAGGCCGCTCCGGTGCTCAAAGGAGGGGACGAACTCGTCGAGGTCGAGATCCAACTCCGGATCCGACTCCCCGGCCGGTTGTACTCTCGACTCGTCGCCCCCGTTCGACATTCCTGTTTCCGTCTCCGCTCCCGTCTGCACCGCCGCTTCGCTCTCCGCGTCGGCCTCGAGGTCGACCACTTCCTGGAGTTCCGCCGAGAGCAGATACGTCGTTTCGGAGCGGCGCTCGTGCCAGAAGATGTAGGCGAGCAGCGGGACGAACAGCCCGAGGAGGGCCGCTCCCTCGAGCGGGCCGATCGTCCCGCCGATCGACAGCGCGAATGCGGGGACGGGAACGAGAACGAGCATTACGAGATATGCTCTGGGAACGTCCATTCGAAACGGCACGAGGATCCCCGCGAGTCCGACGGCGACGGCGAGGACAAACAGTGATTCCCCGAACACCGTCCCGAGCGCGAGCCCGGGAAGGTCGACGAACGCCGCGGTGATCCCGAGGACGGCGTTCTCGAGGTCGACGCCGGCCAGGACGACCGCAAGAAAGAAGCCGGAAACGCCGAGCGAAACAGCGCTCTGGGCGACGGCCTCGATGAAGATCTCGACGCACCAGATCACCAGCACGACGCCGACGAGAAACAGGCCGATGAGGGCCACCGTCGAGCTCGGAACGACCATGTCCGTGAGCCTACACCACGCTCGTACTTAGTTGCCGATTGCGGTCACGACGAAACGCGACGGAGCGGTTGGAGGCGGTCTCGATGGGACGATCGCCATCGCCGGTGCCCACGACCTCACTGGTGCCCGCGATCCGGTCGTCACGGTCGTGACAGCGCTGCCGACGAGACCAGTTCCGCGAACTCACCGAGGCTCAGCCACTGATCGGAACGCCACCGAAGACGACGATCGCGATCAGCCAGTAGGCGACGTAGAGCCCGCCGAGGAGGAAACCGTGCCACCGTTTCAGCTTCCCCTTGTAGAGGAAGTACGCGGCGAGGGCGGTCACGACGATCACCGTCGGGAGATGGAAGGTGAGCACGGATCGGGAGATCTCGAGGTCGCTGAGGAGCATGATGACGCCGACGTTTCCCGTCACCGAGAAGAGGACGCTCCCGATGACGTTTCCGACGCCGATCTCGGGGACCCCGCGTCGAACCGGCTCGATCGTGAGCATGATGTCTTCGAAGGTGAGGATCACCGTCAGGACGGTCGCCCCGAAGACGGTTTCCTCGAGGCCGAACCCGTCGATAACGACCTCCGACCCGGCCTCGAGCAACATCGACGCGAACACGATGCCGATCAGTGCGAGGACGGAGAAAAAGAGCCAGAGCCACCCGGACGCGGAGCGACCGCCGACGAGTCGATCCTCGGAGATCTCCGAGAACTCCGCCGGCAACGCGACGCCGCCGTCGGCCTGTATCTCCTCGCCGAGTTCGGTGGTCCGGAAGACCGGCGTGTCGCGCTGGTACTCTCGAGCGATGATATACCCGAACGTGAGAACGAACGCGCCGAGGAGCAGGAGTCCGTGGACGAACGTCAGCGTTCCGAGGAGCACGAACGGAATTAACAGTAGCGGTGCCAGTGCGAAGAGGGCGATATAATCGGACGGGAGATCGACCGGGAAGGGCCTGATGATCGCGGCGAGCGCGAGCGTCACGCCAATGATCGCCAGTCCGGTCCCGAGCGCCGTCCCGAGGGCGGCACCCTCGAGGTCGCCGGCCGACAGAACGAGCGCGAGGATCGTGTCGTCGAACTCGAATCCGGTAAAGAGTATCGCGAGCGCGAACAGCGATATCTTCAATTTCAGCGCCGCTCGAGTGAGATAACTGATCAGCTTCTCGACGCAGACCGTCAAGAGGACGCCACCGACGACCAGGACGAGCACCGCACCGAGCAGTCCCTGCGCCTCGACGAATCCCTCGATCGCCCCCTCGAGGCCGCCTTCGTTCTCCGCCGCGTCGCCGTCTTCACCCGCACTTCCGTCGTCGCCCTGGGCGAGAACCGGCGCGACCGGAACTGCGACGAGCGTCGCGGTCACCAGGAGAGCGGCGATGATCCGTCGGACCGATCGACGAGAGGGGCGGCGTCTCGTACCGATCGAGCGCACCGCATTCGCGACTCTCGGTCGCTGCGACGCGATGGCGCTCTCGACGAGGACCTCGAGCATGTGGGTTCCGCATGCGAACCAGTGCCATATAGCTAGCAGGCCGGAGGGAGCAGTTCCATGGAAATCTCTACACGGAATCCGTGGGAGATTTCTACACGGGCCAGTTGGACACCACTTTCACTACACCACTATCACTGTCCGACCCGTGCACGGACACGAGGAGAATCTCACGACGGCTCCGATTCCGACTCGCTCTCGTCGTCGAGCGGATCGGCCTGCAGGACGAACGCGCGCTCCGGCGGCGGGGCGATGCGCAACTCGATGCGCCGAGCGAGTTCGTAGTACTTCCGATTCCCGCGCCTGTAGTGTTCGACCAGCCCGGCGTCCTCGAGCGTCGAGAGGTGGTGGACGGCGGTTTTCCCATCCATTCCGATCTCCGCTGCGAGTTCCGAGACGTACATCGGTTCCCGCGAGAGCTCCCTGAGAATCGCCAGCCGCGTTCCGTTTCCCAGGGCGTCGATCAGTGTCACGCACGTCCGTACGACATCCCGCATCAAGAAAGGTGTCGACGATTCTCACTGTGCTCGCGGTCGAAGCCTGGGGAAGTATGCCATCGATCCGATCTGTCGAAACGCGTGGATGCAGCTTTATCGGCGTCGTCGTGGGACGACCACTATGAGCGACCGCGTCGACTTCCCCGACGACAGAACCGGCGACCGACGGACGATCACGAGCGGCTTCTTCGAACAGGAGGTGTACCTCTCCAGCGAGGAGACGGCCGCGTTCCTCCACGACCTCGCGGATCAACTCGAGGACGGACCGTCGTTTACCATCTCCGCGTCGGAGTGGGAGATTCCCTTCGACTACAGCGATCCCGTCGAGGTCGAGATCGAGTTTTCCGCCCAACGAGAGCGGGAACTCGAGATCGAACTCGAGTTCACGGAGCCGTCGGGGGGTGACGAGCTGTCAGTTCGGTAAGTGAGTGCTCGGGAGCAGTCGGTTCGGCCGAGCGGAGCCGGCAGCGATCGGTTCGGAAAGCGGATACCGGCAGCGATCGGTTCGGAAAGCGGAGCCGGCAGCGATCGGTTCGGAAAGCGGAGCCGGCAGCGATCGGTTCGGAAAGCGGATACCGGCAGCGGTTGGTTCGGCGGAGGGGTACTGCCATCCGCTGACTCGAGAGACCGTCGGGAGCCGTGTGCACGACATTGCCGTCAGCGCGGACCGACTCACATCCCGCTCGGCCGCTATAATGGGTCATGGATGCGGACAAACACGAATTTTCGCCCGTGTAACTCGCAATAACCGGTCGATTTGTCGGGAAACGGTGTGTGCGATTTACACGATTTCGGCTGGTCGGTCCCGCCGTTGCAGTCATGACTATTGACAACACGATCGAGCCGACGACCGGTATCGACTCCCGAGCGAGTGTTTCCCGACGATTTATCCTGGGGAGCGTCGCCGCGACGAGCGCGCTCGCGAGTCTCCCCACGAGCGCGTTCGGACGACAAGACGACACGGTGGGCGACCTCGAGACGGTCGCCGAGTTCGAACCGCCCGCACTGCCGGAGAATCTCGCGATCGACGAGCGGGGAACCGTCTACCTGAGTATGGGGCCGTCGGGCGAGATCCGCGCTGTCGACTCCGAGGGAAGTCAGTCGTCGGTCGCAACGCTCGAGACCGGCGATCAGGGACTCCTACTCGGTATTACCGTCCTCGACGGTGTGCTCTACGCCGCGAACGGGTCGGGCCAGCAGGAGACGCACGGCGTCTGGCGCGTCGATCCGGAAGACGGCGAGCCAGAACGGATCGCGTCGCTGTCACCCGACGAATCGATGCCGAACGGGATCATGCCTGATCCCACGACGTCTGACGCGCTGCTCGTCTCCGATCATCTCGGCGGCGCAATCTGGCGCGTGACGACCGAGGGAGGGGCCGAGCCGTGGGTTTCGGATTCGCTACTCGAGCCGGATATGGACGCCCAGACGCCGGTTGGCGCGAACGGGCTGGCCGTCCATCCGGACGGCGATGTCTACGTCGACAATCTCAACGCGGGATCGGTCATGCGAGTCCCGGTCGCGGATGACGGGAGCGCCGGAGAGGTAGAACAGGTCGTCCAGGACGAGGGTCTGGTCGGTGCGGACGGCATGACGATCGATGAGGACGGAACCCTCTACGTCGCGGTGAACGCGGCGAACGAGGTCGTCCGCGTGACGGACGATCAGGAAATCGAGACGCTCGCCGGCGGCGACCCCCTCGATTTCCCCGCGGACGTCCACTTCGGGACCACCGAGGAAACCGCGACGTCGCTGTACATCGCGAACTTCGCCTACGGGACCTTCCTCGAGGACGAGACGGCCGCCGAACCAAGCCTCGCGAGAGTCGATGTCGGAACAGCCGGTTACTTCCCGGAGACCGCCGGCGAAACGCCCGATACGGACGAGAGGGACGACAGCGCTGACGACGATCAGTCCGGAGACGACGCAAACGAGACGGACGACGACGAGTGACTCTGCGAACGCGCTCGGTCAGTGGTCGATCGAAAGCGCGATCCCCCGGCGGCTGACGGGGTGTCATCATGGCGACTGACAGAGCGGCGTTTCGATGGCCGCTCCGAACTCGAGCGACCAGTAGCCGGCAGTTGCGACTGGAAATAACTGCAATGAATCAACGCTTCGAAAGTTATTAATGGAGTGGTGTGGCGGTAGATCTCAATGGAACAATCCCTCGCGTTCGACACCGACGAGGTACACGACCGGATCGTTACTGGGGTAGCTGCACTCGAGGGGACCGATCCCATGGAATTACCGCCGCTCTTTGACGCGGTCGATCCCGATGCGCTCGGCGCGGTGTTCGCAGCCACGGAGTCCGGCGAACAGCGGTCGGGACACGTCGGATTTCCGTACGCCGGTCATCAGGTGCGAGTGGAGTTCGACGAGACCGGGACCCCCGTCGTGACGATCGATTGATTCGGAACACGTTGTCGTCCATCGACGAGTTCGTTCTCGCGATTCGATCACACGGAACGATTCCTGACCCGGCAGCGACCCGTCATCGGTCACGTCGTCGCGCTCTCGTCGCCACTGACAGTCTGTCGGCACCGATCGGATGACGGGCTGTTCGAGCAGCGCATACCACGGTTCGGTCGCTAGTATAATGGATCACCGGCCGGTACGGTTTCCCAATGGCACGACTCGAGGGGCTGCGGGTGTATCCGGTGAAGGGACTCGACAGCATTGACCTCGAGGCGGCCGAGATCCTCGAGGGTGGGACCGTCGCCCACGACCGAGAGTTCGCGCTGTTCGACACTGACGGCGACGTACTCAACGGGAAGCGGACCGATCGAGTACACGACCTCGAGACGGATTTCGATCCCGAAACGCGTGAGCTTTCGATTAGGACGCTCGACGGCGAACGCCAGCGATTCGACCTCGAGTCCGATCGCGAGACCGCAGCGGCCTGGTTGAGCGAGTTCTTCGACGTGGAGCTATCGCTCGAGAGAGATCGATCGCTGGGGTTTGTGGACCGACGCGAGATGGGGCCGTCGGTGATCAGCACGGCGACGCTGCGCACCGTTGCCGACTGGTTCGACGAACTGACCGTCGAGGGCGTTCGGCGACGGCTCCGGGCGAACGTCGAGGTGGGTGGCGTGGAGCCGTTCTGGGAAGACCGGTTCGTCGGCGCGGACGCGCCGGCGTTCGAAGTCGGCGGCGTCCGGTTCGAGGGAGTGACGCCCTGTGGCAGATGCGTCGTTCCCCAGCGCGATCCCGATACCGGCGATCCGACTCCGGGATTTCGAGAGCAGTTCGTTCGCCGCCGCGAGGAGACCTTCCCCGACTGGGCGGACGCGGACGCGTTCGACCACTACTATTCGCTGATGCTCATCGCGCGCGTCCCCGAACGTGATCGCGGTGAGACTCTCCGGGTAGCCGATCCGGTTACAGTAGTCGACGACTGACGAGAGATGGATACCGCCGACCGGCTCAGTGATCGATCCCGGGCCGCGGGAACGTCGTTTCCGCCCCAGTTTGTTCGCCGTCGGATTTCTCCAGCGCCCGTTCGAGTTCCGGCGCGGCAAGCAGCTCGTTTCGGTCGGGCTCCTCCGGCCGCCGGAAGTAGTACGTCTCCGCACAGCCGGCGACTAACTCCGAAAGTGGTCGGTCTTCGTCGTGGACGATCGAGACGAGATCACCCGTCACTGCGACGAGCACTGCGTCGTCCGGTTTGTACAGGGCATCCCGGAGTTCGTAGACGGTACAGTCGGCCGGTAACTCGAGGGTGACGCCGTCGACGAGCGCCCATCGCGTCTCCATAGCCGAACGTTCGGGAAAGAGCATCTATACGGTTGTGCCCGCAGACACATGCCGACCGAGAGCCCCACCGCCACCGTTCGGACCCTGCGGCTACCGACCAGTCGACCGTCCTCAGCGACGAGACCGCGCCGGCCTCGAGCGGACGGTCGGCCGGCGACCGCGTCAGGAAACGCTTAGGGTGTCTCGTCCGAAAATCTGAGTGTGAGTGAGAATCGCGTCGTTCAGGGGCGAATGGTGACGGCAAAGAAACTCGCCGAGATCGTCGAGGGCGACTCCGTCATGGAGGTCGACTCGATCGAGGAGGCCGACGAGGAGTGTCCGGCGTGTGGCGGCTCCGTCCTGGCGGTGACCTACATGCCGTCGGTGACCGAACTCGTCACCGGTCGGAAGTGCCAGGACTGCGACTGGAGCGAGACGGATCGGGACTGATCGGAATCAAAAGCGCCGTCCACGTCCGTCTCGAGTCTGTACTGTCCGTCTCGAGTTACAAGGGCACTGGTGGCAGCGTCACTTCGTCGATCCAGAACGCTTCGACGGCACGGCCGAGTTCGGCGAACTCAGCCGGATCGCTCGGCTTGGTGAGATAGGCGTTCGCGCACAGTTCGTAACTCCTGACGATGTCTTCGGTCGCCTCCGAACTCGTGAGGACGATGACCGGCAGCGACGTGAGATCCGGCTCGTTCTTGAGCGTCTCGAGTACCTCGAATCCGTTCGTTCTGGGAAGATTGAGATCGAGCAACATGAGATCTACGTCGACATCGCCCGCACACAGCACCTGCTCATGCAGGAAGTCGAGGGCGGATCCACCGTCCGCGAACGTATGAAAGACCGTCTCGAATCCCGCCGTTTTGAACGCCTCCTCTATCAGGCGAACGTCGCCGGGATTGTCTTCGACGAGGAGGATGGAAACGGGGTCGGGAGAGGACTGGTTAGACACTGCGTATCTATCGAGACGGGTGACGGGGGCTTAAGAGTGATCGCAAAGCACGTTGGATCTGTGTCGCAGTTTCTGAAAACCGGCCACCGTTGCCGGACCACACTGCCTTCGCCGTCCCCGATATCGTCCGCAACCGTTCGCGGCCCGGCCGTTTGACGTCCGGTCTCGGCCGTTCGACGCCCGGTCTCGGCCGTTCGACGCCCGGTCTCGGTCGTTACCGTTCGACGAGCGTCCCCCCGGCCAGCCCCTCCCACTCGACGCGATAGCCGAGTCGCGAGAGAATCGCGCTCGAGTCGGTGAGATCGACCGCCTCGAGGATCGCTTCGGCGTCCGCGAGCGCCATCCCTGGCTCGATTTCGTCCGCCACCGACTCGAGAACGGCGGGGCGAACCAGCGTCCGACCGACTCGTTCGTGTTCGGGAAACACCTTGTCCGCGAGCGCGTCCGGGCTCGCGCCGTGGCGATCAGCCAGCGCGTCAACCGTGACGGCGTCGTCCGCCGGCCGCAACGCGTCGGGAAGGCGGGCCGCACTCTTGGCGACCAGCTGGCGTTCGTACTCCCGGAGGACGTCGGCGACGTCTTTGACCCGTACCGTTCCCGAGTAGGGGATCGCTCGATGATCGCGGGCGGCGATCTCCTCGCCGACGCCCAGCGATTCGTCGACGGCGACCAGCATGGCCACGTCCTCGAGACCGGCGAGCTGCGCGAGCTTCTTCTCGACGTATTCGGGCGTCCAGAACCCCATAATCTCGAAGTAGACGCGGAAATCACCGTCCGCGCTGTCGGACTCGTTCGATGCGTCCCCGCGGCCCGTCCCTGCGGGAGCGTACTCGAACGCGAAATCGGGGATCATCACCCGCGTTCCCGTCGCGAGGGGCTCCGGTTCGCGGACGAGGTCCCAGTCCAGATTCAGGTTCGTAAAGCGGGCCGCGAAATCGGCCTCGACACCGCTGTCGAAAGACACCTCTGCGATCGGCTCCGCGTCCGGTACCCGGACGGGATCCTCGTGGGATAGTTCGAGGGTCCGTTCGGTGCCGCGGTCGTCGATCGTCGCCTCGAGGTGCCACCGGTCAGCCTTCGCGACGCTTCGAAGGAGCCGTGCGAAGCGCGTCCCGTACCGCCGAGTGGCGCGAAAGAGGTGGGTCGGGCCCGTCACGATAACTTCGCGTTCGGAGAGTCCCGCATCGTCGTCTACAGATTCGTCGTCAGTCCGGTGGATCTCGTACATCAGCCGCAGCCGCTTGATCGCCGAAATCAACGCCTTCGGATCGCTCGAGCGCACCCGCACCCCGGTCGCGTCAAAGAGCGCCGTCTGCGCCAGCGAGAGGTTATACTGGGCGATCAGCCCGTCCGGATCCCAGCGAGATTCGACCGCGGTCACGACCTGTCGCTCCTCGAGATCGGCGTACAGCGCGGCCTCGAGGTCGTCCGCCGACACGTCGACCGATTCGCTCGCGCGGATGAACGCCATCGCGCGCTCGTCCTCGGTGACGACGCCGACGGCCTCGGCCGCCTCGAACACGGCCCTCCGGGCCCGTTCGGGCTCGATCGCCGTCTCCGCCTCCGCGACGGTCTCGCGTTCGACCAGCGCCGCGAGGCCGCGTACGAGTTTGAAGTCCTCGGCCTCGCGCTCGAGTGCAGTCAGTGCGTTCTCGAGGTCCGCCCGCTGTTCGCCGACGTGGCCCTGATACGTGCCGATGACGCGGGCGGCGAGCGGCCGGTGTTCGCGGTCGGCGAACTGGGGGTGGTAGCCGCCGCCGGCCCGCGAGACGCGAAGCAGGTCCTTCGTCAGCATCTGTCTCGAATCGGCGCGGCATCGTCAAAAGTCACCCGGACGGTGGCGGGGTTCGGAAACGCCGACCACGGCAGATGGAGGACTCCGGTCGAGCGCGTCACGTCGCCGACCGATACCGTTCGCCGTCCCGGTATCGGTCGCCGAGGGAGACGAGTGAGACGATCCAGAGCCCGACGATGAATCCGTAGATACCGACTCGGGGCGCGCTCTCCAACGCGTGGAATTCCGTCGCCAGATAGACGAGCGCATACCCGGCGACCGGAACGCCAACGCACACTCTCAGACCTGGGAACCGGTCCGTTCCTTCGGGTTGGGGAGCGGTCGCCTCGATGAACAACGCGACGAACGCGACGACCGAAAGCGGAGCCAGAACGAACAGTCCCAGCACAGAGACGAGGAGTCCCACGCCGCCGTCGGGTAGCAGCCAAAAGACGCAGAGCAACACGATCGGAGTCAGGAGTGAGTACGCAGGGATGGCTAACCGCAGGGATCCAGCGGTTCGGCGGTCAGCCTCCTGCGGGTCCGGTTCGCTCCCCGCTCGAGCGACTCGCGTCGTCACCCAGTCGGTGATCATTGCAGCGACCGTCGTTATCACCACGGTGAAACCGACGCCGACGGCGACGAAGACCGGCGTTAGGGCGACGGCGAGGACGGTCATTCGAGAGGACATGGACTCGAGCGTGGTGATCGTGTTCGCCGTGAAGACAATCACCGTCGCAATCGAGCCGACGAGACCGGTCCAAAACCCGGCACGACGGCTTTCAGTGGCTCGTTCGCTGTATCGGTAGCCGACCACCACTCCGGCCAGAAGCAACGGCTCCCCCGACACGGAGCCGCCGATCGTGATCCCCTCCTCGGCCAGGGGATTCCACGAGAGGGCGAGGGTGAAGGGGATCGACGCGAGACCGACGAGGACCGCGAACCGCAGCGATTCGTCGGTCAGGGATGCACGAAACTCTTGGAGCGACATTATTGCTTCCGACCATATCATGTCTCTCCAGATTCATTAATCAGTCGGCTCGTCTCTCGAGGGACTCAGTCTCGCCTTCGACCAGTGGGACGGACAGTACGCCGACGACGCTGTCGATCGCCGCCCCGTTACTCCTGTCCGGGTGCCTCCCCGTTCTCGCAGTCCGTAATGTATCCCCGGGCCTGTGGATGGTCGGCATCGAGCTCCAGGACGGTTTCCATCTTTGCCGTCCCCGTCTCGCAGTCGCCGCGCCAGTAGGCCTCGGATCGTCAGTCGCGACGACGACCTGCGATCCGTTCCTCGCCGGTATTTTCGGAGATAACCTCATAGAGGGTCGCCCGTCCGCCATCGGATTTCGGGCGAAGGATCCGTCCGAGTCGCTGGACGAACTCCCGCTCGCTGCCGCTGCCCGAGAGCACGACTGCCACGTTCGCGTCGGGAACGTCGACCCCCTCGTCCAACACGTTCGAGGTCGCGACCCGGGTGTAGGTCCCCTCGCGGAACCGCTCGAGGATCTCCCGTCGCTCCGTCGTGCCGGTCTGGTGGGTGATCGTCGGGACCAGAAACCGTTCGCTGACGTCGTAGGCGAGGTCGTTGTGCGCCGTGAAGACGATGATCCGCTCGTCGCAGTGGTCGTCGAGAACGTCCGCAAGTGCCTCGAGTTTCGCTTCGCTCCCAAACATGAGTTCGCGCGCTCGCTGGCGTGCGAGTAGCGCTTTGCGCGCGTCGGGATCGCTGCCCGATCGCTTGACGAGTTCCTGATAGTCAGAGCCGCTGCGCATCTCGATGTTCGAGCGCGCGAGGTAGTCCGTGAACACGTCCTGATTCCGCTCGTATTCCTCGCGCTCGTCGGCGGTGAGCGATACCTCGAGTCGCTTGACGTCGTAGTTCGCGAGATGGTCGCCGGCGAGTTCGTCCACGTCGACGCGGTGGAGCAGCGGACCGACGATTTCCTCGAGTACCTCGTGTGCGCCGTCGGGCCGCTCGAAGGTCGCAGTCAGCCCCAGCCGCGCGGGTGCGGCCAGCAGCCGTGCGATCTCGCGGTAGCCCTCGCCGCCGAGGTGGTGGACCTCGTCGAAGACCACGAGACCGAACCGGTCGCCCACCGAATCAGCTTTCAGGTACGCCGAGTCGTAGGTCGAAACGGTGATCGCCTCGAGTCGCTGTTCGCCGCCGCCGAAGCGGCCGATCGGCCGATCGAATTCGCGCTCGAGTTCGCGCTGCCACTGCTCGAGCAGGTCGATCGTCGGCACGACGACGAGCGTCGGGACCGAGAGCCGTTCGATCGCCGCCAGCGCGATGACGGTCTTGCCGCTGCCCGTCGGGAGTTCGAGGACGCCGGCGGGCGCTCGCCCGATGGACTCGGCCGGGCCGCCGGCCCAGCGATCGGTCTCGAGCCATGTCTCGAGCGCCGTCGTCTGATAGCCGCGCAGTTCGTACGCAGATTCGAGAGCGGACACGGACTCGAGGTCGAGGACGCGATCGTCGACTGCGGCGTCCGTTTCCGCCAGCGCCGCTCGGAGGGCGGCGTACTGAAACGCCGGAACGCGGAAGCCGTCAGTCCGCTGGTCGGTCTCGAGGTCGGGGGTGGCCGTCCGAAGCGACGACGGCGAGATCGATGACTCCTCGAGACCGTCGATCCGGATCGTCCCGTCCTCATACCGGAGTTCGATCGCGGACGATTCGTCGGCCGGTGTCGGCGTCACGGGACACAATCGGGGGCAGACCCACATATACGGTCGGGTATTTCGCGACCTCGAGATCGATATCTATCGCTCGCTGATGTGCACTCAGTACAGGCGGAGGAGTTTCCGCGGCGGTCGAGTCACAAGGAGTGTACCCGCGAGCGACAATCGGGAGCGAGCGGCCTTTGTAGTGGCCCCCACGTATACTGGCGGCGCAGTGAGCCCGCACGGGCGGACAGAGGCGGCGACGTATCGCGGGCGTCCCGATCGACCGCTCAGATCCGACCACCAACCCGAGGACCGCACTCGACTCGCGGCGATGAATCCAGCCGGCGACGAAGGCGATCCGGGGCCGCCGCGCCAGACAACGGGTTCGGCCTTCGACCGGATTACGGCAGCCGAGTTCAAACGGATCAAGACGGCAGCGACGGGCGGCGATGGATTGCGGGCGTCGGCGGCGGTCTCGAGTCCGAGCCGGGAGATACCGCTGGCGGCGGTCGCAGTGCTATCCCGAACACGATCAAAAGGGCTAAGCGGAGCGCGGCGATCGAAAACGACGACTCCACGTGGGGTCTCTCCGCTGGCGACACTGAGAGTGGTGTGGCTAACGAATATGATGGCCATCTGGCAAATGAGTGCTGATATATGGAATGAGAGATAATCTCTCGCATGGCTCGCTATATCCTCGTTCCAGTCGACAATTCGGACGAGTCGACGAAAGCGCTCGAATACGCCGTTGAAGCGTACCCTGACGAACGGATCACTGCGCTACACGTCGTTCAGTTCGATCGAACCTCGCTGTACGGGGACGAGGGATTTCTCTACAGTGACGAGTATCGCGAGCAGGTTCGCAAGCGAGGTGCAGACATCCTCGAGAGAGCGAGCGAGACCGCCGCTGAACAGGGTGTCGAGACCGACACTGCGCTCGAAATGGGGAAGCCAGCGCGCACGATTACCGCATATATTGCGGAGCATGACGTTGATCACGTCGTTCTCGGAAGTCACGGCCGCACCGGGCCAGCGCGCGTTCTTCTTGGCAGTGTTGCTGAGACGGTAACGAGGCGCTCGCCGGTTCCGGTGACGGTCGTCCGATGACTCGTCTCTGTGCAGTCTCGAGAGCCAGTAGTAGGCGGTTCCCGTCGTGAGCGAGACTCAGACGCCGGTCACACGACGTGTTTGGCTGGGCCGCGCCCTCGCATAGTCGATACGTGGTGCGATCACGCTCGCGCTGTCGCACGTAGTGGGGCCGCCAGCCCGGTACGAGCAGGGGCGGCTACCGCCCGACGACGCCCAGACAGGCGTCGCGACGCGCGTCGAGGCAGTGGTCCCTGGCGGCCGCCGTGCCGACGTGGACCTGCTCGTCGCCGCGGACCTCCTATACATGGGGCTACACCGTCCGAAAGCCCGGTTGGGGCGTGGTGTGTGGCTCGCTGTCAACCGCTGGCGGCGAACCCCGCCGTCGACCGGGGGACGGACACCTACTCCGCACCGACCCTCTCGCAGGCATCGCCTTTTGACCCGGCGATCGGGGGCACTCAGAGCAAGTAAGCTATATTAGAAGCCCTACTCCACTTTTTCGAGGATAGCAGGGGGTTCGTCACATCGCAAACCGGATGGTTTACGCCATTTGTTATCAATTTACACGATATGCCACGGTATTACGAGGATTTGGAGATCGGTGAGACCTACGAGACTGGCGGATACACGGTTACTAAGGAGGAGATAATCGAGTTCGCCGAGCAGTTCGACCCGCAGCCGTTCCATCTCGACGAGGAGGCCGCTCAGGATTCGATATTCGGTGAATTGGTCGCCAGCGGCCTCCATACGCTCTGTTTGTCCGTCCGGTTGTTCGTCACGGAGATCGTCAACGGCGAGGTCGATATCGCGAACATGGGCGGCCTCGGGATGGACGATCTGCGCTGGCACGAGCCGGTCCGCCCTGGTGAGACGCTCCGCGTCCGGGTCGAGGTCGTCGGCAAGACGCCCTCGACGAGCCGATCGGATCGCGGCTACGTCGATTTCCGTCGCAGCGTCGTCAACGATGCCGATGAAGACGTGATGTCGATCCTCTCGCACAATATCGTCCGCCGAGCAAACGCGCCAGACTAGCGTCACGCGCTCGCGTTCTAGCGCTGCCACAACGGTTATCATTGACTGGCCATCCCGAGTGAGAGCGTCTCCGTTCCTCGTTTGGGATCGCTGCTCCGTCGCTGAGAGGCGCCCAACGGTATATGTGGGTGGCTCGGAATGACTGTGGTATGGGAACGTATGACTGCCTCGAGTACGCTGCAGAGGAGGGCGTGGCCCGAATCGCACTGGATCGTCCCGAGGCTCTCAACGCGTTGAATCCGCCGTTACTGCGCGAACTCGAGGACGCGATCGAACGCGCTGAGGGCGCCGATGAGGTTCGAGTCGTCGTCCTGAGCGGCAACGGCCGCGCCTTCTCCTCGGGCTACGACATCAGCGAGGCCGAGACCGAGCAATCGACCGACGACCGCATCCTCGACCAGCGGACTCACCTCGAGGCGATCTTTTCGTCGCGGCTCCCGGTCGTCGCGGCGGTCGACGGGGCTGCAATCGCCGGCGGGTGTAACCTCGCGATCTGCTGTGATCTCACCTTCGCGACGGCGCCCTCCGAGTTCGGCTATCCCGACATGCACTTCGGCGAACCCCCGCCGAAGTTCGTGCTGCCATTCGTAACGAACTCCCTGAAAGACGCCCGGGAACTGCTCTATTCGGGGAAGACCGTCGACGCGGCCACCGCCGCCGAGATGGGACTGGTCAATCGGGTCGTCCCAGAAGGCGAACTGGACGCGACCGTCGAGACCGAAGTGGCTGCGATCAAGAAGACCCCGAGTACGGCCGTTGCTATCGCGAAAGACATGCTCAACGATGTACAGGAAACCCAGGGGTTCAGACGGTACGGCCGCGTCGACGAGTACGTTGGCGCTCTCACCATGGAATCCTCGTCTGCGGAGCGATTTCGCGAAATCCGGGACGAGGAGGGGCTGCAGGCCGCCCTCGAGTGGATGCACGAAACCGACAAAGCCTGAGTGAAAGGAGCGGGACGACCGCCCGTGTCCGTCAGTCGAATACCGAGCAGCAGGTGCTCGGCGTGGCGGCCGGCCGTCGGCGGTCCTGACCTATAAAGTTAGCAGTTCAGGTCTGAAGCGGCACTAGTTCACGCTTTTGGACAGCTCAGCACCCGCTTTGAATTTGACCACGTTCTTCGCCGCGATCTCAATTTCCTTCCCCGTCTGCGGGTTACGCCCAGTTCGGGCAGACCGCTTCGAGATACTGAACGAGCCGAACCCGATCAGTGACGCGGTTTCGCCACTCTTCAGCGCTTTTGTAGTTGCGTTGATGAACCCGTCGAGTGCCTTCTTTGCGTCAGCCTTTGAGAGGCCGCTGTCTGTACCGCGTTGTGTGTCGGTTGCGATGTGGTCTGCATCGATGACGACGTCGGCAGAGCGGCATTTGGATCCAGCTCTGTTTCGGCGCTGATCACCGTGTCCAGGGTTGAGATTGAGTGCGGCGGCGAACTCCGGACATGCATCGAAATCGACTGCCGATTCATCTTTCGAGTTGTTCCCGTTGCCGTTCCGTACGCCGTTGGAGACAGTAAACAGTCCGAATTCGAGGAGTGCGACGCGGTCACCGTTCGCCAGTGCTTTTGTGGTGGCGTTGATGAACCCGTCGAGCGTTTTCCTTGCGTCAGCGTTGCTGATGCGGGCTTCGCTTGCGACCGCATCGATGAGTTCAGTTTTGGTCGCTGCTGTGGCTGATCCGGGGATCGTGGCCATGCCGAGTCCGAAGAGAATTGATATCGCGCCGCCTTTGTGGAAAATGTCTCGGCGTGAGTAGGTTGGTTGGTGCTGGCTAACGGATTTCATGGATAATCAGGTATTCAAACGGCAGGTAGAAGCTTAAGCAATCCGTACTTATTTCCTACATTATACTATATTTGGACTGATGTTACTGTCTCTAAACACCGGACGCCTCGGTGGGTGTGGCCCATCGTCTCACTGTGTACTTGGGAGGGATCCCAGCGGTCAGTTCGCATCTGTCGTGATCGATTCACGGTTTCGTGTCATCCGGTGCGAGACGCCGTACCTCAACCCTTTTATTACCGCTGTTCGTTGACTGGCACATGAGCGAAGACGAGGGCACGAACACGTCCGCCCAGGGTGTCCCGTCCGAGGAGGAATCCAACGACGGCGAAACGGCCGACGTGGATCCTGCGGCGTCGACGGATGGGGAATCGAAACCGGCTCCTGACTCGGACGACGCTGAATCGGAAGGGACGGCTGCGGACGCCGATTCGAGCGCGGACGCGGTCGACGGAACAGCGGCAGCGGGGACCGAGACGGCCGGGGGCGACGATGTGTCCGAGACAACAGCAACTGGAACGACCACGGAGGACGTCGGCGAAGACGGGGATGCACCCGAAACGAGCGAAGACGTTCAGCGCATGCTCGATCGGGTCACCGAGTACGACGACGAACTCGCCCACAAGGTCAACTCGATCGTCGAGGAGGCCCGCGACCTCAACGGGACCGTCAAACACCAGCGCGAGGAACTCGAGGATCTCTCCGAGCGCATCGAGTCACAGGCCGAGACCATCGGCGAACTCCAGACCGAACTCGACGAGTACGAGGCAGCCTTGAACGAGCGCGACGAGCAAATTGCGGCGTACGAAGAGGAGATAGAAGACCTGAAGAGTCGACTCAAGCGAAAACAGGCAGACTTTCAGAACTACAAGAAACGCGCCAAGAAGCGCCAACAGCAGATCAAGGACCGCGCCGCCGAGGACCTCGTCGAACGTCTCATCGGCGTCCGGGACAACCTCAAACGCGCGCTCGAGGAGGAAAGCGGCGACGTCGAAACGCTCCGGGACGGCGTCGATATGACGCTTCGCGAGTTCGATCGCATCCTCGAGGACGAGAACGTTTCGGAGATCGATCCCGACCCGGGTACCGAGGCCGATCCACAGCGCCACGAGGTCATGATGCAGGTCGACAGCGACCAGCCCGAGGGGGCCATCGCCGACGTCTACACGCCCGGCTACGAGATGGGGGAGAAGGTCATCCAGAACGCCCAGGTGACCGTCTCGAACGGTGAATTCGCGGATACTGATTCGGACGACGGCGACGGCACAGACGAGAGCGAGGAGGAGAGTGCAGCCGATCAATCGGACGAGCAACTCGACGTGACCGACGAGACCGACGCTGATGAGGCGGCCGACGAGTCCGATGCAGATGCCGACACGACTGCGGACGACGAAGCGGCCGAGGCCGACGAGTCGTCGGCGAACGACGCCGATGACGACGAGGCGATCGAACTCGGCGGCGAAGTCGCCGAGGACGACCGCGAAGACGCGTCGACGGACGCCGCGGCAGACGAACCGAACGAATAAGGGAGCGGAGTCGCTCGAGCCGCCGGTGGTTCGCGTCTCGATCCGATGCGGATCCGTCTCTCGAGCCGACGCGGATCGAGTGAGGCCGAATGTGACGCTCGTTTTTACTGGACCCCAACTGTCTCGAGCGAGGCTGAGAGCCGCGGTATCCGGATTTTATTCGGTTCCTCCGTCTGCCTAGTAACCTTTAAAACAAAGTGCGCACAATACCCGTCCACTATGGCAAGCAACAAGATTCTCGGAATCGACCTCGGGACGACGAACAGCGCGTTCGCGGTGATGGAAGGCGGCGATCCGGAGATTATCGTCAACGGCGAAGGTGAACGAACGACGCCCTCCGTCGTCGCCTTTACCGACGACGACGAGCGGCTCGTCGGCAAACCCGCGAAGAATCAGGCGATTCAGAACCCTGAAAAGACGATCGCCTCGATCAAGCGCCACATCGGCGAGGACGACTATACCGTCGAGATCGAGGGCGAGGAGTATACGCCCGAAGAGATCTCGGCGATGATCCTCCAGAAGATCAAACGCGACGCCGAAGACTATCTGGGCGACGACGTAGAGAAAGCCGTCATCACGGTCCCCGCATACTTCTCCGACCGACAGCGCCAGGCGACCAAAGACGCCGGCGAGATCGCCGGCTTCGAGGTCGAGCGCATCATCAACGAGCCGACGGCCGCGTCGATGGCCTACGGCCTCGACGACGACTCCGACCAGACCGTTCTCGTCTACGACCTCGGTGGCGGTACCTTCGACGTCTCTATTCTCGATCTCGGCGGCGGCGTCTACGAGGTCGTCGCGACCAACGGTGACAACGACCTCGGTGGGGACGACTGGGACGAGGCCATCATCGACTGGCTCGCCGACGAGTTCGAGGACGAACACGGCATCGACCTCCGCGACGACCGACAGGCCCTCCAGCGGCTCAAGGACGCCGCCGAGGAGGCCAAGATCGAACTCAGTAGTCGGAAGGAGACCGAGATCAACCTGCCCTTCATTACAGCGACCGACGACGGCCCGATCCACCTCGAGGAGTCCATGACTCGAGCCAAGTTCGAGTCCCTGACGCAGGATCTGATCGATCGCACCGTCGAGCCGACCGAGCAGGCGCTCGAGGACGCAGGCTACGACGCGGACGACATCGACGAAGTCCTCCTGGTCGGCGGTTCGACCCGGATGCCCCAGGTCGCCGAGAAGGTCGAAGAGTTGACCGGTAAGGCGCCCCAGAAGAACGTCAACCCCGATGAGGCCGTCGCGCTGGGCGCGGCGATTCAGGGCGGCGTGCTCGGCGGCGAGGTCGACGACATCGTCCTGCTGGACGTGACGCCGCTCTCGCTCGGTATCGAGGTCAAGGGCGGCCTCTTCGAGCGACTCATCGAGAAGAATACGACGATTCCGACCGAGGAGTCGAAGATCTTCACCACTGCGGCGGACAACCAGACGACGGTGCAGGTCCGGGTCTTCCAGGGCGAGCGCGAACTGGCCGCGGAGAACGAGATGCTCGGCGAGTTCCACCTGACCGGCATCCCGCCGGCCCCCGCGGGGACCCCGCAGATCGAGGTCACGTTCTCGATCGACGAGAACGGCATCGTCAACGTGAGTGCGGAGGACAAGGGCAGCGGCACCACCGAGGAGATCACCATCGAGGGCGGTGCGGGACTCTCCGACTCCGAGATCGAGAAAATGCAGCGCGAAGCCGAGAAACACGCCGAAGAGGACCAGCAAAAGCGCCAGCGCATCGAGGCCCGCAACACCGCCGAGGCCACGATCCAGCGCGCCGAGACGCTGCTCGAGGAGAACGACGAGCAGGTCGACGACGACCTCCGTGCGGACATCGAGGATGCGATCGAGGACCTTGAGGAGACGATCGACGACGACGAAGCCGACGCCGACGACATCGAGACGGCGACCGAGACCCTGAGCGAGGAGCTTCAGGAGATCGGCAAGCAGATCTACCAGGAAGCCGGTGCCGCGGACGCCGGTGCGGCCGGCGGCGCAGCGGGTGCCGGAGCGGCAGGCGCTGGCGGTGCTGCGGGCGCAGGCCCCGGCGGGATGGGCGGCGGTCCGAACCCCGGACCCGACGCGGGCGCTGCCGGTGACGAGGACGAGGAGTTCGTTGACGCCGACTTCGAGGACGTCGACTTTGACGAGGACGAGGCCGAAGACGACGAGTAACGAGTCTTCGTCACTCCGTCAGACCTAGTCTGACGACATCACTGAGGACTGAACGGACGAGTCGGTATCTGCCTGCGAATTTTCTACCGAACCGTAGACGACTGGGATGAGCCGTGTGCGCTCGAGTCGCTGGTTCAGCGAGTTACCGCTGCGGTGAAGGCGCAAGCACTGCACCTGCGAACGAGCGCAGTGAGTGAGCGGCCTTTTTAGCGTAGATTTTTGCGCCCAACGAGGGACGCCGTCCCTCGAGCCGTGCGAGCGGGCCTTCGGCCCGCGAGCAGAGAGTGGTGAGCGAGCGGTGCGCGGTTCGGAGCGAACGGAGTGAGCGAGAACCGCGACAATGCGAACGGCGAAGCCGTGAGCGAAGCGAGCGAACCCGAGGCGCAAAAAGGTACGTCCGGAACGTTCGTTTCAAGTGTCTCAACCGACTATCGGGTGAACAACGAATGAGCGAGGACTTCTACGACGTTCTCGGCGTGAGCTCCGACGCGTCTACCGAGGATATCAAACAGGCGTATCGGTCGAAGGCCACCGAGTACCATCCGGACGTCAGCGACGACCCCGATGCCGAAGAGAAGTTCAAGAAGATCCAGAAGGCCAAACAGGTGTTGACCGACGAGGAGAAGCGCGAGGCCTACGATCAGATGGGGCACGACCGCTACGAACAGGCCGAGAAACACGGCTTCGACGCCGGCGACGCGGGCGGTGCCGGGGGAATGGGCGGCGGCCCGTTCGGCGGGATGGGTGGCGGCGGTGGCATGGGTGGTGGCGGTCTCGGTGACATCTTCGAACAGGTCTTCGGCGGCGGTGGTGGCGGTGGACGCGGCCGCCGTCGACCCCGAAAAGGCCGGGATCTGCGAACCGAACTCGAGATCGACCTCGAGGAGGCCTATGAGGGGGCACAAAAGCAGTTCACCGTCGAGCGGCCCGAGGAGTGCGACGTCTGCGAGGGCGAGGGGCACCCGCCGGAGGCCGACGCAGAGACCTGTCCGCAGTGTCAGGGGCGGGGGCAGGTGACCCAGGTCCAGCAGACGCCGCTGGGCCGGGTTCAGCAGACGACGGCCTGTCCCCGCTGTGAGGGTGAGGGGACGCTGTACTCCGAGACGTGCGGGGAGTGTCGCGGCGAGGGCTATGTCCGAAACGAGGCGACGCTGACCGTCGAGGTCCCGGCCGGCATTCAGGAGGGCCAGACCCTTCGGATGGAAGGCGAAGGGGCACCGAGCCCGGAGGGCGGTCCCCACGGGGATCTGCTGATCGACGTCTCGATTCGCGAGCACGAGGAGTTCGAACGCGAGGGCGACGACCTCCAGTACCGGCTGCCGATCTCGTTCCCACAGGCCACCTTCGGCGACACCGTCGAAGTGCCGACGCTCGAGGGCGGTGCCGAATTCGAGATCCCGAAGGGGACCCAGAGCGGCGAGACCTTCCGCCTCGAGGGGAAGGGCATGCCCCGGCTTCGCGGTCGCGGACAGGGTGACCTCTTCGTGAAGGTGCAGGTCGTCACCCCCGAGAGCCTGAACGAGGAGCAACGCGACGCGCTCGAGGAGTTCGCGGAAGCCGGCGGCGACGAAATCGAGGTGAAAGAGGGCTTCTTCGAGAAGATAAAGCGGGCGTTCTAGCGAGCGGGATAGTTTCTCACAGCGGGCACGGCCGTTATTTCAGCCGTACATATGGGGCACGCCCCGTCAGTCGTCGGTGATGAACATCGCTCGAACGTACCGCTCTGCGAATCAGGTGCGCAAGCCACTCCGGACGGAACGACGGACCGGTTCGTCGTTCGACCTCCCGGCCCGTCGCCGACTTCGGCTCTACCGGCGCGGCTTTCTGAGCAAGTCCGGCGTGATCTATGACTTCGAGTCGAACGCCCCGCCGCGAACCTTACCGACTAGCAGCGCTTCGTCGGGACGAAGCGGATCAACGGCCACTGGAACGCGTTGATCGACAACAAACTCGCCTTTCATCGTGTCCTCGGGGAGTTCCCAGCCCACTGTCCGACCGTCTACGGGCTGCTCGACGACGGGCGCTTTCACACGTTCGATCCCGCCGAAGAGTCGGCGCTGACCGACGGCGGCATCGAACTCGAGCACTCGCCCGGGTCGGCGACGACGCAGCCGACCGAGGAACCGATCGACTGGTTCGACGACGCCCTCTCGGAGACCGATTCGCAATTGCACTCGTGCAGATGCCCTCGAGCAGCTCCCCTCGAGCTACCGCCGGAGCGGTTTGGCCACTGCGATGTGTGTCACGGTATCCCACAGCATAGACTATGGCCGTTGCAACCGAACGATTAGACGGGGACACCCATGTCAGCACAACAGATACTGCTCCTCGCCGGAGACTACGTCGAGGACTACGAGATAATGGTGCCGTTTCAGGCGCTCCAGATGGTCGGCCACGAGGTTCACGCCGTCTGTCCGGAGAAAGAAGCCGGGGACACCTGTCCGACGGCCATCCACGATTTCGAGGGCGACCAGACCTACACCGAGAAACCGGGCCACAACTTCGAACTGAATCACGACTTCGACGCCGTCGATCCCACCGACTACGACGCGCTCGTCGTTCCGGGCGGCCGCGCACCCGAATACCTCCGGACCTACGACGAGGTCCTCGAGATAACCCGCCACTTCTTCGAGGCAGACAAACCGGTCGCGTCGCTGTGTCACGGCGTCCAGATCCTCGCCGCGGCGGACGTGCTCGAGGGGCGGACCTGTACCGGCTATCCGGCGCTCGAAGCGGATGTTCGAATCGCCGGCGGCGAGTGGGAAGACGGCGTCACGCGCGACGGCAATCTCGTGACGGGCCAGGCGTGGCCGGACCACCCCGAGTGGCTCGCGCAGTTCCTCGAGTGTCTCGGGACGGACATCGACCACGCCGAGCCGGCGGCCGCGGACGACTGATACGGTCTGCTGTAACGATGTACCGTCGCGACCGCAGGTCGGATCGCGGTCGCGCCGAAAATGACTTACAGCAGTCCGTATGGACTCACCCGCCGTACGGCGGGCCGCGACGGCGACGCCGGCGACGCGAGTCGGCGTCCTTTTTCCGCCCCGGTTCCCACTCTCGAGTATGAACGCTGGGACGGTCGACGAGCTGTTCACCCGGGAGCTTCGCGACGACCGGATCGGGCTCGTCGACGCGACGGGCCGGGAGTACGACTACCACTGGCTGTGTACCTCCTCGTGGCAGGCCGGAAACTTCCTGCGCCACGCGGGCGTTCGCGAGGACGTCACCGTCGGCGTCGTCGGCGATGGCCCGCTCGCACTGCTCGCCTTCTTCGGGACGACGCTACTCGAGGGAACCACCCGTTTCGAGCCGCCGACCGACCTCGCGGACGCGGACGATTTTCGGGCCCTCGTTGCGCCCGTCTCGGCTCTCGAGGAGTACGACCTCCCGCGTGGCGCACAGCGCGTCGGCTACGGCTCGAAACCCGACGCGCCGGACGTCCACCACTTCGACGCCGGCATCTGGACCGAAAACCCGTCGTTTCCGCCGCTGGCTATCGGTCCCGAGACGGCGATCCTGAGCGACGGCGAGCGAACCGTTACGCACGGAGACTTGCTCGAGGCCGCACGCGCGGTGCTCGAGGAGACCGGGCTCGAGACGGACGACCGCGTCGTCGTTCGAGCACCACTGTCTGATCCGCGAGCCGTCGCGGCCGGCGTGATCGCACCGTTGCTCGTCCGGGGCGTGATCGTGCTTCCGGACGACGAAGGCGGGGCCGCGGCCGAACGGGGAACGTACGCCGTCTCGAGCGAGTCGGTCGAGTCGATTCCCGAAGCGAAGCGCATCGATCTCGATGCGGTTTCCCTCCGGTAACACCGCTCAATTTTCGCAGTTTTGATTACAGCTCTCGGTACAACAGGCCCTCGACCGCAGGGCCCGACAGCACCTCGCCCTCGTGAGTGAACCGCGAGCCGTGACAGGGGCAGTCCCAGGTTTCCTCGGCGTCGTTCCACCGGACGAGACAGCCCATGTGCGGACAGGTCGCCGACACGGCGTGGGTCGTACCGTCCGCCTCGCGGTAGAGGCCGACGGGCTGGCTCGCGCGTCGAACGACGCGGGCGTCGCCGGGCGGAATGTCGGTCGCACCGTCGGCCCCGAGCGACGCGAGCAGCGATTTGATCCGATCGCCGATGAAACTGCCGCCGACTGTGGCGTTCTCCTCGAGGAAACTCTTGGCCGACGCTTTCGGCGTGAACCGCTGGGGATCGAACGCGTCGGCCCAGGGGTTCGATCCCTCGACGATCAGATCGGCGAGGATCAGCCCCGCGGCGGTCCCGCCGGTCATCCCCCAGCCGCCGAATCCGGTGCCGACGTAGACGTGCTTCGACAGCGGATCGATCCGTCCGATGAAGGGAACGTCGTCCACCGTCGAGTAGTCCATCGTGGACCAGCGGTACTCGATCGATTCGACGTCGAAGTGTTCGCGGGCGAACGCCTCGCAGCGCCGATACCGTTCGGAGGTCGGCGGGCCATCGATTCCGGGCGTGTGACTCTGCCCACCGACGAGGAGGAGTTCGCCGTCGTCGGAATCGCTGCCATCGGAACCGCCGTTGGCCGCCGCACTCGGTGAATACGTTCGCATCGTCGCTGGCGGTGAATCAGTGCTGTAGAACATCCCCTCGAGAGGCGTTGCTGCGACCCGAACGGCGAGCAGATACGCGCGGTGGGGATGCATCCGCGCGAAGTAGCCGGCGCGGTCGAGGACGGGAAAGTGCGTTGCGACCACCACGTCGTCGGCAACGGCCTCGCCGTGCTCGGTTTCGACGCGACACGGCGAGCCGGGATCGACCTCGAGCGCGCGGGTCTCCTCGAAGACGTGGCTCCCGTCGCCGTGAACCTGCTCCGCGATCGACAACAAGTATTTCCGTGGGTGAAACTCGGCCTGCTCGTCGAAACGGACCGCGCCGGCGGTGTCGAACGGCAGCGGCGTCTCATCGACGAGGGAGGCGGGGAGACCGACTTGCTGAGCGGCCGAGACCTCGTCTCGGATCGCACCCAGGTTGTCCGGCGATACAGCGTACGTGTACGCTTCCGTCCGCCGAAAGTCACAGTCGATGTCCGCTTCCTCGATTCGTTGCTCTACGTGATCGATCGCGGCCTCGTTCGCGTCGGCGTACTGCCGCGCCTCCTGCTCGCCGAACTGAGAAACGAGCGTGTCGTAGATCAGTCCGTGCTGGGAGGTGAGTTTAGCCGTCGTGTGACCGGTCGTGCTCTCGACGATCCGATCGGCCTCGACGACCGCGACGGATCGTCCCGCTTCCTTCAGTTCGATCGCCGCGGTCAGCCCGGTGATACCGCCGCCGATGACCGCGACGTCGACTTCGAGTCCGTCCTCGAGAGGGCCATACTCGGTCGTTGGCGTCGTGGCCAGCCACAGCGATTGCTCGCGCGGTGACTCGGGTGGGTTGTCGTTCGTCATCGGAATCTGCCAATCGTGCTATCCACGCTCGGAGAAAAAGGGCCGGGGGTGACAGTGTTCGCTCGAGTTCCCTCAGAATGACGATCCGGTGAACCGGTGTGTCCCGAGCGCAGCGGCTGTGATGCCGGCGACGGCAGCGGCGGCGACGAATACGCCGTCGACGCCCGCGATTGGAACTATCGCTCCGAACAGGACCGGCGAGAGGAACTGTCCCGTGTAACCGAAGGAGGCGATGTAGGAACTGAACTGCCCCTGTCGGTCAGACGGTGCGAACGCTTCGACCCACGCGAACGTCGACGGGAAGACCAGCCCGATACCGAGGCCGAACAGGAGTACCGGCAGCACCGCACCGATAGCGGTTCCGACCGCCGTCGCGATCCCGAATCCCGCGGTCCAGAGGATGAACGCCGTGAACACGAGCGTCGATCGACTGGCGTACCGCAGCAGCCGATCGTATGCGATCGCCGAGAGACCGCCCGCAGCGCCGTTCGCCGCCAGATAGAGGCTGATATCGAAGGACGAAGTCACCCCAATACCGGCGAGAAACTGCGGATAAAAGACCACGATCACGTACAGGAGCGCGTTCGCACCGAAGTACAGCAGGTACACGAGCGGAAGCGTCGGCCGATCGCGAAACACGGCGAGAGCCACAACGACACCGCCGGGGCCCTCGTCGGCTCTCTCGCGTCCGTCCGCGGTCGCGTCGTCGGCCTCGCTCGAGGAACGCGTTTCGGGGATCGTCGCCGCAGCGAGGATACCTAGGGGTAGCGCGACGAGATAGACTCCAAACGGGGCGTTCCACGCGAGGGCACCGGCAGCGCCGCCGATCAGCGGCCACACTGCGGCTCCGGCGCTGTTCGCGCTGCTCCGATACCCCAGCGCGCGCTCCATCGCCTGCCCCTCGTAGAGCTCGTATATGAGCACGGTAACCGACGTGTAAACCGCGGCAGTACCGAGCCCGAGGACGACTCGAGAGGCCAGCAGCGGGTAAAACGAGTCGACGACGAGTCCCGCGCCGCCGCCGAGGGCGTAGACGAGCAGGCCGCCGACGAAGGGGCGACGTGGGCCGATCCGATCGACGAGCGATCCCACGAGCGGACTCGCCAGGACGATCACCCCGCCATGGGTGGTGATGATCAGGCCGGCCGCGGAGCCGGAGACGCCGAGTTCGCGCTGGATCTGCGGAACGATCGGTCCGAGGATCGCGCCCGCCATGACGGTCAGCGTCGCCGCTGCGACCAGTACCCAGAGCGACCGTCGAAGCTGCGTCGCGGCTGCCACTGGGTTCGCTTCGGGCGACGCTCCTCAACAGGATTACGGTCGCGGCGGATCGGTCCGTCTTCGCACGGTCCTCGCTCGAGATCGCGTCCGGTCCGAGACCGCGGCGGCGATAGGCGCGGCGGCGCTGGACATCCGCAGCAAGGAGAAGGGCGAACGCCTCTACGGTTTCGACGTTCCTGACGACATCGCGTGACCGAACCGGTAGCGATCGAGGGCCGCTCGTCGTTCGGGACCCCCTCGAGACTCTCGACGAACCCTCGTGTACAAGGACTCTCCCATCGAATGGCCCACCGTGCAACTCGAGTGCGTCTTCTTCGGCCCCTTCCGCGACGCGGTCGGCGAGAAGACAGTTTTCTACGAGACTGACGCCGAAACGGTTGGCGAACTCCTGGTCGAACTCGAGGCCGCGTACCCGCTCGAGGGAGAACTCGTGGCCGACGACGGCGAGGGGCTTGCGGGAGACACGGTCGTCACCAGGGACACGAAGAACGTCGTCCACATTGACGGCCTCGAGACGGAACTGGCGGCCGATTCCGTGATTCGACTGGTTCCGTCAGTGTACGGCGGGTGATACGGTCGGTTTCGATCCCGCCTCGCTCTCCCCCGCCCTTAGTCCGCCGACGGCGCGACCGTCTCGAGCGCCGCGTCCGGAACCGTTCCGTCGCTGGTCCAGCCCCGCGCCGCGTAGTACTCGTCGATCGCCCCCTCGAGGTCGGGAATCTCGTACGGTAATCCGTCGTCAGCGCGGTCGAAGCCGCGCTGATTATTGAAGTGACGCTCGAGGCGAACGGTTCGGGCCCCGATTTCCATGAGCTCCTCGTAGTCGGCGTCGAACAGCGTCTCGAGTCGGTCGTCGGTAACGTAGTCGCTGCCGAACGCACAGACGATTCCCGTATCACGGAACGCCGCCGCGTTTTCCTCCTGGACGAGTCGCTCGGCTTTTCCGAGGGTGCCCTCCGGATCGAGTTCGCCGCTGTACTCGAGGGTCAACATGCCAGCGTACATGTGGTCTGCGCCCCGATTCGCGAGGGCATAAGAGAGCCCCTGCCCGTGGAGGACGCGCCCGTCGTGGGCGGCGAACTCCATTCCCTTGACGGTGTAGTTGTCGACGCCGAGTTCGTCGTGACAGCGATCGACTCCCTCGGCGAGGATATCGCCGATCCCCTCGCGGTACGCGATCCGTTCGGTGACTTCCCGTGCGAGTTCCGCGTTTCCGAACTCGTCTTCGCTCGCGAGGTAGGCCGCGACGGTGACGCCGGCGGAAATCGTGTCCATCCCGAGGGAGTCACACAGTTCGTTCGCCCGCATCACGTCGACGATGTCGCCGACGCCCTGGCTCGAGCCGAACGCGTAGACGGTTTCGAACTCCGGCCCTTCGGTTTCGACGCCCGCCTCCTCGTCCCGCGTCGGCAGCTTGCAGGCGTAGGCGCAGGCCGAGCACGCGCCCTTCTTGTACTTCTTTTCCTCGACGGCGTTGCCGCCGATCCGATCCGCGTGCTCGAACTCGTACTCGCTAAAGTACCGGGTGGGAAGCGCGAAATTGTCGTTGATGAACTCGGTGCTGCCCGTTGTCCCCTGTCGCCGCATCAGGTCGTCCGACTGGGCGGCCTCCCGGTGGACGTCCATCTCGGGCGGATCGGGAATCTCGACGGGCGGCGCGGCGTCGCCCTCGAAGGTGACGCACTTGACGTTCTTCGATCCCAGGACCGCACCCAGTCCGCCGCGACCGAACGCTCGCGAGTCGAACGTCATCACCGAGGCGAACCGAACCCGATTCTCGCCGGCCGGCCCGATTGCGATGCAGTTGTCCGGACCGAGGTCGTGGCGTTCGGTCATGTATTCGGAGGTTTCCGGCACCGTCGCCCCCTCGAGTTCCGGGACCGCTTCGAACTCGACGCCCTGATCCGTCACGTGAACGGCCAGTAGCTCGTCGCTCTGTCCGACGACCTCGAGTACGCTGATTCCCGTTCCGACGAAGTTCCGCGAGAGGTAGCCCCCCGCGTTGGTCGAGACCAACCCGTCGGTCAGCGGCGAGAGCCCGGTCATGTTCATTCGACCGGTAAAGGACATACCGGACTGCTGGAGGGGTCCCGTGGCGAGATACGCGCGATTCTCGGACCCGAACGGATCCGCATCGAACGGGATTCGTTCGTGGGCCAGCGCGGTCGCGACTGCCCGTCCACCGACGTTCGTCTCGAGAACGTCGTCGATGGCCGTTTCGGATGCCGCTCGCTCGCCGACATCGACGGTGAGCAGCGGCCCTTCTGTGTGGAGCATGCGACGGAATAGCACCCGGGGGCTCTTAGCTCTGGGTCCCCGTTTGACGGCAACCAGCGAACTGGCAGTGCGAGCGGACCCGATCAACAAGCGTATGATCCTCGAGAAAATACGCCCGCTGCATGGTGTACGATGCGGTCCTGTTCGATTTCGACGGGGTCGTGGTGGAGACCCCCTCGTCACAGCGGCTGTCCGACGCTCTCGGTCGAACGTACGAGACGCTCGAGTGTCCCGGGCCGGCGACCGAGACCGTCCGGGCGATCGTGGCTGGCGACTTCGAGTCGATCGCCCGGCGGTGTCACAGCCTCGGCATCGAAACGGAGACGTTCTGTGCGCGGGCCGCACGGGAGATGGTCCGCACCCAGCGCGAAGCGGTCGAACGCGGGCTGCGATCGGTCTACGACGATATCACTGCGGTTCGGTCGCTCGAACAGTCTCTCGGAATCGTTAGCGACAACCACCCGACCGTCATCTCGACGCTGCTCGATCGGTTCGGGCTCCGACCTGCCTTCGAGACCGTCTACGGCTGTCCGCTGACGCCCGACGGGCTCTCCCGTCGCAAGCCCGACCCGACGAACATCGAGGCCGCGATCGCGGATCTCGAGGCGGAATCGGCACTCTACGTCGGAGACAGGGCGGTCGACGTTCGGGCGGCCGATAACGCGGGCCTCGAGTCGGCGCTGCTCTCGCGCTCCGAGGACGACGACCCGACCGAGACGGACGCCGAGCCGACCTACCACCTCTCGTCGCTCTCCCAGCTCCCGGCGATTCTCCGATAGACGCCGACGCAGCTGGAACCCGAACCGTCGATCATCGCCTCGTGAGCGATTGACACCCGTCCCGAAGCGTCGAGACGAGACGGATGGCAGATTCGTGGCCGCGCTTTTTCTGCCCGCTCACCGTAGGCTGCGTATGGAACCCGACGACACCTGGACGGCCCTCAGGAAACAGTGCGAGGCCCTCGAGCCGGGTGCGGAACTAATCACGCCGGTCTCCGAACGGCCGTTCGGAATCGAGCGGACCGCCGAGGATCGGATCGTGGTCCGGTTCGGCGACAGCGGCGAGCGGCGGTCGCTCTGGCGCGAGCAGTTCGTCGTTTTCCTCGAGCGACTCGACGAGGGTTCGGTCGCCATCGAGCAACTGCAGCCGGGCGTCGAGCCGTACGCCAGCGTCGTGACGCTGGCCGACACGTACGCGACCGACGACGAGACGATCAGGTACGACGCCGACGCCGCCGGCGGGGAGACGCCGTTTCTCGTTCCAGCGACGGACGCGCGGGACCCGCCCCAGCGCGTTCACGACGATGCGATGCTGCTCGCGGCGCTGCTCGAGGAGATCGATGCCGACGACCCCTCGGCGCTCGACACCGACTCGCTGACGGATCTCTACGTGCTCGCGTCGGACGTCCAGCACGGCTCTGACAGGTTGCGCCGATCGGCCCGCGAGCCGCTGCTCGAGCGAATCGGGGCCGATCAGCGGCTTCACGGACGGTACGGCACGGTGAGACGGACGACGCGGGAACGCCGCCGGCCGAAGGACGTCGAAACCGTGTTCGCCGCCCTCGACGAGCGCGGCATCCCCCGCGAGTGGGTTACCGGCATCGATCGGGAGAAGATGGACGTGGTCCTCGCGGTGACCGATCTCGAGGAGAACGAGGTCTATGACGTCGACGAGGACGTGTACGTACAGAAGACCGGCGTCGACGAGGACGAGAAGTACTCGCGACTGCAGGGGATCGCCGACCGGATCGACGACCTCGAGGACGCCGAGGGCGAGGCCCTGCGCGAGGAACTGGACGACATCGAAGACCGGCTCGAGGCGGCGTTATCGGCCGGATGAACTAATCGAGACAGTCGGGACGGTTCGACGGTCGAGACGGTTGTCGTCCGATTCGCAGTTCGGGTGACGGGCCGCAACTGCGGGCTACCGTGCGCTGGTCCAGCCACAATCGACGCACGCGAACGAACCCGAATCGGTGACCGTGGTTCCCGAACAGATCGGGCAAGCGGCTCGGGTTCCGCCGTCGGCGACGAGTTTCTCGGTCGATCGATCGGGACGGGCCGAATCCGAAACGAACGGATGACAGCTCGCACAGACGTCCCGCGTTCGACGGTGGGTCATGCTTTCGCTTCGAATTCGATGCGTGAACAGCTTGCTGACGTCGTCACCGCAGGTTTCGCAGACGACCATGATGTGCGAACCATTGACACCGAGGGATAAAAATTTTGCCCATATGTTCTCCTCTCTCGATATAATAGGCTAGCCTGTGAAATAGAATCGTATATTGTGCTATGTCTTAGTTCTATTTGGCCGGATAAGTGGCTATTCGATTGGGTTTGGAATGCGGAGAGCGGGCAAGATTGCGAAGAACGGCGCGATGCGCTGGGGCCAGGCGGCCGCAGTCTTGAAATACTGGCAACTCACAAACGCTTTTGGCGACACGCCGCCTACGTCGATTCATGTACGTCCGGGACGCGAAAAACAGGGAAGAGGTCTGGTTGCTGGACCACATCGAGTCGATGGGCCTCGACGAGACGGCGTTCCGATCGCGCGATTACGTCGTCGCGGTCGACGAGGAATCCGGCGAGAAGGCCGGGTTCGGTCGTATCCGCGTCCACAAGCCCGACGAGAGCGAGGACGTCTGCGAACTGACCAGTATCGGCGTCCTCGAGGACTGGCGCGGGCAGGGCGTCGGAGCCCACGTCGTCGAACGGCTCGTGGAGTACGCGAGCGACGAGGGGTTCGACACCGTCTATACCCTGACCGGCGAGGGAGGATATCTCGCTCAGTTCGGCTTCCAACGGATCGACGAATCCGACCTGCCGTCCGTTCTACAGGACCGACTCGCGGCCAAACGCGACGGCGTCGATCCGGACGCAGTGGCGCTTTCGATCGATGTCGCCGAGTTTCGACTGCCCGACCGGCTCCGGGACGCGTTCAAGAACGCTCCGGACGGTCGCGACGACGCGGACGACGAGGAGTCACCGGAAGACTTCGGCATCGACCCCGAATCGGCGACGTATAAGTACGATACGGGCCGCTAACCGTGAGGTCATCCTCACTGCGGTCACCGGTTTGGGCCCGCTCCGGCCGATCGCTCCGGGAAGCCGTGGCGGAACGCGATCCAGCCGATCCCGGAGAGAAACACCATCGGGGGCAGGACGGCAAAGGCCCACAGCGGATCCAGTCCCCAGCGGAGCAAGAGACCGAGATTTACCAGTCCGAGCGCGAGAAACGGCGCGACGTAGCGGGCGGCGCGGCGACGATCGGCCGCGTCGTTGGACCCACCCGTCGATTCCGTTGCCATGACCGAGACAATGACGGCTCGAGACATAAGCGGTTGTTGCGATCGAAGTGATATTTATGAATTCGAACCAATCAGATTCGACTGCTGCGCGGATTGATTCCGATGACAGCGACGACGGCGACGGCGAAAGCGACGAGGTCCGCGTCTGGCTCGTCGAGCGAACGTACGGCGACGACGAGCTCAACCTCATCATCCTCGTCTACGCGACCGAAAACGGTCGACGGTACCACCGTCGCGAGCGGGCCCTGACGAGCTTTACTGGGCCCGCTCGAGAGACGAAAGCCGGACTTCTCGTCTCGTCCGATGGGCTCGGGAGCGTCGACGATCCGGAGACGCGAGAGCGATATGCCGACGAAGCATCGCGGATGGCGGCGCAACACGATCCGACCGACAGCGTTTGAACCGATCGGAACGCGGGCCTGCTGGACGGACGCGCAAACGCGACGCGTTCATCAAAGTTCAAGCCCCGGCCGGTCCACAGTGACCATAATGTTCGATCCCGACGAACTCGAGGAGATCCGTGCCAGCAAAGCGGAGTGGCACGAGGAGGAAGTCGAACCCGTCCTCGAGCGGTTCGGCGAGCGCAAGGAATCGTTTACCACTGACACGGGCGGTCAGGAGGTCGATCGACTTTACACGCCGGCGGATGTCGACGATCTCGATTACGAGACGGATCTGGGGAATCCCGGCGAGCCGCCGTATACGCGCGGTATCTACTCGACCGGCTACCGCGGTCGGCTGTGGACGATGCGCCAGTACGCCGGGTTCTCGACGCCCGAGGACACCAACGAGCGCTATCACTATCTGCTCGACGAAGGCCAGACCGGACTCTCGATGGCCTTCGACCTGCCCACGCAGATGGGGTACGATTCGGACGCGTCGATGGCCGCCGGCGAGGTCGGCAAGGCCGGGGTCGCGATCGACTCGCTCGACGACATGGAGACCGTCTTCGACGGCATCCCGCTCGACGAGGTCTCGACCTCGATGACGATCAACGCGCCGGCGTCGGTGCTGCTGGCGATGTACATCGCGGTGGGCGACCAGCAGGGCGTCGACCGCGAGGAGCTTCGCGGGACGATCCAGAACGATATCTTGAAGGAGTATATCGCACGCAATACGTACATCTATCCGCCGGAGTCGTCGATGCGGATCATCACGGACATCTTCGATTTCTGTGCCTCCGAGACGCCGAAGTTCAACACCATCTCGATCTCGGGCTATCACATCCGCGAGGCCGGCTCGACGGCCGCCCAGGAACTCGCCTTCACGCTGGGAGACGGCATCGAGTACGTCGAGACGGCGATCGAGGCCGGACTCGACGTCGATGACTTCGCACCGCAGCTCTCCTTTTTCTTCAACGGCCACAACAACATCTTCGAGGAGGTTGCCAAGTTCCGTGCGGCCCGCCGAATGTGGCACGACATCATCGACGAGCGTTTCGACGCGGACGATCCGAAGTCCAAACAGCTCAAGTTCCACACCCAGACTGCGGGCTCGATGCTGACCGCCCAGCAGATCGAGAACAACGTCGTCCGCGTCGCCTACCAGGCGCTCGCAGCGGTTCTCGGCGGCACCCAGAGTCTCCACACCAACGGCAAGGACGAGGCGCTCGCGCTGCCGACCGAGGAGTCCGTCCGGACGGCGCTGCGTACCCAACAGATCCTCGGCCACGAGTCCGGCGCGGCCGACACCATCGACCCGCTCGCTGGCAGTTACTACGTCGAATCCCTGACCGACGAGGTCGAGGAAGAGGCCTACGAGATCTTAGAGGAGGTCGACGACCGCGGCGGCATGCGCGATGCCGTCGAACAGCAGTGGGTCCAGCGCCAGATCCAGGACACGGCCTTCGATCGCCAGCGGGAGATCGAGGAGAAGGAGCGAATCATCGTCGGCGTCAACGAGTTCGAGGTCGACGAGGAGCCTCAGATGGACGTCGAAGAGGTCACCGCGGAGGACCAACAGCGCCAGGTCGATAGCCTCGAGTCGGTCCGCGCAGAGCGCGACGACGAGGCGGTCGATGCGACTCTCGAGGCGCTGCGCGACGCGGCACAGAGCGACCAGAATCTGATGCCCTACATCATCGACGCGGTCAAAGCATACGCGACGGTCGGCGAGATCTGTAACGTCATGCGCGACGAGTTCGGGGAGTACCAGCCCGGCGGCGCGATGTGAACGATTGAATATCGAATTCGGTTCGCGTAATATCGCCCATCCGACTCGAGTAATACCCGTTTACAGCCCCTCCCGTCGGGCGATTCGAAGACAACACTCTATTGAGCGGGGAATTCGAAGGAACGGTCGGATCTGTTTATCCTTGTCTCGGGTAACCGCCTGTCGTGAGCGCACTATGAGCGACCACCCCGACGAGCGATCGACCCCGGTATCGGAGTCGTCCGACAACTATCCATCGGCGTCCCGTCGTCGCGTGCTGCAGGCGGCCGCAGCCGCGGGCGGTGTCGTCGGTCTGAGCGGGATCGGTGCCGCCCAGTTCGATACCCAGACGATCGAACTCGGCGCCGAAACGAGCGGCTGGCAGGGCGTCTCGCCCGACGCCATCGCGGACGAGACGAACCCGACACTTGAACTCGAGGAGGGGACCACGTACGAAGTCACGTGGGAGAACCTCGACGGTGCCGCACACAACTTCGTCATCGTCGACAGCGAGGGTGAGGAGCTCGAGCGGACGGAACTCATGAGCGAGCAGGGCGAGACCCAGACGCTCGAGTTCGAGGCGACGAGCGAGATGGCGGAGTACTACTGTGAACCCCACCGGGCCACGATGCGCGGAGAGATTTCGCTCGGCGGCGGAGACGAGGCCGGTGAGGAATCGGGAGACGGTCAGAGCCAGGCCTTCTTCCAGTCGGGGACGGAAATCGGCGTCCGGACCATCGCGGAGGGAATGACCGCGCCGACGGATATGGCGGTCGCCGACGAGGAGCAAAACCGCTACTTCGTCGCCGACCAGACCGGCGAGCTCTGGGTCGTCACCGACGACGGGCTCCAGGACGAGCCGTTCCTCGACGTGAGCGATCGGATGGTCGAACTCGGGACGTTCGAGGGCGACTACGCGGATCCGAACCAGGACTACGACGAACGCGGGCTGCTCGGAATCGAGTTCCACCCCGAGTTCTCGGAGAACGGTCGCTTTTACGTCCATTACAGCGCGCCGTCGAACGACGAGATGCCCGACGGCTGGAGTCACGTCGAGGTCGTCTCCGAGTTCCAGGCCAACGAGGATATGAGTCAGGGTGATCCCGAGTCCGAACGAGTCCTGATGGAGTTCCAGAAGCCCCAGTACAACCACGACGCGGGGCCGATGGCGTTCGGGCCCGACGGCTACCTCTACGTCCCGATGGGCGACGGCGGCGGGGCGAACGACAACATGGAAGGGCACGTCGACGACTGGTACGACGGCAACGAAGGCGGGAACGGACAGGACGTCAGCGAGAACCTGCTCGGAAGCGTCCTTCGCGTCGACGTCGATCAGGAGGGCGAGGACCGACCGTACGGTATTCCCGAGGACAACCCGCTGGTCGATTCCGACGAGGGTCTCGACGAACACTATGCGTGGGGCTTCCGAAACCCGTTCGGCATCTCGTTCGACAGCGACGGTCGGCTGTTCGTCGCCGACGCCGGGCAGGACCTGTTCGAAGAAGCGAACATCGTCGAGTCCGGCGGGAACTACGGCTGGAACATCAAGGAAGGGACCCACTGCTTCAGCACGGACAGCCCGAGCCAGCCGCCGGAGGACTGTCCTGACTCGGCTCCCGACGAGCCGCCGTACGACGGCCAGGAGTTCCAGGACCCGATCGTCGAGTACCCCCACGTCTATCAGGAGGAGATGGTCGGCATCGTGATCGTCGGCGGTCACGTCTACGAAGCCGGGCAAGTCGGGGGACTCGACGGGAAGTATATCTTCGGAGACTGGACGTCCGATCCGTCCCGCGAAGAGCCGGCGGGCCGACTTCTCGCCGCCTCGGATTCCGACGGTGGCGGAGCCGAACCGATGGATGGTGATGCAAGCGGGAACGAGACGGCTGCGATGAACGAGTCGGCTGGTGGGAATGAAACGGCTGCGATGAACGAGTCGGCCGGTGGGAATGAAACGGCTGCGATGAACGAGTCGGCCGGTGGGAATGAAACGGCTGCGATGAACGAGTCGGCCGGTGGGAATGAAACGGCTGCCGGAAACGAAACCGCGACCGACGCGGCCGGAGGTGGCGAGGAACAGGTAGTCCCGCGAGACGAACTCTGGGAGATGGAAGAACTGCAGGTCGCTGGCACCGAAGACGGATCTTTCCCCTACTTCGTCCGCATGTTCGGCCAGGACGACGACGGGAACGTGTACGTGCTCGCGAATCAAGAGGGTACCCCGACGGGCGACACGGGCGCAGTCATGCAGATCGTTCCACCGGGCGAAGGCGATTTACTCTCGATGCCAGAGGAGGGTGAGGCCGGCGCTGAAGAACAGGAAACCGACGAGAACGCGACAGAAGACACGCCGGACGAGGGCAACGAGACCGTGGGCAACGAGACCGCGGACAACGAAACCGGGATGAACGACACCGCAACCGACGAGAACGCGACGGACGACGCGTAACGGCTCGAGTCGTCGCCCTCGAGCGGAACGCGATCCGCTCGTGTCAGTGGCTGTTGTGTCGATTTTCATCTGGCAGAGCGGTTACTTCGGATTCCGAGGTCACCGGTTCAGAACCCCCTCGAGGAGTCGAACGTGATGTCCGAACTCGACAGCGGATCCGCTGATCAGCTGTCCGAGCAGCGGAATCTGAACTGCCAGGTGCCGTGACACTGCCCCCGTTCCTCGAGTGCGACTCGAACGCCACAAAAAAACATAACAATAACACGGCCCCACCGTGCAGTACAATCCGATGCATTTCGACCATGCCGGAATCGCGATCGACGACGCACAGGCCCTCGCAGCGCTGTACGACGACCTCTTCGGTCTCGAGGCGGTTCACGAGGAGGTGTTCGACGGGATGCGCGTCGTCTTCCTCGACTGCGGTGACGGCTACTTCGAGTTGCTCGAACCCATCGAGGACGGAACGATTTCGCAGTATCTCGAGGACAACGGTGCTGGAATTCACCATCTCGCGCTCGCGACCGAGGACATCGAGGGAGCCCTCGAGACGGTCCGTGACCACGACGTGACGCTGATCGACGAGGAGCCGCGACCGGGTGCGTGGGGTCACTCGGTTGCGTTCTTGCATCCAAAGGACACCGGTGGCATCCTGATCGAACTCGTCGAACACTGATCGTCTCGGCTCTCGTTTTACGTGGGCGGCGAATAGTCATACTCGGCCGCAATGATCCGCCGGCGCTCGTCGTCGGTCTCGTGGTGAACGTCGACGCGCTCCGGATACCGCCCCTCGAGATCGATTCGGGCCGCGTAGTCGGCGGTGCCGAGACAGTCGATACAGGTGTCGCCCTCCTGTTCGCCGACGCCGACGGTGATCGCGAGGACATCCCGTCGATCGTCGTACTCCGTCTCGGCCAGCGAGAGGCTGTGACACGGCGTCGGAATCGTGATATCGCCGTCGACGATCACCGTTTCGTCCGCGAACTCGACGGTCGCACCGTCCTCGTCCGTTCCGCTCGCACACTCTCGCTCGCCGACCTCGAGGGACGCGTCTGCAACCACTGGGGTCGGACAGGATATCGAGGTCGAGGTCGACTCCGTCTGCGTGCCGGTTTCGCTTAGTGTCAGGGTCGTTCGAGAGCGGGTGCAGTCGAAGGGGCTGCGGTCGATCCCGTCGGTGACGGTCGCCTCGCTCGTGCCGTCGTCGCTGCTCGTCGTGACGGTGATCGCGTACGACCGCGGTTCGACGAGGACGAGCGTGATCGCATCGCCCGCCGCGAGATCGAAATCGCGATCGAGCAGCACGTCGCGATCGCTCCTGTGGGCGTTGTCTCCGTCGTCTTCCCCATCGTCGTTTCCCTCGGCCGTGATCGACGCGGAGATCGTTCGAGCCGCCTCGCCCTCGTTTCGTAGCTCGAACTCGTGTGGCGGATGCGCATCGAGGAACGGAACCTCATCCGGATCTCCGACCTCGATTGTCTCGTCCGATCTCGATTCGCTCTCGGTCCGATCGGTGTCGGCGCTCGAGTCGGTCGCGGACTCGTCACCGCCGGTACCGGGACGGTCCGACCGGAGCCGGTCGAACGTCGAACCTATGCAGCCGGCCAGTCCGCAGACCGCGCCGGTCGTGCCGGCGAGGAGGTCTCGTCGCCGCATACGCGTTTCCACCACGATGTGGAATAAACACCTTTGTCACGCGCTCTAACCTGTCCGCTGGAGCGAGCGTCACTCCTCCCGAAACAGGCAAATGTCACGGTCGGACTGAAACCCGTCGCGCGTATACCCGAGCGTATGAGTAGTCTCCTGCAGCGTGAGACGCGGCCCGATAGCACCAGCGGGACGCGCCGACAGTCGGAGACGGACGCTAGTTCGATACCCGAAAGCGCGCTGTTTCGGATCGCACGCGTCCTGTTCGGTGTCGTTCTTGCGTTCATGGCTTCGGACAACCTTCAGAACCTCGAGGACCGAGTCCAGTACGCCGAGATGAAAAACGCGCCGGTCCCGTCGTTTTCGGTTCCGGCGATAAGCGGCGGCCTCCTGTTCGGCGGTATCGGGATCGCGCTGTGGCGGGTGCCGGCCGCCTCCGCCGCCGCGGTAGCCGGGTTCTTCGCCACCGCCACGCCGCTGATGCACGATTTCTGGAACATCGACGACCCGGAAGAGAAACAACAACAGATCAACGACTTCTCGAAGAATACCGCCCTGCTTGGAGCGGCGCTCGCATTCGTGCAACTGGGGCGATCCACGGAATCCGACGCGTGATGGGACGGTCCACGGAACCCGACGCGTGATGGGGCGGTCCACAGAACCCGACGCGTGAGTTCGCCCGGCCGGCACCTCGAGGCCGGCCACGCGGTCCGGAAGCGAGTGACGCCGATCGTCAGCCGAAGTTTTCGATCAACGCTTCGTCCGGGTCGCCGCCGGCGTCGTCGATCGCCTCGGCGACGAACGTGACGAAATCTTCGAAGCCGAACGCGTACAGCTGGCCGTCCTCGCGGTGCGTGGCGATCGCATCCGCCAGGTCGTCGTCATCGTCCTCGTCGACGTACCGAATCGTTGCACCGGCACTCTCGAGCGCCTCGAGGCGGTCGGTGTGGGCGGGTTCGTCCGCTCGGTAGATTACGACGGCGTCGTGTCCCGCGTCGTGGGCCGCTTCGGCGACTGCCACCGAGGGACCGATTCCCGGCCCGCCGGCGACCGCGACGACGTCGTCCGCACCGTCGTACGTAATCCTGCCGAACGGCCCCTCGATGTGGACGGTTTCACCCGCCTCGAGGTCGGCGAGCCACGGCGAGAGGTCGCCGTCGGGATCGATGCCGACCGTGAGTTCGAACGTCGCTCCGACGTCCGGCGACGAGAGCGTGTAGTGACGCGAAAGCACCTCGTCGTCGGGGCTGGCCCGGAGCAAGACGAACTGGCCCGGCAGAGCGTCGAACCCGTCTGGCGTTTCGAGCTCGAGTGCGACGGTGTCCGGACCGACTTCGGTGACCGATGCGACGGTGACTGGCGTCCCTTCCATGTCGACTCCGTTGGGGGGCGGGTCGAAAAGTCGTTCCGTTCCATCGCCGCCGCCGGTTCGACTCGATTCCGGTCGTGAGCCTGGATCGTGTTACGGGCACGGACGGTGAAACTGACCATGTGCTTCAATATCACATTCGCCGCGTTACCCGTTTCTTTCCGTTGGTAACCGTCACCGGCGCAATTTGTAACGATTAATGAAAACTGTCCCTGCCTATCGAACATATCACCCACTGTTGCGGTTGTCCAGTTGGGGTTTCAGAAGCCTTTTCATTTATGGGGGGCAAGGCTCAGCATAACATGGCTGAGGATCTTAACTGGGCGGTCGGGGGCGAGGCCGGCGACGGTATCGACTCCACGGGTAAAATCTTCGCTCAGGCCCTTTCCCGAGCCGGACGGCACGTATTCACGTCGAAAGACTTCGCGTCCCGGATCCGCGGCGGGTACACTGCCTACAAGATTCGGACGTCGGTCGAGTCAGTCCAGAGTGTCGTCGACCGACTGGACATCCTCGTCGCGCTCACACAGCGGACGATCGACGAGAACCTCGACGAACTACACGAGGGCAGCGCCATCATCTACGACGGCGAGCGCTCGTGGGAGGCCGAGATTCCCGACGAGATGACCGCAGTCGACGTCCCGCTGAAGACGCTGGCCGAGGAGGCTGGCGGCGCAATCATGCGCAACATCGTCGCGCTCGGTGCCGCGTGCGAAATCACCGGCTTTGACGTCGAGTACCTGGATGAAGCCCTCGAGAAACGCTTCGGCGGGAAGGGGTCGAAGATCGTCGAGAACAACAAGGCGGCCGCCCGGGCGGGTCAGGAGTACGTCCAGGAGAACTACGACCTAGAACACCTCGGCTACAACATCGACACGACCGACAACGACTACGTCTTACTCAACGGCAACGAGGCGATCGGCATGGGTGCAATCGCTGCCGGCTGCCGGTTCTACGCCGGCTATCCGATCACGCCCGCGACGTCGATCATGGAGTATCTGACGGAACGCATCGAAGACTACGGCGGTCACGTCGTTCAGGCGGAAGACGAACTGTCGGCGATCAACATGGCGCTCGGTGGCGCACGGGCGGGCGCTCGAGCCATGACCGCCACGTCGGGGGCCGGCATCGATCTCATGACCGAGACCTTCGGCCTGGTCGCGACCAGCGAGACGCCGCTGGTCATCGCCGACGTGCAGCGGTCCGGTCCCTCGACGGGGATGCCGACCAAACAGGAACAGGGCGACCTCGACATGGCGCTGTACGCCGGCCACGGTGAAGTCCCGCGGTTCGTCGTCGCTCCCACGTCGATCACCGAGTGTTTCTGGAAGACCGTCGAGGCGTTCAATCTCGCAGAGAAGTACCAGACCCCGGTCTTCCTGGTCTCCGATCTGGCGATGTCGGTCACCGAACAGACGTTCCCGCCGGAGGCCTTCGACATGGACGACGTCGAGATCGATCGCGGCAAGCTCGTCGACGAAGACGAGGTCGACGAATGGCTCGACGCACAGGGTCACTTCCGCGCTCACGCCGTCACCGAAGACGGCGTCAGTCCGCGCGCCATCCCCGGGACGACCGACGCCGCACACATGTCCACCGGCCTCGAGCACGACGAACTCGGCCGCCGGACGGAGGAAGAAGACGAGCGTGTCCACCAGGTCGACAAGCGATATCGGAAGGTCGAGACCGCACGGAATGAAGAGGACTGGGACTACCGCGAGTTTGGAGACTCTGACGCCGACAACCTCGTCATCTCGTGGGGGTCCAACGAGGGTGCGCTCATCGAAGCACTCGACTATCTCAAGGCGGACGGGATCGACGTCCGCGTCATCTCGGTGCCCTACATCTTCCCGCGGCCGGACCTGACCGAGGAGATCGAGGCCGCAGACGAGACGATCGTCGTCGAGTGTAACGCGACCGGCCAGTTCGCGGACGTGATCGAACACGACGTGCTTACCCGCGTGAAACGCATCAACAAGTACACGGGCGTTCGATTCAAGGCGGACGAACTCGCGGACGATATCACCGAGAAACTCACTGAGGAGGTACCAGCATAATGAGCTCCGACGTACGATTCACCGACTTCAAATCCGACAAGCAGCCGACGTGGTGTCCCGGATGCGGCGACTTCGGGACGATGAACGGCATGATGAAAGCCCTCGCGAACACCGGCAACGATCCCGACAACACCTTCGTGGTGGCGGGGATCGGTTGTTCCGGCAAGATCGGGACCTACATGCACAGCTACGCCCTTCATGGGGTCCACGGCCGTGCGCTCCCGGTCGGTACCGGCGTCAAGATGGCCCGTCCCGACATCGAGGTCATGGTCGCCGGTGGCGACGGAGACGGCTACTCGATCGGTGCCGGCCACTTCGTTCACGCCGTCCGCCGGAACGTCGACATGACCTACGTGGTCATGGACAACCGGATCTACGGGCTGACGAAGGGGCAGGCCTCGCCGACCTCGCGGTCTGACTTCGAGACCAGTACGACCCCCGAAGGGCCAAAACAGCCGCCGGTCAACCCGCTCGCCCTGGCGATGGCCTCCGGCGCGAGCTTCATCGCGCAGTCGTTCAGTTCGGACGCATTGCGCCACGCCGAAATCATCGAGCAGGCCATCGAACACGACGGTTTCGGCTTCGTCAACGTCTTCAGTCCGTGCGTCACGTTCAACGACGTCGACACCTACGACTACTTCCGCGACAGTCTCGTCGACCTGCAGGAAGACGAGGATCACGATCCGAACGACTACGAGGCCGCCAAAAAGGTCATCCTCGACAGCGACAAGGAGTACCAAGGAGTCATGTACCAGAACGAAAACTCCGTGCCGTACCACGAACAACACGGCGTCACCGAGGACATGTCCGAGATTCCCGACGGTGCGCCCGAGGACGCGATGGATCTCGTCCGCGAGTTCTACTGACGCCGCCGTTCGTCGGTCACTTTCCGTTCTGTACGCGAATCGGTCTCTCTTCGCTACGCGGATCGCACTCTATTCTGCACACTGATCGCTCCGTGTGCTGGTTACTCCGTGCACTGGTCGTCCGTCGTCCGGGAAGATCGAAAACACGATTGTCTGCGGGTCGGCCGAGTTTCGTCCGATTACTCCGATAACTGGCCCCACGTCGCCGTAACTCAAGATGGCGAGCCGGGCGAGCCGAACCCTACCCCTCGAACGGGTGTTCGACGGACTCCATCAGCTCCTCGACGTTCGCGGCTTCGGCAGTGAGCAGTTTCGGGTAGGTCCCGAGTAACACGAGCAGGTCGCCCTCGTGTTCGAACGACGTGATCTTGATCTCGATATCGATCGTCTCGCCCTCGAGGTCGCTCTGGCCGACGAACAGGTCGACCTCGCGGCCGTCGCCGAGGATATCGAGGCCGAACGAATCCTCGCGCTGGATGTCCGAGATATCCCCGTGATCGCTGGGAACCTCGCTCAGAAACCGCTCGAGGAGTTCCCCGTTCGACATGTCGTCGAGCGGGTTGAGCGATCGGCCGGCGACCTTCATGCCGGGGATCGAGACGCCCGCGAAGGCGGCACCCTCGCGCGTCTCGCCCAGATAGTCGACCTCCTTCGTGTAGACCGAGCGCCAGACGCCGGCCCGGACGTCGCGTTCGATGCCGCCCGGGAGATCGACCGTTCGCTCGATCGCGTCGTTATTGACGCCGCTTTCCTCGTAACCGGCCTCCTCGAGCGCTCCCTCGGTCGGAGCGACGCGGTCGGAGTCAAACTCGAGGGGCCCGTTACCGAGAACGACATCGAGACAGCCTGCCGTCAGTGCGAGGGTTCCGGTCGCGCCCGCGGCGAGCACCGATCGGCGAGTGAGAGTCATTGAAAGAGAGATTCGCTACGAGCGGCATATCCCTTGTGGCTACTTCAGGACCGCTGACAGGACCGTTTACGGGTCGAGAGGGTTGGAGTTCGGGACCGTTCGGGCGACGAACCCGGGCCGACGAACTCATGAAGAGTTATCGGGGTTGACCACCCCCATATAGCCATGACCGACTTCGCAGCGCGAGTCGAGCAGGTGTCAATCAGCGGGATTCGCGAGGTCTTCGAGGCCGCCGGCGACGACGCGATCAACCTCGGCCTCGGCCAACCGGACTTCCCGACGCCCGCCCACGCCCGTCGCGGGGCGATCGAAGCGATCGAGGCCGGGCGGGCCGACGCCTACACCTCGAACAAGGGCACCCCACAGCTTCGAGAGGCGATTTCGGCGAAGTACGACCGGGACTACGACCTCGAGATCGACCCCGAAGACGTGATCGCTACCTCCGGCGGCAGCGAGGCGCTGCACCTCGCGCTCGAGGCCCACGTCGATCCCGGCGAAGAAGTGATTTTCCCGGATCCCGGCTTCGTCTCCTACGACGCGCTGACGCACATCGCGAGCGGCACGCCGAAGCCCGTTGGGTTGCGAGATGATTTAACCCTCGATCCCGCGACGGTCGAGGACGCCATCACGCCGGAGACGGCGGCGTTCGTCGTCAACAGCCCCGCGAACCCGACGGGAGCCGTCCAGAGCGAGGCCGACATGCGCGAGTTCGCCCGCATCGCGGACGAGCACGACGTGCTCTGTATCTCCGACGAGGTCTACGAGCACATCGTCTTCGAAGGCGACCACCATTCGCCCCTCGAGTTCGCCGAGTCGGACAACGTCCTCGCCATCAGCGCCTGCTCGAAGACCTACTCGATGACCGGCTGGCGGCTGGGCTGGGTCGTTGCATCAAACCGGCGCATCGAGCGCATGCTTCGCGTCCACCAGTACGGACAGGCCTGCGCCTCCGCGCCCGCACAGTACGCCGCCGAGGCAGCCCTGACAGGGCCCCAGGATCGGGTCCAGGAGATGGTCGACACCTTCGAGCAGCGGCGGGACCTCGTGCTGGACGGGCTCACCGACGCCGGCCTCGAGGTGCCGACCCCCGAAGGTGCCTTCTACGCGATGCCGAAGGTCCCCGACGGCTGGTGTGAGGAAGTGCTCGAGCGCGGTGTCGTCGTCGTCCCCGGGGACGCCTTCGGCGCGAACGGCGAGGGCTACGCGCGGCTCTCGTACGCCACTGGAACGGAGGAACTGAAAGAAGCGCTCGAGATTATGGACGACGCGACTCGAGCCGTTCGATAGGATTCGCTCTAGCTGAGGAGACGATCTGTCTTCTCACTTCGGACTGGAAAACCGGCGTGCGGTGGCGCGCGCTGTCGGCCGAGCGAGCGTCGCGAGGCGCGAACACAGTGAGTGGCTCAGAAAGCGAGCGGTGACCGCAGGGAACCGTGAGCACAGCGAGAGCGGGCGACGATATTGTGCGAGGTCTTCACGTGAGTAGCGAGTGAAGGCTTGGAAAACGCGAGCGTCTTCCAGTGGATGAGGACCGCAGCGACCAGCGGGAGCGAGGACCGCAATCGGCTGGGGAGGGCGAGGCAACTCCGTGCCGCCGCGATGAGCAGGACGCTACGTGTTATTCTCGTTTTTCCTCCGTCGATCGATCAGTTCCATAACTATCAGTAGATAGTAGTACAATTTCTTTATTCAGAGCCGTGCTTGAAACTGAGTCAGGATTCGGCAACTACGCATGCAAATCGTGCAGTTAGTTCAACCACTATTGGCTGAAACCAATATCATACGAGTAGTCATGTGAGAGCCCCGGTGAAATGAACGCTATCGGTCGGGACAACTCGGATTTCTTTCGGCGGTGGCGGCACGGTTCTGAATCACTGAATCGCCGTCAAATCTCATCGAGTCATTCGAGAGAGTCAATGCGCGGTACGTCTGCACCGGTTGGTTTGAATTGCACAGAGTCGCCGACCTGTACGCTGTTGAACACCGGTCGGTCAGTCCGGTAGGCCAGCGATTCACCCGCCGGTATGCTCTGCTTTTTGTTTGCTGTCTCGTGGTGGACGTGAAGGTTGTAGTAGACCGTCTCGTAGTCGTTCTCAAACCGGCGGGCAAGAGCATCATCAACTGTTACATTCTGCCAGTCTGAGAAGGCGTCGCGGTACTCCACGTCGTCCACATTCAGTGTCCCCTCGTGTGCTAAGACCGTATGACTCTCGTCACCGCCACGACCTGTAATTGACTTGGCTTCAACCGTTCCCCCCACCGGTGATGACGTTGCGAAGGCGGTATCGATGCTGACTGCGACAACTCCGATACTACCAACTGCACCAAGCGACTTGATGAGCGTGCGTCGGTTCACATCAGGACGTTGTTTGGAAATTCAGATAAGTGTCCCGCAGACACAAACAACTGTTTTAGCCAACGATCCACAAACCGAGCGTATCGTTCACTTTTCACCTGTACGTATCGCGAGTTTTACTAACCACTCTAAATAAAGAATGTGTATTACCAACTACTGATATGGGACGGTATTCTTGAAGGCGGTCGGGTGGAAAAATGCCTCCTGCTATCGTGGCAACAGGGAATCGCCACGCCCTCCCCAGCCGATTTCTACTCACGGGCCGAAGGCCCGTCTGCTCACGGCGGCTCCGCCGCCGTTCGCATGGTATGCGAGACCTCTGGTCTCGCACTATTCGTATGGTTCGCGGGACCTCTGGTCCCGCGCTAACGCTCGTTCACGCTGTTCACTTGCTCATCCCTCGCACAATGTCGTCGGTCACCCTCACCTTCGTTCGGCCGACCGACAGCGCGCGCCACCGCACGTCGGCTGATCAGTCCGAACGATACAGAGACCATCGACGCTGAGCGTTCCTGTTTTCGCAGTAGCCACGTGTCCGATCCGAAACGGTGGAGAAAAGTCCGGGAGTTTTCAATGCTGTGCTGACGCGAATTCGTCGACGATCGTCTCGCAGAACGCCTCGAGGTCGTTGTTCACCGTCTGCGCCTCCCCCGTCTCGCTGCCGAGGACATCGACGGTGGCTCCGGCGTCGGTGACCGTCTCCTTCGGTTCGATGAACTCGACCGCTTCGGTGCCTTCCGGTGCGAGGAAGATTCCGACGGTCGTCTCCTCGAGCGGCTAGCTGTCGAATTCGCTCATACCGAGAACGAGGTCGCTCGTGCGGTCAAGTGGCTGTCTTGCTGGTGCAAAACGGCCGGGCAGCGCTCTGATCGGCGCGGCCCGCTCGAGTACCAGAGAGACTGCTCCGAGAACGCCGTCTCCCCTGCCGTCACGTGTACCATTTTACGGCCCCGCTCCGTGGTCTCGAACGATATGCGCGCTGTACGCCTCCACGAACACGGCGATGCGGACGTACTACAGGTAGACGAGACCGATCGACCGGAGCCGGCCGCGGACGAACTCTTGATCGAGGTGGCCGCCGCGGGCGTCAACCCCGTCGATACCTACTTCCGGGACGGCTCGTACACGCCGGTCGACGTGCCGTTTACGCCCGGCGTCGATTTCTCGGGCGTCGTCGCCGAGGTGGGTGAGTCAGCCGACGGCTTCGAAGAGGGCGACCGCGTCTACGGTACCGGAATCGGGGGTGCCGCCGCACAGGGAGCCTACGCGGAGTTCGCGACGGTCCCCACCGATCGCGTCGTGCACCTCCCCGAGGGCGCGGATCTGACCGAGGCCGGTGGCGCAGGCGTCGCCGCTGTCACCGCCTGGCGCGCGCTGATCGATCACGCCGACCTCGAGCCCGCCGAACACTGTTTAATCCACGGCGGATCGGGTGGCGTCGGTCATGCGGCCGTCCAAATCGCTGCCGCCGTGAGCGCGCGGGTGATCACCACCGCCGCGGAGGAGTACCACGACGCGCTCGCCGACTACGGAGCCGAGACGGTGCTGGACTACGGCCGCGACGATCTGGCCGACGCCGTGCTCGAGGCCTCCGAGGGCGGCGTCGACGCCGTGCTCGATCACCGCCTCGACGACTACCTGCAGTTCGACGCGGACGTGGCCGCACAGGGTGCTCGAGTCGTCGGCATCGGCGAGAACAGTCCCGATCCGGGCTTTACGAACGACGGCGCGGCCCGATCGAAGGACGTCTCCTACCAGTTTATGAGCATGTTCAACACGCCGGACCTGCGCGTGCCGCTGCGAGGCGTCGCTCACCTCATGAACAGCGAGGCCCTCTCGATCGACGTGGCGCGGACGTACAACCTCGAGGAGGCCGCCGACGCCCAGCGAGCAGTCATGTCGGATAGCTTCCTCGGGAAACTCGTCATCGAGCCGTAGCGTCAATCGAACACCGAGCCGCGATCCAGCCGTGTGCCGAGCAGGACCGCCCGGCAGTCGACCAGCAGGATCCGACTCCTATCTCAATCCCTGTGGAGCGCCGTCAACGGCTTCTTGTCGGGAGAGCAGCGCCCGTCCGCGATCGCGGAGCGCAACCGTTTCCGTCGCGGTATCGTAGTCGATGGCCTCCGTGGCCGCCAATTTTGGGATATGTGTGTGGTGAAGCGAGATCCGAACGGCCCGTTGCTCTCTCGCCGAGACGGTACCGTGATCCGAAATCGCGTTGGGATCGGAGCCGGTCTCCTGTGCGGCGATCTCCACCGCGAGCTCCGTTAGCGTCGCGGAACCGTCGTTCGCCTCGAGATACTGTAAAACTGCGCGTCGGCGTCGATTCGTCAACAGATCCATCACCGTATCTACGGCGTCCGCACGCGAATCGCCGAACGCAGTGAGACTCTCGGGCGAATTTAGTAGTGGTATCATAGCCCCAATAGGAGATAGACGGTATATATGCAGCGTGTGAGTCCGATCGAAACACTACCCCCGTATTCGAGGAAGTGTCTAGACGAGGTCGGCGACCGCTTCCATCGTCGTCCGCTTGTCGTCCTCGGACATTCCGTTGACGAACCCGAGCCGAACGGCATCGACGCCGTCGATCTCGCTGTATGCCTCGACCCACTCGCGGACTTCCTCGGGTGTACCCGCGGGAGCCAACTCGTCGAGTACGTCTTCGGGTAGCGCCTGAGCCATCGCGTCGGTATCTCTCTCCTCCCAGGCGGCCCGAATCTCCTCGACGACGTCGGAATAGCCCTGTTCGGCGACCGAGTTCCCGTAGTAGGGGCCATACGCCCCGAGCAGGAAGGCGACGGTGCTGCGGGCCTTCTCACGTGCGGCCTCGCGATCTGCCATCGCGATTCCGCGGACGATCGGAGCCACCCGCAGGTCCGAGAGCCCCTTGCCCCCTAACTCGGCACCGCGTTCCAGATCTTCGAGGCGCTCGCGAAGCCCGTCTTTCGTGAATAGCTGGGGGGCCCATCCGTCGCCGAAGCGACCGGCCATCTCGGTGGCCTTGGGGCCGAGGGTCCCCACGTCGATCGGCGGCGGGTTCTCGTGGGGGCCGCGCTCGTATCCCAATCCGGGAATGTCGAATATTTCGCCGTCGTAGGCGGGGTTGCCCTCCTCGTAGACGTTTCGCATCACGTCGATCACTTCGCGGGTTCGGCGCAGCGGTCGGTCAAACTCCTGACCGTGCCAGCGCTCGGTGATCGCGGGCGAACTCGGGCCGATTCCGAATCGGAACCGGCCGTCCGCCACGTCCTGCATCGTGAGCGCCGTCTGGGCGAGCATCGACGGCGTTCGCCCGTACGGCGAGATCACGTCGTTGGAGATGCCGAGTTCCTCGGTCCGCTCGGCTGCCAGCGTCAGCGGCGGCACGATGTTCCAGCCGGTCGTCTCGCCGACCGTGATCCGGTCGAAGCCCAATTCCTCGGCCTGAACGGCCCGCTCGGCGACGCCCTGGGGCCGATCGTAGTCGCCGAGTCGAACTAGCAAGTCCAGTTCAGCGTTCATAGTGCTCCCCTCCGCGTCTGCCGTCGGATCGCTCGTCGTACTGCCATCACCACACACCGCGTCACCCATTCACATAAATTTGTAGCGTTTCCATCCAGTCTCCCGGGACGAACGGTCGCCGCTGTCACCGATCGAGGGTCTCGGCACACAGCTACCGGGCTGCCTCGAGGTCTTGCTGGCTCGCGCGCCTCGTCGCGGACTGGGTTGTCGTCTTCCGCGAGGTGGTGTCGGACGCGTTTGACCCGTTCGACTTCCGCTCCCTTCGAAACGGTGGGAAACGTTGATACCGATAGTGACTAACGTGGGCGTATGACACATAACTGTTCGTTCCTCGAGGCGCTCGACCTCGCGGACGATCAGCTCTCGTTTGCGGACGGACGACGCGAATCGCACGCTACGGACTTCGGGACGGAGCAAAACGACGGTGGCGGCGTTCTCCCGGACGCCGTCGTCTGGCCCGAGTGCACGGACGACGTCTCGGCCGTGCTCGCCGCTGCGACCGACCGCGGCGTCCCCGTGACCCCCTACGCCGCTGGGACGGGACTCGAGGGCAACGCCGTCCCGGCTCACGGCGGCATCAGCCTCGATCTCACGCGGATGGACGCAGTCGCCGACTACCGGCCCGACGACTTCCAGATCGACGTCGGGCCGGGGATCATCGGCTCCGATGTCGGCGAGTACATCTCCGGTGATGGCCTGTTCTTCCCACCGTTACCCTCCTCCGGCGACATCTCGACGGTCGGCGGAATGATCGCGACCGACGCCAGCGGCATGCAGACCGTCCGGTACGGCGAGGTTGCCGATTGGGTACTCGGCCTCGAGGCCGTTCTCGCCGACGGCACGGTCGTCCGGACGGGCTCGCGAGCCAGCAAGACCTCGAGCGGCTACAACCTGACCGACCTCATCGTCGGCAGCGAGGGGACGCTGGCCGTCGTCACCGAGGCGACCCTCGAGCTCGCGGGCCGCCCCGAACAGATCCGCGGCGGCCGAGCGATCTTCGAGACGCTCGACGACGCGACCGAAGCAGTGTTCGACGCGGTCCGGACAGACGTCGGCGTCGCCCGAATCGAACTCGTCGACGGACTGAGCGCGACGATGGCCAACGAATATCTCGGGAGCGATCTCCCCGACGCGCCGATGGTCTTCCTCGAGTTTCACGCCAATCACGGCGTCGAAGAAGAGATCGACCTCTGCCGGACGATCTTCGAAGACCACGGCGTCGCCCGTTTCGAGATGAGCGACGACGATGACGAGATGGACGCCCTCTGGCGGGCACGTAGGGAACTGGCCTACGCCGTCAGGAGTTACGATCCCGTCCTCGAGCCGCTTCACCCCGGCGACGTGACGGTACCGATCAGTTCCTATCCGACGGTGGTCCGGGAGGCGAAACGGCTGGCCGACGAGTACGACCTCCTGGTTCCCTGTTTCGGTCACGCGGGCGACGGCAACCTCCACTACAGCGTTCTCGTCGACCCCGACAGCCCCGAGCAGGTCGAACGCGGCGAGGAGTGTTACCGAGAGATCGTGGAGCTCGCGATCGAACTGGGCGGAACGGCCACGGGAGAACACGGTATCGGACAGGGCAAACGGGAATACCTCGAGCCCGAACACGGGGGCGGCGCGGTCGAGGCCATGCGGACGATCAAGCGAGCGCTCGATCCGACCGACACGCTCAATCCGGGAAAGATATTCCCCGAAACGGCCGCCGGCGAACGGATCAACGGTCGGGATCGATAGCGCAACCGCCTCGCTCGGTGGTGACCTCGCAGTCGACCGGAATCACGACATCCGGTCGTCGGCGTCACCGTTGCTGTCGGCCGGAAGGACGATATGACTGGTCTGTCTTTTCTCTCGAACGGTATTGGATTCAATTATGACTCCGATGGACCACCGGCGGCCCGCGCTTGACCGCCGCCGATTTCTCACGTGTGCGTGTGCCGCAGTCGCCGGGACGGCCGTCGCATCGGGAACCGGCTCGGCGACCGTCGGTGACGGCGATCTGACGATCGAAGTCGTCCGCCACGACTCCGTCGAGCCGACCGACGACGCGCTCGAGTCCGTCCTCGAGGGCGTCGAACTGTTCGCCGAGACGTGGACGGACGCGACCCCGGGGACGGCCGAGGTGACGACGGACGAACCCTCGGTCGCGACGTTCGGAGTGTCGCCGTCCCACGGTGAAACGCTCGACGCGATCGAAACCGACGACGTACTCAGAGCCGATCGGACGCCGGAAACGGTGACGCTGTTCGTCGTCGAAGACGGAACGACGACCGCGGGTGCAATGCGTTCGTACGCGGGACACGACGGGAGCGAATACGCAGCGCCCGGAGCGTACGGCTACGTCAATACCGAACTCGTCGATCTGCTCGGCTGGCGGTTCGGGACGCCGCGGGAACTCGTTCGGAACTTCGCGGCCCACGAGTGCGGGCACGCTGTCATCGGCTGGGCCGACTTTCCGTACTATCCGGCCGACGAGCCCGACCGCTCGCCGGTGGTTCGCGCACACAGCTGTGGCGCTCAGGACCATCCCGCAGCCAGCGGCTGGTTCGTCCGACACGGGATCACGCCGATGGCCACGGGCTACTCGGCGATGGAAAGTCGGAACACGCCGCGAAATCACCGGTTTGCGACCGAAGCCGATGCGATCGACGTTTACGCGGATCCCGCCGACGAGGCCTGGTCGTACTTCAACATGGACTACATCGCCGCGTTCTCGGAAACGTCTCGAGCGGCAATGGGCGAACACCACCGGCAGTTCTTTTCGTGACGCCCGTGGACTCCCCCGTTTCTCGGCCGAGGCGGTCTCGAGACACAGTTTTTATTGCTGTACATCGAATCTGTCGGAGGTAGTTACGTTCGGTCGAGCGAGAAGCGCGTCTCGCTTCCGCCAGATTGGTATTTAGAATGAGAGGAAGGATTCACGTTGATGTCCGATCCAGTTTGAGTCTCCTCGGCACGGTGCTGAAGTATCTCTCGCTTTCCCTGCTGGTTCCGACGGCCGTCGCACTGTTCTACCGGGAGAGTCCGCTTCCGTTTCTCGTCGCGCTCGTCGTCGCCGTCGCCGTCGGGACGGGTCTCGAGCGCCTCGAGCCCGATCCGGACCTCGAGCACCGTGAAGCGTTCTTGCTCGTCGCACTGACGTGGTTAGTGCTTCCGCTCGTCGGGATGATCCCGTATCTCGTCGCCGGGACGGGGACGATCGCACATCCCGTCAACGCGCTGTTCGAAAGCATGAGCGGGTTCACGACGACCGGCGCGACGGTCATGGGCGAGATTTCCGTCGAGACCCACTCGCGGTCGATCATGCTGTGGCGACAGCTCACCCAGTGGCTCGGCGGGATGGGAATCATCGTGCTCATGGTCGCGATCCTCTCTGAGCTTTCCGTCGGTGGCACACAGCTCATTCGAGAGGAATCACCGGGGCTACAGGTCGAGAAGCTAACGCCGCGAATCAGGCAAACGGCGCGGGCGCTCTGGCTGATCTACGCCTGGTTCACGCTCGCAGCGGTGGCCGTCTACTACGGGCTCCATCTCGCCGGGCTAGCTCCGAACATGACGTTTTACAACGCCGTCTCCCACGCGCTCACGTCGCTGCCGACCGGCGGGTTCTCGCCGGAGGGGCGCAGCGTCGAGGCGTTCGAACCGATCGTCCAGTGGGCGGTCATGGTCTTCATGATCGTCGCCGGGGCGAACTTCGCGCTCTACTGGTACGCCTGGCGCGGCCACCCCGAACGTCTGACGAGCAACGCCGAGTTCCGATCGTATATTCTGTCGATGGGTGTCATCGGCGGTCTCCTCTCCCTGCTCCTCTTCCTCGGGGTTGGCCTCGAGACGGTGCCGGAGAGCGTCGCCGCGATTCCGGGGAGTCTCGAGCGCTCGCTGCGCCACGGCCTCTTCCAGACGCTCGCGATCGTGACGACCACCGGCTACGCCAGCATGGACTTCAACACGTGGAGCGAGTCGACGCAGGTGATTCTCCTGTTCGCGATGTTCCTCGGTGGCTCGGCGGGCTCTGCGGCCGGTTCGATCAAGATCATCCGCTGGTACGTCGTCGGAAAGTCGATTCAGAGAGAGTTGTTCACGACCGTCCATCCGCAGGCAATCCGGCCGGTTCGGATGGGTGACACGGGCGACGTTATCGACGAGGAAGCGATCCACGGCATTTTCGTCTTCGTTCTTCTCTTCCTGACGCTGTTCGTCGTCTCGACCGTCCTGCTCCTTCTCGATGCGCACCGAACACCCGACCTCTCGCTGTCGGGACTCGAGGCGATCAGCGCGACGATCGCGACGCTCGGGAATGTCGGCCCGGGCGTCGGCGTCGTCGGGCCGATGAACAGCTACGAACCCTTCTCGAACGCTGCGAAGCTGTACATGACCTTCCTGATGTGGATCGGCCGACTCGAGATCCTCTCCGTGCTGGTAATCCTGACGCCGGCGTACTGGCGCTCCTGACGACCCTCGTCCCCTGCCGGCGACCCAACCGTTAAGACGCGGGTGGTGTCACCGTCCCTCATGGTAGACGATACCATCTCCGAGGCGATCGAGGCGGCGGCGACGACCTACGGACTCACCCTCTCCGAGGCCGAGCGAGAGGGCTACACGGCCGAAGCGGAGGCGACCGCCGCCCTGCTCGGAGACCTCGAGCCGACGACGACCCAGTCCGATCCCGCGGCGAACGTCGGGGAAGACGACGACGAGTACAACGCCTTCCTGTATCGGTGCGAGCTGTCCGGCGCCGAGTCGGGCCCGCTCGCGGGGACCGAAATCGCGGTCAAGGACAACATCGCCGTCGCGGGCGTCCCGATGACCTGTGGCTCGGACGCGCTCGCCTTCGAGCCCGAGTACCACGCGGCTGTCACCGAGCGGTTGCTCGACGCGGGCGCGGACCTCGTCGGGACGACGAACATGGACGAGTTCGCCTACTTCACCACGAGCGAGACCTGCGCGCACGGGCCCGTCGAGAACCCGAGTGCCGAGGGCGTGCCGGGGGGCTCCTCGAGCGGGAGCGGGGCGGCCGTCGCCGCCGGGCTGGTCGACGCGGCGCTGGGCACCGACACCGGCGGCTCGGTTCGCATCCCCGCCTCCTTCTGCGGCGTGGTCGGGTTCAAACCGACGTTCCGGACCGTGCCGCGGTTCGGCTTCGCGGACCTGGCGACCTCGCTCGACCATATCGGCCCGCTCGCGCCCGACGTGGAGACTGCGGCCACCGTCCTCGAGGCGATCAACGGTCCCGACCGCCGCGATCCGTCGACGGTCGGGACGCGCGAACCGACCCCGACCGACGGGCTGGATCGAGACATCGACGGGCTGACGGTCGGCCTCGTGACCGAGGCACAGGACGGCGCCGACGACGATGTCGCTGCGGCCGTCGAGCGAGCGGCCGACCGACTGGCGGCGGCGGGCGCGACCGTCGAACCGGCGTCGCTCCCCGGCTTCGAGACCCAGTCGCTGGTTAACGCCGCCGTCACCGCCACGGAGTTCACGACGCTAGTCGCGCAGGCGGGGCAAGACTACGGCGTCGGAACCGGCTACAGCGAGCCCTGGCGTGAGGCGGTGGCGTCGATGGACGCGGACGAACTGGGCGAGAACGTGCGCGCTCGACTCGTCCTCGGGCGGGCGCTAACCGCGGTCGACGACGGTGAGGGGTACGTGGCTGCGCAGAACGTTCGCCGGGAGTTCGAGGGCGTCATCGACGACCGACTCACGGACTGCGACGCGCTGTTGTTGCCGACGACGCCGATGAGCGCGCCCGATTACGGCGAGATCAGCGAGGACGCGGACCTCCTGCGAACGATCGCCAACACCGGCCCGTTCAACCTCACCGGGCATCCGGCGCTCTCGGTTCCGGTCGCGACGGAGAGAGGGGACGGTGATCCGGTCGGCTGTCAGCTCGTGACCGACTGGTACGACGAGGCGACGGCCGTCGCGCTCGGTCGGGCGCTCGAGGCCGCTGAGTGAGGGGTCCCGCGGTCGCCGACAGCGTCGTCCCGGGCACCGGTTCTCCGGTGCCATCTGGACCGTCAGTCCTGAACCAGCACGTCCAAGACGTCCGGCCCCTCGCGTTCGAGCGCGTCCTCGAGTGCGCCCTCGATCCCGTCCGGCGTCTCGATACGTTCGGCGCGCGCGCCGTGACTCTCGGCGTTCTTGACGAGATCGACCGCCGGCTCGAAGTCCATCCCGACGAACTCGTAGTCGTCTTCTTCTCCACCCATGAGGTGGAGCGTATTGTCCTTCAGGATCCGGTAGTTGCGGTTGTCCGAGATGACGACCGTCAGGTCCAGATCGTACCGGGCGGCGCTGTATATCGAGTGCGGGTAGTACTGGTAGGAGCCGTCGCCGATGAAGCCGACCACGTCGCGGGGCTCCTCGAGTTGTTCTTCGGCGACGGCCGCGCCGACCGCGGCCGGCAGCCCGTAGCCGAGGCCGCCGCCCTTGTTCGACATGTACTGTTCGGGGCCGAGGTCCCACCGGGTCAGCATGGCGTACTTCGAGGTGACACCCTCGTCGACGATGGCCGCGTCGCCGGCCACGCGCTCCATCGCGTCGACCAGTTCGGCCTTCGACGACCGCGGATCGTCCCCGTCGGCCTCGCCGTAGCCGGCCATCTGGGACTCGACGGTCTCCTTGACCTCCGCGACTTCCGCGAGCCGGTCGGCCACGACGTCATCGGAGAGTTTCCCGCGAACGCGCTCGGTGAGATCCTGCATACCGAGCCCCGGGTCGCCGATCACTGCCGCGTCGGCGGGTTGATTCTTGCCGACCTGCCAGGCGTCGTCGCTCAGGTGGATGCAGGTCGTGTCGGGATCGACCAGCGCCTCCTCGTGGCGGGTCAGCGTCGTGTTCGTCGAACAGCCGGCGAACAAGATCGTATCGGTGTCCATCAACATCGCGGCCAGACTCTCGCTGGTCGGCAGGTAGGAGACCCACTGCTCGTGGTCGGTGGGGAAGTCCACTTCGCAGGAGAGGATCTCCCCGTGGACGCGGGCACCCGTCGCCTCCGCGAGTTCGACCGCCGCGGCAACGGCGTCGGCACCGGAGCGGGCGACGTGGTCCCCGACGACCATCACCGGATCGTCTGCGTCGACCAGCAGGTCGGCAGCGCGCTCGAGTTGTGCCGGATCGCCGCTGCCCGCGTTCGGAATCGGACCAAGTCGTTCGGGCTCGGCGTCGGTTTCCTCGAGCATCACGTCGAGGGGCAGTCCGAGGAAGACAGGGCCGGTCGGGGGCGTCATCGCGACCCGGAACGCCCGGCGGAGCATCGTCGGCAGTGCCGAGACGTCCAGTACCTCGTCGGACCACTTGCAGAACTGGTCGGCCATGTCGACCAGATCGCCCGAGAGAATCGGCTCCTCGTGGCGGAAGTCCGTGCTGTGATTCCCCGCCGTCACGACCAACGGCGCGCCGGCGATCTTGGCCGCGTAGAGGTTCCCCAGTCCGTGGGCCAATCCCGGCGCGATGTGGAGATTCGCCACGCCGACCGGGGTGATCGAGTCGTCGTGGTGGGCGTGATATCGCCTGCGCTGAGCGTAGCCACCGGCCATTCCCACTGCGATGTCCTCGTGGAGCCCGAGTCGGTACTCGAGGTCGCTCCGGCCGATCGCGTCCATGATCGGCAGTTCGGTCGTTCCCGGATTGCCGAAGACGTAGTCGACGCCGTACGACTCGAGGGCGTCGGTGAAGAGATCCGCACCCGTATAGCTATCTGCCATGCTCCCTCGTGGCACGTCATCTCACATCAAATTGTGTGTTCCGGCGGGCCGGTTCCAGCTCGTGCGGCCCCGGCCCGGGTATTATACTTCAGTTCGTTGTCGCCCGCATATGGCCCTCGCCAGGGACACCGCCGGAGTCGACACGACCGCTCGAGCGCTCTGGTCGCAGGTTCATCCCGTCTTCATGACGCCGCCGCTCGCGGCCTCGCTGTTCGGCGCGATCCTCGCTGGAACCGTCGACCCGCTGACCGCGGCGGTTCACGTCGTCGCGATGTTCGCCGCGGTCTACACGGCACACGTAAAAGACGGCTACGTCGATTTCCACGTCCGCGGCGAGGACGACGACCATCCGTTGACCGAACGCGGCTGTCGGATCGCACTCGGACTGTCGACGGCGGTGTTCGCGCTGTGTTGTGTGGTCCTGGGACTTCTCGTCGGTCCGGTCGCGGTCGTACTGGTCGTTCCGACGTGGCTGATCGCCTACCACCACGCGCCGCAACTCGACATGAACCCGGTGACGGCGACGACTGGCTACCCCCTGGGTATCGCCCTGTCCATGCTCGGGGGGTTCTACGTGCAAGCAGGGACGATCGGGGTTGTTCCGCTCGGTTTCGCCGTCGTCTTCCTCACGCTCCTCTCCGGGATCAAGGTGATCGACGACACGCAGGACTACGCGTACGATCGCTCGATCGAGAAACGGACCGTCGCGGTCGTCGTCGGCCCCGACCGTGCGTACAGCGTCGCTTACGGACTGATGACTGTCGCACTACTGGTCGTGGTCGCTTTCGCCATCGCTCGTCTCTTCCCCCTTACGTCCCTCCTCGCGGTTCTCGCGTTCGTCGCGGTCGCCGGGGTCGCGCGACGGGCGGATCCCGAACTCGCGACGATGCTCCTCATCCGCGGCTCGTACGTCTTCCTCGCCGTCCTCGTGGCCGCGGTTCGGTTCGATCCGCTCGGCCGCCTGGTGTGAGCGCCCTCGGTCCGACTTTCGGGTACTCGAGGCGGCCTACACCGATCGCCGGTAGCCACATCTCGGACAGTACATCGTGCCGTCTTTGATGAGCGTGTGACTCTCATCGCAGTGCCCACATACACAGCCGACGGAGACGCCGACTTCCCGGGCAAGCCCGGCCAGCGTGTTCTGCAGGTGCTGCTGGCGCTGCTCCGTCGCCTTGAGGCGATCGGCGAGGACGGCCAACTGTGCCGTCGTTCGTTCGCGACGGGGGTCGGAAACGCGGGTTGAACGAGGCGTCATAGTCGGTGTAGGTCGCCAGTGAGCAAATACTCATCTCTACCCGACAGCCGTCGTGAGACTCCTGTTGGCAGGCTATCGGCCCTCAGTTACGATTCCCGCTCACGATCTCAGGTAGCGCGACTGAACTCACACGTTGTCGGACAGTGAAGCGCCGCTACGGGCGCAACAGCAGTCGCTCACAAGTATTAGAGAGACGGGGTAGGTCAGTCAACGGTGGCCGCACGTGGAAACCACGCGGGCTGAAAGGTGCTGCCTGACCGTGCCGCCTACCACCTTCTCTTTGCTATCGCTACAAAAGGCCTCCGGAATCCGGGTCGACGAGAACCGTAATCAGTTGGTGCTCACGATCTTGATTACCATTTCTGAGTACACACAGTGTACACAACATATAGGCTGTAGTGAATCGGCAGACGTAGCTTGATTTCACTGTTTCAGAGATCGCTTGATGTTGTGAACCGCACACATCAAGACGAGTTCACGAAATTCACCGTACCAAGTTCGCGGACGCACGGCGTTGCCGAGCGTGCGCTTGACCGTCGAAAAGACGGTCTCACACATCGCTCGTTGGCGGTATCGAGGCCCAGCGATCCGCGCATTGTGCGCGTGATCGATGGGCCGGAACTCACGGTGTTTGATCAGTGGTCTCACACCGTCTTCGCGGAGTGTTTCGCGTAAATAACAGTGCAGCGACACCACCGCATACTCGGCGAAGTCGCCGCTCACCAACAGCATTTTTAGCTAACTGAACGACTTAGCTCGTGAATCAGGAGATCTTCGACATAGAGCATCGACGGTTTCCCGCTTCATACTCCTAGTTCTAACGGTCGAAACCGATGCCGTCCAGCGGTTCACCAGAGCCCCTTGTTCTGAAGGTAGCGCTCGAACATCTCGTCGAGAGTGTTTTCAGAACGGGCAGAGCTGTCATCGATCATCGGGTCTCACATAGGGTCTGCGTCAGCGAAATTCGTCGGCTGAGATCATCTCGAGATACTCGACGCTGACGTACCGGTACTCGAGCCGGTCGCTGAAGCCGTGCTGTGGCAGGAGCGTTTCGGCCGCCCGCCCCGCAGGTTTGTCGGTTGTCAAGAGAATAACGTGGTCGGCCTGATCGGTCTCGAGTAATTGAGCAGCAAGCCCGACAAGCGCTGTATCTGCTTTCTCAGTGATATCCACGTTCCGATCGGTCTCGTTGGCAATGAAGCGGCGAGCGTCGTCCATTATCGTCGAAACGAGCGAATTGGTATAGTCCAACTCGTCGGCGACGACGATCCATCCTTCCTCGAACCCATCGGGATAGGGAATGTTCCCCGAGGGATACTCGTCTGCAGCTGGGTCGCCCCCGAGTTCTTCGTAGACGTGTTGGGGGATGCGTAGGGAGACACCGGCCTGTCGAACTGCCCGGCGAAGCCGTTGAAACTTGTCATTGTCCGGACCACCACACCGCACGAAGACGCCGGTATCGGCGACGTATGCAGTCGTCATGCAGCCGCGTCGGCGTACTCGGTAGCGACTGGTTCGAGCGCTTGAAGAATAATCTCGGCCTCAAGCGGCGAGATTTCGAGTTCGCGGGCTGCGATGCGATGGTTGACCGTTCCATCGACATACTCGTAGGTGTACTCCAGCGCGACCGCTAGGCCGTCAAGCCCGTGGCGTTCGATGTAGACATCGATGTCCTCGTCCTCGTCGCGGCGGGCAACCGCTGCGATAAGTGCCGGCGTGATCGTTTGGGTCTCTCCGTCCGTCGAGAGCGTGAGTGAAATCGACTCGGCGTCATATTCGTATGGGCGTTGGTCACGGGTTTTCTCCACTAAGCCAGCTGTTTCGAGGTTCTGAACGTAGTCGTAGGCGGTCCCCTGTGGGATGTCATGCACATCGACGATCTCGGAAACTGTGGCCGGGCCGTGTTGTAAGATATGGGCGTACATCCGAGCAAGTGCCGGCGTCTCGAGGAGGTCTACGACCGTTTGAAGCTGCTGAATAGGTGGCCGACCTGACCTAGGGGGTGATTGCGCCATCTCGATTACGAATTATGGATAATTCACAATAAGGGTTCCGGCGATGGAGCAGAACTTACAACCGATAAACTTCATTTTGATCTGCTTCGATCTTCGCGATCACTGCAGATGCGAACTGAGTAGTAGCGTTTCGTTCATCTGCAATGGAGGAGAGAGTTACTGTCGAAGATAATTCCATAGATACAGCCCAATAACAGCGAATATGACTGTAGTAAGCCACACTGCCTCAAGTTCCGAAGCAAACGATTCGATGAGATGGACGGTGAATAGATACCCAAATGCCCCTCCAAGAGCACTCGCAAGAATGACTATCGAAACTGCATTATTTACGTCGATTTTCTCTTCGCACTGGTTAGCACTCATACCCTTATGTTAGATTTAATTGATAAATACCTTACCTAATACGGCTCGCTTTGAGACGGAGACTGCAAACTCTTTGTTCTGTACTGGTCGCAACACCTGCCTAAAACACAGTATTCAGTTTATTATAGTGTTGTCAGTTAGTGCTCACGATCTTGATCACGTCGCCCTCCTCGAGTTCGTACTCCTCGCTGATCTCGCGATTCGACTTCGCGTTCACCGCGTGTAGGTAGCCGTCGCCGATGTCGGAGTGGACGGTGTAGGCGAGGTCAACGGGCGTCGATCCCTCAGGTAACAGGAAGGCGTCCGGCAGGACGTTGCCGCTCCCGTCGGACCACTTCGAAGCGTCCTCGACCGGGTAGGCGGTGAGGTGGTCGAGCAGATCGTAGACCGCGTAATCGAGCGCCGCCTGAACGCCGGTGCCGCCCCACTCGGCCATGGTGTCCGCGATCCCCTCGAGTGCCTCGCGCTGGGCGTCGTTGACGTCATCACCGATCGCGATCGTTTCGTCGCCGGGATCGTACTCGATCAGCCCGTTTTCTGCGGCCCGGCGGAGCGCGAGTTCGCCCTCCGCTGTCGTGGGAATCACCGGTTTGTCCAACTCGAGCAGGCGTTCGACGTTCTCCTCGGGCGCGATGTCGATCTTGTTCGCCGCGACGACGATCGGTTTGGTCCGCTGGCGGACGTCACGTGCGAGCGCCTCGCGGTGCTCGTCCTCCCACTGAATCGGGTCGTCGGGATACTCGAGGTCGCGGAGGACGATGGCGATCTGCTTTGGCGACGCGCCGAAGCCAGAGAGCATGTCCGCCAGCACGTCGTCGATATCGAAGTCAGGCGAGCGGGACTTGCGCTCGACGGACTCCCAGTTGTTCTCGACGATGCCAGCCAGCCAGAGATCCATCTCCTCCTCGATGAAGTCAATGTCCTCGAGCGGGTCGTGGTCGCCGATGTCGACGGGTTCGCCCTTCTCGTTGGTCCCGCCGGAGGCGTCGACGACGTTGATGATCACGTCCGCGTTCGTGAGCTCGTCGAGGAACTGGTTTCCTAGCCCCTTTCCCTCGTGAGCGCCCGGGACGAGCCCCGCCACGTCCAGGAGTTCGATCGGGACGTAGCGCTTGCCGTCCTTGCAGTTATCGGCGGTACAGCGCTCGTCGCGCTCGAGGCAGGGACACTCGGTCCGGACGTAGCTCACCCCGCGGTTGGCGTCGATCGTGGTGAACGGATAGTTGGCGACGTCGACCTCTGCCATCGTCGCCGCGGTATAGAACGTAGACTTGCCGGCGTTTGGCTTTCCGGCAAGCGCGATCGAAAGCATGACTCAGCGTAGCAGGGTCCGGGAAAACTACCTTTCGATTCCGTTACTACGCACGGGTGGGACCGATTCGGCCGTCTCCGCTTCGGGCACCGCGGTGATCGGCGTTCGCTGCGGGGGGCTGGATTTTTGGATCCCAGTTCCGGAATCCCGCGTCGCCACCCGAACAGCGGGCGGCCCCGGCTATCTGGTTCCCGGTTCGAACGCCTCGAGGAGGACCGACGCCTCGCGAACCCCCTCTTCGAAGACGGCATGGTCGGATTCCGAGACGAGATCCGTGTGGGGGTCCCAGTCGATCGCTCGAATCGCCGCCAGTTTCGGGAGGGTAGTGTGTCGGAGCCCGGCTGCAATGGCGTCAGCGGAGTCGTCCGTGTGCGAAGCGACCGCGCGAGCGAGGTCGTCGGCCGACCGGGTCTCGCCGTTCCACTCGTGGTAGAGCACGGCAAGTGCGACTCGAGCGCGCTCGTTCTGGAGTACGTCGAGGACCGTCTCCGCCGTCGACGGAACGGCTGCGACGGTGTCGATGCCCGGATCCCGCGCTGGCAGCGGCGGTGCGTCGGGCTCTTCGGACTTCGGGTCCCCGGCCGAATCGATAAGATGTGTCGGGTCGCCGGGACCAGCGGCGATGTCAGCGTCCGGGGACACACCAGCGCGTGACGTCGCCTCCGTTGTTGTCGATGCCGAGGCAGTGGTGGCTGCCGACGCAGTGGCGGCTGTCGAAGCATCGGTGGCTGCCGATGCAGTGGTGGCTGCCGACGCACGAGGAGTCGCTGTCTCGTCAGTCGTATCCATCGCGTCCGAAATCCGCTCGTCGGTCGGTGCCGTCGTTTCGGTCGTACCCGCTGTCGATTCTCCAGTCGTTGATTTCGTATCGGCGGCGGCCGCGGTTGGCGACGGCGCCGCCGCTGTGTCTCCGTTGACCGCACAGTTATCCATCGAACTGGACTCGTTTCGTAGCGGTTCCCGAACGACACTGGCGAAGCCGGTCACACCGCCGACTGCCGCGAGGACCGTCACCAGCGATAGCGGATCGCGGATCGCTCCGCCCTCGAGCGTGACGTAGCCGATGAGCCAGACGGCGAGCGCACACGCGACGACGATTCCGATCGAGACCCTGGTCGCGGCTCGCCAGCGAACGTCCGGCGAGATGTCCTGACTGGCCAGCCAATAGCCGCCGGTGGCCAGCCCGGTCGGCACGAGCAGCGAGACGAACAGTTCGAACGCGACGACCGGCTGTGAAACCGGCGTCTCGAGCGTCTGAACGATTCCGGCGACCGCGAGCGCGAGCCCCATTGCGACGATTACGGCGGTCGATTCCCCCCATCCCTCCCACTCGGACTGCGCGGGGGTGGCAAGACGCATACCTCTCGGTTCCAGAGACGGTCATATAAAATGGATTGGTTAGAAAGCGACACGTTTTCCGAATCGAACGTGACTGGGGCTACAGATCGACGGCCATCATCACCTCGTCGACGTAGTGGCCGTTGAGTTTGTAGTGATCCTCGCGGACCGCTTCGGTCTCCCAGTCGTGCATCTCGAGGAACGAGATCGCCTCCTCGTTGGTCGACGGCACGCTCTGGTAGACCCTTTCGTAGCCGTTGGAGCCGGCCCACTCGAGGCCGCGCGAGAGGAGATGCGAGCCGATGCCGTGGTCGCGGTACTCCTCGAGGACGCCGACGGTGAGTTCGGCGGTGTGACTCAGCTTCTCTAACTCCGGTGCGTGAAGGTGGACCCAGCCGACGACATCGCCGTCGACCGTGGCGACGAAAAACATCCGGGACTGGAGTTCGTTGTGTCGGAGCAACGCGTTCTCGTGGTCGATCTCGTCGGCGACGCTTTCCGCCTCGATGTACGTTTTCTCCTCGGCGACCTGCCGGATCGCGCCGACGATCCCCGTCAGGTCCTCCTGGCGCGCCGGCCTGATGTGAAACTCGAGCGCTTCGGAGACGTACTCCTCTTCCGCCCCCGCGTTGATCGTGACTCTGAGCGTGCCGTCTTCCTCCTCGATTCGGCCGTCTCGCTTGAGGATCGCGATGTGGTGGCGGAAGCCACCTGGATCGAGACCCAGCTGGTCTCGAGTTTCTTCGGGATCGACCGCTCCGCGGCGCTCGACGTACTCGTATATCTCTTTGCGATCCGCGTGGCCAAACTCGAGCGTGTTAGTAGTCGTCATGATGATTGTTACCACAAACCGCTACTTAACCTTTGGCCGGCCGATCGGGAGCGACTCGATTCATCACTGGTATCACGTACAGCCGCGAGCGGTCGCGAAACGGTCTGTTTCGGTCCGGCCATATGAGTGCCTTCATATTTGAGTATAATTCATCTAGTAAAAATATATATTTACTGTGCGATAATTGTGTCCAGCCAGGATCCATGAACCACTCACGGCGGCAGTACCTGAAAACGGCGGCGGCATCGGCGATGATCGGCGCGGGATCGATGCGTTCGCTCGTCGGGTCGGCGGTGGCGCAGTCCGGCGCCGCACAGTACGGACTCAACGACGGGTTCGCGGACACCTCGTGGCTCGAGAACGAGAACGTACAGGTAATTCGGGTTACGGAGCCGACCCGGAGCGCGGTCGCGGACGCGTTCCAGATGAGCGGCCCGCGCCTCGTCGTCTTCGAGACCAGCGGGACGATCGATCTCGGAAACAGCAATCTGGCGATCACGGAAGACAAGTGCTGGGTGGCCGGCCAGACGGCACCCTCACCCGGGATCACGTTTATCAAAGGTGCCGTCCAGATCGGGGCTAACGACTGCGTCGTCCAGCACATCCGGTCTCGGATCGGCCCCGGCAATGGCTCGATCCAGGGCAACGACGCGTTCAACACCCAGGACGGCACGCAGAACAACGTCGTCGACCACGTGACGGCCTCGTGGGGTGTCGACGAGTGTCTCTCCGTCGGCTACGATACACAGAATACCACGGTCATCAACTCGCTGATCTACGAGGGGCTGTGGAACCCCTACGGCAACGAGGGCGACCACAACTACGGCACGCTCGTCGGCGACGGCGCGTCGAACGTGACGCTGGCGGGCAACGTCTGGGCGAAGTGTCGCGGCCGCCTCCCGCGGCTCAAGGCCGACACGAGCTCGGTCGTCGTCAACAATCTCACCTACTTCTTCGACGAGTCGGCAAACGCCGATAGCTCCGCCACCACGAGCTTCGTCGGCAACGTCTACACCGGGCTGACTGATACCGGCGACCCGATTCTCGAGGGAACGCCCACGGCCTACCACCGGGACAACGTGACGGCCGATCCGGCGCTCGACGGCCAGTCGTTCGCGGAGGTCCCGAGCACGGGTTCGCCGCCGCTGTGGCCCAGCGGCCTCTCCGAGTTGCCCGCGGGCGATGTCGAACGTCACAACCTCGCGAACGCGGGCGCACGGCCGGCCGACCGGACCGGCAACGACCAGCGGATCATCCAGGAGATCCGCGACCGCGCGGGCAACGATCGACTCGACTCGCCGTACGACTACTGGGTCGGTCACCACGACGAGGTCGGCGGCTATCCGTTCCTTCCGGTGAACACGCACTCGCTCTCGGTGCCCGACAGCGGCCTGCGCGACTGGCTCGCGGAGTGGGCGAGCGCCGTCGAAGGCGGCGGCTCGCCCCCCGGTGACGGCGGTGGCGACGATGGCGAAGACGGCAGCGCGAGCGGTCCGATTTCGACGGGTACCTACGAGATCGTCAGCGTCCACAGCGGCCAGCTACTCGAGGTGGCGAACGCCTCGACGGCCGACGGCGCGAACGTCCAGCAGTGGCCCGCCAACGGCCATCCAACGCAGCAGTGGTCCGTCGAGGATCTGGGCAACGGCGAGTACCACATCCGAAACGAGAATAGCGGCAAGTTCCTCGAGGTGGCGAACGCGGACACGAGCGACGGGGCGAACGTCCAGCAGTACGCCGCGATCGGCTGTGACTGCCAGCGCTGGCGTATCGTCGACGACGGCGGCCAGTACGCACTCGAGGCCGTCCACAGCGGCACGGTCGCCGACGTCGAGGACTGGTCGACCGCGAACGGCGCGAACGTCATGCAGTGGCCCGACACCGGCGGTGCCAACCAGCGCTGGACGTTCCGATCAGTCTGAGACTCCTCGCCCTTAAGGCGGCAACTGGTACAGCCGGAGGGCCTTCCACCGGAAGCTCCTCGACTCGGACGCGTGAGACGCCTCCGCTATGGAGGCACCAGCCATGGTATGCATCTCACGCATCCTATGATCGGCACAAACGTGGTGGTTGCTGGCTGTGCGCTCGCCCTCGCGGTCGCGATCGGTCTGGTGGCCCACGAGTGGGCACACGCGACGGTCCTTCGACTCGCTCGCGTCGAGTACTCCGTCTCCTATTTCCCCGGCCGCCCCGACGGGATCGTCGCGCTGGTAACGACCCGTCCGTGGGCCGCCGTCTATCCTCGGCCGACCGGGAACGAATCGCCCTGGGCGCTGCGCCTCGCTGCACTCGCACCCGCCCTCCTCGCGATTCCGGCTTTCGGACTGGCCGCCGCCGGCTACGTGACGAGCGACACGCCGATCGTCGCCGCCGCGACCATCGGCTGGCTCGCCTGCGCGCTTCCCAGCCCGCAGGACTTTTCGGTCGCGTTCCACGTCCACCGGCTCCTCGAGCGGTCCCGTGAAACGAACGCGATTGCACCGTCCCGCGTCGATTGACGGTCGTCGCTCGACTATCGCGCTCGGAGAACACCGGAGCGGTATCGTCGGAACGTCCCCGCCGAGACGGTATCGGCGGAACGTCCCCGCCGAGGCGTTATCGGCGGAACACACCGGTCGACCACGCGTGTATTCCCGTCACGGTGGCAAACGCGACGAGAACGAGTCCCGCACCGACGAGTCCGGAAACCGGAACGATCCCCGCCGCGATCATCCCGAGAAGCAGCCCACAGAGGGCGATTGTCGCCGCGTACCGTCGCGGCCACAGTTCGGATGACGGGGCCTGATGCGGGGGCTCGAGATAGGGACGCAGCCGTGCCACGAGTGGCGTTGGCTCGACCCAACCGCGGTCTTTGTCGTACGTGACGATTCCGTGATTGTCGAGTTTCGGCAGGTGAGATTGATACAGCGAAATGTAGACCCGCTGGCGCTCGTTGGAACTCAGGTTTTCGATCGCTGTCTCTTGCTCCCAGGCGGCGACCTGTTCAGAGAGGTCTCGCAACCGGACCCGTCCGCCCTCTTCGTGGAGGTACCGGAGCACGTCCCGACGGCGCTTCGTCTGCAGAAGGTGATAAATATCGTCGAGTGAGAGATCAGCTGGACCGTCGACGGCATCGGATGCGTGCGGTGATTTACTGACGGCATCCGTCTGGCTGCGTTCGACCACTCGAATTCACGACTGACAGTATTATCGTTCAACAGATAAAACTATTCACTCGTTGACCTGCAGGATCGGTCGTTCGGCGACGGAAACAGTGTGTGGGTCGTGAGACGACCCGTCACGGATCCGGTACCAGCGCGGTCACACAGCCACGAATGACCGCGCGTCGTAATTGAGCACGGGTGATCTACCTTGAGCACGGGTGATCTACCGGCGTCACAGCGCTTCTCGGTGTTTCGGCCGGTCGGCATCACGCCGACATCCTAGTATCTTACTGTCCAATATTAAAGCTACCTATTGGGACAAATACGCCGATAAGTAACTCAGAATGAAACCATCACGAGAAATAAGGTCAGGATTTGGATACAGCAACAATACTGTCGGTACGGGATGATGCATTCACCGCAGTCGTATACTCGAGCAACGGACGGACCAATTAGGGATCTATCTCCATCGGTGCAGTTCGCTCGGACAGTTCCGCGCTGACGAGAGCGGCGTGACTCCGCCGGAGTCGTTCCGAGAGCGCCTGATGTGAGACGTCGAGCTCCGCGGCCAACTCCTTGAGCGTCACCCCCCTCGGGATGTCGAAGTAGCCGAGTTCGTGCGCCTTGCAGATCGTCTCGTACTGCGTTTCGGTCAGGGGTGTTTGCGCGCTCGCGAGATCGTCGATACCGCTAATTCGGGTGACGACGGCCTGGTACTCGTATTGCTCAAACAACTCGTGACACGTCGACACCGATTCCCGATCGTCGAACAGTAACTTCAGCATCCACCGCCCGTTCGCTCCTCGAGCCGTCAGGATCGCGCCGTCGGTCTCGGTGACGATCTGTTCGAGCAGTTTCACGCCGTCTCCGAACTCAAGTCGGAACAACCAGCGATCGTTCTGGCCGGGCGTCACTCCGTCGTCCGCCGCGGACTCATCAGCGTCGTCGGCGATGCTCGCGATCACGTCGACCGACGGATCTGCCTCGAGCGCCTGCTCGACCGTCTCGCGGTCCGGGCCGTTCGTCCAGACGAGCGGCGACGACCCACCGATCATCCCGCCGACCTGAAACTCGAACGTCGACACTCGATCGAACGTCCGGGCGAAGCCGAGTCGCGCAGCCGGAATCTCGAGTTCGACGACTGTGGTCATCACCGAAGTCCACCACGAAGACGTATAGACGGGTTTGGTTTCCGGTAGCCTTTCCCGCCACCCAATTCCGATGACTATCGCTTCCGTCGGACTCTCCAATCCGCTAATTAGTTGCTGTTGTGGGGGATCCGCGTGTAATCAGTCGATTTTACGATCGTCACGCCCGATTCGCGAGACGAGGACCACCGCCTCAGTGCCGAATTTTCGGGCCGATGAAACGGCCGAACGGAATCGAGGCGGATTCCGAGAGCGTTCTCAGTTCCTGTAATTCTCGAGTAGCTACAAGTATGAGGGAATCGTCGTTCCACCCGGCCAACGGGAAACTCTGGCCGACAGGGAATGCAGGCCGTTCGGCGTTATTCTTCACGTGAGGCGCGTTCTACCGCCGAAGCCGTGCGATAGGAGTGTCTCCGTCGCAATCGAACTCGACCAGTCCGTCCGCCTCGAGATCGGTTACTATCCCCTCGAGCCACTCCCGTCCGTACTCGCCGTCGGGGGTGTAGTCGACGCGAATGCGGTGACCGAGGGTATCCACGTCGAGTTCGTCGTACTCTCGGAGAGTGGCGATCACGCGGCCGCGAAACTGCCGGCGGCTCCCCTCGAAACTCGGCTGCGTGGGCACGTCGGGCGCGGTAAAGTCACCGGTCGCGTAGGCCCCACACCACTCGCGCCACGGACAGCCCGCCTCGTCACAGCGGGGTGTCTGCTCGCAGGCGACGCCGCCGAGTTCCATGATCGCGTTGTTCCAGACTCGAGATTTGTCGTCGGGCATGAGTTCGCTCGCGGCTTCCTCGAAGACTGCGTCGTCGTCCGGCACGTCGAAGGCGCGGTAGAGGACGCGCTTGACGTTCGTGTCGACGACGGCGTCGCCGTCGTTAAAGGCGAAGCTCGCGACCGCGTTGGCGGTGTACGGACCGACGCCCATCAGTTCCTGCAGTTCCTCGGGCGTTTCGGGGAAGCCGCCGTCGTACTCCTCCTGAACCTGACCGGCGGCCTCGTGGAGATACTTCGCCCGGTTGTTGTACCCGAGACTGTGGTCCGTCCAGAAGCCCACGACATCGGCGCGATCGGCGTCCGCCAGTTCGGCGGTCGTCGGCCAGCGCTCGAGAAATTCCTCCCAGGCCTCGACGACGCGGCCCAGTTGGGTCTGCTGGCTCATCACCTCGCTGACGAGGATTTCGTAGGGATCGTTGGTTCGCCGCCACGGGAAATCGCGGTGGTCGTCCTCGTACCACCCGATCAGCGCCTCGCGAACGGCCGCCGGGTCGTCGGGCAACGCCCACTCGTTGGTCGATGCCTCAGCATCACTCATCGGTTCCGCTAGCGACTGCGACACCTTACTGGTGGCGGTCCGGACCGACTCGACTGTGTCCGCAAAACAGGTCCCACCAGACCGACCACGAAAGGTCTATCCGACGCGCTCGAGTCCTCTCCCCTATGAGCCTCGATGATCTCACCGACGAAGTGACGGACTCCTACACCGGTATCGGCGACGACCTCACCGTCTCGCTGGATCGCGAAACGCGCAACGAACTCGCACTGCTCGAGACAGCCCTCGAACCCGAGGAGACGGACGAACTGGTTCGCCGGGCGATCCACATGCTCTTTCAGTCGACCGTCGACACCGGGAAACTCGACTTCCAGCTGCGGTCGGCCTACGACGTGACCTACGACGAGTATCTCTCCGGAATGACGTTCGAGGAGATGACTGGTGCGGATCAGTATCCGTCAATGGACGACGAGCGACGCTACCAGTTCTGACGGCCGTATCCCGCTTGCGACCGATCTCCGCTCTGCGATACCGGTTCGAGGTGTATTACTATGCGTTCTAGTCCCATTGTATTATTCAACCGTCATAATAGGCGAGCTTATACACGTCCAGTTCTTCGATTTATGTATGGCAATAAGTCAACGTTCGCTCGAAACTGAATATCAATGCCCGGACTGTTCGGGGACACTTGCGACTCGCTACGACTCGCTCGCTTGTGACGATTGCGGCTACACGCCGCGTCACGGCGCTGACTAAAGCGATCACTGCTGTCGAGAGAATCGAACCGAAAACCGACCGCCGACTGCTTTTCCCGTGTCGCTTCGTTGCTCAAGCGTCGCCGCGTCCCGATCGTTGTACCGGGTTCCCGGCGCAACGGCGACCGTCCGACGATTGCACCGTCACCGACTGACAGCAGTCCGTCTCAGTCGTCGATGGGAGCCGCGCTCGAGAGCGCTTCGTCGATGTCGGCCTCGGCCATCTTCTCGACTAAGGCGTCGATCACTTCCTCGCGCTTGCCGGTGACGAACTTGATCGAGCCGACGACGAGGTGGCCGCCGCCGGAGACGCCGCCGCCCGCGATTTCGGCCTCGAGTTCCGAGACCATGTTCGGAATGTCCAGTCGAACGCCATCGGAGCGCAGGACGGCGAAGTCCGGGCCGTAGCCGACCGTAATGACCGGGTCGCCGGTCTCCTCGATCTTGCGGTCGTGGATCTCGCCGGTGGTCTTCCCCGGCGCGGGGTAGGTAAAGCGGTGGGCGTAGTTCTCGACATCGATCCGGTAGAGGTGGGCACCGTTTGCGAGCGTCTCGTGCTCGAGATGGGGCATCGCGGCGTCGAGTTGCTCGTCGACTTCCTCGCGACCGCGATCGGCGAAGAAATCGACGAGGTCGCGGTGGCGCTGTTCATCGTCGCTGTCGACCTGCAGTAGGTCCTGAATCAGTTGGTCGCCGGAGTTATAGCGCAGCCAGAAGGCGGCGTAATCCAGCGCCTCGCTGACGTTCTGGAGACGGTCCTCGTCGTACCCCTCCTCGGCGGCGAGATCGATGTAGTCGTCCATCGCGTCGGCCTTTGATCGATCCGAGAGTCCGGCGACGGCAGGGACGTGGCGGAGTTCGTCGCCCAGATCGGGGTAGATCATCCGCGCGAGTTCGACGCAGAGCATCCCCGTCGTGATTCGGTAGTCCTCGTCGTGGAGGTACGGATTGACGTGGGCGTCGAGCAGGTCCTCGACCGCGTCCGGATCGGGGTGGTGGTGGTCGACCGTGACGATCGGGATGTCGTAGTGGGCCAGCGTCTCGTAGGCTGGCACGTCCTCGGCCGTCGAGCCGTTGTCCAGCATGAGGAGGAGCGGCAGTTGCTGGCCGTGTTTCTCGCGGTCCTCGAGCGCGAAGTTCAGGTCTCGGGTGGCGTCTTCCATCTCGTAGAAGGGAGCCTTCGCGGGGAGGCGCTTGATGAGGTGGCGCGGCGCGTTCGCGTCCTCGTGAACCTCGGCGATGAACCGCTGGAGCGCGATCTGGACGGGGACGGCGGCGCACATGCCGTCGCCGTCAGCGTGGTGGCGCACGCGGATCGGACGCCCCTCGAGCACCGTCCGGCGGAGCAGTTGGGCGACTTCCTCGAGGTCGGGCCGAAGTTTCTCGAACGCCGGCCAGTCGATCAGCGGGTCAACATCGTGGGGTTCGGCGCGGGCTTCGAGGGCGACCTCAAGGCGGTCGCGAGCCTCGGCGGCGTCCTCGTCCTCGAGTTTCGAGAGGCCGTCGACCTCGATCTGGACCGAGCCTTCGCGGTGTTCCGGCGTTCCCGTCACGCGGACGACGTCGCCGACTTCGATAGTGGGGTAGGCGCGGACGCCGGCCTCCTCGAAGGCGGCGCAGGGAACGACGCCGTTCTCGTCGGCGACGTGGAAAATCGTCGGCCCGCCGGTCTGTTTGACCTGCGTCACGACGCCCTCGAGGTGGATCTGTTCGCCCACGGTCGCCTCGAGACGGTCGGTTCCGGTCAGGGAGTAGTCGTGAGAGACCGTCTCGAGCGCGTAGTCGTCGATGTCGACCGGCTCGAAGGCGAGGTCACCGTTCTCGCGGATGCTTTCGAGTGTGACGACGAGTTCGTCGCCGACGCCGTAGGTGCCCTCGAGAACAGATTCGTGGACGAGTCCGGAGACTGAGTCGGAGAGATCGACGAAGACGCCGTAGTCGACGATGCCGTTGATCTCGGCGAGATAGGAGCGACCGGTCTCAACGTCGTCAGCGGTACAATCGGGAGCGAGATCGTAAACGACGGAATCCCCGTCGTCTGCGCCGGGTTCCCCGGCGGAGTCACGCGTCATCTTGAGTTGCAGTTTGGGGGTGGTCGCGTATAACCCTTGTCAAGAGGGGATGTCGACTCGAGTCGGTAGCCGAGCGCGACGGCCTCGTTCCGAAAGATGGGATTCCGGTCGACGAATAGGAGTATACTGGAGGGTCGAGGCGAACGGGCGCATCGGAACGTTTAGCAACCGCAAGGCCGCAGGTGGGTGTATGGGGCTGTTCGACGCGCTGTTCCGCTCGAGCGAGATCCTCGGTATCGCCGAGGAGACCCTCGAGTTCGCCCTCGAGTCCTCGGAGGCGACCCACCCGAACGAGTACATGGGGTTTCTCCGGGGGACTGAGGCCGAGCACCTGGACCTGGATCGGGAGGGCCTTGTCATCACGGATATCCTCGTGGTGCCCGGCACCGAGTCCAACAGCGTCAGCGCGACTGTCAAGACGAACCAGATTCCCAACGACGTGAAGGCATTGGGGAGCATTCACTCCCATCCCAACGGCGTGATCCGCCCGAGCAACGCGGATCTGGACACGTTCGGTCGCGGGAGTGTTCACGTCATCATCGGTGCGCCCTATCGCCAAACGGACTGGAAGGCGTTCGATTCGCAGGGCGAGCCGACCCAACTCACCGTGATCGACGTCGACCTCCCCGAGACCGAGGACTTCTTCGATTTCACGCAGGCGGATATCGACGAGGAACTTCGACGATGAGACCCGCTATACTCGAGACGATGCTATCAGTGACTACTGCACCGATTACGACGGGATCGACACGGAAGGCGCCCGCCGCCGAACGGGGGGCGATGGGGCGATGACGCGGACAGTCATCGCCCAGGGAACGTTCGACATCCTCCATCCCGGCCACGTCCACTACCTCGAGGCGGCCGCCGCAATGGGCGATGAACTGTACGTCATCGTCGCCCGCAAGGCGAACGTCGACCACAAGGAGGCGCCGATCTGCCCCGCGACGCAACGGCGGGACGTCGTCGGCGCGCTCGAGGCCGTCGACGAAGCGATACTCGGCCACGAGGAGGACATCTTCGTCCCGATCGAAGAGATCGATCCCGACGTGATCGCGCTCGGCCACGACCAGCACCACGACGACGAGGCCATCGCGGCCGAACTCGAGCGCCGCGGGATCGGCTGTTCGGTCCGCCGGGCGAGCGCGCTGGAATCGACCGACGACGAGCAACTGCTCTCGACTCGACTGATCATCGATCGGATCCTCGAACGACGCGCGTAAGCGGTCGCTCGAGCGGAATCGGTCGTCCGATCGAACGGAGACGGCCGTCTCGAGTCGCGGCCGGTGTGCTGGTCCCGTTCAGTTTTCGAGGATGACCGGCGGCGGGAGCCGGAGCGAATCGACCGTGTGTCCCGTCTCCACGAAGTGTTCGATCGCCTTTTCCGAGACCTCCGCTTCAGTGTAGCCGTCGTCGGTGCTGATCTGCCAGTCACACTCGAGGCAGTACTTCCTCATCGGTCGGTCTAGCTGGTAGTCGATCACAAAGGCGGGAAAGACTCGTGCAGGAAAGCGAAGGGAGTGGCGAAACCGTCACCCGGGCGGGTGAACCGATGCGACCGGCCGGGCACGTCCCCCGATCAGTCCTCTTTGACGCCGGGGTTGGTCACGGCACCGTTGGCGGCCGACCCGAAGTCACGACCGAACTTCGCCAGGACGCCGGTCTCGTAGTTGGGTTCGGGCCGGTCCCACTCCTCGCGGCGCGCCTCGAGTTCCTCGTCGCTGACGTCGACCGCAAGGGTTCGGTCGGCGATGTCGATGGTGATCACGTCGCCGTCCTCGATGAGACCGATGGGGCCGCCGGCGAACGCTTCGGGGGCGACATGGCCAATCGAGAATCCGCGCGTCGCGCCGGAGAAGCGCCCGTCGGTGATGAGCGCGACGTCCTCGGCGTGGCCCTGACCGGCGACCGCGCTCGTGACGCCCAGCATCTCACGCATGCCGGGCCCGCCCTGTGGCCCCTCGTTGCGGATGACGATCACGTCGCCGCTCTCGACGCGTCCCTCTTGGACGTACGCCATGGCGTTTTCCTCGTCCTCGAAGACGCGGACGGGTCCTTCGTGGTGGAGCTCGTCGTCGCCCGTGACCTTGAGGACCGAGCCGCCGGGCGCGAGGTTCCCCGTCAGGATCCGAATGGCACCCTGCTCGTCCTTCGGCTCGTCGACGGTGTAGAGGAAGTCGGCGTCGATGTCTCCGATCGCCGGCGGGTCGAGCGCCTCGAGTTCCTCGCCGATCGTGTTCCCCGTGACCGTGAGCGCGTCGCCGTGGAGCAGGTCTGCCTCGTAGAGAGCGTTCAGAACAACTGGGACGCCGCCGACCTCGTGGAGGTCCTGCATGACCCGCGTGCCGCCGGGCTGCAGGTTTGCGATCTTCGGCGTCCGCCGGCTGATCTCGTCGAACTCCTCGATGGAGAGGTCGACGCCGGCTTCGGCGGCCATCGCCAGCAGGTGGAGGACGGCGTTGGTCGAGCCGCCGATGGCGACCTGCAACGCGATGGCGTTTTCGAACGAGTCCTTGCTGAGGAAGTCGGAGGGTTTGCGCTGTTCCTCGACGACCTCGACGGCGAGTTCGCCGGCCTCGCGGGCGACCTCGTAGCGCGCTTCGTCCTCGGCGAGCGGACCGGCACTGCCCAAAGGTGCGAACCCGAGCGCCTCGGAGATCGAGGCCATCGTGTTGGCGGTGAACATCCCACCACAGGAGCCAGCGCCGGGACAGGCGTTGCGCTCCATCTCGTCGAGTTCATCGCTTTCCATCTCGCCGTCGGCGACGGCGCCGACGCCCTCGAAGAGGTTCTGGACGGTGATCTCTCGGCCCTCGTGCTCGCCGGGCATGATGGAGCCGCCGTATAGGAAGACGGAGGGAAGGTCCGTTCGGATCGAGGCCATCATCATTCCGGGCATGTTCTTGTCACAGCCGCCGATGGTGACCAGTCCGTCCATGCGCTCGCCGAAGGAGACGAGTTCGACGGAGTCGGCGATGAGTTCCCGGGAGATCAGCGAGGCCTTCATCCCCTCGGTCCCCATCGAGATGGCGTCGGAGATGGTGATCGTCCCGAACTCGATGGGCATCCCGCCGGCCTCGTCGACGCCCTCGAGCGCCGCGTCGGCGACGTCGTCCAGGTGGACGTTACACGGCGTGATGTCGGCCGCCGGATTCGGGACGCCAATCATCGGCGCGCCGAAGTCCTCGTCGTCAAACCCCATGGCGCGGAACATCGCGCGGTGTGGGGCCTTGTCCGGTCCCTCCGTCACTTCGCGGCTCCGTAGCCGCTCGTCCTTTCCGTAGTCGAACTCGTCGTCGCTGCTCATGGTCGGATCTTGCGTCGAAGGGGCATAAGTTGTCCTTTCTCGGTCAATCGTTCGTGGTGATTCGGTTCCACCGAATCGATTCGGTTCGTTGGTGGGGGTCATCGTTCGGATTGCTCGGACCGGCCGAATCAGTCGCATCGGTGCCCGCGTTCCGACCGACTCCCGCGTCAGTAACGGTCGCCGCAGAGGCTAAAAGTACTCTCGAGTCGGCGACAGACCGGGCAGTGCGTACTCGAGGTAGCCGACGAGATACGTCCAGCAGAGCCGTCCGTAGCCGACCCGCTCTTGCCGTCGAGTCGACGTATCGACGGGACAGGTATGGTCGTACGCGACGGTCCCCTCGCGGCGCAGTCGCAACGAGAGGTCGGTGTCCTCGAGGTATCCCAGGGAGTCGTCGAAGCCGCCGATCGCCTCGAACGTCGTCCGTCGCACGCTGCAGTTACATCCCGGCTGCTGGACGAAGCCGACCGGCCAACACGCGCGATACCACCAGTCCGAGAGCACGCGAAAGCACGCCCGGTGACGGAGTCCGTTCTCGAGGGGCCGGAGCGGTCCGCCGACGCCGACGACCTCGGGGGTGGCGTAGTGGCGGTAATGGCGGCGAACCCACGACGGCGGGACGACAGTATCGGCGTCCGTGAACAGGAGGACATCCCCGCTGGCGCCCGCTACACCGCGATTTCTGGCCGCCCCGGGCCCCTCCCTGCGGTCGTCGGCGAGCACCCGATCGACGGCCGGATGTGCTCGAGCGACACGAAGCGTCTCCGCACCGCTCGCGACGGTGATCACCTCGAGACTCCCGTTGAACCGCTGGGCGGCCAGCGAGTCCAGCGTTCGCTCGATTCGTGCACCCTCGTCACGGGCGGGAACGACGACGGACGCGTCGACTGTCCGCATCGTCGGTGACTGTCGGCGGCAACGACATAACCGCTGTGTCCCGTCGACTCGACCGCGTGGGCAGCGGTGACACTGTCGCGACGGTCCCAGTCGTTGCCACCGTCGAAACCCCCTTCCCGAGGGCTTTCGTAGCGGTGGATATCATCATGGCGACCGCGACCGTCAGCGCGGGTGCGCGACTCCACGTCGGCTTTCAGAACCTCTCGCTCGCTCGCGAGCGGCTCTACGGCGGTATCGGCGTCGGCCTTGCGGAGCCCCGGGTGACCGTCACGGCCGAGCCGGTCCCGACCGTCCAGGCCGACGATCCGCTCGTCCGGACGTACGCGAGCCGCGCTGTCGACATCCTCGACGTCACCGGCGTCGCGATCGACGCCGAGGAGTCCCTACCGCGCCACGTCGGCCTCGGTAGCGGGACACAGATCGCGCTGGCCGTCCTCGCGGCGACCGCGCGGGCCCACGGCCTCGAGCCTCGAGTTCGGGCCCGCGCGCCGGCGATGGGGCGGGGCGGTCGCAGCGGGGTCGGCGTTGCGACCTTCGAGAGCGGCGGGTTCGCCGTCGACGCCGGTCACCCGACGAACCGCTTTACGACCGAGCCGCCGGCGGAAGGCGACTGGACGGTGCCGCCGGTCGTCGCCCGCCACGACCTGCCCGCTGACTGGCGATTCCTCGTCGTCATCCCCGACGCGGATCCCGGCCGCAGCGGCGACGACGAGGACGCGAGCATGCGTGCGGTCGTCGAGCGAGCCGATCCAGCGATCGCCGACGAGATCGCCGGCGTCGTCACCCGAAAACTGCTGCCGGCCGCAGCCGCGGGTCGACTCGAGCCGTTCGGCGAGGCCGTCGCCGAAATCGGCCGGAAAAACGGTGCCTGGTACGCCGACGCGCAGGGCGGCGTCTTTCGGCCGCCCGCGGGCGAACTCGTCGAAGCGCTCGAGGAGTGTCAGGTCCTCTCCGGCGTCGGCCAGTCGTCGTGGGGACCGGTCGTCTACGGCGTGACCGATACCGGACACGCCGACGAGGCCGAAGCCGCGGCTGAGGACGCACTCGCCGACCACGGGCTCGAGGGCCGGGTTATTCTCGCGGAGCCAGCGGAGGGCGGGGCTCGGTACGGATTCGACGATTAACGGAGCAGGCGTTCCGAGATATCAACGGATCCCCGGTTTGAACGTGAGTGCACTCAGGACAGTTCCGGACGGGTGGAAACCGAAATATCGAGCACGTTGTGCGGGTTCGGAATCGTTACCGACAGGTGATCCAGCAGCGACGTCAGCGAAACCAGATCGCGGTCTCGATCCCACTCGAGCAGGCCCGCATCGCGAAGCACTGGTAGGTGTGCGTGCCGGAGGAGGAGATCGATATCCTGTCGTTGTTCCGGCCGAACGTCGGTCGTCGGTATTCGGTACTCGACCGCCGCGAGTTCGGTCGTCAGTCGGTAGACGGACACCGGGCCGCTGTGCGTCGTCAGGTACCGGAGCGCGTTCCGCCGCGTCGAATCGGCCAACAGCGCGTGTATCGTGTCGAGGAATTCGGGTGAGTCTACCTGCTCGAGCCGGAGTCGTTCTACCATGCTCGATCAGTGGTTTGGGACCACGATAGCCTGCCGGCCGGGCTACTCATGACCTTTATCTCAGTAGTAATGGCGTCTCTGACTATCGCGTTACGAATTTCGCGAATCCGGGCGGAGGAAAACGGCCTGAAGCACTTTGTCCACCCCGCGACGCACCCGTTCCGAGAACGCCTGCACCGAGACTCCCAGTTCGTCGGCGAGTTCCTCGTACTCCACCTCGCGTGGGACTTTGAAATAGCCCCGCTCGACGGCCAGCGAGACCGCTTCGTACTGGGCCTCCGTGAGCCCGTAGTCGTCTCCGTTAGCGTCGATGTCGGCCAGCGACGAGACGCGATTGAGCCGGTACGCGATATCGTGCTCGGTACAGTACTGATTGAAACGCGCGAGCCCCGCGTGTTCCTCGAAGCGGATCCGAAAGAGCCACTCCTCGTCGCTGTGTGCCTCGAGGATCGTCGCGTCCGTCTGCGCGATGCCGGTAATCAGCTGTTCGGCCGGATCCTCCCACTCGATCTTGTACAGCGCCCGGTCGTCGTACTCATCGAGGGCGGTGATCGATCTGACGTTCGGGCTCTCGCTCATGGCGATTTCGAACGATTGCAGATCCGATCCGTACCCCCAGATGTACGGCATGACCCGCTTGGCCGCGGGGACGACGCGTTCAATCTCGACGGAGAGGCCGGGGTACTCGGCGATAATCTGGCCGAGGAGAAACTCGTCGGCCTCGATCGATATTTCGGCGATGATAGCCATACGACCGGTACGCGCCCTACTGGCTTTGCTGATGGGGGCCGGTCGGCTCGATCCGCTCTCCGCCCGAAACTGCCACAACAGGTAACTCGGTCCGTCCGAACGGACTCGTATGGAGCGGATGCCGCTCGGAATCTCACGGCTCGACCGAACGATCGGCGGCGGTGCACCGACCGGGAGCGTCGTCCTCCTGGCCGGCGAATCCGGTGCCGGGGCGCGAGAGTTCTGTTACACGAGCGCCGCGATGAACGGGCTCGTCGACGCCGATCCCGAACTGTTCGACCTCTACTACGGCGACCTCGAGCCGGAGACGACGGTCCCCGAGGCCGTCCACTACGTCTCGTTTACGGACGAACGAAGCGCCATCGTCAGCGAGATGGAGTTCGTCATGGACGAGGAACTCGTCCGGGCGGGGACGGACGACGTCTCGTTCGTCGAACTCGCCGAGGAGTACTTCCAGCTGACGCCGGTTCCGACCGCCTGGTATGCCGAGGGGATGGCCGACATCACCGAACTCGGCTCGCACAACGAACGAACCGACGTCCTCGAAGCGCTGGGCGAGTACCTGACCGAGCACGCGACGGGCAACCTCGTCGTGATCGACTCGCTGACCGACCTCATCGCGGTGGCCGACGACCGGCTCGGGCTGTCGGACCTGACCGTCCTGCTGAAGGGGCTCAAACGAGCCTCACATCGCTGGGGCGGCGTGATTTTGTTGCTCATCAACTCGGATCTCCTCGAGCCCACGGAGCTCGGCCGAATCAAGGAAGCCACCGACGGCACGCTGCTATTCGAGTGGGAGAGCGGCGGCTCGGAGCGAGCGCGCACGCTCGTCGTCGAGCAGTTCCGCGGCGTGCTCTCCCGGCTCGAGGACGAGGACATCGTCAGGTTCGAGACCGAGATCCACGACGGCGGGTTCGATATCAGCAACGTCAGGAAAATTCGGTAGCGGTCGGCCGACTCAGCAACTGAGTTCGGACCAACGCTTATCCGACCGATCGCCCTACTAGGAGCTGATGTCGAGCCAGGACCACGACGAGGGCGATATCTCGTTTCCGTTGCCCGCCGACGTCGACGACTGGCTGACTACTGAGGCGGCTCGACGCGACGAGAGCCGAGACGAGGTCTGTCGCCGGCTGCTGACGGCAGCGCACACCGCCGCGACGGACGACGACCTGGCGGTTGCTGACCCAGACGAGCTGTCGGCCGTCCGGCGCCGGCTCGAGACCCAGCGCGAGGAGTTCACGGACCTCCTCGAGGACGTCCGCTCCCGTGTGATTCAGGTCAAACGGGAGACCGACGGAAAGGCACCGATCGATCACGACCACCCCACCGCCGCGACTGCTGACGATCTCGCGGCGGTTCGCGACGATCTCGCCGCGCTCGAGGAAACCGTCGATCGCGGGTTCGATAACTACGAGACGATTCTCGAGGGACTCCTCGAAGACACCGACGAACTCGAGGATAGATCGACGCTGCTCGCGCGGGCGGTGATCGAACTTCGAGAGCAGCGGGATGCGATCGCGGACGAACGGCGGCAGCGAGCGGCGACCGAGCGACTCCAGCGTGTGGCGAACCAACTAGGCGTTCGAACGGCGACCTGTGCCGACTGTGGCTCGAGCGTCGACCTCGCGCTGTTGACCGCCCCCGCGTGTCCTCACTGCAAAAGTCGGTTTTCGGACGTCGTGAAACGCTCGTCGATCTTCGGCTCCCACCGGCTCGAGACCGATGAGCCGCCGGCACTCGAAGGCCACATCGAGGATCCGGCAGGCTCGACGACCGACGCGGTCTTCGAGGCGATCGAGTCGGAGGCGGAATCCGAAATGAGGAACCGTGACGACGGAGACGGGACCGATATGACCGAGACCGACTCCGGAGCGACCGACCGATGACCGACGACGCGAGACGTGACGAGGGTGACGGCGACGACGCGACCGGAACGGAATTCATCCACGACGAGACTGAGAGTCCGATGATCGACGCCGATGACGACGGGTCTCAAACGGTCGATGGCGGCAAAGAGGGTAACCAGCCGGACGACGACGGCGAGGACGCGAACGGCCGATCGGATCCGCTCGAGGATCTCGCCGCGACGGTCTCCGACGACGGCCGCGAGCGCTCGAGGACGCCCGATTTCGACGACCTGTTCGATCGACACGACGCCGCCGATATCGACGGCGACCGGCTCTGGGAGCGACTCGAGGCCGATCGTATGGAAGAGTCAAGCGGTGCGGGCGAATCGGCTGCTGGAGACGGATCGAGCGGGAAAGACGGGTCGGTCGGGGAAGACGGGTCGAGCGGGAAAGACGGGTCGAGCGGGACAAATGACACGACCGAGACAGCCGACTCGAGCGGGACGGGCGAGTCGTCCGACTCGGCCGAGCCGGGTGGTGCGATCCGGCTGGCTGAGCGGGAAATACGGGAGGTCGAGAAGCGCTCGTACTGCCAGGGCTGCGAGCACTTCACCGAGCCACCCGATGTCGACTGTACTCGCGACGGAACCGATATCCTCGCCGTCACGACGATGCAGACGTTCCGGGTTGCGGACTGTCCGTTCGTCCTCGAGGACGAAGCGCTCGAAAACCGGCACTGACGACGCGGCTCGAGTGAAGTGGTGTCTTTTTGCGTGCCCAGTTCGTAGCCATCCATCATGCAGTTTTGCGACGACTGCGGTTCGATGATGAAAGCCCGCGGCGACCGCATGGTCTGTACGAACGACGACTGCGGGGCCTCGAGCGAACGTGACCGCGAGCAGGAAGACGCGTTTGTCACGACGGAGTCACAGACCGACGGCGAGGTGATCGAATCCAGCGAGGAGGCCAACTTCGAGGGGAAACCGAAGGCGACGGACATCATCTGCGACGAGTGCGGTGCCGAGGAGGCGTGGTACACGCTCAAGCAGACCGCCTCGGCCGATGAGCCGCCGACGCGCTTTTTCAAGTGTACCGAGTGTGGATACCGCTGGCGGGAGTACAACTGATTCCGTGACTCGAGCACTAATTCCGCAATTCGTCTGGTAACGCGCCCGCAGGAGGGGCGACCGGTGCCAGAGTTCTACTTCGAGCCGACGGGACGCTTCGTCGAGACCGGAGACGTCGTGCGATTCAATCTCGCGACGCCGGATCACACCGTCACCGCGTACCATCCAGGGCTCGGTCGCCAGCGTCGCGTTCCGGAGGGCATCCCGCCGTTTTCCTCGCCGGTACTTGGAACGGACGCGTTCTGGCTGTACCGCTTCGACGAACCGGGCGTCTACGACGTGCTCTGTGCGCCCCACGAGATCTTCGGCATGGTGATGCGGATCGTCGTCGGGGAACCGACCGCGGAGTTCGGCCCGGAGGGGACCGTCGAGACCGAAGGCGGTGAGATAGAGCTTCGCCCCCCGGCGCTTACCGCAGCACTGGTATACGACGATCCGATGCTGAAGCCCGCGACGATCGCGGAGCAGGGATCCATCAGCTGGGACGATCTCATGCCCGAGAGCAAACGGCTCTTGGTGGAGTTCCCCGAACCGCCGGCGGAATAGTCGGTCGAGACGCGGTTTTGCGGCTGGATCGTCGGTGGTTCGTACCGAGGCCAACTGTGACCGGCCCGATTTGAATGTGATGGGTTGCCAATGAACAAGGAATAAGCGAGAGTGGCCCGTACTGTCCGTATGGACGCGAGAGAACAGCCGGCGTTCGCCTCCGATGCCAGCAGGCGCATTTACGAGTACGTCGAACGGCACGGGACCGCCGAACGACGCAAACTACCGGACATTGTCTCCCTCCCGTCCGAAGAGTTTCGAACGTGTCTCGAGCAACTGAAATCGGACGGCTACCTCGAAGAGGAGAACGGAACGCTCCGGATCGCACTCGAGTTCGGTGCCATCGAAAAGCACGAATTGGACGAGTTTACCGTCACCGTTCGCCCCGGTCGTCAGCGGGACTTCGATGGTCTCATCGAGACGATCCGAGACGTTACGGCCGAAGAGACCTACGTCGTCGCCGAGACGATCGCCGAGCAACTCCTGTATGAAACCGCCGTTACCAGACACAACGCGGTGCAGTCCCGGCGGTTCTTCGTCGCGACTGTCGACGGGGATGTCATCGGGTGGACCCACCTCGATCTTCAGCAGGTCGATCCGGTTCGTGAAGTCGCCCGACAGACAGTTGGCGTTCGCGACACCTATCGGGGGCACGGGATCGGCAGCACGCTCCTCCAGCGAGGGGTCGAATGGGCCGAAGCGAACGGGTATCGGAAACTCTACAACAGCATCCCCGTCATCAACGAGACCGCACTCGAGTTCCTCACGGCTCACGGCTGGAATACGGAGGCGATCCGGAAGGACCACTACACGATCGACGGCGAGTACGTCGACGAAGTGATGATGGCCTACGAACTGTAACGTTGCTACCGTGACCGAGCACGGCCTGTCCCCCGGCCCTCGAATCGGGACGCAACGTTCACATCGGTCCGGACGAATCCACCGGTAGACGTATGTCTGATGGGCCGCGGCTCCCGGGCGTCGACGGCGAGGACGACGAGGATCGTATCGTCTGCCACGTCGACGCCGACTGCTTCTACGCCTCCTGCGAGCGACTGCGCGAGCCCGACCTCCGTGGCGAACCCCTCGTCGTCGGAATGGGTTACGAGGAGGGAGACACCATCGGTGCGGTCGCCACCGCAAGCTACGAGGCCCGCGAGTTCGGCGTCGAGAGCGCCCAGGCCATCTCGACAGCCCTCGAGCGCCTCCCCAGACGCACGGCGTACGAGGCCGGCGAAACGGACGACGACGTCGAGCGGGAGGAGACCGGCTACTACCGGTCCGTCGACATGGACTACTACGAGTCGGTCGCAAGTGAGGTCCGGGAGATCCTCCACGAGTGCGCCGACACGGTCCGCGAGGTCAGTATCGACGAGGCGTACCTCGACGTGACCGAACGCACCGCCTGGGAGGTTGCGGACGGCTTCGCCCGCCACATTAGGGACCGCATCCGCCGGGAGATCGGCGTCACCGTCAGCGTCGGCGTCGCTCCGACGATGAGCACAGCCAAGATCGCCAGCGATTTCGACAAACCCGACGGGCTCACAGTCGTCGAACCCGGCGAAATCCGGGAGTTTCTCGCGCCGCTCGAGGTCGACCTGCTCCATGGCGTCGGCCCCGTGACCGCCCGCGAGCTTCGGGAGATGGGCCTCGAGACGGCGGGTGACGTCGCCGCGACCGATCCCGAGCCGCTGGTCGAACGATTCGGCGAGCGCGGTCGGGAACTGTACGATCGTGCCCGCGGGGAGGACGATCGCCGAGTCGAGCCGAAAGGCGACCCCAAGAGCTTCTCTCGGGAATCCGCGTTCGCCGAGCCCGTCGAAGCGCCCGATCCGAAGTACGAACTGATCGACACCCTCGCGGCTGCCGTCGCGGATCGCGCACAGCGGGAAGGGGCGCTGTACCGGACCATCGGCGTCAAAGCCGTTACGCCGCCATATGACATCAACACGCGCGAACGATCCCTCTCCGGGCCGGTCGACGACCCGGAGCTCGTCGACCGCATCGCTCGAGACCTGTTCACCGAGTTCGAGTCCGATCCCGTGCGCAAACTCGGCGTTCGGGTGGCCAACCTCGAGTTCGTCGCCGCCGATCAGGCCAGCCTCGAGAGCTGGGAGCGGAGCGGGGACGGGTTCGAGACCGACGCGGGCGACGGGTTATCCGATGAGGAACCGGAATCGGACCCGGAACCAGCCGGCGACGACCCGTCAGCCGGGCAGTCGTCGCTCGCGGATTTCTCGTAAGCCGGCGCTCGTGGCAACGGCCGAAATACCCACGGTACTCGAGTGAGGATGATTCGGACGGAAACCGGAAAGAACACTGAAATTATAACCCCTCCCCCACAATCCCACTCACAGACGATACCATCTCCACGCTCACATGACAGATGATTTTTACGACCTTCTCGAGATCTCCTCCGATGCCTCCCAGGACGAGATCAAGGACGCGTACCGCGAACAGGTCCGGGTCTATCACCCCGACCTGAATGACGACGACCGCGCGCAGGCCCAGTTCACCGCGGTCAAGACGGCCTACGATATTCTCGGCGATCCGGTCGAGCGCCAGGCCTACGATCGGCTCGGTCACAGGGACTACGTCGCGAAACGGACTAGCGGCCTCCCCTCGCCCGACGTCTGGCAGAGCGACGAGGACGAGGAGACGGCAGACGGGACGGAGCTGAGCTATTCGGAATCGGAGACGGAATCCGCCTCCGCGTCGACCGCGTCGTCGGCGACGGCCGGCTCCGAGACGGCCGGGTCGAGCGGAACGAGCTCGAGTCGGTCGTCGACAACAGCGGGTGCTACCGGGGCGACATCGGCGGCCGGCGCGGCCTCGGCCGGGACCGCCGGAAGCACCTCAAGCGCGACCGGGGCCAGCAGTGCGACGGGAACCGGGGCCGGAACGGGGACGGGAACTCCCGGTGAGGGCGCCTCGGGGACGACGGGTCGAGCCGGTGGAACGGCTCACGGAACCGGCCAGTCGAGCGGAACTGGAACTGCGTCCGGCTCTCGATCGGAACCGACGACTCCCAATCCGCTCGTTCGCTGGTGGCGGCGACAGAACTTCTCGCTGCCGTTGATCTGGCTGTCCGTAATCGTCTACACCGTTGGTCTCGGACACTTCGCGCTCGAGAACGCCGATCCACTCGAATCACTCTGGGCCGATGTCCGCGCGACGGGCGCGGATCCATCGGAGATCTGGTCGCTGCTTTCGGAGGGGCGTCACGGAATCGAGACGGTGACGACGTTCGTCGGGGGCGTCGAGTTCGTGACACCGCCGCTCGAGCAGACGCTGTGGTACGGCGCACTGGCCGGTGTCGTCGCGCTCTCGCTGAGTGCCCTGCTCGTGACCCGCGCCGTCCGCCGGGAGGAGACATGGGGGGCAGTGACGATCAACGAGACGATCGTCGTCGCCCTCGCGGTGGCGGCCACGACGACGCTGATCGGCGGTCCCCTGCTCGCGGGGGCGGTGCTCATGCCGCTCCTGTTCGCCGTGATCATCCGCCACACGAAGCGCTTGCCCGGCTGGGCACCGTCGTATGTGTACGTGGTTCCCGTGCTCGCGCCGGCCGCCGGCTTCGGCGCTGCGGCGGCCGGTGGCGCCACGCTTCCCGTCGATCTCGCCGCGTTCGTGATCCTGCCGCTGCTCGGCGGACTGGCGCTGCCCCTGCGGACGACCGTCCGGAAACACTTCGGCCGTTGAGTTCCGGTCCCGAACGAATTCCTTCGAACAAATCCCCTCGAGTGACTGCTGTCGAGCCGGTACCCTCTGCCATCCCCCGTACCGAACGGTTAAAATGCGCCAGTAGCCAATGTGTCGCATGGCCAAATACTCGACCGGTTCGTCCGGCGGCGGTGGCGGGACGAACTGCGAACTCTGCGGTGCCGAGAGCAACTCGCTCAGGCTCGCGACGGTCGCCGGAGCCGAACTCGAGGTCTGTCCGGACTGCGCGCCACACGACGATTCGCAGACTCACGGCCGGGATCGGAACCGGGGCGGCGGCAACTCGAGCGGGAGCGGCTCGAGCGGCGGGAGCTCGAGCGACGGACCCAGCCGCACGCAGAAGGCGGCCCAGAACGTCGCGAAGGCGAACCCGGTCTGGGACGGCGACTCCGAACACTGGGAGAGCGAGGGAACCAACTACGACGACGATCAGCTCCCGTATCTCGTCTCGGACTACGGCGAGACGCTCGTCGAGGCCCGACGGGACGCCGGTCTCCAACGCGAGGAACTCGCCGACGAACTCGGCGCACCGGAGAAAGACCTCCTCGCCGTCGAACAGGGACGCGCGACGCAGGCCGGCGTCGGCGGCGGCCTGATCGAGGCCCTCGAGGAGCGACTGGACGTGACGCTCGCCGAGTAATCGATCACGTATCCGAATTCGCTGACGCGCTCGGCGAGCAGACTTTTAGTGGCGGACGACAGATTCCAACCGATGACCGGGCAACGGGCGGCGGCGGAGCCGTACGCCACGCGGTTCGAGACCGAAGTGATGTCGATCGACGGGCGGCGGGTCTGGCTCGAGCGGAGTCACTTCTACGGGGCGAGCGGCGGCCAGCCGTCCGATCGCGGGACTATCGGAGATATCGCCGTGACCGACGTCGAACTGGTTGACGGCGAGCAGGTTCACATGCTGGCCGAGGAGCCATCGTTTCGACCGGGCCACCGCGTGCTGTGTTCGGTCGACTGGTCGTTCCGAATGTACTGCATGCGAGCTCACACCGCCAGCCACATCCTCGCGGGGGCCGCGCGGCGGCTGCTCGAGGACGGCTCGTATGCCGGCCTGGATATCGGCCCGGAGACGGTCCGGGTCGACCTCGAAACGAACGCGACCGTCGACGACGAGACGCTGATCGAACTGGACGAAACGGTCAACCGCGTCATCTGGGAGTCGCGGCCGGTATCGTGGGACGACGCCCCGGTCTCGGAGGCGCGCGAGCGCGATATGCTCGCGTTCGACGCCGAGGCCGACGCGGGTGCCGTCGAGAAGGGCCGGGTCCGAGTGGTCACGATCGAGGACGAAACCGACAACCGAAGCGGGAATCGGCTCTCCGGGATGACCGGCTCGACGGATCCGTGGGACGTGACGGCCTGCGGCGGCACTCACGTCCGGAACACCCGCGAGGTCGGCCCCGTCACCGTGTTGGGCCACTCGAGTCCGTCGGCGGGAGTCTGCCGGATCGAGTTCGCCGTCGGTCCGCAGGCGATCAACCGCCGAACGGCCGAGAAACGGGCCGCCTTCGCTGCGACCGCGGCGCTAGACGTCGACCTCGAGGACGTGAGCGACGAACTCGAGCGGGCGTGAGGTGACGGCGGTCAGCGATTCTCGCTCGAGTGGACGAGATTCCCCTCGCAAGCAGTGGGTTCATTTTCGTCGATACCCAATCACGGGCTACGCGCGTCCCGGACCTTGCTTACGGAAGGTAGAAACTATTACTACCTTAGGAGTGAAAATCTGTCTTATGGGAGTCGATTACTCACAGCTGCACGATCCGAACGCCGAGTACACGATGCGGGATCTCTCGAGCGAGACGATGGGAGTCACCCGTGAACGCGGCGGCGGCCGTGACATCGAGATCACCGACATCCAGACGACGATGGTCGACGGGAATTTCCCGTGGACCCTCGTCCGGATCTACACGGATGCGGGAATCGTCGGCACCGGTGAAGCCTACTGGGGAGCCGGCGCGCCGGAACTGATCGAGCGGATGACGCCCTTCCTGCAGGGCGAAAACCCGCTGGATATCGACCGGCTGACCGAGCACCTCGTCCAGAAGATGTCTGGGGAGGGCTCGATCGGCGGCGTCACGGTTACCGCGATCTCGGGGATCGAGGTCGCGCTGCACGATCTGGCCGGAAAGATCCTCGATGTCCCGGCCTATCAGCTGCTGGGCGGCAAGTACCGCGACGAGGTCCGCGTCTACTGCGACTGTCACACCGAGGAGGAAGCCGACCCGATCGCCTGCGCCGACGAGGCCGAGCGCGTCGTCGAGGAACTGGGGTACGACGCCCTGAAATTCGACCTCGACGTGCCCAGCGGTCACGAGAAAGACCGTGCGAACCGTCACCTCCGCGGCCCCGAAATCGAGCACAAGGCCTCGATCGTGGAAGCGATCACCGAGCGCGTCGGCTCCCGGGCCGACGTCGCCTTCGACTGCCACTGGAGCTTCTCGGGTGGCAGTGCGAAACGACTCACGAAGCGTCTCGAGGAGTACGATATCTGGTGGCTCGAGGACCCTGTCCCGCCGGAGAACCACGACGTCCAGCGGGAGATCACCCAGTCGACGACGACGCCGATCACGGTCGGCGAGAACGTCTACCGAAAACACGGCCAGCGCCGGCTGCTCGAGGAACAGGCCGTCGACATTATCGCGCCGGACATGCCCAAGGTCGGCGGCATGCGCGAGACGCAGAAGATCGCCGATCTCGCGGACATGTACTACGTCCCGGTCGCGATGCACAACGTCGCCTCACCGGTCGCGACCGTCGCCAGCGCACACGTCGGCGCGGCCATCCCGAACTCGCTCGCAGTGGAGTACCACTCCTATGAACTCGGGTGGTGGTCGGACCTCGTCGAGGAGGACGTCATCGAGGACGGCTACATCGAGATCCCGGAGGAACCCGGCCTGGGCGTCACGCTGGACATGGATGCCGTCGAGGCGCACATGGTCGAGGGCGAGGAGTTGTTCGACGCGGCGTAGATCGACGAGGTAGCATTCCAGTGCGTCCGACAGCAAACACGATCGCGACACCGGCGCGTTCCTCGAGGACTACGAGGCGGAGTCCGTCACGATTCGCCCGCTCGAGGAGTGAGCGATGCCGAGATCCAGATTGTTTCGACTATGAGTAAATTTATCCCGTCAAGGAAAAACTCTCGTTTATGATGGATCGTCTCAGCAGCGGCGGAGTCGCGACGGGGGATCGAACGGCGGCTGCGGGAGGGTTGCAGGGATGACCGAAAAACGGGTCGTCAGGGAACGGATCGTCGACAGTGGTGTCATCGCGGTCCTTCGCGGTATCGATGAAAACCAAATCGTCCCGGTCGCTCGCGCGATTCATGACGCCGGGGTCGACGCGCTCGAGATCACGGCCGATGGGACGCGCGCGGCCGAGCAGATCGCGGCCGTCGACCGGGAACTCGCGGACACTGACGCGGTCGTCGGCGCGGGGACGGTCCTCGACGCGCCGACTGCACAGTCGATGATCGACGCGGGTGCGTCGTTCGTCGTCTCGCCCCACACCGACGCGGACGTGGTCCGAACCTGCAACCGACACGGTGTCCCCGTCGCACCCGGCGTGATGACGCCCACCGAGGCCGTGACGGCGATAGAAGCCGGCGCGGATCTCCTCAAGATGTTCCCCGCGTCGACGGTCGGCCCGGGCCACATCGGTACGCTCGCGGGGCCACTCGGCGACGTCGACATCGTTCCGACGGGCGGTGTCTCGCGCGACAACGTCGCGGACTTCTTCGACGCCGGCGCCGTGGCCGTCGGTGCCGGCGGCGCGATCGTGGACGACGCAGCTATCGCCGACGGCGACATGGATCGGGTTCGAGCGACGGCGGCGTCGTTCGTCGACGCGGTCGAGGCGGCGCGCAGCGAGTAGTCGAACGGCGGCACTCCCGGCAGATTCTCTCTCTCTCGCGGACGGCCGCAGTACGACCGTCTGAGTGTGCTGGTTACCGTTTTATGTCACTTGTCGGGGTCGCTATGGGCGTGACTCCAGATCAGCGCACGCGCAGACGAGTGCTTCGAACGGTCGGGGCCACTGTAGCGATCGGCGGCCTCGGGGTCGGCTCGAGTGCTGCGCAGAACGGACAGGAAGGGGAGGACGGACAGGAAGGACAGAACGGGGACGGTGTCGACAGTCCGTATACGGCGACGTATCGCGACACTATCGGGTCCGTCGTGCTGGTCACCGTCTCCGGCCCTCGCGGCCGCGGCGGACTGGGATCGGGGTTCGTCATCGACGATCAGCACGTCGTAACCAACAACCACGTCGTCCAGAGCGCGGCCGAGGGCGGCGTCGAACTGCAGTTCAGCAACGAGGAGTGGCGGACCGCGTCGATCGTCGGCACCGACCCCTACAGCGATCTCGCCGTCCTTCGCGTCGAGGAGCTGCCGGACGTTGCGTCCGGACTGTCGATCGTCGATCGGGAGCCCGTAATCGGTCAGGAGGTTCTCGTCCTCGGCAATCCGCTCGGACTCGATGCCTCGATCTCACAGGGGATCGTCAGCGGCGTCGATCGGGTGCTGCCTAGCCCGGCCGGCTTCTCGATTCCGGCCGCGATCCAGACCGATGCATCGGTCAACCCCGGCAACAGCGGCGGCCCGCTGGTGAACCTCGAGGGAGAGGTGTTCGGCATCGTCTTCGCCGGAGCCGACCAGACGATCGGGTTCGCGATTTCCCCGCGCCTCGCGAATCGGGTCATCCCTGCGCTCATCGAGGACGGCACGTACGAACACCCGTTCATGGGCGTCGCCGTCCAACCCGTCGGACCCGACATCGCGGACACGATCGGACTGGAGGAGGCCACCGGCGTCCTCGTCACGGAAGTCGTCCCGAATGCGCCCGCCGACGGCGTTCTCCAGCCGGCGGTTCCCACTCAGCCCGGTAGCGGCGACGTGATCGTCGCCATCGACGGCGAGGAAATCCAGAACCAGTCGCAGCTACTCTCGTATCTCGCGCTCGAGACGTCGCCCGGCGACACGATCGAGCTCACGGTCGTCCGGGACGGCGAACGGGGATCGGTCGAAGTGATGCTCGAGACGCGGCCGGAACCCCGGCTACCACGGACACCGATTCCGGGGACACCGGGCGAACGACCGCCGACAGGCCCGTGACAGATACCGGGTGCAGACGGTTGGTTTCAGGACGGTTCGGTCGGCTTCGTCGAATATGCGGAAACCCAGTTCACTCGCCGTTCTGACGGCCGCCGCCGTTAGCGTTCGTCGGTCGCTTCTGCTTGCCCCTCGAGGTCCTTGAGATTGGCCGCCTCCTCGCGGGGCGCGTTCTGGGTCCCCAGGTCGGTCGCTGCTGACTCCGATCGAGCGTCATTTTGAGCCCGAGATGGCCGCGATTCGTCTGCGGACACGAAAGACAGATAAAAGACCCCGCGCTGTGAACAGACATACATGGACGTTCCGTACGACCTCACCTCGTACGTTCGGGTGTTGAAAATGGCGACGACACCCACTACTGAGGAGTTCCTCCAGGTGTCGAAAATTGCCGGTGCAGGAGTCTTGCTGATCGGTCTCGTTGGATTCCTCATCGGTACGATCATGGTATTCCTGACCAGCGGTGGTGGCCTCTAATGGGCATCTTCGCTGTCAAAACGACGGCGAGCCAGGAGCGAACCGTCGCGGATATGATTATCAACCGCGAGGAGCCGGATATTCACGCCGCGCTCGCTCCTGACTCGCTGACCTCCTACGTGATGGTCGAGGCCGAAGGCGACGCGGTCCTCAACCGGGTCCTCGAGGACATTCCACACGCACGGAGCATCGTTCCGGGCGAGTCAGACATCTCTGAGGTCGAACACTTCCTCTCGCCGAAGCCGGACGTCGAGGGGATCGCCGAGGGCGACATCGTCGAACTCATCGCCGGTCCGTTCAAGGGCGAGAAGGCCCAGGTCCAGCGAATCGACGAGGGGAAGGATCAGGTGACGGTCGAACTCTACGAGGCGACGGTTCCGATTCCGGTGACAGTGCGTGGCGACCAGATTCGCGTGCTGGATTCCGACGAGCGGTAGCGAGTCGGTTCGCTCGGCGCGAGCGGAGCGAGGCGCGAGCGCTGCGAGGGCCTCGGAAAGCGAACGGGGAGGAACGACCCGTGAGCAGTGAGCGCCGAGGAAGTTTTATACTAAATTTTGCGAAGAGTGGGAGCCGATGCGAAGCGAGGCTACCCGACGATGTAAAATTTAGGAGTGCGACGGTTCCGATTCCGGTGACAGTGCGTGGCGACCAGATTCGCGTGCTGGATTCCGACGAGCGCTAACGCGCTTCTCAGCTACTGCTACGATCACCTACTCGCGTACGGACCGTATCGCCCGGCTCGAGACGGTCCGGTCGATCGTGGCTGGTGATTCTCCGGGCGTATCACGCCGGCCAGCGATGTATATCTCGACGTGGTCCCTCACTGTCGATCGCTATCGCCATGAGAAGAGTACTGTTGGTTCGACGCTGAGAACGGGGTCCGATGCTGGTCGGCATCGATACTCGCTGATGCCGACATCACTACTGAGGGTACAAAGGATACTGTCGCCGTTCGTTATCGTTTCAGTTCCGTGGCGATCGTTTGCATGTCCGCGACGGACTCGATCTCCTCGAGCAACTCCTCGCGCTCCCGAACTGCTTCGGAACTGGCACCGTAGGCGCGGACGTATTCGGCCCGGCTGTGTTCGGTGAAGGCGTGACGAATCGCGAGATAGCCGTCCGGAATGATGGTCCCACAGACTTTGCACTCGCGGCGCTGGTGATCCGTCGCCTGATGGACGACGGCAGACTCGACGTCTTCGAACACCGACCCGCAGCCGTCGATCCCGCATTTCCAGGCCATTCGATACGATCACTCGGACGGCCGCCCTAATCATCCTTTCGCAGCGGATGTCATCGGCCAGAAACATGTGCCCGACAGACCTTCGGCCGTCGAGTCCCTCCGCTCGAGGTATGCCGGCGACTAATAGGTCGGAGCTGGCGGCGTTCGATGCCGATCGCGTCCGTCAGGCCGTCCAGGAGACGGTCTCCGGACCGTTGTACGCGTTCTGTGAGTACGACACGGAGTCGTTTCGGCCGCTCTACCTCAGCGACGAGACGGTCTCGATGTACGAGAGTCGAGACGCGATGCTCGAGCACTTCGAGACGATCCACACGAACGTTCACATGGACTTCATGCAGAGTAAGCTCTTCCGAAACACGTTGTTTCCGGACGCCGAACGCGTGGAGTACATCACGACGTCGATGGACTTCCTGAAGATCCTCCGCGTCTACGTCGGCGACGACGGTCTCTTCATCTCGGTCGATCCGGCGGAACCGGTCGTCCCGATCGTCGACACGATCAAGGCCACCGTCGAGTGGCCGGAAAATCAGAATTCATAACTCGGCGCTGACGAAAGTGAGCGACGTGACCGACGGATGACGTTCCGAGTCGACTGCCACGTGAAGGTGCTCAACGACCGCGTGGTCGAGCGGGCGAAGCGAGCGGGACTCGACGCGCTTGTCTACGCACCTCACTTCACCCGCCTCCCGGAGATCCGCGAGCGCGCGGCGAACTACGCCGACGACGAGCTACTGGTGATCCCCGCCCGCGAGGTGTTCACCGGGTCGTGGCGACAGCGCAGACACGTCCTCGCCATCGGTCTCGAGGATCCCGTTCCGGATTACATCCCGCTCGAGACGGCGATGGCCGAGTTCGATCGACAGGGCGCGGCGGTGCTCGTCCCGCATCCGACCTTTGCGAACGTGAGCTTCGAGGAAGCCGATCTAAAAGCGCACGCGGAGACGATCGACGCGATCGAGATATTCAACCCGAAGCACTTTCGATTGCACAATCGCCGCGCACGCACCCTCGCCGAGTCGCTCTCACTCCCGCCGTTTACCTCCTCGTACGCCCATCTCCCGCGAACGGTCGGCGTCGGCCACACCGCCTTCGAGGCGGCTATCGAACGCAAGGAGGAGCTCGTGACCGCGCTCAGGGACGGGATCGCACGCCGGGTCGTTTACAACAATGGCCTCGATCGGGTGACGACGACGGCGTCGGAACTCGCCCACCTCGTCTACGAGAACACCTGGAAGAAGGTCGATCGACTCTTCCTGTCGGGAACCGAGCCGACCCATCCCACCCACATCGCGTACGACGGTCGATTCGACGACGTGTCCGTCTATTAGGCACGCTCCGGCTGCGTGTTATCCCACCTACCGAGCGATAGCTACACGTGCCAACGCATACCACTACGAGTACCGATGCGCTCGAACTGTCCGTCCCCGAACCCGTTCGATCGAAGAGTAGCCGCCGCGGTCTCCGGAGTTGATCGCCGATGAGGGACTTTTCGAATCACGCGTCCGATCGACCCGCGGGCCACGACGTCGAAATCACCGGGATCGAAGCGGCGGTCGTCGAGGGGAACTTCGAATGGAATCTCGTGACGGTCCACACGGATGCGGGCGTGACGGGAATCGGGGAAGCCTACCGTGGCGGTGGCGTTCCCGAACTGGTCGAGTACGCGAATCGATTTCTCGTCGGCGAGAATCCGCTCGATGTCGAGCGGCTGTTCCGGCGCCTCGTTCAGGAGATGTCGGGCCACGGCGGCACGACGGGGAAGGTTGTCACCGCCGCCTCCGGGATCGAAATCGCGCTGTGGGACGCTGCCGGCAAAATTCTGGATCTGCCGGTCTACCAACTGCTCGGATCGCGCTACCGCGACCGGGTCCGGATCTATTGCGACTGTCACGCCGGCGAGGCGTACGCAGTCGACGACGGCGGAGCCACGGAGTACGCCGACGCGGACGCGTATACGCCCGAGGCGTACGCCGCCGAGGCTGAGCGCGTCGTTGACATGGGATTTGACGCGATCAAGTTCGACCTCGACACGCCGCGGGATACCGATCCGGATCCGTACAACGGTCGCCTGACCAACGCCGCCGTGAACCACAAGGTCGCGGTCGTCGACGCCGTCCGGGATGCCGTCGGCGACGAGATCGATCTCGCCTTCGACTGCCACTGGGACTACACGGTCGAGAGCGCAAGCCGCCTGGCGCGCAAACTCGAGCCGTACGATCTCATGTGGCTCGAGGATGTCGTCCCGCCGGAGGAGACGGACGCTCAGCGCGAAGTCGCCCGGCGGACGGCGACGCCGCTCGCGACCGGCGAGAACCGGTTCCGAATTCACGAACTGAGCGACCTGATCGACGACTATGCGGTCGACGTGATCACGCCCGATCCGACAACCTGCGGCGGGCTCGCCGAGTCCAAGCGGATCGCCGAACGCGCCGAGGAACGCTATATTCCGTTCTCACCGCACAACGTCTGTAGCCCCGTTGGGACGATGGCCTGCGTCCATCTCTGTGCGGCCGTCCCCAACGCCGACGTGCTCGAGTACCACGCGCTCGCGGTCGACTGGTGGGACGACCTGCTCGTGCGCGACGAGCCGCTCATCGCGGACGGTTTCATCGACGTGCCGACCGCGCCGGGCCTTGGCATCGAACTGGACGAAGCGGTCGTCGAGGAACACGTACTGCCCGGGACCGATGGTTTCGACTGAGACACACGCAGCCTCGGCTTCTGTCAGTCGTTGGTGATACGATTTCTTCGTTCGAAGTGTGGCGTGAAACTCGTGTTCAGTACAGGTCAAACACATACCGTTCAACATAGATAGCAAAATATTGTTTCGATATATGTTGAAACATACAGAAGTACTTCTTACTAGTTATCGACTTGCCATGGGCAGGGTGCAGGGTCACCAAATTGCCGCCGTGTTACATCTATAGAAATGTCTGAACTCTCTTCTTGTATATATAGAACATCGGGTGTGAGAGTATTATGACCACCGCCGATTTCAAAAGTCTCTGCGAAATCCCCTCTGTTTTCGGTAGTGATATCTAACGTATATTCTCCATATCTGCGTCCAATTGGAATCTTTGGAGGACTGTCTGTATAGTCATCTTCCTCTTTAATACTCATATTCTGTTCCTTATGTACAAACTCATTCTCATATTCAACTGTGATTGTCATATTTAGTGTGTCAGCTATAGACTGGTATATCAAAAGACTCACTGGCTCATCATACTTCGGAGTTGTTTTCTCAAATTGGAGAGTCCTCTCCTTGAGTGGGAAAATACCGTTTGTATCTACTATAGGCGCATAATAGTCCTCTTCTTTTTGAATCGCCTGTAGCTCTGGACCGTCAATCTTTTTCCACAGAAATTCTCCTCTTGTCGCGTATTGTCCTTCATCAAATGCTATATCAACCTCATCCCTGACGCCTTCTGGAAGTTGTAAATACGATATCACTGGCACATTACATGGCTCGTAATTTTCTCCACTACCATTATTTCGTCCACCTATACATCCTGAGGTAGTAACTATACCCGTGGTAGCTGCAGTAAGAAGTGTCCGCCTATTCATGAATATAGATTGTAATACACTCGGTAAGTGCTTTCGGGAATATAGCCACTCAGTTCGCCCGCGTAGTTACCGAACTGCTTCACTCAGTTTCGACCCGTGCTGAGCACAGAACGTGTACTACGGTTCTTCGGCTGATTTGCGGACTCGAGACAGGGTCTCCGCGACCCGGTCCCAGTGACTTCCGCGCCAGAAGTGCTGACCACAATCCCGACAGATCCACACCTCGCAGTCGTCCGGATCGGGCGCGTACTCTGGCGTCGACGCCGTCGAACCGACGGGCTCGAGCGGGCCGTTACACCGCCCGCAGAACCGGGGCTCGTCCGCGAGCGTCAGGTCGATCCCGGCCGTCTCGAGTTCGGCGAGCTGGGCCTCAACATCGCGGGACTCGAGGAGGATCGACTCGTCGGCCCGCCCGGCGAGTTCGACGTCTCGAGTGACGACCGTCCGCTCTTCGTCCCGAGCGACGGCGAGGAGGGCATCGTCGGCCTCGAGTCCACGGTCACCGGCGTACGCGGTGTCGTGATTGCACATTCGCAGATAGGAGACGATGCCGCCACACATGACGTCGACGAGCAAGCGCATGGGAGAGGAAACCGGTGGCATTTGTCAGTGGAAGAACTCGCGGAGGGCCGCACGCTCCCACGTATTGATCACGTCGGCCGGTTCAGCCCAGCCGCGGCGCGCGGTGTGGACTCCCCAGCGCATGTACTCGAGCGTCGACGGTCGATGGGAGTCCGTGTTGATCGCGATTGGTGCGCCCTCCTCGAGAGCAGCCTGGACGGCACTGCCCCAGAGATCCAGCCGGCGGGGATTGCTGTTGACCTCGAGGGCGGTATCGTGTTCGGCAGCGGCCCGCCCGAGCGCGGTCGCGTCGAACTCGAGGCCGGAGCGCTCGTTGAGCAGTCGACCGCTGGGGTGGCCGAGCACGTCGATCGCCGGATTCTTGAGAGCGCGGACGAGTCGGTCCGTGGCGGTTTCGGCGTCCTGCCCGAGTGCGCTGTGCGTCGAGGCGACGATCACGTCCAGGGCCTCGATCACCGCCTCGGAGAGGTCGATTTCGCCGTGAGCGTCGACGTTCGCCTCGATTCCCGCGAAGACCTCGATATCGGCCTCGTCGCCCACCGCGCGGATCTCCTCGACCTGCTCGAGGATATCGGTATCGGAGAGTCCCATGCCGCCGACGATTCCGGGACCCTCTGCGTGGTCAGCGATTCCGAAGTAGTCGTACCCTCGCTCGGCGGCGGCCTCGACCATCGCTGAGATGGGCGTGGCACCGTCGGACCACTCGGTGTGGGTGTGCAGGTCGCCGCGGATGTCGTCACGTGTGATGAGGTCCGGCAACTCCCCGTTTTCCGCGGCGGCGATCTCGCCCCGGTCCGTCCTGAGTTCCGGCGGAATCCACGGCAGTCCGAGCGCTTTGTACATCCCAGCTTCGGTTTCGCCGGCGACGCGGTCGCCGACTCGCTGCCCGTCTTCTGCGTCCGGGACCTCGCTCACGTCGAAGGCACCGTACTCGTTTAATTTCATCTCGCGGTCGATCGCGTAGTTTCGGAGGCTGACGTTGTGGTCCTTGCTCCCGGTGAAGTACTGGAGCGCGGAGCCGAACTCCGCGGGGACGACGACGCGCAAATCCACGCGGATTTCCCCGACGCGGATGCTGGCTTTCTCCGGACCGGATTCGATCTCGTCGTCGGCCGACTCCCACTCGACGAAGCGCTCGATCACGGCCTCGTTCGCCTCGGTCGCCGCGAGAACGTCCACGTCGCCGATCGTCTCTCGCCACCGGCGGATCGAGCCCGCCACTTCGCAGCGCTCGACCGCGTCGATCGACTCGAGGAAGGCGAGCACGTCGTCGGCGAGCGGTCGCGCCTCGCCGAGCAGCTGGCGCTGACCGATGGTGCGTGCGAATTCGACGTTCTCGAGGATGTTCTGCTCTGTTTTCGGCCCGAACCCTTTGACCGACTGTACCTCGCCGGCTTCGGCCGCGGCCTCGAGATCGTCTAACGTCTGCACGCCGAGTTCGCGATAGAGCGTCCCTGCGGTTTTGGGACCGACCCCTTCGATGCGGGTGATATCGGCGATGTCGATCGGCAGTTCCTCCCGGAGCGCCTCGAGTTCGTCGATCCCACCGGTTTCGACGTACTCGATGATCTTCGAGGAGATCGCGTCGCCGACGCCCTCGATGTTCTCGACGGCCTCGTGGTCGCCGGACTCGACTCGATCGGCGATCGGCGACGGATGGGCGCGAATGTTCTCGGCCGCCCGGCGGTAGGCGCGGGGTTTGTACTCGACATCGTCGGCCTCGAGCAGGTCCGCGAACTCCTCGAAGCGAGCGGCGAGTTCGGCGTTGGTCGTCATCGGCCCCTCCGAGCGCTGGCATCGTCCTCCTGTCCCAGCGCCTTCTTCAGGAACGACATCCAGCGTTTGCGGTCCTGGGCTTGCTGGACCTGCTGTTCGCGCTCGAGATCCGTCGGCCCCAGGCTCTCGAGGGCGTTCAGCGCCCGGTCGATCCCGATGATGCTGCCGGCGAGCTCTTCGCCCTCGGCCCACGTGATATCGCCCTCCTCGATCCGCTCGAGTCGCTCGAGCCGCTCGCGTCGCAGGTTCTTCTTGGCCTGCTCCACGCGGTCGCGTTCGCCCGAGGGCACCGTCTCACGGCGCTTGATCTCGAAGACGAACGTCCGGAGGTCGATTGCCTCCCCCTGAATCTCGATCGTCTCCGGAATGTCCGCGCCAACGGTCGCGCCCTCGCGCTCGACTCGCTCGAGCAGTTGCTTACGCTCGTACTCTTGCACAGTCGGATATGGGGGCGGGGAGCCAAAAGTGTACAGTCCACGGTGGTCAGTGCGGAACCTGACTGCCGTCGATTTGGGACCGATCGAAAATAGCAAGTGTAACTCCACACAGCAATACGCTGTTAATAGCCGCTGTGTGGGCTTCCAGCCGGTCGGTAGCGAGAGCGAAACGAACCGTACACCGCGCCTACTGATCGGGTCGGCCGCGGCGAAATAATCCGGCGAAAACCCCAAATCCCTTAGCGACTCCGCACATATCCCCGGTCAATGGCCAAGTGCGACGTGTGTGGGAAGGACGAAAACATGCCGTACAACTGTCGGCACTGCGGTGGCACGTACTGTGGCGACCATCGGCTCCCCGAGAACCACAACTGCACGGGACTCGAGAACTGGAACGACCCGAAGGGCGTCTTCGACAGCGGCTTCGACGACAACGTCAATTCGGGCGGGAGCTCATCCCGTGCCTCGAGTCTCACGGACAAACTCCCGATCGATACGGGACCGGGTGGGCCGCTTGCGTACTTCCGCGGGAACGCGACCTACACGGTCCTCGCGCTGATGTGGATCACATTCCTCGCACAACTGGTCGTTGGATCGTTCGGCGGCCCAGTTCTTTACGAGTCACTCTTCATGCTGACGTCGTGGAACGTCGAGTACGTCTGGACGTGGTTCACGTCGATTTTCGCTCACAGTACGGGCAACTTCATGCACATCGTCGGGAACAGCATCGTGATTTTCTTCTTCGGACCCCTCGTCGAGCGGTACGTCGGCTCGAGGAAGTTCGCGATCCTGTTCCTCGTCAGCGGCGCGCTCGCCGGACTCGGACAGGTCGCAATTTCGATCGCGCAGGGAGCCCCGACCGCCGTCCTCGGCGCTAGCGGTGCTGCACTCGCCATCATGGGCGTTCTGACGGTCCTCAACCCCGGTCTCAAGGTGTACCTCTACTTCATCATTCCCGTTCCGATCTGGCTTCTTACCGCCGGCTACGCCTTCATCAGCGTCTTCTTCCTCGCCGGTGCCGGCGGCGGGCTCGGGGGCGGTATCGCACACATGGCCCATCTGGTCGGCCTCGTGATCGGCCTCGCGTACGGCCAGTACCTCAAGCAAAATCGGAACGTCAGCGCCCCGAACCGCCTCGAGTTCGGCGGTGGCGGCCCCGGTGGACCCGGCGGCCCGGGCGGTCCCGGCGGCCCCGGACGCGGTCGGTTCTGATCGCATCGCCGACGGGCTTTCACAAACCCCGTAACTGATTTTCGCTCGCCGTCTATCACTGCGACACCGATGAGCAATCCCCGCCCCGATCTCGCACCCGGCTCCGGTCTCTCGCGCGAAGAGATGGAGGACCTCCAGCGCGAAATCGCGTCCGTCGCCGTCTTCGACGACGAGTTCGCGTTCGATCCCGACGCGCTCTCGAACCCACTCGCGACGACCGCCAGCACCGGCGATCCGCCGGTCGTCGTCGGCGTCGATCAGTCCTTTCTCACCAACGAGGACGGCGACCAGGACCGTGCACTGAGCGCCGTCGTCGCGATGTGCGGCGGCGAGGTTGTCGAGCGCGTCCACGCGGTGACGCCCCTCGAGATTCCCTACATCCCCGGCCTTCTCTCCTTTCGCGAGGGCGGACCGATCCTCGCGGCGCTCGAGGAGCTGTCAGTCGACCCCGACCTCCTCCTCTTCGACGGCAGCGGTCGGATTCACTTCCGACAGGCCGGTATCGCGACGCACATGGGCGTGGTCCGGGACGTGCCGAGCATCGGGGTCGCGAAGAGCCTGCTCTGTGGAACCCCGCGAGCGGACACCGACGACCTTCCTGAGGGGTCGATGATCCCCATCGAATCGAACTCGAGAGTCGACGCGCCCGACGGCACCCTGATCGGCTACGCCGTCCAAACGCGCCAGTACGACTCGCCGAACCAGTACATCAATCCGCTGTACGTCAGCTCCGGCCACCGCGTCGGGCCCGAAACGGCGGCCGAAATCGTCCTCGAGCTCGCCTCGTCGTACAAACTCCCGGAGCCGGTCCGGTTGGCGGACAAGTACGCGGACGAAGCGAAGAAATCGATCCTCGAATAGACCCCGTTGTTGTCCACCGGCTACAGCTGGCCGTTCAACCGCCAGCGGCGGGTGGGACTGAAAGGGGCCGGACGGGTCGAGGAACCCGGACGAAGCAAGCACTGCACCGAACGGAGTGAGGGAAGCGCGCAGCGAGTCCCGGGACTCGAGCAGTCCGGGGGCTTTCGGGCTGTCTGCTGTCTTGGAACGATCGGTCGAATCAGTCAGATATCACCCGCACCTGAAAATTACGATGAGCGCGACAAACCGTCGATACTTAGGTATCGTCTCTCGAACCGGTCACGTATGGCTACCGCTGAGGACGTCGACGGGACAGACGACGACGGGCCGGACGGAACCGTCGTCGAGGACGACCGGGGTCGCGAGACCGCGGCGACCGACGAGGACCGCTATACGCGCAAGAAATCGGTCCTCATCACCGGCTGCTCCTCGGGTATCGGTCGGGCGACCGCTCGAGCCTTCCTCGCCGAGGACTGGCAGGTCTTCGCGACGGCGCGCAACGTCGACGACATCGACGACCTCGAGGAAGCGGTCTGTGAGACCCTCGCGCTCGACGTCACCGATCCGGAGCAGGTCGCATCCGTCGTCGAGGAGACCGTCGATATCGCGGGATCGATCGACTGCGTCGTCAACAACGCCGGCTACGCCCAGATGGGCCCCCTCGAGGATGTCGCCACGGTCGACCTCCACCGGCAGTTCGACGTCAACGTCTACGGCCCCCACCGGCTCACTCGCGCCGCCCTGCCGCACATGCGCGCCCAGGGAGAGGGGTGTATCGTCAACGTCTCGAGCGTCATCGGCCGGATCTCGATGCCCGGTGCGGGTGCCTACGCCGGCTCGAAACACGCGCTCGAGGCGATGAGCGACGCCCTGCGCGGGGAGGCCGACGAGTTCGGGATCGACGTCGTCGTGATTGAACCCGGGCCGGTCGAGACGAACTTCTCCGATCGGGTCGACGACGAACTCCCGGAAGACGAGCGGACGCCGGCCTACGAGTCGCTGTACGAACTGTACGACGACGCGCAGTTGATCGGCGGCGGGAGCGGCGGCCCCTTCGCCTCCGATCCCGAGGACATCGCCGAAGCGATCCTCGAGTCGGCGACCAGCCCCGATCCACCGGCACGGTATCCGGTCGGGCCGCTGGCGCAGTACGGCCTCTACGCTCGCTATCTGCCCGACCGGCTTCGTGACGCCGTGTACGGCATTCTTCGAAAACTGGCCTGAGTTCCGTTCCGGCGCGCCGCGAACGTCATCGCTCGTCGTCGTAGCGCTCCGCCGCCGACTCGAACCCCAGTTCCGACTGCTCGCGACTCCGGCGTTCCTCGAGCGCCGCGATCGCCGCCGGATCGAGCCCGGCGTCGTCCGTGATCCGTGCCCACGAGTTGTGGACTTTGGCGTGACACCACCGACAGAGGTAGATCGTGATCTCGTGGGAGAGGGTCTCGCCGTTGCGTTCGTACGAGAGATGGTGTTCCTCGAGCAGCGGCCGCTCGTCGTCGTGTGCGATTCGCTTTTCTTCGAGCCCGCAGCGAACGCACTCGCGGTCGCGGTTGCGCGAGCGAAAGTGCGGGCAGTCGGCCCACGACCAGTCCGATTCGGGGTCGACGACAGGACACTCGTACTCCTCATCCGCGCGCTCGCGAGCGAACTCGGGGTCGTGCTCGTAGTAGTCGAAGGCGTACCGGCACTTCCCCTCGCCGGTGAGGTGGTCGCAGACGCCCGCGAACTCGTAGGGGTCGTCGACGCCGACCGAGGTTCCTTGCGGGGTTTTCTCCATGTGCGCGTACAGGCGGGTTACGCGCGAGCCGATGTGAATGCTCTGGCGCGCGTGCTCGAGACGACGGACCGACCGGGCGGTACCGACTCGACGATGAGCCGCGGCGAGAACACTTTTTGTGTGGGGCTTCGCACTCGAGGGCGTGCGACTCGTCCACGATCCGGCTGCCGATAGTCCGTCCGGCGACGGGACCAACCGCGAGACCCTGGCGACGACGGTCGATCTCGCGGATTCGATCGTCAGCCAGACGCGCGGACTCATGTTTCGCCGATCGACCCCGGACGACTACGCGCTGGCCTTTCAGTTCGGTTCGACCAAAACCCGTGACCTCCACATGCTGTTCGTCTTCTTCCCGATCGATGCCGTCTGGATCGTCGACGGCGTCGTCCGGCGCGTCGAGACCCTGCGGCCGTGGCGGGGATTCGCTCGCGAAGAAGCAAATCTGATCGTCGAACTCCCAGCCGGCACCGCAACCGATGTCGAACCCGGCGATCGGCTGGTACTCGAGGCCGAGTAGAACCGAGAGCGACCGGTCGAGCCGCGACCGGCGGATTTAAGTCGGCATGATACGTTAGCCCACAGTACAATGGCACGAGATTCCGTCTCAACGCCGCATTCCGAGGATAGAGGAAGTCGGGGCGACCCGGCTGGATGCGAAATTCTCCGACGAACGTAACCGCAGTACCCGAAACTTACCACTCTTGCCCGTACCTCACTCCCCCGAACAGACGATAGAATCGGACCGTACAGTGCGCCTTCTCGACACGACGCTTCGCGACGGCGAGCAAGCCCCGGGCGTCTCGCTTTCGCCCGACGAGAAAGTTGAGATCGCTCGCTCCCTCGAGCGCGCCGGCGTCTCCGTCATCGAAGCCGGCAGCGCCTGTACCGGTGCGGGTGAGCGTCAGGCAATCTCGCGGGTGACCGACCTCGATCTGGACGCCCGCGTCACGAGCTTCTGTCGCGGGATCACGAACGACGTCGACCTCGCGCTCGAGTGCGACGTCGACGGCGTCCACATCGTCGTCCCCGCAAGCGACCGCCACGTCGAGGGCAAGGTCGGTACTTCTCGCGCGGACAACCTCGAGAAGACCGCCGAACTCGTCGCCTACGCGAAAGACCACGGCCTCTGGGTCGAGGTCATCGGCGAGGACGGCTCCCGGGCCGATCTCGACTACCTCGAGGAACTGGCGGAGGCATCCCTCGAGGCGGGCGCGGATCGCTTTTGCTTCGCAGATACCGTCGGCCACACCGGGCCGGAACATACCCACGAGGCCGTCTCTCGGCTCGCCGAACTCGGGCCCGTCAGCGCTCACACGCACGACGACCTCGGCCTGGGTGTGACCAACGCGCTCGCGGCCGTTTCGGCCGGTGCCGACCTCGTTCACTGCACCGTCAACGGACTGGGCGAGCGCGCCGGCAACGTCGCCCTCGAGGAGGTCGCGATCGCGCTCTCGCACGTGTACGATCTCGAGACGCTCGAACTCGAGGAGCTGTACGACCTCGCACAGATCGTCTCACGGGCGACGGGCGTTCAGCTCCCGCCGAACAAGGCCGTCATCGGCGAGAACGCCTTCACGCACGAAAGCGGCATCCATACCGACGGCACGCTCAAAGACGACAAGATGTACGAGCCCTACGCGCCCGAGACCGTCGGCCGGGAGCGCCGACTCGCACTCGGCAAGCATACCGGTCGCGCAGGTGTCGCGGCGACGCTCGAGGAACACGGCGTCGAGGCCGACGACGACGAGGTCGCCGAAATCGCGACCCGCGTGACAGAACTCGGTGATCGCGGTCGTCGAGTGACGGACGCCGACCTGCTGGCCATCGCCGAGGACGTCACCGGCGAGGACCGCGAGCGCGTCGTCGACCTGCTCGATCTCACCGCCACCAGCGGCGGAGCGGTCCCGACCGCCAGTATCCGACTCGACGTCGACGGTGAGGAGCGCGTCGCCAGCGGCACCGGTTCCGGGCCCGTCGACGCCGCCGTCTCCGCCGTCCGCGAGGCGCTGGGCTCGATGGCCGACGCCGAACTCGAGTCCTATCACGTCGACGCGGTCACGGGCGGCACCGATGCCGTCGTTACCGTCGAGGTGACGATGGCGCGCAACGACCGTTCGGTGACGGTCGCTCGAAGCGAAGCCGACATCACCCGTGCGAGCGTGAAAGCGATGGTTGATGCGCTGGATCGACTGCTTGCGGCCGACCAGCAGCCGCTCGCACTGGCCGACGACTGACCGGGAGCGAGTCGACTGGCGATTGAGCAACTCGTTTTTCACGATTCGGACGGGCAGTTGGAGCGGCGCCGCTTGGCCGATCGCGGTCAGCCTGCCGGAAGGGATCGCTGACGACGTTCCACGAATCGAACAGTGAGACGCCCGCGAGAAATGGGGCAAGGGCGACGACGAACAGGTGAGCGACCTCGGTCGCTGAGGACGGCACACCGAGATTGAGCGTCGTCGCCAGTACGGCCGCGACCCCGATCCAGAGCCGTCCGACGATCAGTCGCTTTCGACGGTCCCTGGTCGATAATTCGGCTCGCATCGCTCAAAATACAGTTGGTTTCGTATATTTTCATGCGGGAACGTACTTCGTACGCTCGGGCCGTCTAAATAGTGGGTGGCTATAACCGTCGGTTTCTCACCGACGGCGATGGGGTAGGTGACTTTTCAGATGGGACTACCTACCGACTGCCTCGGCGACCGTTGCAGGGAGGAAACGGACCGATCGATGTTCGCTGGTGTACAAGTATCAGTAGAATAGTCATAACAAATCCGGGAATTCGTGACGGTATGCTCGTGATGAAGGAAGACAATCAGGAAGATCGATCGGGAAGCGCTATCGGTGAGACGTCGCGTCGTTCGTACGTACGAATGCTCGGTGCCCTGGGTCTCGGTGGCGCTCTTAGCGGTGTCGCCGCGACGAATTCACGGAACACCGGTATCGCCGCGGCCCAGAGTCAGGAGGCCGCGTCGATAGCCGTGAGCGACTCGGGAACGACGGTCGACGACGACGTGTCGCACCTCGATTTCGGAGCGTCGATTTCGGTGACCGGCACCGATACGGACACCGTCACCGTTCGCGGCGAGACAAACCCGAACGTCGTCGACGTCCGCGACGATCTCGGCGTCGAACCCGAGGCGGACGACCTGTGGGGCGCGATCGAAGATCACTACTACTCGTTCGAGCCAACGGAACGAAACCACTGTTACAAGATTCCCGCGGGGACGTGGTACGTCGACACCGACAACGTCCACTTCGACGCCCACGAGTTTCTGGGGATCGTCGGCGAACCGTTCGCCGTCCTCGAAGTGACCGATCAGGATGTCGACCGTCTGATGACCGTTGGAACCATCGACACGTCGCTTCCGAACGCCCAGCGAACGATCCTTCGGAACGTTCAGATCGACATCCGCGGCGAGTACGACACCGGCATCTGTCGCTGGTTCACCTACAGGTACGGCCTCATCGAGAACGTCTCCATGCGCGGGCAGCGCAACAAGCGGGAGCCGACCTACGGTGGCGACCTCCACACGATCATGGTCGACGGGAGGCTACCGACAACGACGAACGTCATCAGAAACTGTCACCTCGTCAACGGTGATACGTACTACGATCGGGACTCCCACTTCGGGTTCGCGATCCCCTTCGCTTCGGAGACCTACAACAGGGGGACGAACCACTGGGAGAGCTGCAAGGCGGCGGGGTACATCTCTCACGGGTTCTACCTCTCGCACGATTCCGGTCGAAACGTTCTCTCCGACTGCCACACGCACAACTGTGCCGCCGCGCACATCCGGCTCGGAACGAACGATTCGGCACGGAACTGCCGGATCTCGATGACCGAACACCCCGGGGTTCCGTGGACTGGCCTCTGGCTTGATGACGGCGGGAACCAACGGATCGACGGACTGAACGTGGCGAACGAGGTCAGGAAGGATACCGAATTGGTTCGGTTGACGCAGGACGGTCCAGCCCGCTTGACGAACGTGTCCCTCACCGACGAGGGAACCGACGGCCGCGCCATTCGTATCGACGACAGCGGCGATGCACAGGCGGTCTTCGATTGCTGTTCGCTGACGGATCGGACGAGCCCGTCGATTTCCGATTACGCGGTCTCCGTCCGATCGTCGCGGGTGACGTTCACCGACTGCGAGTTCGACGTTTCGTCGCAGTCGTCTACCGATCGCCACGGTCTCTTCGTCACCGACGGTGACGGCAGCATCAATCGGATCAGGATCGACGGCTGTTCGATCGATTCCGACGACGCGAGCCTCCGGTTCGCCGAGAGCGGGGCCGATCACTCGGTCGAGAGCTCGTTCTTCGACGGGCTCGTCATGAGCGATCCCGATACGGAACTCTCGAACGTGCTGTGGACGGGGAACCGCCACTACGGCGAAACCGACTTCCGCGGCCAACAGGTGCAGTGGCAGGGCGACTTCAATTTCGGGTACGAGCTCTAGTCCCGCGCTCGCCGACCGTCGGGCATCGCCGCCGACGCGCCGCCCGCGTCCGCTCGGACCTGTCGATCGGTAATCGGGAGGGCACTGCGAGGGAATCGACCCGCTTTTGCGACGCCCCGTCGCACCGACCAGTACGGTCGAATCACCGTGAGAGATCCGCTCGACGGATTTAACTGGAGGATAATAATCCCCCTCGAGTGGCTCCACTCCGGTATGCCTGGAATTACGGTTCTCGGAGAGCCGACTCCCAACGACGTCGTCGACGATGTTCTCGATTCCGTTCGGTTTACCGACGCGTATCAGCGCCACGACGTCCGGACCGATGACTCCATCGTCGCGTACACGAAGTACGACGAGTATCCGGTATCCGTGTTCGAAACGGAGGCGTCGACGGTCGTGCTGGAAGGGTATCTCTACGGTACCGCAGACGTCGACGCGGCGGTCTCGGAAGCCGCGACACTGGTACGGGAAGGCGACACCGAGGCGCTCTCGGAGTGGGTGGCCGCCAGAGACGGCGACTTCCTGCTCCTCGTTATCGACGACGCGGACGGAACGATGTGGGCCGTCAACGACGCGTTCGGACGACTGCCGACCTATCGCGCGACGATCGACGGGACGACGGTCGTCACGCGCGAGCTCAAGGTCGTTCGGGAACTGGGGCGGGCACTCGGCGACGAACTCGAGCCCGACCCGATCGCCCTCGGGCAGTTGCTGCTCCTCGGCTATCCGCTCGGGACGCGAACGCTGTACGCGGGCGTCGAACGGCTTCCGCCGGGATCGCTGTTCGAGGTCGGCGCGGAGTCGGTGACGTCGACACACGAGTTCGAGTTCAACGTCCACGCGAACGGGAATCGAAGCGTCAAGGCGAACGCCCGACGGCTCCGGGACCAATTCGTCGAAGCGTGTGAAAACCGCGCCAGCGTCTCCGAGGAAACACTCATCTCCCTCAGCGGTGGCCTCGACTCGCGGGCGGCGATCGCCGGGTACACTCGCGTCGATGGGACACTGACGGCCGCGACATCGATGCGAGCCGACGGCGCGAACACCGCCGAAGTCAACGTTGCACGACAGGTGGCGAACGCGCTCGACGTTCCCTGGGAGTCGTACGTCGTCGACAGGACCGATCACCACCGCGAAGCGCTGCTCGACATGACGCAGGGAATGAACAACTTGAGCATGTCCCTGGGTCTCAACTTCGCCGAACAGGTGTCGGTGGACCATCCCCGCGCCACGTTCATCACTGGTGACGGCGGCGACAAGGCGTTTCCCGACCTGACACCGTCGAAAGACGTCGATTCGATCGACGAACTCGTGGACGCGGTTCTCGACTATCAGCAGGTGTACTCGCTCGAGGACGTGGCTTCCCTCATCGACGCCGATCCGGATACGCTCCGCGCGTCGATCCGGGACAGACTCGTCTCGTATCCCGAATCCGACCACGACGGGAAGTTCGTTCACTTCCTCGTTCGCGAGCGCGGGTTCAACTACCTCAACACCGGCGAAGACCGGACGCGATACTACATGTGGTCGACGACGCCGTTTTACTCCCTCCCGTTTTTCACCGAGGCGATGGCGTGTCCGCCCGAACAGAAGCGGCGGACGAACCTCTACCGGGAGTTCCTCGCCGCGCTCGATCCGAACACCCTCGACGTCGAGTACGTCGATTACGGCGCGCCAATCAATTCCCTCGAGTACCGCGTCAAACACGCCGGCTACGAGTGGCTGTCCGAGCACCCCGAACTCAAGAAACGGGTCTTCCAGATGCTGGGGCGAGGCGGCGGCTCGTCCGGACAACCACCGACTGCCCTCGTCGACGCGACGAGCAAACCCGACGAGTTGGCCAGCCCGTTCTCGAGCGAGGCGGTCCGGCGAATCACCTGGTCGCAGGGCGGCTACAACACCCACCAGCAGTATCTCCTGCTGACGCTCGTCGCGGCCCTCTCTCAGGACGCTGCCAAGCCCGAGTCAGCAGTCGCCGATCGCGAGTGGTCCAGTCCCGCGACGATCAACCAGTCGTAACGCCACCTGCCTCCCGTCTGCCGGCGAGGCTCGATAGCTGTACGATCGACGCCGACGGCGCGAGCCTCCGGTTCGCCGAGAGCGGTGCGGACCACTCCGTCGAAAGCTCGTTCTTCGGGGGTGTCGTGATGAGCGACCTCGAGACGACGCTCTCGTCGGTGCTGTGGGTCGGCAATCGGCACTACGGTGAAACCGACTTCGGCGGCCGGCGGGAGGGATGGCAAGGCGACTTCACCGTCGGATTTGACGTGTGAACAACTCGTTCGACTTGCTTCCGGTACGCGTCGTTCGCTCCGTGAGGATGGGGGCCTGCCCACGGCGTTAGTGTGACGAATTCGACTCTTCTCCTACGCCCAAGTCCACGTCTCGGTCGACGATGCTGACGGTTTCGTCGTCGAGGGCCTTCTGTCGCACGTTGAGCATGTCGACTTCCTCGTAGGACGTCGGCCCGGGAACCTGATGGGCGTTCGGTCCTGGCTGTTTTCCGAGGTAGGTGACGTTCGGATTCGTCCCGATGTCCGCGAGGAGTTCGAACTCCTCCTCGGGGGCGTCGATGTAGTCCTCGAACCGTTCCTGCGCGACGTCCTCATTGGTGGAGACCTCGACGTCTTCGGACGGCCCCTCGAACTGATCGACCGTGAGACCGAGTCTGCGAAGGGTCTCCTCGCTGGTGAGATCGAGCCCGTGATCCTGAAGGATCCCCACGACGTCGAGGATCGTTTGCTCTTGCTCCGGGAGGGTATCGCCCGGCGGTGCCTCCTCCTCGTACTCCACGTTCGTAAGCTGGACCGCGACTGCGAGGGCGATCGATTCCTCGGTGAGGCCGTCGACGGCCTCGGTGACCGCGTCTAGGTTCGAGTCCACTCCCTCGAGCATCCCCGGGAGTTCGTCGGGCGACGGAAGCCCCGTACTCACCCGGATTAGCGTTCGCGCTCTGGCGGGATTGTCCTGGTAGCGCTCCGGATCGCTATTCGGATTGTTCTTGTCGCCAAACTGGATAACGCTCGGTGGGCAGGCCGACTCGCACGCGGTCGTCCCGACCAGTTCCTCGCCCTGATTGCCGTCCTGCCGAGCCGGATCAAAGACGCACTTCGACATGACGCCGCGGGGAGCGCGCCGGCTGACGGGCCGGTCGCGGTAATCGTAGATACCTTCCTCGCTGAGTTCCTCCCGTTCCACGTCAGGTTCCCCCCACTGGAAGTAGTTGACGCCGTACGGACAGGCGACCTGACAGTACCGACAGCCGATGCAGACCTCGTAGTCGGTCAGTACCAGCCCGCCCCTATCGCGGGTGTGACGGGCCGTCGTCGGACACACCTTCTCGCAGGGTGCGTCGGTACAGTGTTGACACGGCCGGACAAGGAAGTTGAAATCGTGGACGCTCTCGTAATTGTCGGGTTCGGGCGACTCGACGTTACCGTCCTCGAAGGCGAGGACGTACATCCAGTTCGCCCCCTCGTCCCACTGGTGCTCCGCGTTACAGGCGGTCACGCAGGAGAGACAGCCGTCGCAGTGCTCGAGGTCGATCGTCATCCCCCACTGCGTCGCGTCCTCGTCAGGATGTACTTCCCCCGGATCTTCGACGGCCGGTTCCTCCGGCTCTTGCTGGTCGACCGCACCCCACCCGAGAGTGGCGAACCCTGCACCGGCAGCCCCCTTCTTGAGTACCTCGCGACGGGACTCGTCGCCGGTAAGCGACGAAAGCAGCGATCCCGTCTCTCCGTCGTCGACGTCGTCCGGGCTGGCGATCGGTCGCCCGTCTTCGCCGAACTCCTCCATCACGTCGTCGTGATAGCGCTCGTGGAACTCCTCCTCCGAGAGTTCCCCTTTCGTAACCCGCATGGCGTCCTTCCCCATCTCCATCCCGAGTTCCGTGTCGTACTCGGTGTCGTCGAGCACGTCCTCGAGGTCGTCCTGCCACGCCTCGCCGAGCGGATGAAACGTCTCGTCGCTCGTGGCTGTCTCATCGGTCGGTTCGTCGGAACTCATCGCACCCACCTCGTCGGAACGGCCTGCACTATAGTTACGTACATTGGTGGCTTGTGACACGGAATATACGACCAGAATTTGCATAGTGGACCCCCTTGCGAATGATGGGGTTTCGGTCGGTTTGACGTGTCAGGAAGCCATCGAGCGACTGCAACAGACCCAATTACAGCTCGCACGTCTCGGTTCCGACCACCAGTGCATCGAACCCGACTGGTTGCTCATGCTCCTCGAGGCGGTATCGCTCGAGGATGACCGGACTCGTATACGCATCGCTCACAGTCATACGCCGCTACGCGGCGCTCATCAGTTTGTTGCTGCAAAAGCGCCGAGAGGGAGATTTGAACCACGCCAAGACGTTCTTGCTTGCTCCCGTTGGTCGCTGCGCGAGCTGCGACTTGTCTCGTTCAAATCTCCGTGTGGGTTTCACGACGACGGACGAGCCGCTCCGCTCACCGTCTGACGTCGCGGAAAAGCGCCGAGAGGGAGATTCGAACCACGGTCGTTCCGCGTTGCTTCACTCCCTGATTCAAATCTCCGTGTAGGTTTCACGACGATGGACGGTTCGCTCCGCTCACCGTCGTTGTCGTCGTGAAAACGCCGAGAGGGAGATTTGAACCACGGTCGTTCCGCGTTGCTTCACTCCCTGATTCAAATCTCCCGTTTACCACTTTGCAGCAACGGAAGTTAATTCGCGCCGCTACGCGGCGCTCATCGGTTTGTTGCTGCAAAAGCGCCGAGAGGGAGATTTGAACTCCCGAGTCCGTGAGGACAGTAGATTTCGAATCTACCGCCTTGGCCGGGCTAGGCTATCTCGGCTCACTACTTCCTACTCGAGAGACGTTTTTACCCGTTTCGATCCGTGACGCCCCCTGTGATTGATTCACGTCCGAGAAATGAGCTGGAACCGATCGGCTCGATCAGCCGGTGTTCTTCATTCCGGCCGCGATCCCTTTGACCGTCAGCCGCAACGTCCGTTCCTCGATGTCCGTTCGATGGGTTCGGTCGAGCAAGTAGATCTGTAGCATGTTCAGCGGATCCACGTAGGGATTTCGGCGCTCGAGGTTCTCCCCGAGCCAGTCGCGGGTGTGTAGCTGATCGCGCCGCCCGATTTCCGTGATGTAGTCGGCGGCCCGCTCGTACTCGTCGGTCACGCGCGGGAAGAACCGATCGCGAAGCGTCGGCTCAGCCATCTCAGCGTAGCGCTCGGCGATCTCGAGTTCGGTTCGGGACAGCGAGAGCGCCGCGTTGTCGAGCGTCGTTCGGAAGAACGGCCACTCCTCGTACATCGTCTGGAGGGTTTCCATCGACCCGCCGTCGTCGAGATAGGCCTCGACGCCGCTCGCGATCGCGTACCAGCCCGGCAGGATACACCGCGACTGCGTCCACGAGAACACCCACGGGATCGCGCGCAGGTCCTCGACAGTGCGCTCGCCCGATCGGGAGGCCGGACGGGAACCCAAATCGAGATCCTCGATGACCGTGATCGGCGTCGCCTGTTCGAAGTACCGGACAAAGCCCTCGCTCTCGAGGAGATCACGGTACTCCCGTCGAGCGGCGTCTGCCATCGTCTCCATCGCCTCGACCCACTCGTCACGAACTTCCTCCTCCGGTTGATCCAGCGCCCCCTTGCGCGCCCGGAGCTGGGCATTGAGCATCTGTTCGATGTTTCGCTCGGCGATACGCGGGTTGGCGTACTTCTCGGCGATGGCCTCGCCCTGTTCGGTAAACTTGACCTGTCCGGTCACGGTCGAGTTCGGCAGCGCGAGCAGCGCCTCGTTCATCGGGCCGCCGCCCCGGGAAATCGAGCCGCCACGGCCGTGGAACAGCCGCATCGTCACGTCGTGATCGTCACAGATCTCGCCGAGCCGGCGTTGGTTCTTGTACAGCGACCAGTTCGCCGCCAGAAATCCGTTCTCCTTGTTCGAGTCCGAGTAGCCGAGCATGATCTCCTGCGTGTGGCCCCGCGCCTCGAGGACCTGCGAATACGCGTCGTTCTCGAACAGCGAGCCCATGATCCGCCGGGCACCCGAGAGGGCGTACTCGGTCTCGAGTAACGGTACGATGTCGATCCCGGCGTGTTCGGGCAGGGCGATGACGTCGGCCTGATCGGCCAGGAAGAGCACCTCGAGGACGTGGCTGGGTTCCTCGGTCATCGAGATGGCGTAGGTGTCGATGGCGTGGCTGCCGTACTCGGTCTGCCAGTCGGCGAGGCTGTCGAACAGCTCGAGGACGCGCACCGAGTCGTCCGAGAGTTCCGCGGTGTCGCCGAGGTCGATCACCGACTCGTCCTGCAAAACGGCGTCGGTCAGGAACTCGACGCGGTCGGCTTCCGAGAGCTCGTGGTAGTCGATCCCCTCGGTCTCGAGCGCCTCGGCGATGGCGTCAGTGTGTTTTTGTTGGTGTTCTCTGAGGTCGAGACTCGCGAGCGAGAAGCCGAAGGTGGCGACCTGCCGGCGGATCGGGTCGACGTGCGCGTCGACGACGCTCTCGGCCCCGTTGTTGCGAAGGCTCTTCGAGATGACCTCGAGGTCCGCGAGGAGGTCGTCGACCTCGTCGTAGCCCCCCGGCCGAACGTCGCCGACGCGGCGGAGTCGCTCGCGCATGAGCTTGAGCTTCTGGCGGTAGGGTTCGCCGGGATAGCGCTCCTCGGCGGTACGGGCGCTGCCGGGGAGGCGCTCGCGATCGCGCTCGAGGGTGGCCTGGAACTCCGAGCCGGCGTCGATCCGACTGCCGTCCTGACTCAGGACGCCCGAGAGCCGTTTGAGCTGCTCGCGATACTGCTCGAGAACGACCGATCGCTGGCGCTCTAAGGTGTTCGCGGTCACCTCGGGAGTCACGTACGGGTTGCCGTCGCGGTCGCTGCCCGCCCACGAGCGGAACTCAAAGAGCTTCGGGATCTCGAGGTTCCCGGGGACCTCCTCGTCGATCGCGTCGTCGAGTTCGTCGTACACCTCGCCGACCACGTCGAACAGCGTGTTCTCGAGATACCACTGGACGTTGCGCGCCTCGTCCTCGGGTTCGGGCTGGCGATTGCGCACCTGCGGGGTCTGCCAGAGGCTCGTCACCTCGGCGTCTACATCCCGCCAGAGCTGTCCCGTTTCCTTGTCGGTCAACAGTCGTTCGTCCAGCGTCTCGAGGGACGTCGAGATCTCTCGCAGTTTGGACTTGACGGTCTTGCGCCGGGCTTCGGTCGGATGAGCGGTGAACGTCGGCTCGATCAACACGTCGTCCAAGATCTGCTTGACGGTCTCGACGTCCGCCTCGCCGAGTTCTTCGGCCGCGGTCTCGAGGCTGTCGTCGAGGGTTCCCTCCTGAGAGGCCGTGCGGATCGTTCGGACCCGCTCGCGCTCCTCGGCGAGGTTGATCAACTCGAAGTAGGTCGTGAACGCGCGGGCGACGATCCGTTGCTGGTGTGGCGACAAGTTCTCGAGTTCCGTCACGAGCGGCTCGCGGGACTCGAGCTCTCCCGCCCGGTAATCGATAGCCGCCCGCCGACACGACTCGACCGTTTCGAACGACCTGCGAGACGTCTGGTCCTCGAGAACGTCTCCGAGTAGCGCGCCGAGTTCGCGGACGTCTTGTCTGACGTCCCTGTTGTGAAGTCGCATATCGTGTGGATGTGCGTGACGTGGTAAAAACCCCTTGCAGGTACGCTGGTCCGCTCATACATCGTTTTCCGTGATAGTTACTGGGGCCGGTATTCGACCGTTGGATACCCGCTGTCGATCTGTCCGCACAGCGGTCTGTTGGCTAACAGTATCGCCACCACTGGGATAAAATTCACTATAGTTGTAAACAATTCTCGCCACAGTCAGACTGCGGAGAGAATATACTCACGGGAGTGGCATTCAATTTCGAACGCAGTCGAGTTGCGAATAGCGATTATATCACCGAGAACACGGCCGCACGGAAGTCGATAGTACCCGGTGATTTCGAGACCAGTCCGATCCGAATTCGAATTCGAACGATAGTAGCACTGAAACGATTCACACACTGATCGGACAGCTGTCGGTCGAGCAGGCGTGCAATGACGTGCAGTGGCTACTATAGCGCAATCAGCCCAGCCATCGTCTGTTCGCAATGCAACAGTACATCTACGGCGCTTCCCACCGCCTTCGTTCCTCGGACTCCGATTCGAGAAATCGCCGCGATCCGATCCGTGAGAGTCGACGCAGAATCGCGCTACTGGTCCGTGTACTGTGCACAGACGCGCCGAATACCCTCCTCGAAGTCGATCTGTGGTTCCCAGCCAGTCTCCGCTCGGATCTTCGACGAATCGGCGCAGGTGTCGTGGACGTAGACCGAATCTGGAATCGGGTTCTCGACGTACTCCGCTTCCACGTCGGTACCAAGTTCGTCGTTGATCATCTGGACGACGGTCTCGAAATCGTACGCCTCTCCGGTCCCCAGATTGTAGATTCCGTCGAGTTCGTGGACTGCGGCCAGCTCGAGGCCGCGAACGATATCGGAGACGTGCGTGAAGTCCCGCGTCTGGCTGCCGTCGCCGTAGAGAACGGGTGATTCGCCGTCGGCGATGTCGTCGGCGAACTGGGCGATCACGTTGGCGTACTCGCCCTTGTGTTCCTCCGCGCCGCCGTAGCCCTGATACACCGAGAAAAAGCGCATGCCGGCCGCGGACATATCGTAGTGATTCGAGAAGTATTCGCCGTAGCGTTCCCGCGCAAGCTTCGAGGCCTCGTAGCCGGTGTTGACGCTCACTGGCATGTCCTCGGGCGACGGCTCCGTCCGACTGCCATAGATCGACGACGTCGAGGCGTAGACCACCGTCTCGCAGCCGTCCTGCCTGGCCTGTTCGACCACGTTGACGAAGCCTTCGACGTTGACCCTGGCACCCGTCGTGGGGTCCTCTTCGTGCATCGCGTACGACGATAGCGCCGCGAGGTGGAACACGATGTCGACATCCGTCGGCAGTTCGTCATCGAGGACGCTCGCGTCGACGAATTCGACGGCATCGGAGAGGTTTTCTGGCGTTCCCAGATAACAGTCGTCGACGACGGTCACGTCGTTCGACTCCGCGAGGTGATTCGCCAGGTTCGATCCGATAAATCCTGCACCGCCGGTGACGAGGACGGTTTGCTCCTCGAGGTTCATACCGAAACAGCCCATTCGGTGACGCAAAGGTGTTTGGAAGTTTTCGTACCGTTGGTGGCAGGTATTCTCGGCGTCGCTTCCGTCCTCGGCGGAGTCCCCGTCGGTGGCTTAATGTGACCACATCACAAACTCAAGCTGGTGAAACCGCTCTCGAATCCGTACTACCGTCGATGGCTCGGCTGGTGCGTGCTCGTCTCGGGGTTCTTTCTCGTCAGTCTCCATCGATCGTCGACCGCGGTCCTTTCGGAACAGCTGATGCGCTCGTTCGAGACGACGGGGACGAGTCTCGGCTTGCTCCACTCGTCGTTTTTCTACCTCTACGCGGCGTTTCAGATCCCGGCCGGCCTGCTGACGGACCGGTACGGCGTGCGCGCGATTGCCACGGCGGGAACCGCAGCGATGAGCCTCGGGGCGCTCGCGTTCGGTCTCGCGCCCACGTATGCGCTGGCGTTCCTCGGCCGACTGCTGGTCGGGCTCGGGGCGAGCGTTCTGTTCGTCGCGGCGTTGCGGTTCTGTGCGAACTGGTTCCGGCCCGACGAGTTCGGGACCATGACGGGCGTGACCTTCAGCGTCGGCATTCTCGGCGGGCTGGCGGCGACGACGCCCCTGGCGATCGCCGCCTCGAGCGTCGGATGGCGCGGCTCAATGCTCGGACTGGGGGCGTTCGGAATCGCGGTCGCGGTCGGTATCGGCCTCTTCTCCCACGACTCGCCGTCCAACGCCGGTCTCCCGCCGATCGACGACGTTCCCGACAGACCGGACGTGACCTCGGCCGCAGCGCTGAAGCGATACGTTTCCGATGCGGTCCGAGAGCCCGAAACCTGGCTGTTGGGCGTCATGCTCTTTTTCATGACCGGCATCGGGATCACGATCTTCGGCCTGTGGGGGATTCCCTATCTCGTTCAGACCCACGACATTTCCGTGACGGAAGCGTCGGTCTACCTCCTCGTCGGAAACATCGGGGGGATGATCGGCCCGACGCTGTTCGGCTGGCTCTCGGACCGGTCGGGGAATCGGACCGGGCTCATCGTCCTCTCGACCGTCGTTTTCGGGCTGACCTGGGGCGTGTTCGCCGCCTTCGGTACCATTCCGCTGTTGCTCGTCGGCGCGATCTTCCTCTTCTCCCGAATCCTGCGTGGCGGGATCCCGCTCGCGTTTACCGTCATCAAGGAACGCCACCCCGAGGAGGCAAGCGGGACCGTGATCGGCCTGATCAACACGATGGGATGGATCGGAGCAGCCGTCTTCCCGGTCGTCCTTGGTGCCGCACTCGACGCGTACTGGACCGGCGAGACCGTCAACGGCGCTCGCGTCTACACGGAATCCGGCTATCGCGTGGCGTTCGCCATCGCCGCGGCTGCCGGCCTGCTCTCCGCGGCCTGTGCCGTCGTGCTGTCCCTCCGGACGCGAGACGAGCGCTCCCTCGAGTCAGACGCTGACGTAGAACGGTCGACGGGGTAAGCCGTTACAAGCATGGGGAACAACCGTTCGAGTTCGGCCTCACACGTTCGATCGATCCCTGCTCGCCGTCCACACTGCCTCGTCCCACAGGTTCTTGCCGATACATAGCACACGACAGGACAATGCGTTACTACGAGGACATCGAGATCGGCGACACCGAAGAGTTCGGCGAGTATCACGTCACGAAAGACGAGATCCTTGAGTTCGCCGAGCAGTACGACCCCCAGCCGTTCCACACCGACGAGGACGCCGCGGAGGACTCGGCCTTCGGCGAACTGGTCGCCTCCGGATGGCACACCGCGGCGATCTGTATGCGAATGCTCGTCGACGGGCCGATACAGGACCGCGCCAGCATGGGCGCTCGTGGGGTGGACGAACTTCGGTGGAAGCAGCCCGTCAGGCCCGGCGATACACTCTCGATCCGGACCGAAATCGTGGACAAGCGCGTCTCGGAGAGCGCTCCCGAACGAGGCTACGTCGATAGTCTCCTCAAGGGGGTCAATCAGGACGGCGATGTCGTCATCTCTTGGATCGGACTCGGCATGATCGCGCGTCGGAATCCGGGGGACGACTGAGTCGCCATGGCTCGCGTCCCGCTCCTCGAGGCTGCGGACCTGCCCGAGGAGTACCGGTACCTGTTCACAGAGAACGACGTGGGCGACGCCCACATCTTTCGGGCGATGGCGAATGCGCCCGAACTCATGCAGTGGTATATGCGCTACTCGACGCGCCTCTGGGACGTGCTTCCCGAGCGGGAGCGAGAGATCGTCATCCTCGCGACCGCTCGCGCCCTCGAGCACCCCTACGAGTGGCACCAGCACGTTCGACTCGGCCGGGCGGCGGGCGTCACCGATGCGGAGATCACCGCCATTACCGACGGCGATCTCGCGGCCCTCGACGACCGGGATGGCGCACTCGTCGCCTACGCCCGCGGCGTCGCACTGGGTGATCCCCGCGATGCGGATCACGACCGGCTTCGGGCGCACTACGACGTCGGGACCGTCGTCGGCATCGCCATGCTCGTCAGCCACTACGTCGCCACGGCGCGAACGCTGGACGCCGTCGACGTCGAACCCGAAACGGCGTTCGTCGGCTGGACGCCGTAGGCCGCGTTCGCCTCGCCCCTCGAGGTGGCCCGGATATCGTCGGTCATCGGCTCGAGGGCGGCGAAGCCGACTCCCGCTCCGTTCGTGTCGGGGAGCGACGGTGGATGAACCACAAAGCGTATTTCACTGCTCCCGAACCCCCGAGCAACGGTGACTCGAATGGAACTCGGTTCCGACGAATCGGACCACAACGTCGCTGAATCCGGCCGGGACGATCGGCCGCTCCTCGAGTCACGACGACGCCGATTGATCGCCTACTGCCGGCACAACGGAGAACGGATCTGTCGCGATACGGCTGTACTCGTCGCCTGGGCGCTGGTGATGACGACCTGGATACAGGGGTTCGGCCTGCCGCGCTGGCTGTGTTACGTCGTTACCTTCGTGGGTGTCGTCGGCTACACGCAGGCGACGACCTCGTGGACGCGTCCGTACGTGAGCCCCGACGATTTCGGGGGGCGATCCGCGGACGCGCGACCGCTACAGAAATCGGAGCAACGGCACGAGTAGCGTGACGCCCCAGAGGAGCGCCCCCATTCGCACGAAGCCGTGATCCTCCGGGTCGATTCGTTCCGCGTGCGACGCGCCGACGGCGATGAAGCCGAGCGCGATCGCCGTCGAGAACCGGTGGACGAAGACGGTGACCGGCAATCGAGTCACACCCAGGGCGGTGTAATCGAGCAGGATCGCCGTCGCGAAGCCGACCGACCCGGCGGCGAATGCCGTCGGCCGATCGAGCGGGCGGGCGAAGTAGTACGTACAGACCGGTAATCCGACGACGAGCAGCGGGTAGAACGCGCCCGCGACGAATCGCGGATCGAGATCACCGAGCCGTGCCTCGACGGCGATCGCACCGAACCGGACAAAGAGGTAGAGCCCGATCAGCGCACCGGCCAGCACGAACGCGTGTCGAACGCGCGGAGAAACCAGCGCTCGAGGTTCGGTCCGCGACGTTACATGGCCAATGAGCATCACTCCCGGAAGGAGTCCGAGCATCGCGAGGTGAACCGGCGGGCCACCGTCGTCGCGGTCATCGCCGTCGTCGCCGTTCAGATCGATGATCGTCACCCAGCCGTCGGAATCGAAGCCGCGGTCGTTTCCCAGATGGTCGCGCGAGACGCTCGAGACGTATCGGCGATCCATGAACTCGCGTTCGACGTATCGCTGGGAGTCCTCAGCGCTGGTGACCGTGTGGCTGAGCCGAAACCAGTCCCAGTGTTCCCGGTGGGCCTGCATCGCCGTCCACTGGTCGTCGCTGTCAGGGGACGCGTAGGCTCGAATGTGGTGGCGCGAGCCGAGGTACTCGCCGTCGTGTAACTGGTAGCTCTCGTCGAGCCACGTCCCGCCGGTCGGATCATCGCCCATGGCGACGTAGGCGTACCGAGTCGAGCCGTCGGCGCTCCCCCAGGCCGTTTCCGTCCCGACGACATCCTCGGCCGCCGTAGCGCTGACGTCTTCCTGTTCGGGTGCGGTTTCGTTCCAGCCGCCGCGGCTTCGCTCCTCGAGATGTCGACGCGTCTCCGCCGGATCGCCAGCGACCACCACGTTGATCGCGAGCGTCCGCTCCTCGAACGTCGTCGCACTGCTCGTGTACGGCCACAGCGACGAATCCTCGTCCACTGTCACCAACTGCTCCTGTCGATCGACCGCGGTGTCGCTCGAGGACGATGTCGCGGCCGATCCGAGGACAAGCACGACGAGTACGAGGGCCAACGCCCCCAGCGCGATCAGCGTCCGTCGATCGATGGTCGGTCACCTCCGTCGGTACGTGTTCGAGTTGACATCGTAGCGAGCGACGGGGCCGGTCCCGTCCGTTGCGTTACGTGCCACCCTGTCCGTTTCGCATATAGGTCTTCTCGTCCCTTCCGTCAGTGCCCCTATCGGTGAAATTCACGGTTTCCGACCGATCGGAAGAACCGAACGAACTGGCTGAAACCGAACTGGAATCGACCGCGTCAGCTCCGGTCTTCCTCGGAGAACCGCCACGGACTCTCGACATCCGCCGCGGCCTCGTCCTTCGAGAGCGGGACGTTGTGGTAGAGCTGCTCGAGGTGATCCATCGTGTACTCAACCGCGTAGCGTTCGACGCCCGCTCTGGTCTCGCGATCGGTCGCCAGACAGGTCTCGATGGCGTCGACCATCGACTCGAGATCGCCGTATTCGAACCGTTCGCCGTTATCGGACCCGATCGTGTGATCGAACGGCGGAACGTCGGCGGCGGCGACGGGCGTGCCACAGGCGTTGGCCTCGAGCGTCGAGAGGCCAAGCGTGTCCGCGGTCGAAGCGGTCACGAAGGTATCGATCGAGGAGTAGAAGGCAGGCAACTCCTCCCGGGGGAGGAACGATCGGATCTCGACGTTCTCCGGCGCGTCTCGCTCGAGACAGTCGCGGTAGGGACCCTCACCGACGATGACGAAGTCGTATTCCGGTAGTTCCTCGGCGGCACGCAGGATCTCGCTGACGTTTTTCTCCATGCTGAGCCGACCGCTGTAGCCGATCACCGTTCGGTCAGAGTACCACTCGCCTGCGGTCGGCTGGAAGAAGTCCATGTCGATACCCACGGGGAGCTGGACGTGTTCGACGTTTCGATCGATCCGTTCGGTCGAAGCGGTCACCACGTCGAAGCTCTCGAGGAACGCGTTCTCGACGGGAACGTACAGTTTCGAGAGCAATCCTGCCACCGACTCGAGTTTGACGTTCTGGTGGAAGTACTCCTCGAGCGGGGTGTGGTGCGTGTAGATCGTCGGGAGGTCGTGTTTCCAGGCGTAGTACCGTCCGAGGGCGCCGATCGGTGCGGGGCCGTGGCAGTGAACGACATCGAGTTCGGGGAGCGTCGACGGCCGTCGGGTGAGAGGGATCCGATAGCCGGCGTAAAACGGGTTCGGCAGTGATTTGACCGGGACCTCGCGATCGCCGGGCTCGTAGTCGCCGTCGGGGTAGACGACGTACACCTCGTGGCCCTTTTGTTCTAACTCCTCGCGCCAGAGCTTGATCGTGTACGTTACGCCATCGATCTCGGGGAAATAACTGTCCGTGAAGAATCCGATTTTCATTCAGGCCACCTCCTGGTACAGCGACTGGTATTGCTTCGCGACCGTCTCGAGCGAGAACTCCTCGCTCCGTCTGGCCGCGTTCGATCCAAGCCGGTCCCGGAGTTCGGCGTCTGTGAGCCGCTCGAGAGTAGCCTCGAAGCCGTCGACGCCCGCCCCCGAGACCTTCAGGCTGTCCTCACCATCCGCGAGCCACGAGAACGTCTCGATGTCGCGGACGAGCACCGGTTTCCCGGCGGCCATCGCCTCGAGCAACGCGATTCCCTCGTTTTCTTCGTGAGTGGGAAAACAAAAAATGTCGCCCGCCGCGAACGCGCCGCGGATGTCGTCGATGTAGCCGGTGAACGTACAGTTCGCCGGGGACTCCTCGATCAACCGCGTCGTCTCCCGGCCCTTCAGGGAGAGGTCCAGCGGGCCGAACCACGCGAAATCCAGTTCGGGCAGCCGGCGGGCCAGTTCGACAAACGTCTCGAGGCCCTTGCGCTTGATGACGTGGCCGACGAGGAAAACGGTCGGCGACTCAAGGTCGTAGCGCTCGCGGTACTCGGCCTCGAGCGATTCGAACCCCGCGAGTTTCTCGCGGTCGACGCCGTTCGAGATGACCGTCGTCGGCACGTCGGTGTACGTCTCGAGCAGCCGCCGGTTGTACTCCGACGGACAGACGAGCGCGTCGGCCAGTCCGTAGGCCCACCGGAGGTACGGTTTGAGCGGCTTGGCAAGCGCGTTCGTGAACCGAAAGCTCTCCCCGAAGTCCTCGGCGGTCACGTGCGTGTGCGCGATGACGGGAATATTTCGTCGCCGCGCTCGCGTCGCATACCAGACCGAGCGCGGTCCCATGAGGTTACAGTGAAAGACATCGGCCTCGAGTGTCGGCTCGGTCGTGTACGTGAGGTCCAGTCGGTCCAACATTTTCCGCTGGTGGACGACGGACTCGTGAATGCCGCCGGTGACGTGCGCTTCGAGTTCGAAGTAGTGGCTGATCTTCATACCGGACTCCCCCTGATCGGTGCGGGTACAGTTACCCCCTCAAGACCGTCGCCGCGAACCGGCGAGCGGTGTCCTCGTCGCCGTCCGAGCTCGGCGTTACTCGACTTCGATCCACGGCACCTCCATGAGCGCCGGGATGTGCGTCTCGATGTGGTGTTCCCAGACTCCCTCCTCGCCGAACGCCTCCCCGTGGTCCGCGGTCACGACAACGGTGCCATCCAACTCCGAGGCCACGTCGGCGACGGACTCGAGGGCGATCCGCAGGTTCTCCTCGTAGAGTTCCATAGCCGCCTCTCGAGTGCCGTTCTTGACGAGGTCGGCGGGGTCGAGTTCGAGCCAGAGGCCCGCCTTCTGGGCGAGTTCGCTGCCCTCGAGTGTGTTCTCCACCTTCGGGCGGATCGTATCGCCGAGCGAGGAGAGAGTCCCGCCACCGCCGTCAGTTTCCTTCTCGGCTTCTTCCTGTTTCCGGATCCCCTTCTGGATCTGTTTGAGTTTCTGGCCCTTGCCGCGGGAGAGGTAGGGCGCGTGTGGCTGCATGTAGTGGAGTACCGTCCGATCCGCCGTCTCGACCGCGTCCTGATTGTCGTGGAACGCCTCCGCCAGACTGTCCGGGGGGACCGTCCCGAGGTCGTCGTCCCAACCGGACTTCCACACGTCGAAGACGTCGCTGATGTGCTCCGAGGCGGTCCACTCGTAGTCGCAACTGGCTCCCCACTTCAGTTCGTTCAGCGGAATCCCCAGGTCGTTAATAAATGGATTCCCCGAGAAGTACGCGATATCGTGTTCGTCGGTAAATGTCCGATAGGCCCACTCCGGAGTCGACGAACCGGTGCTCCAGCGCTTTTCTAACGTCCCGTCGAGGTACTCATCATATACGTCGCTGAATACGTCGTACCGGCACGCATCCAGCACCAGACAGTAATCCCAGTCCGACTCGAGGAAGTGCTGGTCCTGCATTAGTTGCCGCTACCTTTCGAGTCGACCTACGTATTCTTATTGGTTCCCGGAAAGTCACCAAAACCGGCCCTATTCCCCGGTACCTCTCCGATATCGCCCTGCCGTGTCAGTCCGCTCGCTCGTCGAGCCGACATCTCATACGGTCTGCTGTAAGTAATTTCCGGCACAACCGCGATTCGGCCTCCGGCCGTGCCGGTAAATCGTTACAGCAAACCGTATCACTCGAGATAGCCCAGCTCCCGCAGCCGATCGCGGGTCTCCTCGTCGGCTTCTTCGAGGGCGTCCGCCGCGTCGTCGGTCTCCGTCGGGTCGTCCCACGCGCCGCCGACCCCTTCCTCGAAGCGAGCCAGCGCCCGTTCGGTCGCAGCGACGATATCGTCGTCGGCCGGATCGACCGATGTTCGCTCCACGGGGTCCTCGTCGAGCCGGTACCCCTCGTCGGGGATGCGGTCCGCGCGGACGTACTTCGCATCCGTGCTCCGGGCGGCGCGCAGCCGCGAGTAGGCGCGGTGATCGTCCGGGAGATGGATGCCGGCCTCGCTCGCTTTCTCCTCTAAGTGATGCAGTTCGATGACCGGCTGGGCGTACTCGACGAACGCGTAGTCGTCCCCCTCTCCCTCGATGACGGCGCGCTGGCCGGCGTCGGGATCCGAAGCCCCTTCGAACGCGCGATACTCGCTCGAGAGCAACGAGCGCGTCGCGTCGCGGGCGACAACGCGGTCGGAATGACCGTCGCCATCCGTCCGGCCGACTGCATCGGGATCGACATCCAGCACGTCGAGCACCGTGTGATAGCAATCGAGCAACTCGACGAGGTCGTCGCGCCGGTCTGCCTCGAGGTCGGGATGTTTGACCAGCAGCGGGACGTTGATGAGCTGGTCGTAGAGGGCGAACTCGTGGCCGTAGAGGTCGTGTTCGCCGTGGAGTTCGCCGTGGTCGGCCGCAACGACGACGGTCGTCTCCTCCCACTGGCCAGTCTCGCGGAGCCAGTCGAACAGGCGGCCGAGTTCGGCGTCCATGTGGGCAATTTCGGCGTCGTAGAGGCCGCGAATGTCCTCCCACTCGTCGTCGTCGATATCGCGCGCCCCCGAATTGAACTCTTTGGAGTTCTGGCAGACGTCGTCGGGATCGACGCCGGGGGCGAACTCCTCGCGGTACTTCTCGGGCGGGTAGTATGGCAGGTGGGCGTCCATCAGATTGACGAAGGCGAACCAGCCATCGTCGCTCTCGCTGTCGTCGATGAAGGACCTGGTCCGATCGATTACCGACGGCGTCTTCGAGTCTGCCCCCTCGCCGCTGGCGAGTTTGGAGTGGGCCATCGCGCCGAGGTGGACGAGCTTCGACGCCAAATCGCGGAGGTAGTCGTTGTCGTTGACGGTCTGCCACGCGCTGGCCAGCGGCCCCGAGAGCACGTCGCCGGGGAGAACCTCGAAGAACGAGTCCTGGTGGCCGAACCCGTCGGTGAGGCCGGTGTAGGGGGTTATCCAGGCGTTAGAAGAGTAGCAGGCCGTGTCGTAGCCGGCCGCCGACAGGGTCGACGCGAGGGTCGTCTCGTCGTCGAGATACGGACTCCCCTGATCGGCTCCGTGCTGACTCGGATACCGGCCGGTAAACAGCGAGGCGTGAACCGGAAGCGTCCACGGCGCGGGCGCGACCGCCGATTCGAAGACGGTCGCCTCCTCGGCGAACCGCGACAGCTCGGGCGTCGTCTCCCGCTCGTACCCGTAGGGCTCGAGCCGATCCTTCCGGACCGTATCCAGAACGACGAAGAGGACGTTCGATTGCGGTGTCCTGTCCATTACTGGCCTCACTTTTCTCCACGCCAATAAATCGATTGAAGGGGAGGGCAGCCACCCGTCACGGCCGCACTCCCCGCTCGGCGATGATCAGATGTTTCAAGGGAACTGACGATTCATACCAGCCATGGACGAGCGAAATCGTCGGGCGTTCATCGTCGGAGCCGTCGGGACGATCGCGGTCTTTGCCGTCCTTTTTTTCGTCGTCGGCGCGCGCGACATCCTCGACTCGTTGCTGTCGGCGGAGCCGTCGCTGGTCGCCGCGACGTTCGCGCTCGCGCTCTGCTGGCTGGCCGCCTGGAGCCTGATGCTCCGGACCGTCCTCGCCGCACTCGGCATCGATATCCCGGTCGGCAAGTCGTTTTTCATCTACGCCGGTGCCGTCTTCGCGAACAACGTCACCCCGTTCGGGCAAGCCGGCGGCGAACCGGTCGCGGCGCTGCTCATCTCGAAGACCTCCGATGCCCGCTACGAGACCAGCCTCGTCGGCATCGCGAGCGTCGACGTCCTCAACGTCGTTCCCTCGATCTCGCTCATCCTCGTCGGCGTCGGCTACTACGCGACCACCGCCGCGCTCGGCGATCACCTCGTGACGGCGGTCGGTTCGGCGGTCGTGCTGATCGCGGGAATCGTCATCGCCTTAGGGCTCGTCTGGCGGTACCACCAGGCGATCGTCGACCGGCTTCCCGGAATCGTCGCCCCCCGACTCGGCCGGCTCGGGCTCGAGCGCTTCGAGTCCGAGACGCTCGAGGAGGACATCGCCGACCGACTGGGACGATTCTTCGAGAACATCGAACGTGTGGCGACGGATCGGTGGCGACTGTCCGCCGTCGTCGGGCTGTCGCTGTGTGGCTGGCTCTTTCAGGTCGCCGCGCTCATGGCAGCGTTTGCCGCGCTTGGGACCCCCGTTCCGCCGTACGTCCTGCTGTTCGTGATCCCGCTGGCGAACCTCGCGGGCGCTGCGCCGCTACCGGGTGGACTCGGCGGGATCGAGGCCGCGTTCGTCACGCTGCTCGTTCCGACGACCGGAATCCAGGCGTCGGTCATCACCGCGGCCGTCCTCATCTTCCGCGGTGCGATCTACTGGATGCCGATCCTGATCGGCGGCCTGGCCGTGTCGGCGTTCGGCGTCCGGGCGGTGCGGTGACTCCGATCGGCGGACGATCGATCGGACAGTGAGTGACTGACTGCCAGCGAAGACGACCGAGCGCTCCAGTCACCTCCCATCGAGACGACCGAGCGGTTAATTTCCGTTCGGCCCCGATAATTGATCGACCGGCATGTACCGAGATGGTCACTCCGGATTCAACGCCCTGCTGTATGCCCCATTCCTGCCGCTGGTGAGCAGTATCTGGTCGCTCGAGCTGGCACTGGTCGGGGCGCTCGTGGCCGTCGGCGTGGCCAACCTCCCGGATCTCGATGAGCCGCTGCCGTGGCTCCAACACCGCGGGCCGACGCACACCGTCTGGTTCGCCGTCCTCGTCGGGCTGATCGCCGGCGTCGGAACCGCCCTCGCGGTCCCCTCGAGTCCGGACGCGTTCGCGTTCGGGCTCGTCGTCGGCACCGGCGGGATCCTCGCCCACCTCGCCGGTGACATCGTCACACCGATGGGAATCAGCCCGTTCGCCCCCGTCTGGCGGGCCCACGTCACGCTCGACTGGTTCAAATCCAAGAACGGCCGGATCAATCGCGCGTTCCTGCTCGCCGGTTCGGCCGCCCTGTTCGCGTCACTGCTTCTCACGGTGTGGCTGCCGACAGCGGCGGTTCCGACGGGGTAACCGACCACACAGGTCCTGCGGTCACGGCTGCCGTGAATCGCGTCTCCGGCTCGAGGCTTTAGCGAATCGACGGGAGTTCGTCCGCGCCCCACGCGAGGATGCCGATCGATGCGGCCCAGAGCACTACTGTCGCGGCCGGACTGTGAACCGCCAGCCCGGGGCTCCAGCTCGTCCGGAGGGGGAACAGCCAGTCGATCCCCTTCGGCGAGAGCGAGTCGATCGCAAGATGCGAGCCGATCGCGAGCCCGACGGCGACTGCGACACCCCGGCCACGCCAGTCCTCTCGATTCAGCCGTCGGCCGACCGCGTAGCCGCCGATGACGATTGCGAGGGCGAACAGGGGCGTGTGGGTTATGCCGCGGTGAACGAACGGCCATTCCAATCCCGCGGGAAAGAGGAAGTCCGCGTCAGGGAGGAGGCCGAAGACGAGACCGATCCGCGGGTCTTCGTCGGTGAGTCCGCGGACGAGGGCGTAGCCGACGAACGCGTGGGTCGCGAACGCGCCCGCGAGGAACAATCCGCGTTCGAGTTCCATCGCGTACTGGTTCGATCGATCCCATTACGTAACTTATGATTCTCGGACGCCGGATCGACGCGTACGAACGCGGTCGACGCTGCCGTCGAACCAACAGTGCTTACATTCGGGACCGACTACGAACCGGGCATGGATCCGTTGCAAACCGAGGGACTACCGCCCTGGCTCGAGTCGATGTTCACGTCGGAACTCGCGTTAGCGGTGTTCTTCGGTATCTGCGTTCTCGAGGGGGCGATGCTCCTGCGGTTCATGCCGAGCGAACTCGTCGTCCCGGCCGCGCTGGCGCTGATCGGCTCGTCGATCCCAGAGGTGATCGCGATCGTCGCCATCGCGGTCGTCGGAACGACGGTCGGCCAGTTCTGTCTCTTCTGTCTCGTCCGTCGCGCCGGTCGGGAGTACGTCCTGCAAAAGCGCTGGTTTCCCATCACCGAGTCGCGACTCGAGCGATTCGACGGCTGGTTCGATCGCTGGGGCGGCCTGGCCGTTCCCGTGAGCAATACGATGCTGTTCGTTCGCGGACTGCTGACCGTCCCCGCCGGGCTCTCGGAGATGGACGGCCGCTCGTTCGTCGCGCTGTCGGCGATCGGCTCGCTGTCCTTCCAGACGATCCTCGCGTCCCTCTACCTCGCCGGCGGCCATCTGTTGGCGTGACCGAGCGGCGGATCCGGCCCTCGTCAACGCCTGCTTTGCAGTACCGCTTCGCGTTTCTGATTCACCGAACTACAAAATCGAAAACTGCTCTCGTCTCGTCTCAGTTCCCGCCCTGTCGGTAGACGGGCAGCCGGAATCGGACGCCTCTGTCGCGGAGCTGCCACCTGATCTCGGTGCCGACCCACGTCAGGCCCGTCAGGAGCGCGACGCCGATGGCGGCGAACTCCGAGGATCCCATCCAGACCGGGCTGACGAAGAGGAGGGCGTTGTAGATCCGGTGTGGAAGGAGCGACTCGATGAGATCACCGAGGAATCCGAGGGGATTAAAGCCGAAGCCGTCTCCGCCACCGCCGCCGCCACCGCTGCTCTCGGCTTCAGTTCGGTTCTCGAGGCCGAGTGACTGGGCGCTCTGGCCGCTCTCGCTTTCGTCACCGGTCTCGAGGCGCTCGGATTCGTAGGGGAGGCTGGAGCCGACCTCCCAGACGATCTCGCCGGACTGATTGACCTCAATGACCCGGTTGCCGTGGGTGTCGGAGATCAGCGTGTTCCCGTTCGGAAGTCGGTCTGCGTCCCGGGGCCACTGGATCTGATCGTCTTCCCAGAGCCAGGTCTGGGTCCATTCGCCGTCCTCGCGCTGGAACTCCTTGATCTGTGCGTTCTCGGAGTCGGCGACGAGGATGGCCGGGCCGCCCTGACTCTCGGGGATGAAATCAGGGTTGTGCTGTTCGTGGAGGACGTCGTGCTCGTTTTCGCTCCCGAGCGTCCAGTCCTCGAGCAGGCCCTCCTCCCGATCGAGGAAGACGACCTGGTCTTGATTGCGCAGACTGGCCATGATCCGGCCTTCCATCTGGCCCTCCTCGATGTACTCGACGTCGTTAATGTGTGCCCAGTCGCGGGGCCAGGAGTGGCCGCCCTCGAGCGGGAAGTCGCTCTGGGCGTCCCAGAGCCAGTTGACGACCTCCGTCTCGGTGTTGACGATGAACACCTGGTCGGCGACCATGTCGGCGACGACGAAGTGGGTCTCGTTGATGCGATCGATGTCGTGCCACTCGCCGGCGTACTCCTTGTAGTCGTAGCGCTCGTAGATGACCTCGACCTCGCCGGTCTCGAGGTCGGCCCGCTCGATGACGTTGCGGGTACACGGCGGCGCGCCGCAGTTAGCGCCTTCCGTGTGAATCGTGTCCGTCGCGGCGTACTCGACGGTCAGCGGGTCGCCCTCGACGGGGTCCGCGTCGAAGTACTTGGTCCGCGAGTTGTTGTAGTAGAGGACCTCGCCGTTGGGCTGGTAGGCCGTAATCGTCCCCGCACGGCCCGATTCGGTGACGACGGTGTGATTATCCGTCTCCGGTGCGTCCGGAACGTCTTCTTTCGACGCCGTCGAAACCCCACCGCCCGCCGCGCTGACGACGACGGCGGCCGTAATGAGGATGAGTACCGCGAACGCGATCCGGAGCCTGTTTCTCGTAATCTCCGATCGGACGCGCTCGAGCGAGGGGAGCGATCGATCGATCACGGTTCAGTCACCATCTCGTTTCGGAGCGCCGGTTGGGGAACCATCGTCCTTCGTTTCCGAATCGAGGTACTAGTACTTTTTCTAACCGGACCGCGATGCAAGGGTCTAATCAAACGGTCGGGCTAAGCGAGGGAAACGCCGGACTGACGAGACGGGCCGAGAGCCAGTTCGGACGACCGATTCGGCTCACTGGTGTGTGGGTCACGCGTCATCGTGGGCCTGCGTGGTGAGGACGGGAACCGGCGAGGTACGGATCACGCGCTCGGTGAAGCTCCCGAGCAGGTGCCGGTCGAGGCCGGTGTGGCCATGCGTTCCCATCACGATGAGATTGACCCCTTCCTCGTCGGCGTAGGCCGTGACCTCCCGGGACACCGACCCCGCGGCGATGGTGGTCGTGACATCCGTGACGCCCGCTCGCGTGGCGGTCGTCGCCGCGTCGTCCAGAACCGCCTGGACGTTTTCCTCGAGTTGCTCGGGAAGGTCCGCCGATCCCGCGTCGATGACCTCCGGGAGTTCGTCGACGACGGACAGCAAGTGGAGCTTGGCGCCGTGTCGCTCGGCGACCGTCGACGCCAGTTCGAGCGCCGCCGTCGCGTGGTCGCTCCCGTCGGTCGGAACGAGGATGTCCGTGTAGGGAAACGTTGGCGACACCTCGTCGGCGGCGCGGACGGTCAACACCGGAACGGCGCTTCTGTTCACGACGTGATCCGTGACGCTCCCGAGGACGTACTCCCCCAGTCCGCGCCGTCCGTGGGCCCCCATCGCGACGAGATCGAACTCGTCGGCGGTGGCGTGCTCGGCGATCACTTCTCGCGGATCGCCCTGAACAACGGTCGTCACCACGGATACGCCACGGTCCTCGGCCATCGCCGCGGCGTCGGAAACGATGTCGTTTCCCTCTCCCTCGAGTACGTCGACGATGTCGTCGCCGAGGCGCGTGAGGCTCGGTTGGTTCGTGTCGGCAACGTTGAGCAGGTGAACGGTCGCCTCCCGATCGTCGGCGACGTCGAGTACGTGCTTGAGGGCGGCCGTCGCGGAATCGCTCCCGTCGGTTGGGACGAGGATACGAGTGGACATGGCGGAGCGTTTGGGATGGATCCGCTTATCAGTTGTTGGTAGTATGGTTTTTTATTCAGAGTTGGCCGTGAAACTCGCGCTCAGTATAGGCGAAGGCGTTACCACAGCAGCATCCGCGAGCGTAGCGAGTGGTTCACCGCCGAAACGGGCAAAGCCCGTGGAGGCGGCCTTTTTAGCGTAGATTTTTGCAAGCGGTTCGAGTGAGCGAAGCGAACGAGGACCCGCAGCAAAAAGGTACTTGCGCATCTGCAGTTATCGTTCAGTACAGGCGACGGAACAATTGTTTTTAAACGTTTTTGAGTTGCTTCATCCAACTTCTACATGTCTATGTCTTCGAGAACAGTCCTGTCATTGCTCATGATACGTAGTTCGCCATTTCTACATGAGCAAGTTGGCCCCCTTCTAGTCCAAATCAGCCGTATTTCGCCGTCAGGGTCGAAATGTACTGCAAGAGCAGTTCCACAGTTATCACACACTGCTTCTGCCTTCTGTATTTCATTATTACTAGCCATCTCTACTGAAGTGTAGGAGACAACGGCCCTTATTCCCCTGATATTTTCACTAACCCACTATGTTTTGATTAACTGGGAGAATCGATCTACGTTCAGTTTGCATCTGTGGTTGCCGAGACTCCGAATCCAATTTCAGGGGTAATTCTGAATAAAGAACGCGTGCTACTGTTATAGTAGCCACTGAAACGGTTTACACAGTGATCGCAAAGCAGTCATGCGATCAGGTGTACAGTGACGTTCAGTGATTACTGTATACTGTCGGCTCTCAGTCGCTGTCGTGGCGTTGTCGAACAGTCTCGGCACCGCTCACGTCACCACCGAGGTATCCGTGGCGGAGTCAGAGCGGCGAGCGAGGCGCTCGCACTCGATCTCGGTAGTCGTAGAATGAACGCGGGATCACGCCGATCCCCGGCCCCAGATCGAGCGGCTAGCTGGAGTCGATGCGAATCTCGCCGTCACCGGTGACGGTCACCAGGCAATCGCTGTACTCGAACGTTACCGATCCGCCGGAACGGAGTCCGTCCGCACGGGGTTCGAACAGCCGCTCGAGCGCGTCGGCGTTGATCGAGTAATGGAGTGGTTCGAGTTCGGTCACATCTTCGTTCTTGAATGTTGCGACGGCGTCCGCGACGGCAACGCTGAGCGGTTCGTCGTCGAGTCTATCATATTGCACGGAATAGTGATCCCCAATCGCGGTCGACGGTGATCGTGAACTCATCTCGGTCATGGATTAATACGTACCCCCAGTACGCAGGTGGGAAGTCGTCCCTTGGTTCACGAGTCGTTGCAAAGAGCCTGATCGTTAACTGTGTAACGCCTCCGCCAGTCGATGGTTAATCAATTAACCTCCGGAGCGGCCGCCCCCTCGAACAGGGCCGCGAACAGCTTTCGTTCGGCGGATCGAACGTGCTTGTGAAAGGCGGGCGAGGAGATATCCAGCGAGCCGGCGATCTCCTCACCGTTCGCACGGCGGGGCCACTCGAAGAAGCCGCCGTGATAGGCCGTCTGGACTACCTCTCGTTGGCGGTCGGTGAACGTCTCGAGAAGCGCGCTCCGCGCTGGCGCGCTGACCGTCGATCGATCGTCGGTCGCCCCCTCGCGTCGGGCCACCATCGACACCGAGGGTCCGCTTCGGCTGATACCGGACAACACGTCGCGAATTTCGACGGCGTCCGGCACGTTGACGATCGCGCGGCCGCCCGACGCGTCGGCCACGAACTCACACAACCGTGCGCCGTGGGTATCGGTGATCGAACCCAGAAAGGAATCGGTGACCCGGAGCTGGAGCAACGTCTCGTCCTCGTGATCGGCGATCGTAGTGATCTCGCTGATCCCCTCGATAGCAGTGTATTCGGCAGCCGCGAGCGAGTCGTCAACCGGCTCCTCGACGGCCGCGAACACGAACTGGGCGCCGTCGGCTCGCGCCGTCGCACCCTCGTACGTCACGGGCTCGCCGAGGAACTCGGCCAGCCGACACAGCGTCGCGTCCGCCGCGACCTCGAGTTCCACTTCGGTGTGCCCGTCGCCGAACAGCGCGTTCTTCCGTTTGACGGCGTCGATCGCGTACGCGATCGTCTCGCCGAGTTCCGCGAGCGTCGACCGCAGCGTCTCGTCGAACGCGCCCCGTTGCTCCCCGTATATCGAGAGGACACCGTAGCAAAACCCGTCGTAGACCAGCGGGACCGCGTACGCGGACTGGAAGTTTCGCGAGAGCGCCTCACCCCGCCACTCGCCATCGTGAACCGACACGGCGACGTTTTCGACGTGGACCGGGCTCCGCGTTCGAGCCGCCCGACCAGCCGGTTCGGCGGCCGATTCGTTCACCGTCGTTATCGTAACCGCGTCGAGATACCCCCGTTCGAACCCGGCGTGGTATCGCGGCTCGAGGCTGTTCCCGCTCGGGTCGGGTTCGCCGAACCAGGCCAGCGAACACGACTCGAGTTCGGCCAGACACTCGGGGACCCCGCGTTCGATCTCGCTCCGGGAGTCTGCCATCAAAAGGAGCTGTTCGACCTCTTGACGCACCTCGTTGGCGGCATTGAGCCGCTCGAGGTGACGGTTCTGTTTCTTGAGTTCGCGTTCGCGTTCGCGGAGCCGGCGGCTCCGCCCGATCCGGTCGAGGGCGGCTTCCGCCGTCGTCGCGAACAGCTCGGCGAGTTCGACGGTCTCGTCAGTGTATGCGTCGGGTTCGGTCGACAGTGCGACGAGAACCCCGTGTTCGCCGAGCGGAACGGAGAGACCGCTTCGAACGTCCGGCGCCTCATCGCGGACGATCCGGGCCGCTCCGTCGTCGTGGACCGTCGGTTCGCCGGCGACGAACGCCTGCCACGGATCGCCGGCGTCGGGCTGGAGCGGGTGTGGCGAACCGAACGTCGACTCGATGGCTGGCGAGTACGCTGCCGGTAGCAGTTCGTTCGTTTCCTCGTCGAAACGGTAGACGACGGTTTCGAGGTCGAGCACGTCGGTCGCGATGTCGACGATGTACTCGCACGCCTCCCCCTTCGAGTCGACCGTCAACAGGTGACTGGTCGCCTCGTGGAGCGCGTTGAGCGCCTCCTGATACTGGACCCGTTCGGTGATATCGTTAGCGACGCCGATGACGCGATCGACGGTACCGTCGTCCGCGATCGGTCGGAGGGACGTCTCGAAAATACGGTCTCCGATCCGTCTCCGCGTGTTGACTGCCACCCCATCGAGTGCGTCCCTCACGTCGGCGCGAACCTCGGGATAGTCCTCGAGCAGGTCGAAGAACGATCGGCCGATGACCTCCTCGGATTCGAAGCCGAGGTTCGCGAGCCCCTGGCCTTCCGAGAGCGTGAAGGTCCCGTCGTCGTCGAGGACGAATAACACGACGGGCACGTTCTCGACCAGCGCCTGCAATCGCTCCGTCCGCTCGGAGAGATCCCGTTTGCGCTCGACGCGCTCGCTCACGTCCCGCCAGTAGACGGAGATTCCGGACGGGGAGGGATAGATCCGGGCCTCGATCCACGCGTCGTAGGACCCCAGGTGGGCTTCGACCGTCCGCGACTCCTGTGTTTCCATCGCCTCGAGGGCGGCGGACTGGAACGGGGTCCCTTTCATTTTCGGGAAGACATCGAGGATACGTCGACCGACCAGCTCAGATCGCTCCATCTCGAGCACCTCGAGCGCACGATCGTTGACGTAGGTAAACCGCCAGTCCGCGTCGAGGGCGTAGAACGAGTCGGTGACCCGTTTGAACGACTCGCTCAACTCCCGTTCGATACGGTGGAACTTCGTGATGTCCCGTATCGACGCGATGATGCCGTCGACGGTGTCGTCCTCGAGTCGGTTCGTGAGAACGGCCTCGTGGACGTACCAGCGACCGTCCGCATGTTTGCAGGTGTACTCGACGGTTCGCCTGGTCCCGAGCTCGCCCTCGCAAACCGTGTCGAACTCGTCTCGGACCCGCTGCGTATCGTCGGGGTGGGTGTAGTCGAGCATGTTCGTCCCGGACATTTCGTCCGCGGTGAACCCTCCGACGCGTTCGACCGCCGGACTCACGTCGGTGACCACTCCCTCCTCGTCGAGGACGATCAACAGATCCGACGACTGATCGAGCAACGTCCGATACAACTCTACTCGGTGGTCGGCCGATCGCTCCATCGCTGTGAACTCCACCGTCCGCCGGAGTCGATGGGTCAGCAACGGCGGCTCCTGGATGGTCGTCTTGGCGACGATTTCGGTCGCACCCTCGTCCCGCAGGCGGTCGATCGACTCGTTCGCGGCCGGATCGACCGCGTAGACGACCGGACACGAGCCGTCAACGGCCGCGAGGACATCTCGGTCGTCGGTCAGGACGCAATCGACCGTCTCGAGCCGGTCGTCCGAGAGGTCGGACGCGTTCGGAACGGATTCCGCGAGTGCCACCGCTTCGTCCGCGAGCCCCGCCGTCGCCGTCCGGATCCACTCGGACGAGCCGACGGAAAGGGCGCGGATGGGCGTCATCTCGGGCTCCTCGAGACTTCGAACCATACCCCTGCTGAGGGCGGAGAAGGGAAAAAGCTCGCGTCGGTTCAGGCGTCGATCGGCGGCTCACTCGAAGACGAGCGGATCGTGCTCGACCAGGTAGCCGTCGTCGCGGTTCTCGATAGCGCGCGCTTCTCGGAGTCGAATACCACGTTCCATATCAGTCATAACCGGCGTTTCGTAGTGGTCCGCCTCGTACTCGAACGCGTGACCGTCCTCGCGGCGACGCTCGACGAACGCCCGGTGACGCTCGAGACGCGTGCGGCCGACCGACCGCGACAGCGCCGGCACGTCGTCGATCCGGTCGTCGAACACCTCGAGGAAAGCGTCCTCGAGTTCGAACCCGATCGAGTTTCGGCCGGCACACATCGCTGCGAGCGTGGTCGTGCCGGTGCCCCAGAAGGGGTCGAGCACGGTGTCGCCGTAGGCGGAATACATACAGATCAGCCGGTAGGGAATCTCCAGCGGGTAGGCCGCCGACCGCTCTCGGAGTTCGTCGTCGGCCTCCTCGAGGGACTGCAACTCCCCCGTGACCTCGGTCCAGACGTCCGAGAACCAGCGGTTGCGCTCCTCCCAGAAGAACGCGGCCTCGTAGCGCCGGTCGGCTCCGGGCTCGAACGCGCGGCGCTGGTCTCCCTTTCGGAAAACCAGGATGTACTCGTGTTCCAGCGTCACGTAGGCGTTCGGCGGGATCATCCCGCTGCCCATGAACTTGGCCGCGCTGTTCGCCGGCTTGCGCCAGAGCACGTCCGGTAACGGATCGAATCCTCGCTCCTCGAACGCCGCGAGCACGCGAGCGTGGTTCGGATAGACCCGAAAGCTCCCGTCGACCGATCGGGTCGCATCGCCCACGTTGATGCAGGCGATCCCGCCGTCGACGAGCACCCGCTCGAGTTCGTCCCAGACGGCCCCGAGTTGGTCGTGCATCCCGTCGAAGGCGGCCCGGCCGTCGCCGTCGTCCAGCGCGTCGCCGATCGCGGGATCGAGCCCGGTAAAGAGGTCGTCCCACATCTCGATCATCGGATACGGCGGCGACGTGACGACGAGTTCGACCGACTCGTCGGCCACGTGCGAGAGATCGCGAGAATCACCGGCGAAAACGCGGTGGGTCGTCTCCATTGACCGTATACTGTCTGCGTCGGTCCCTTAGCTCCTTCGTCAGGGCGACGACAGAGATTCGAAAAAATTCGTCCGAGCCACCGGTCGGCTCGGCAGAGCACCGGCCGACTCGGAGGGACGTCGTTCGACTCGGAGAGACGCTGTTTGGATCGGAGAGCGGCGGTTCGAATCCACGAACTCGGTTGCGAAAGGGGGTTGCGGCGCCTCGTTTGTTTCGCTTTCCTTGCCCTACTCCTCGCTTTCCTCGCCGGCCTCCTCGGCGTCGGCCTCTTCCATCTGCTCCGACTCGGTCTCCGCTTCCGCATCGCCGCTCGTCGCCGGCTCGAACTCCTCGATCGGCTCCCACTCCTCTTCTTCGCTCGAGGCGAGGCGACGACGGAGGAACGCGGCCCCGGCGAGTACGCCCACCGCGAGCAGGAGTCGCGGGAGTCGCGATGTCGAACTGGCGTCCGATTCCTCGCTTACCTCGGCCGTCGTCTCGTCGGTTGCTTCGGTCGACTCCATGACGTCCTCGATGATCTCAGGCTCCTCGAGGTCATCGATCGGTGACTCCTCGAGTTCCGGTGACTGACGACCCACGAGAAAGCCCACGGCCGCGCCAAGGCCGAACAGGGCCCCCGCGAGCGGTAGCCGTCCGCCCGATCGCGATCCTTCAGACTCTTCGACAGCTTCGAGAATCGATTCCCGCATCGGCGAGTCCATTCCTCTGTTGATTGCTTCCTTGACGATGAGCTCGGACAACGTTTTGTCTTGTTGTTCCATCTCGGGCATAATTCGCTTCGACCACACCACCGTACATAGTTCTGTTCACCGTTTCCGTCGTCGGACCCACCGGCCCCGCTCGTTTCAGGGACCGGTTTCGAAAGACAAACTGTTTAATTACTTGTTTACCGACGTGGCGATCGACTGTTCACCGACCATCGGGGTCGATCGCTGTCGACTCGTACTTCGCTTACGGTGGACTGAACTGGCCGGAGATCCGATATCTGCGGGGTTTCGGTGGGGAAATCGGTTCCTACGTCCGCTTCCGGTGGGCCTCGAGTGCGTGTCGGTCGTGCGTACGCGGACGGCTGCCGAGTGGGCCTTCGATCGACGGGCGACGCGAGGTCTCCGCCCACCGATCGGATCGCGTCGTCGAGCGATAAACTGACTGCTTCCCGTGCTATAAGGTACCATCGGCACGATGAGGGCGAAGAGAGGTGTGGAACGCCTTCCATAACGAAAGGGGTTCGCTTGAAACAGATCGGGGTATGAGCGTTTTCCGCCAGCCCGGGGTTCTCGGTCGATCGACGCGGCGACGCGTGGTGGGCGTCACTGCGGCGCTCTCGGCCGCGGCCGTCGAAATGCTCGCGGTCGGGAGCTGGTTCGTCCTCGTCGTCGACTCGCGAACCACGTCGACCGCACTCGCGGGGCTCGGGGTGCTCTTCTGCGGGTCGCTGCTCAGGGCGGGCGTCTTCGGCGCGACGGTCAGCGATATCGGCGACCTCCTGCAACCGCGGCGACTTGGCGTGACGGTCCTGCTCACGACCGGGTGGCTCGTCTGGCTGCTCGTGGCCGAACTGATCGGTGCCGTCCCCGGCGTCGTCGTCGCAACCGTCGTCCTCGCTGGGATCCTCACCGCGCAGTTCCTCCTCGAGCAACGCGTTTTCAGGCGATACGCGTCCACGCGCGTGCCGTTCACGCCGGTGGTCCCGGGACTCCTGCTGGCCGTCGGGGCGTCGACGCTACTCGCGACCGGCTGGTTTACCAACTGGAGCCTCACCTCGCCACCGGTTTCGCTCGGCGTCACGACGGTCGTTCTCGAGATCGAGGCGCTTCACATCGGCGTGCTCGTCTTCGGACTCTTCGCGTTTCTCGCCCACCAGTACCGATTCCAGCGGGTTCTCGACCCCTGAGACGGTCTGTCGTGACTGTGTCCCGGCCACCGCATGGCGGGCCGCGGGTGCGCCGGAACTGACTGACAGGAGTCCGTGTGACGCGTGTGGCTCACGCGGGGATCCCGCTCACTTCCCCTGTGCACCCACGTTCTGATCGCTCTCGAAGGAGTCGGGATCCGGCTCGATCGCCGCATACTGCACCGCTCGCCGACCCAGCGTCGTCACTCGCTTCTCGAGTTTCGGATCGACGAACTCGCCGTCCTCGAAGGCGGCACTCGCGTTCGGAATCGCCGCTTCGTGGGGGATCACCCACGCGTTCAGCGCCCGGCAGACCGACCGCATGTGCTCTAAGGCTGTCACGGGAAACGCGCCACCTGAGACGGCGAGAAGTCCGACGGTCTTGTCCGCGAACTCGTCGAACCCGCAGTAGTCGATCGCGGTCTTCAGCGGCGAGGCGTACGATCCGTGATACATCGGCGAGCCAAGGATAATCGTATCGGCGTCGCGAACCCGGGCCGCCAGCGCCTCGGCATCGCCTGCATCCTCGCGGTCCCGGTCAGCGTCGAAGATCGGAAGGTCGTACTCCTGGAGATCGAGTAACTCGGTCGTCGCGCCGGCCCGTTTGGCGGCCAAGAGGGTGGCTTCGAGCGCGGTCCGAGTGTGACTTTCGTCGCGGAGACTGCCACAGAGCGCTGCCACGTGGACGTCGCTGTCGGTCATGGCTATCCGGACGACCGGAAGCGGGAAAAGCCGCCCGAATGTGACTAATTCTGACACGATCCGTTCGGAATGACGCCCATCGTGTGACGGCTATCGTAGCCACTGGACCGATGTATACGCTGATTGCATCGCTCTCATGCGATCAGGTGTGCAGTACCTTTCATGGCCACGATAGCCGACGGAGAATCGGCCGTTGCAGAAATTCGGGACGGTATCGTGCAGTCGCGTCTCCTCGCGACGCTCGAGAATATCCTCCGTCGCGCTCGAGTGCACTCACCGGAGCGCTCGATACTGTGCTTTCGGTTTGATACCGTGCTTTCGGTTCGATACCGTGCTTTCGGTTCGATGCCGTATACTCGTACTCCGTTGGGTGAAAGACCACGCTGATCCGCTCGCGGCTGGCAGCTTCGTTGTCACTCGTGCGTGGTGGAACGGACAGCCGCGAAAAATGGTACCCTCGAGTCAGGCGGTCGTCGCGGTCGTCTCCGACGTTCGAACGCTTCCGTACACACTAACGAGCGAGAGAATCGCGATGATTGCGCCACCGAGACTGTTGATTCCGACCGCCAGTTCTTGCTCGGTTCCGAAAACGAACGGCGACGCGGCGATCCAGATTCCGAGCACCACGAGGACCGCGGCGAGGGCGATGCTCTGGGTTCGGCTTTCGCCGGTTCGGTACGCGTGTACCGAGGCGACAAGTGCGGTCAGCGCACCCACGAGGACGTTGTGGATCCCCATGTTGCCCGTGATCGTGAAGACGACCGTCGATGCCATGATGAACACACCGAGTACCGCCGTCAATCCGGCCGTTCGTTCGACCAGCACTGACGAGTCGTCCGCGGATCGCGTTTGACTCATATACACTGCAACGTGAGCTTCGTATTTGAGAGCACCGACAATATACAGTATCTGATAAGTAACCTAATCTGATGAGTAACCCCGTCGAACGAGCGGGGCATCGACAGTCAGTCCGGACCCGGTCGGACGACGACCGTGGAATCGGTCTCTCCCCGTTCAGCTGATATTCCGTCGACGTGTCGTCCCGCCGGAATCCGACGGCGTTCGGCGATCGACCGCCGACGACTGAATCTCTCCGAGGCAGTTCACGGTTCAGTCACTGCCGGAAGCGTCAACGAGAACGTCGTTCCCTCGTCGGACTCGGCGTCGACCCAGATCGCCCCGCCGTGGCGTTCGACGATCCGTCGACACAGCGCCAGCCCGATTCCAGTCCCCTCGTATTCTTCGTGGGTGTGGAGTCGATCGAAGACCGTGAACACGCGATCCTGCTCGTCGGGATCGATGCCGATCCCTTCGTCACGAACCGAAATCTCCCACGCTCCGCCACTCCGTTCGGCGGTGACAGCCACCCGTGGCGGACCGTCCGCGTAATACGTCAGCGCGTTATCGAGGAGGTTCTGGAAGACCTGCCGCAACTGACTCGCGTCACCTTCGACAACGGGTAGCTCGTCGCTCGTTACCTCGGCGTCGGTCTCGTCGATCTGTAACTGGAGATCGTCGATCACGTCCTCGAGCACGGCATCGAGATCGACCGGTTCGAGCGGATCGCCCCGCGTCTCGACGCGGGAGTATTCGAGCAGGCCGTCGATCATCTCGTGCATGCGTTCGGCACCGTCGACCGCGAACGCGAGGAACTCCTGCCCGTCCTCGTCGAAGGCGTCACCGTACCGGGTGTCGAGCAACTGGAGATAGCTCGTGACCATGCGGAGGGGCTCCTGGAGGTCGTGCGAGGCGGCGTAGGCGAACTGCTCGAGTCGTTCGTTCGACTTCTCGAGCTTCTCGACCGTCTCCTCGAGTTTTCGCTGTGACTCGCGCCGTTCGGTGATATCCGTGAGCGTGACGAGGGCGCGACTGACGTTCCCGTCCTCGTCCCGGACTGGCATCCCGTGTTCCATGATGATTCGCCGGTCGTCGTCAAACGTCTCGATCTCGTAGACGTTCGGCTCCGCGACTTCCTCGCCCTGCAGTACCTGCGCCATCGTCCAGTCCTCGGGCCCGACCGGATCGCCGCTCTCCGCCCACACTGCCGAATATTTCTCGTAGTCCGCGACCGACTCCGCGTCGAAGACGTCGCCGCCCCAGATCTCCTTTGCCGTCTCGTTCGCTCTGAGCAGCGATCCGTCCGCGTTCGCCACGACCGCACCGACGGGTAACACCTGAAAGAGCGTCTCGAGTTCCGTTCGCTGCCGTTCAACCTCGAGTTCGGCGCGCTTTCGGTCCGTGATGTCCGTGAGCGCGCCGGGGAACGTGACGGGATCGCCGTCCTCGTCGCTCTCGACGTGGCCGCGGGCGACGACCCACCGGAGTTCGTCGTCCGCGTTCCAGACGCGATACTCCGACTCGTACTCGCTGCAGGATTCGACGGCGGCCTCGATTTGCGCTTCGACGCGGTCGCGATCGTCCTCGTGGATCGCCGCAGTGTACCGCTCGAGCGGAACGCCCTCGCGAGCGTCCTCCGGGTCGAGACCGAACGTTTTGGCGAACGACGGCCCGACGGTCATCCGATTTTCGGGGATCCGCCACTCCCACGTCCCGACCGCACCGGCTTCGGTCGCGGCCTCGAGCTGTGTCTTCGCGTCGCGAAGGTACCGTTCGTGCTCTTTTCGTTCGGTGACATCTCGATCTGAGACGATGATCGACACGACGTCGCCCCCGTCGTTCGTGACGGGTCTGAAGACGCCGCTCACCGTGAATTGCTGCGCGTCCCGTCCGACGATATCGGTCTCGAACTCGACGTACTCGCCGGCCGCCGCCCGTTCGGTCCACTCTTTCACATCGGACTGCACGCCGTCTCCGTCCCCCCACCACGGCGTCTCCCAGAAGGGCTCGTCACTCACGTCCGCGAGGTCGGCGTCGATGTAGTCCATCGCCGTCCGGTTGATATCCAGCACTGTCCCGTCCGGGTCGAGCAGGCCAACGAGGATGTTCGGGTCGTCGAAAACCGCCTCGAACCGCCGCTCCGTCCGTTCGTTCTTGATGGCCATCGCGAGGATGTTCGCCACGCTCCGGACGAAATTCGCGTCGTGTTCCGCGAACTCCCGCCGTTCGGTCGGGTGGGCTGCCAGGACGCCCCACGGCTCCTCGCCCGAGCCGATACCGACGCTGATCCCGCTGACGATGCCGTGATCGGTGAGGAGGTCGGGATCGGAAAACCGCTCGTCGGTTCGCAGATCGTCGACGACGACCGGCCCGTCGGCGCGCAGCGCGCGGCCGGCCTGCGAGTCGGGAGTCGCCGACACCGTCGCGGTCCCGACGCAACGGTCGCGCCAGCCCACGCCCTGCCAAAGGACGCACTCGTCGGTCACCGGGAGCGACTGGAGCACCGCCGCGAACTCGGTCCCGAGCGTCTCGGCGATCGTCGCCGTCGCCTCGCGGAGCAAACTCGTGAGATCGTCGGTCTCGAGCGCGCGTTCTCCGAGTTCGGCGACGGCCTCCTGTTGACGGATACGGGCGCGTGTCGAGGGATCGCTCTCCGCTCGAGGAGATGAGGTCATTCGTCGTACATTCCGCGGGCTGGAGGATAAGGGCTTTCCCGGATGACCGACAGTGGATCCGTCGGCACTGCGGTCGAACGCTCGCGTCCTCGCGGAGGGGCGCGAGGGGAACGTTCCGAGAAGTCACAGTATGCTCGGCGGCCCGTCCGGCGTCCTCGAGCGTTCCTGACTATCCGCGAGCGCTCTGGGGACCGTGACGTCTTGAGGGCCCGTGACGTTCGAGCTATCAGTTCGATGCGGAACACTAATGCCCGACGGTGACCCATCATCTCGCGCATAGGTGGCATTTCGATGATAACAAACGTCCGAATTCGGGCGTCGCTGCTCTGGCGAATGGGCGTCGCCCTGGCCGTGCTGACGATCGTCTCGATACTCATCGCCGCGACGGCGATCGTCGTCGGGGGATCGCTCGCGTGGCTCGTGATCCTCGTCGTCTACGTGCTCGAGACGCTGCTCCTGCCGTTTTTCGGGGACTACTTCGATTGTTGCAGTGGACGCTCACGCATCCCCTTCGCGTCGCGATCGCGAGTGGAATTCCCCTGCTCCCGATCCTCTACTACTGGCCGGTCCGGGACGAAATCCGGGAGTTTCAGGCCGAACTCGGGAAAGCGGGCGCGCCGGCGTCCGAAACGCATCCCGAACTGGCGGCGGTGGTCCGTCGGCTCGCCCAGCAGGGAGCCGTTCCGGAGCCGGACATCTACGTTTCCGATCGCCGACGGCCGGAGTCGTACGCCATCGGCGGCCGCTCGAGCGGGACCGTCATCGTCACCACGGGGCTCATCAATCGGCTCTCGGCGACGGAGCGGGAAGCGGTGCTCGCACACGAGATAAGTCACCTCGTGAACGGCGACAGCCGCATCATGAACCTCGTGCTCGTTCCGATGCTGGTCGCCGAACACGTGGGGTCGGACGATCCGCCGTCTCGAAAACTGCTGGTCTCCCAGCCGCTCGCCTATCTCGCCCGGCTCGTCCTGTGGGCGCTCCTGACGGTCGTCACGACGGGACAGCGACTGTGCTGTCAGTTCGGGATCGCCGTCCTCTCGCGCGGTCGGGGGTTCGCGGCCGACCGGGGAGCCGCGGAGCTGACGGGCGCGCGGAGCGACCTCGCCAGCGCGCTCGAGACGCTCTCTGACGACCGCTCACGGCCCAGCGAGGACAAGCGCACCTGGGCGAAGTCGGCGAGCGCGCTGGATATTCTGCCACGCGAGGCGGCGATCGCGTCGCCGGGCCCGTTTCGGACACATCCGAGCACCGAGCAGCGAATCGAGCGCCTCGAGCAGTTGGTCGTCGAGCGGATGAGGGGTGCCGCCGGCCGCGAGTAGCGGTTCCGCGTTCCCGCGGTCGGCGACGGGCGGCCTGCCCGCCGAACAAGGGATGCAGCGCTGAGGGACGCTGAAACGACTACTTGGCAGTACTAGGGCCAGAGAGTTGCAGTTTTATCCGTGCGGTCCCATACCTATGTATGGCTTCGGCAGACGAGACTAACGAAACTGATCTGGGGGAGGTGGTCGACATTTTATTAGTCGAGCCGAATCACGGCGACGTGCGGCTCTTCGAGGAGAACTTCGAGGATGGGAAAATCGCGAACGCCGTTCACACGGTCTCCGACGGCGAGGCGGCGCTCGATTTCGTTCATCAACGCGGCGACTACGGGGATGTCCCGCAGCCGGATCTCATCCTGCTCGAGCCCCAGCTCCCCGGCAAGAGCGGGATGGAGGTCCTCGCGGAACTGAAGGATGAACCGGTACTGAACGAGATTCCCGTCGTCGTCCTCACGAGTTCGAAGATGGGCGAAGACATCGTGCGATCGCACGGCCTCGAGGCGGACGAGTACATCCGAAAACCGGTGGAAACCGACGAGTTCGTCGAGTTCGTCCAGTCGATCGAGGACTTCTGGTTCGCGATCATCAAAACCGACGGCGACGACTGATTCGGCGCTCTCCTTCGAAAGTCAGGCCGCAATCGCGATATCGGCCGGTTCGATTACTGCAGATATAGTAGCCACTGCACGTCATTGCACACCTGCTCGACCGACAGCTGTCCGATCAGTGTGTATCGTTTCAGTGGCGACTATAGCTTCTCCATCGATACGCCCCCGCACGCGCCGTGAGTCCGATTCGAGATGTCCCGGGAACCGATATTCCGGGAACGGGACCGGACTCGGACGGCTCGGTCGCGGCTATTGGCTCCAGTGAATGCTCGTTTCCGCACTCGCGTATCCGTTCGACCACTCGCCGAGCAACTCGAGATCGGCTGGGGCTGTCGAACTCGGGACATCGAATCGGAGAACGCCGGCTATCGTTTCCCCTGCGCCGATGGTCCCGTACGTGCCGTACTCCCCGCCCTCTATGGGATCGACGTAGCTCGCGCTGATACCCACGTCGAGGGACGCGGTATCGTACACCGATCCGTTGGCGGAGAGATCCAGGTCCGACGACCGAGGGGCGGACAACCGGTTGCGACTGGTGTTTTGCACTTCGAATTCGAAAAACACGAACGACCCGTCCGCCTGAACGGTCTCGGTGCCGTAGTACGAATCGGCCTCGAACGAATCCGTAACGATGGGGTCGCTGATCGTGATCTGTGGCAACCCGTCGACGGCTACCGTCTCACCGAACGCGGCCGTCAGGGGAGTCACTTCCACTGACTTCGAGACGCTGTATTCTCCGAGGGTGACGGTGAACGATCCCGTCATCAGCGGAGTGAATGCGTGTTGTGCGCTCGCGGTGTCTTCGGCGGGGACGGTGACCTCGAACGACTCGGTGTCGGTCGATCCGCCGGGACGTTCGGCTTCGAGGGCGGTTTCGACCGTGTATTCGGTGCCACCGGCGTTCTCCAGGACGACTTCGGCCGCGATTTCGTCACCGATGGCGACCGTCTCCGGGAGGTTCAACTCGAGGAATCCGACATCGGGCAGCTCCGCGGGGTCCAGCGAGAGGTCCCACGACGCTTCGTCCCTGGCTACCTCGTCTTCATCGGCTTCGGAGTCGCCGGCTCCCGCCCACGACAGCGTCGCGGACTCGGTCGCATCCGGGATCGAAAACGCGAGCCATCCGCCCGCGGAGACGTCCTGTCGAGCGTCGGTGGGAGCGTCGTACCCCTCGCCCGAAACGGGGGCCGCGAGACTCGAGGGGACGGCGCTGTCATACTGTTCGCCTCCGGTAACGAGTTTGAAATTCTCGGCGCGAGGGAGATCTTGCGTTTCCTCGCTCCTGTTCGCGACTTTGACGTTCGCGAGCACCCACATTTCGCCCTCGTTCGACTCATGGCGCTCGCCGTCGTCGGTCTCGAGTTCGAGCGCGAGTTCCACGTCGGCGAGCGTCAGTTCGACACCGCCGGTTTCGATCGTCAGCCCGACGTCGCCCTGTGACTCCGCGTCGTTCTCCCCGTTTCCGTCCGCGTCATCGGTGTCGGAACTCGAGGTGCACCCGGCCACGAGGGCCAGCGGAACGGTCGTCGTCGCCTGCAGGAGCGTTCGTCTGTTCATAGAACGACACTCTCCGGATTACGTTAATATCTACTGGCAGATCACCCGCCGGCGGTGGTGTTCGAGAGCATGATAGCGCGTCAGTTCGGGCCGATCGGCGGGTTCCGCCGGTCGGTCCTCGAGCGGACCCGGTGTCGTCTCCGGAGCGATACCGTCCCCGGAGCGGGCGTGGCGATCACGATATTCGCTCGCCGTCCTCGCCGACCGCGATCGCGCAGTCGTCACAGAGCCACCAGCCCACCAGCGGGTCGCGTTCGGGGAGCGCCGCGTCGCAGTTCGGACACCGCACGGACGGCTCGGCTCGAGTCCCGGTCATCCGTTCTCACCCGTCCCTCGAGCGCTCGAGTCGACCGCGTCGGAATCGGTCGCGCCGATCTCGCAGGCGACCGCGAGGCGTTCGGCGCGCTGGATGAGGAGGGCGCGCCCGTCGTCAGTGAGGGGGTACACGTACCGATGGGCCTCGAGTCGCCGCTTTTCGAGGAGGCCGTGGCCCACGAGCACGTGCAGGTTCGGATCGAGTCTGGTGCGGGTCACGTTGGGATACGCGCGCTCGAGTTCGTCGATGATCGCGGGTTCGCGAGCGGGGATGTGGGTTCGCTCGAGGCGGGTGACGGCCTCGAGACAGTCGCGCTGGAAGGCGGTGAGTTCGATCCACACGGTGCGGCCGTCGGGTGCTGGGTAGTTTTGGGGTGGTTCGGTCGCTCGAGCGGGGTGGTCGCGGTTTCGCGGATTTTTCTCGGGCATGGGCTTCGGAGGGTGGTTTCGGGAGGTTGTGGTGGACCCGGTGTCGGGCCGGATTTTCAATCTGGACTCAACGGATAGTGAGTCGCTGCGTTGCTCGTATTTGCTTACTCCCGCGTCTATCACAATAAAAACTTCTACGATATCGTAGAATTTCATCTACAGTATCGTCTAACCTCTCGAGCGTTTCGAACGATGTAAGAAGCCGGTCAGAAACGCGTAACTGATGAGGAAACCCGGTGATTGGATGCAGAATCCGACAGACGAGCGGATTCTGGAAGTGCTGAACACCGGGTTAGAGCTTGGTCCGACGACGATCGGGAGAAACATCGATCGTGATCGGACCGGCGTGAGCCGACGGCTCTCCGTGTTGGTTGAGTACGGTCTCGTGGCTCGAGTCGATGAGGGATACTACGTCATCACTGCTCTCGGAGAGCAGTATCTCGATGCGGAGCTTGATGCAGACGAGCTCGAGCCAGACAATAGCTGACTGCAGCGAGCGAACCACTTCGGGACAGCTGTCGAGAAACGGATGGCCGAGAAGTGGCGCTTCGATCTCTCGAGCGGGCCAGCTGGCATGATGCGAGAATCGGGAACGGTACGCCCGTCGAGATCAAATCGATGATGCACGAACATTTCGACGGCCAGCGCGGGGACATCGGTTCTGATTCGCATACTCGTACACACGACCACCGAAATCCTCGTTTTCTCGGCTCACTGGACAATCCATTTCGGCCCAGAATCAGTGGAACGTGTCGGTCATCCAGAGGAGAACGAAATCTCAAACGACCGAGCAACTCGAGATATGCACACGAAAATTAACGTCTCGTGTGCATATTCAGGGAACGGGTTTTGTCGACGTGCAACTCTAGAGGGTTGCATTGAAGCTTGGCTTCTCAGCGTTCTATTCAGAGAGAACTTTTGTGGGCATTACGGTAACTACAGAAACGGCACTGAATGCGTTAGCCAATTCTATTTCAAAAGAGCCGGTTCGAAACCGGCTGCAGATACTCCTATTCCTCAGCGGGTTGGAGGAGCGGTTGTTTGTTTTCGTCAGCGATCTCGCTCCATGCGACTGTCTCTGCGTCGACGATAGCCTCGGCCTCGAGCGCAGAGTCACCGAGTACAGTGCCGGCCGTATACTCCGGTGGTCGGGACTGTTCGTTACCAGGTGCGTCACCGACCGGATTTGCACCGGGACCGCTCGCCGATCCGACGACGATTCGACCGACCATGCCAAATAGCTCGTGAGGTGCGCACATGATATCATGCACGCCCTCCTGTTCGAACGTATAGTACCATGCGTCACCAGCTGATAGGATCGGTGACGAGTAGGCAGGTGTTTCGTCAGGTACTCGCTGGTTGTAACCGAATGCAGGGTGATAGGCGTTCACGTTGTGGTGTGGCGTCGTCATGTTGAACTTGACCGTATCACCAGTCTCGACATACAGGCCCGTCGGTTCGAAATAGAACTCCGGTATCGGAATATTCTCTCGCTCTTGAATGAGAAGTTCCACAGTGTGGTCGGCATCGATCGATGCTGATTCGTCGGCGGTTACAGTTCTTCCAAAGCGAGTGTCAATAGTCATTGCTGAATCTTCCCCATTTCCGTTACCGTTGCCATTCCCCTCTTCATCGTCGCCATTTCCTCCCGACCCGGCACAGCCAGCTGTTGCCGCCAAGCCGCCGACGCCGAGTGCAGCAAGGAATCGGCGACGATTCGCATTATGTGTCGATTGTAGGTCGCTTCCCCCAGTTCCGTCTGCCAATGGTTGTTCATCCACCACAGTTGTGTCTGATACTATCGCCCCAAAAATGATTTTCCAAACGAATCTACTAGCTCATTATATATTCAAATCAGGTCTGGCTAAAGTAGTCGACTAGGTAGTATAAAAAAACCAACTCTACTACATATACACCTATTGTCAGCGATTGACTTGGGAGCAACCTCTGTTTCATGTGCTTCAACTGGAGGTCTACTATGCGGAGGTGGGATGGGAGCGTTGTAATTTTTTGGCGCAGTCCCCTTGGGGACACCCGCCAAGGGGGCTTTCGCGCGAAGCGCGAACCGACCCCGCAGGCGTTGCGGTGCGATCGCGGTGCCGACCCCGCCCTCGAGCCGGTGGCTCCAACCAGATTTGTCTAAGCAGGGCTGTTATTCAAGAATACTTGTTAAAACAACGAAAACAAGAGCGTTGACACTATGGAGGCCGGTTCAGCGATCGGCGACAGCGCCAACGAACCCGGTTTCAGTGCCACCGGCCGGAGTCTTCCAGGTGAACTCGACGCCACGGAGTACGGTCGGATCGTTCCCCGATCGCGACCACTTCTCGAGGGCCTCCCTCGCGAGCGTCTGGCCGGTCTCGAACTGGTCTGCCTTCAGCCGAGAGAGAATTCGATCCGCATCCCTCGAGGCTCGTCTTGGTCGTCGACCTCGAGAATAGCAGCCGATAGTACCGTGAGTTCGGCAGTTGGAGCACTCGCGAACCTCGAGACGAGTACGGGCAGCGTCGGTATCACGCTACTGGGTCTGACGGGAGGTTACTCGTACAGAACCGCTTTCGCAGCGTCTGCACCATCTACATCTGGGTGATTTGACCACTCGGTCATCTTTTCGGCACAACAGTCTAGACAAAACAGATGATACGTATTCGGGTTTTGCCAGTTTTCGCGCTCCAACCAGTATCCCTCAGTTTCATCGCCGTCGATACGTGTCTCACACTCGAGGCATGCCTTCGGCTTGCAAGGCGGGTTCGGCTCGGGCCAATAACACCTCATTGTACCGTCTATACAGATGACAGCCTAATAATTGTATTCTAACAACATCTAAATTACCAGTTATGATTAGAACTGGTGGTGGATTCTCAGAAAAAGACACCTGATCAATACGCCCATGTACCGACCGAAGCGGGTGTTTCAGTTTCCCACGCCGGTCGGAATATAGTTCCAACTGAAACGGTTCACACATCGATCGCACAGCCGTCGTGCGATCGAGTGTGCAGTGACTTTCAGTGGCTACTATACCGAACTCGGATCTCCGACTACCGAGAGACTGCACACGAGTTCGGTATCAGAAGAACGCACAGTCGAATCAAAGAGAGATTTGAACCACGGTCGCAGCGAAGCTGCTCCCTGATTCAAATCCCTCCTCTTGCATACCTGCCGCTCGCGAGTTTGCGAGCGGCGAGGAATGGGGTCGGAGGGATTTGAACCCCAATATCTCTGACACTTCACTGCGCTCCGTGTCAGCTTCGCACCGCAAGAACTGATACGAATGGTGCGCCCCGCAACGGAACTCGGCAATGGTCATCTATCGGGCAAACAACCATGACCGAAATCAGTCTCAAACCAGAAGAAGCAGTGGACGACTTTCTCAAAGAGAAGAAAGCAGAGGTCGCAACATCATCGTGGCGAAACTACAAGTATCCGCTCGGCTACCTTGTTGAGTTCTGTGACGAACAGGACATCACCCACATCGGGGACATCACAGGATACGACCTGAAGAAATTCAAGACTCAACGGCGTAGCGATGGCATCAACAACGTCACGCTCTACAACAATCTCTCTGTCATCCGAGTTTTCCTTCAATGGTGTGAGGAAGCTGAACTCCTCAAGCAGGACTTCCATAAGCTCGTTCAACTACCGCCGATTGACGACGGCCAGATCGTGAGTGACGATAAGCTCGAACTTGATGAGGTCGAGCATATCCTCGACTACCTCTACAAGTTCGAGTACGCGACTCGGCGTCACGCAGTCTTCCAATTGATGTGGCACACCTGTATTCGGATGGGGACTGTGATAGCACTGGATCTGGGTGATTATCTCCCGAAAAAGCAGCAACTCCGCGTTCGCCACCGACCTGAGTCAGACACGCCATTAAAGAACAAGTCTGACGCAGAGCGGAAGGTGAACCTTGGTGACGATGTGTGCGAAGTGCTGGACGACTATATCGACGTTCATCGCGTCGAGCTGACTGACGATCACGGTAGAAAGCCGCTGTTCACGACACCGACGCGCCGACTCTACGACACTATCCTCCGCAAGGATATGTACGCGATAACCCGGCCCTGCTTCGTGGGTCAAGAGTGTCCCCACGACCGCGACCTCGCCGAGTGCGAAGCCACCAATAAGAAGCAGGCGTCCAAGTGTCCGTCCTCGATAAGCCCGCATCCACTCCGCCGATCAGCAATTACGTATCATCTGAACCGGAACGCTCCGAAGGAGAAGGTGAGTGAACGAGCCGATGTCAGCGTGAGCGTTCTCGAAAAACACTACGACGCTCGGACTGAAGACGAACGAGCAGCAAGCCGAAAACAAATTCTCGACAAGCTATGAGCCGATAGAGGCTGAAATGCCATAATCGACCGGAATCCAACTTCCCAATATGGGCCACCGATAAGGCCGGTGGCGACAAACTACGACTACTACGTATAGGTTACATAAATATCGGAGTATCTTTCGATCCCTATGGGATTTGTCAAAAGAGGATTGGATCCAGATGTTATAGACTTATGGATTTTGAATCAAATTTACCATTATGATCTCCACTGAAATCACGGTAGGTGATAAGACTGTCATCGATAGCGGATTTGTTACTGCATTTCAAGATGAGCAGGTCAAAATCAAACTCTCCCCTGAGGACTTACAAACATTTCACGATGAGGAAGGAATTGATGATGAATCTCTTACGTTCGTTTTTGAATTTATCGAAAGCAAAGAAAAAGAGGTGGGTATCGAGGTAGAACCTATAGATGATAACGCTGTCAGATACGAAATAATCAATCACCACAATGGAGGCATGAGGATGGGCGGCGTTTCTCCTCGAATGGGCCCCACTGAACCCGTAGAAGTAGGTGAAATGGTTGGCAGGAGGTTGATATTGAACTACCAAGTATCTACCAGAGAAGCGGGAGAAGGAGACACTCAAGCAATCGACTTCTTTTATTCCTTCTATCTGGGGGGTGAGGTCAGTGAGTGATGATAGTATCGAATCCAGTATCCGACAAGATATCGGTAAGGATAGCGTTGAATCCCGTATCCGACAAGAGGTCGGTAATGATGTAGATATACATGATACTAAAGATCCGGATGAAATATATGTCACGAACCCGTCGAAAATGAAACTGGTGTTACAAGATTTTGAGAAAGCAATTCAGGCAAAAAGTAGAATAATAAATCCAATTGTTTTGGGTGTAACCACGCTATCCGTCTTATTCGTGTCTGATTTCAACTCTATGTTTGGGCTATCTCCAGAAGTATGGGAGTCATTTTTTGTGATCACCACTTTTGGGTGTATAATATGGATATTGATCTCTGCCTATAGAATTTATAAATATCGGGGAAAAACCGATCCGGAGTACGTGGTCGAGGAGTTGAAATCATCAGAATAACGCCCAGATTGTATCTACTTATCTGATATATGTGGTTGATACAACATCTCTGGCTGATTAGTGACCTGTATTTAGCATGGAAAACGAACTTTCCTCAAATATGACAGAAAGTTCGCTGGGCAGTAAGTAAACCTATTGAGTGGATGTTTCATCATCAAGTTTCACCTCGATAAGGGCGGGCCACAACCACAGTTGGAAGTTAGCATTTACGTCGGCTGCCCCACCGTCAGTAGTTCTTTAAAGAGGCATATCATATATCTCATCGCCTGATAGCGACGACCATCGTCCGATGGTCGGTTGAGTTTAAAACCGAAAACTCAGAGTTATGTAAAAGAAACCCGGCGCTGTACGGGGATTATTGGCCGTAAGTTGAAGGAGTGGGGTCGGAGGGATTTGAACCCCCGATCTACTGATATCTCCGGTGCGCCTCGGAACTCCAGAGGGTCATCACACGGACACTGATCAGGTGTCCGATCAGTATATCAGTCTGGAGTGTCGTCCCGGGCGCGGTGCCTCTGGAGTCAGCCGCCATGCCTGGCTTGGCCACGACCCCTCGAGTCTTCGTTGGGCGATCCACCCTAAAGTGGTTTCGATTCGGTACTGAAACCGCACTACAGCCACGGGGCCCGTCCCGCGGTGTCCGTCCCGTCGTCGCCCGGATACGCGTTCGACTCCTCTTCCTCGCTTTCGGCGGCCGGCGGCTCGCTCGAGTCCTCGACGTCCCCGCCGTCGGCCACCGCGCCCATCTGCGCGGCCGCCGACCCCGCGTCGGTACCCGAACTCGAGTCCGCGTCGGAGCCGCCCCACGGACTGTCGACGGCGAACAGGGCGGCGACGAGCAGCGCGGCCAGCGGGGCCTGTCCGAAGGCCATCCCGAGCAGGGATAGCGGCAGCAATCCGAGCGCGACCGCGCTCCCGAAGCGGAACCGGTCGATGTCCATGTACTCCCGCAGGTACGGTCCGGTGAGGGCGATGGTCAGCGCGAACGCCACGCCGACGGCCGCCGCCAGCGTCGCGTGGACGACGAGGACGGGATCGGTCATCACGACGAACGTCGCCCCCGAGGGATCGATACTCGCGACCAGTCCCAGCCCGATGACGACGACGGGGTTGGGGAGGTAGTCGCCGATGGTCGCGCTGGCGGTCTTGGCCGCGATAGCGGCGATCACCAGCGCCGCGAACCGCTCGAAGATGACGATATCGAGCACGCTCTCGATCGCCGGCGCGAGTGCGGCCTGGACCGCCGCGAGCAGTATCAGCGGGATCCCGACGAGCAAGACGACGGTCGCTTGCTCTCGAGGCGTGCCGTTCATCTCCGCCAGGATCACGGCGACGGTGGCGCTCCCGCCGAAGATCAACAGACCGACCTGCAACGCGCCCAGCGGCTCGTCGAGCGCGCCGGCCAGGATCAACGCGGGGAAGACGCCGTCGACTAACGGCAGCATCATCACCAGCGCAAGGAGCCTCGCGTCACCCCCGACGATGCGCTCCATCTGGAGCGCGACCGGGTGTTGTGACGTACTCATCGGTCAGGGCCGATGGCCATGACCCGAGGCCTGTGGGCGATATGACGGGCGATCCCGTACCGACCGGTCCGCACACCAGTCGATCGCATTGGAAGTAGGGCCTCGTGCTGTGAGTTTCTGTGTACCATTCCCGAAGGCGAAGGCGGCGACGAAGTCGGAACTCGTCCGGCCATCGGTTCGGGCGGCGGCTGCACTCACAGCGTACATACCCGAACGCACGAGCGGACTGTCAATAAACGTTGTGTGGGACTGCATTTCACGATTTGGCAGTGTTTCAACAGTAGCAGCCAGATCCGTACGGAAACGCACAGATCTGGCTTGGATGTCGGCACTCGTCGCTGGAATCGCCGCGATTTGTGACACCGACTATGATTCTCGCACCGCCGAAACGTTTGGACGAGACCCCGACGACTCGAGGACGAGCGCAGACGGCTCGAGCGGAGAGCGAGCGGAGCCTGACGACGTCTGACCGGCCGGCCGATTCGCCCACTGAGGCCTCCGTCAACCGTTCGCACCCGGATATATCTCGCAACCCTTTTTGCTCGGGGGTTCGGACGGTTTACATGGCGAACGACGTTCCAGAGCAAGAGCCCTATTCTTCGAAACTGCAGGTACCGGAAGCGCTAACGTTCGACGACGTCCTTCTCCGTCCGAAGGAGAGCCGCGTCGAACCCGACGACGCCGACCTCACGTCGAACGTCTCGAAAAACGTCGAGGTCTCCGTTCCCATCCTCTCGGCGGCGATGGACACCGTCACCGAGAGCGGCATGGCGATCGCGATGGCCCGCCACGGCGGCCTCGGCGTCCTCCACCGCAACATGAACATCGACGAGATGGTCGAGGAAATCGGGCGCGTCAAGAGCGCCGACGAACTCATCATCCCCCTCGACTCGGTGGTGACCGCCGATCCCGAGATGTCCGTGCGCGAGGTCGACGAGCGAATGGCCCGTCAGGGCGTCGGCGGCGCGCCCGTCGTCAACACCAACGGCGAAGTCCTGGGGATCATCTCGAGTACGGACATCCGGCCCCACCTCGAGGTCAACGAGGACGACCCGGTCACCGAGGCGATGACCGACGAGGTCATCACGGCCCCCGAGGACATCGACTCCCGCGATGCCTTCGAGATGATGTACGATCACAAGATCGAGCGCGTCCCGGTCGTCGACGACGAGAATCTCCTCGTCGGTCTCGTGACGATGCAGGGCATCCTCCAGCGCCGCGAGTACAAGGAGGCCGTCCGCGACGAGGACGGTCGCCTCCGCTGTGGCGTCGCCGTTAGCCCGTTCGAGCACGACCGTGCGACGGCCGCCGACGAGGCCGATGCCGATGTCCTCTTCATCGACACCGCGCACGCGCACAACCTGAACGTCGTCGAGGGCGCTCGAGACATCAAGGAGTCCGTCGACGCGGACGTCGTCGTCGGCAACATCGGCACCCGCGAGGCGGCCGAGGATCTCGTCGACTTCGCGGACGGCCTCAAGGTCGGTATCGGCCCGGGGTCGATCTGTACCACCCGCATCGTCTCGGGGTCGGGGATGCCACAGATCACGGCCGTCGCACAGGTCGCGGACGTCGCGAGCGAACACGACGTGCCGGTGATCGCCGACGGCGGCATCCGGTACTCCGGCGACGCGATCAAGGCGGTCGCCGCCGGCGCAGACGCGGTCATGCTCGGCTCCTACTTCGCCGGCACGGAGGAAGCACCCGGTCGCGTCGTCACGATGAACGGCAAGAAGTACAAGCAGTACCGCGGCATGGGATCGGTCGGTGCGATGAAGTCCGGCGACAGCGACCGATACCTCAAGGACGAACCCGACGAGGACGACGAGTACGTTCCGGAGGGCGTCGAGGCCGCGACGCCGTACAAGGGCACGCTCAAGTCCGAACTCCACCAGCTCGCCGGCGGCATGCAGTCGGGCATGGGCTACGTCGGCGCGGAAACCGTCCCCGCATTCAAGGAGCGCTCGGAGTTCGTCCGCGTCTCCGCGGCCGGCCAGGCCGAGAGCCACGCCCACGACGTCGTCATCACCGACGAAGCGCCGAACTACTCCCCCGACAGCAAGTAACGGACGCGGTCCGTTTCGACCGGCCGCGACCGCCGTCACCGTGACGCGGTCGCGGTCGGTGCTCGAGGCCCCGTCGAATCCCCCCTCGAGCTGATTTCAGGGATCGAGTTCGGGAGTCGTGAACGCACCCTCGTCCATCTCAGGATCGTACTCCTCGATGGCCGTTCGGACGAGCGAGAACACGCCGTGCTTGCTCCAGCGGGCGGTATTGATATGGAGGTCGTAGAACGTCTGATTGCCGATATCGATCTCGTAGTAGGACTGATAGCGGCCGGCTTCGCTCACCTCGCGGACGAGCATCTCGGCGTCGGTTTCGCCGCGGTCGTCGATCCGGTCGAGGCGGACGTCTTCGGGCGCGTCGAGCCAGATCCGCAGGTCGGCGCGCTCGCCGGCTAGCCAGCCCGCGAGCCGGGACTCGAGAATGAACGGCTTGTTGGCCATCCCCCACTTCTCGGCGATCTGCTGGAGGCGTTGGTCGAGCGCGCGGTCGATGTCGGCGGAGCCGTCGGCCTCCGCGGTGAGCTGGTTGAGACTCATATCGCGGTCGTCGGCGAGTTCGCGGAAGATGTCGCCGCCGGAGACGTAGGGACAGCCCATCGCGTCGGCGAGGCGTTGACAGAGCGTCGTCGCCCCGCAGCCCGGCGGCCCGGAAACGGTGATGAACAGTCTCGTGTCGATCTCCGCGTTCGAACCGTCTGCTGTGGCCATACGTTGATCCACTCGGTCCCCCCTGAAAAGGTTCCGGCCGCGATCGAATCCGATCGTCGCTCGCGAGCGCGATATCTCGGCGGCGGACACGGGTCACGGTCGCGACTCCTCGAGGCCGTCCCCCGATATCAGGGCGTAAACGAGTTGCCACATTCGGTACACGTCAGCCGGAAAGCACCGTCATCCGTCAGTTCGAGGCCGTGGCCGACCTCGTCCTCGCAGTCCTGACAGTAGAGTATCGACTCGATCTGGTCCCAGTCGTGTTTCGACTTGGGCGCACCGAAGGCGAAGCCGACGACCCGCTCGTCTGTATCGTTGTAGCCGTGCTGGAAGTCACCGGGTGCGAACCGAATCACCTCGTCCTCGTCGACCGCCACCTCCCCTTCTTCTGTGTCGAACGTCGCGGTCCCCTCTTGGACGTAGAAGACCTCCTCCTGATCGTGATGGGTGTGCAGGCCGCCCGAAAAGGACTCTCCCGGCTCGAGTTCGAAGTAGTTCATCGCAAAGTCCGAAAATCCGAGCGCGTCCGAAACCGGCCGTCTGATCGAGTGAACGTCCATCGGGTTGGTTTCGATGTCAACGTCGTCGATAGCGACTTTCTCCATGCCTTGTCGTTCGGGTCGGGATGCAAAAATCCCATGGATGAGGATATCTACCGAGATCGGTCCCTTGGCCCGACCGATTGGCCGCCGAGTCAGCGGTGGACATCGGGGCGACCGGAAGAGTAACGCATACAGTCGTTCGACACTGACGAGTACACGTGAACCGTCGGACGGTACTTCGAACCGCGGGGGTGGCCGCGACGATCGGGCTCTCAGGCTGTGCCGATGCGCTCCAAGAGCACTACGAGGGCACGTTCCAGGGCCTGGTCCCGATCGAGATCCACAGTGAAGCCGAGAGTCACTACGATGTCACGCTCGAGGCGTACAAGCCGGGGACGAACCGCCAGACCTACGACGAGAGTTATACGATCACGGCCAACCAGTCGGCCACGCCGCCCCATCTCGAGGCGACCGAGCAACATCTCCGCGTGACCAAGTACGAACGGCAAAGCGAAGAACAGACCACCGAGGAGGCGACGATCACGCCGAACACCAAGTCGGTGATCATCAGGATCACTGACGACGATCTGACAATAGAACTCAGCAGCGACGACGGCGAATCGTCCGGGCCGGCCGCTGAACCGGGAGCAGAGGGTTCCGGGACGGACGGACCCGGGACGACAGATCCCGAACCGAACGACTCCGAGCAGACCGACGGCGGAACGAACGAGACTGATTCTACAGCGGATACCGGCGCATAACGCGAATCCGATACCTGCCCCCGACGGGCGAACCGCTTCGGGTTCAGGGATACGGATGAAACGCCCGCTTGAGGCGCGGTTCGAAGCCGAGGTCGTCCGGTACCGTCCGCGCGCGTTCGCCGAAGAACGACTCGTCGGTGAACAGCGGCTGGGCACCGGGGACGACGACTCGGACCGCCTCGAAGCCGATCGACTCGACATCGCGCGTCGTCAGGCGCGCCGCAAACGGCGTCAGCCCTGCGTCGGCCGTCCGCGAACACAGCGCCTCGAGACGGTCGAGACCGGTCGGGACGGAGTCGGGACCGACGCTCGCTGCGGGAACCGTCCGGTCGGCGTCGACGAACGCTCGCGCGCGCTCGGGGAACGACGCGTACTCGCCAATCGCGCCACCGGCGTCGGCCGCATCGTCGGGGCCGAGACTGCGCAGTTCCATCCAGTTTTGGAGCGCCTCCTCGAGCGCCGCGGTCGCGGCCGCCGCGGCGTCGAGGCCGGCCGCCGAGCCGACCGCGAAGGCCGGCCACGCGTCGTCGGTCGCCGAAATCGGCTCGTCGCCCTCGAGCGCGTCCGGCTCGCGATGGACGGCCACGGCGACGACGGGCACGTCGATATCCTGCGTGACGAGCAACGGCGTCACCGAGAGTCCCTCGCTCCGGGCGCGGCGCTCGAGCGTCGCGAAAGCGTCCGTCTCGACCGACAGCCCGAGCGGCTCAAATGTCGAGTACCAGGCGAGCATCGTCGCGTCGCGCTCGATCACCTCGGTCAACCCGGACACGAGCGCGTCGACCGTCGAGGAGCCAAGTCCCAGCCCGGTCGTGATCGCCGGGACCAGCGACGCGCCCGGCTGGGGGAACTGGACCGCCGCGGCGGGCAGGTGTGTCGGTTCTCCGGTCTCGAGGGCCTCGCCCGGCACCCAGCGGTGTTCCTCGCCGGAGTCGTACGCCGGTGTGTCGTCCGGCCGCACGAGGTCCGCCGGCGCGACAGCGTTCTCGAGGTCGTCTTCGCTCGCGCGGACGAACTCCGCATCGCGATAGACGCCCGCGCAGTAGCGCTCGAGCCCCTCGCCGACCGCTTTCATCAGGGCGGCGTTCCAGTCGTCGGCGACGCCGGCGGCCTGTCGGGGCGCGCTCGCGTCGCTGAAGGCGGTCGTCTCCGCCACGGTCGCCAGGTAGTAGGGGGCCGGGAACGACTCCACCTCGGCGATACTCGAGACGGGGCCGACGCGGTCGTCGATCGCCCGCTCGGCGCGTTCGACCGCTGCATCGAGGCCGAGCGTTTCGGCATCGCGCTCGAGCGATCGATCCCGACTTTCCTCGGCGCACGCACAGCCCGGAACGGGCAGGAACTCCCGGCGGGCGTGTGGCACTTCGCGTACCTGCCCGATGATCGAGCGCTCGTCGCCCGAGAGGACGCGAACGCACTCCCGACCGGCGATCGCACCGGCGAGTCGTGCTCCGGCGCGATCGGCCTGCGGGGCGTCGGCTCGCTCCTCGAGATTCGACGCGACCCGCGCACGGAGACAGTCGAAGCAGCCGGTGGCGGGCGCGAATCCCGAGATAGCGGCGTCGACAGCCGAAAGCGGGTGGCCGCCGATCCCGCCGATCTCGACGGCGATCCAGGGCGTTCCGCCCGAACGGGCGGCCTCGTTCGCCTGATCGAACGTCGCCGAGCCGGCGACGTCGCTGACGACGGCGAAGCGGGCATCGGAGAGGGACGACGGCTCGGCGTCACGGACGCCGATATCGACGTCATCGAGCGCGGCGACGACCGCCTCGCGGACGGGATCGTCACCCACGACGTGGACTTGCATACCCCTACCTGCTGGCGCGGGCGGCAAAAACGCCCCGCTCGAGCGTGGCCGGGACGGCGACCGGTTCGACGAGTGGCGATGAGCCGCGACCGGTGCTCAGTCCTCGATCGGGGTCGCCGAATCGACGGAGACGAGTTCGTCCGCCGACTCGAGCAGGCCCACGCCCCAGGTGACGGTCACGGGGACGAGCGCGGTCGTAAAGACCGCGATGAAGACGAGGATCGAGAACAGTTCCGCGTCGATAACGCCGGCCTCGTAGGCGACCTGTGCGATGATGATCTCGACGGTCCCGCGACCGTTCATGCCGAAGCCGACGACCAACCCCTCGAGCGAGGTGAGCGACGTCGGGAGCGAGAACAGCCAGGAGCCGATGATCTTGCCGAGGAACGCGATGGCGACCAGGACGGCGAGCACGACGAACGAGTCGAAGAAGACGTCGAACGTGATCTGGAAGCCGACCGTGACGAAGAAGACCGGTGCGAACAACCCCATCGCGAGGTCGTACATGACCGTGTGCATGTGCTCGTAGAGCCCGGGTTCCACGTCGGACTGCCGGAGGAACATTCCCGCCATGAAGCCGCCGATGATCATGTGCAGGTCCGCGAGCGTCGCGAGCTGTGCGAACAGCAGGGAGACGAGCAGCGCGAACGTGAACGCGGTTGTCCGATCGACGAACCCGTAATGCTCGCGCTGACGCTCAATATACCGCCACGCGATCGGCAGGAACCGATAGCCGATCAGTAACGTCACCGCGAAGAAGCCAAACGCCTGTAGGAGGATCACGCCGATCTCGTTCGGATCGAGTCTGCCGGCGGTGACGTAGCTATCGACGCCCGCGAACGCGATGAGCACGCCCACGTCGGAGGCGAGCGCGCCGCCGAGCAACACGTTCGCGATCCGAGTGTCCAGTAGCTCGAGGTCGGCGAGGATCCGGGACTTCGTCGCGAGCGACGTGGCGGCCATGGCGAGTCCGAGAAAGAGCGCCGCGCCGACTGAGATGCCAAGCCAGATGCCGGCCGCGTAGCCGAGTCCGAACGGGATGACGAACGCGCCGAAGGCGATCAGTAGTGACTGAGGACCGAGCTCGAACAGTTCGCGGAGGTCGACCTCCATGCCGACGTAGACCATGAGGAGGAAGACGCCGAGTTCCGAGAGGACCGACAGCAGTTCCGAGGGATGCAAGAGCCCGAGCAGCGCGGGTCCGAAGGCGATGCCGGCGAACAGCTCCCCCATCATCGTCGGGTAGCCGAGGCGCTCGGCGAACGCGCCGAACACCCACGCGACCGAGAGGACGAGCAGCAGACTCAGGATGTCGATACTAACTGTTTCGACCATCGAGTATCACCGTGTAGCGCGGTTCGAACGGCACCCTCGCTGTTCTCGTTCGTCGACCCGCCAGCGTGAATCGTCGAAGGGGTATTCCATCGTGATTCGGACTCGAGTGAGTTCGTCACCTCACGAGCACTTTACTGAATGGGGTGGTCCGTCAGTCGTTGGTACTCGCGTCCGTCTCACCGACCTCGAGGTCATCGCCGAGACCGGGAGCCGGCGGCCCGTCGGTCACGTCGGCGTCGCGCCAGGTCCCTCTGCGGTACCAGCCGTAGGCGAGGCCGGCACCGACGGCGTTCGAGGCGGCGAACGCAAGCCAGATTCCGCGGTACTCCATCGTCGTTTGCGAGAGGACGTAGGCGATCGGGAGTCGGATGACCGCGTAGGTCACGAGAACGATCGCCGCGGCGGTAAGTGTCTTCCCGGTGCCGCGGAAGCTTCCGTTGTAGGCTCGCATCACGCCGATGAAGCCGAACGAGGGCGCGACGTACCGGAGGAATGTGACGCCGACCTCGATGACCTCGGGATCGTCGGTGAACACGGCGGTGATGGGCCGTGCGCCGAGCCACGCCACGACGCCGAGCGCGCCGAGGATAACGAACATGGTTTTGGCGGCGAAGGTGGCGGCCGCTTCCGCGCGTTCCGGTTTGTCGGCACCGACGTTCTGTCCGGTCATCGTCTCGACGCCGCGGGCGACCGCGATCGCCGGCAGGAAGATGACCGAGAACACGCGGGTACCGATGCCGTAGGCCGCGACGACGTAGGTTGGGAACAGGCCGACGATCACCAGCAGGAGGTTGATCGACAGGGCTCTTCCCATGCCCTCGATCGACGCCGGAAACCCGATTCGAACGAGTTTCGTGGCGAACGAGAGGTCCGGACGCATCTGGCGGAGCCGAATCCGGACGCCTCGCGTCCCGCGGAACATGATCACCAGCCCGACGACGAGTGCGAGGGCGCGGGAGAAGACCGTGGCGATCGCCGCCCCCTCGATGCCGAGTTCGGGGAACAGCCCCCAGCCGAAGATCAGGAACGGGTCGAGGATGACGTTGAGGAGTACGGAGCCGAGCATCACCAGCATCGGCGTGATCGTGTCGCCATAGCCCCGCATCAGCGCGATGAAGACGAAGAACCCGAACATGAAGGGCATCCCGAGCGAGATGACCTCCATGTAGTCGGTCGCCAGCGGCAACACGTCCGGCGACGCGCCGAGGAGTCCGAGTAGTCCGTCGACAAAGACGTAGCCGAACAGGCCCAGGATCACCGCACCGAGCAACGACAGGGCGACGGTCTGCGAGGCGGCGTACTCCGCCTCGCTCTCCTCATCTGCGCCGATGTGCTGGGCGACGAGCACGCTCCCGGCGACGGACAGCCCCATGCCGACCGAGATAAGCAGGAAGACCATCGGGAACGCGAAGCTAATGGCCGCGAGCGCTTCGGTGCTGTACTGACCGAGCCAGAACGTGTCGATGAGGTTGTAGGCCGTCTGCAACAGATTCGTCACGATGATCGGCAGCGAGAGGTAGAACAGCGGACCAGCGATATCGCCAGAGGTCAGATCGAACTCGTCGCGGCCCTTGAACAGTCCGGAGAGTCGATCGAGACGGCGCGAGAGCCAGCCCACGAGGCGATCGATGAGGCTCATTCGCCGGCCTCCCCGTCCACGTCAGTTGTCACCGTGTCTCGCTCGGTCGCCTCGTCCGGCCGCAGGGTCTCGTCGATATACTCGTGGACGTACTGGCGCGTCCGTTCGGGCGGCCGATCGACCGCGGCCGCTCGCGTCTGTGCGCCGTGAAACAGCGTGACGAGGAAGTCGGCCGTCTCGTCCGGATCGATATCCGCACGGAACTCCCCCGCCTCGAGGCCGTCCGCGACGAGGGTCGCGATGCGCGCTTGAAGCGCGCGGTCGAACGCACTCAGTTTCTCCCGGAAAACCTCGTTGTACGGCGCTTGCGCCTTGATCTCGAGGATCGCCGTCCGGAACTCCTCGGCGGAGCCCTCGTCCGCCGGCGTCAACAGTTCCTCGAGAAATTCGTGGAGCCGTTCGGCCGGCGTCTCGCCCGGAATCGTCTCGGTTCGCTCCTCGAACCGGTTCAGGAGAAACGCCAGAAACGACTCGAGGAGGTCCTGCTTGCCCTCGAAGTGATAGTGGAGCGTCCCCTTGCTTTTGGTCGATTCCGCGGCGATATCCTGCATCGTCAGATCCGCGTAGCCGTGCGTACAGAGCGCTCGATACGTCGCCTCCATAATATCGTCGATCGTCTCGTCCGTCATTCAATGCGTATCTGAACTAACTGACTGGCCAGTCAAAAGCCCTTCGTACCCGGCGGATCACGTTCGGTCAGATCGATGAGTCGTGCCCGGCGAATCGAGTTCGGTCGGATCGGCGCGTTCCGCTGGCGGCCGAGAGCAACGGGACGCGGCAGGCCGGCTGCCGCCGCTGAACGGTCGCAACCGGCCGAAAACAGCGTCCGTTACTGAGAGCGCAGCGACCGACAGCGAGGGGGGTTACTCCTGCTCGCGCAGCCGCTCGAGGACTTCCTCGGCGTTTTCGACGGCCTGTTCCTTCTTCGCCGGGTAGGCCTCGACCTTTCCGCGGAAGGTAATGCCCTCTCCGAGGCGGACATCGCCCGCGAAGGCCGCTTGCTTGTCGAGTCGGAGAAACAGTTCGGTGTTCTCGGTGACCCGCTCGTCGAGTTCGTCGATCAACTCGTCAAAGGACTCGAGGTCGGCCAGCCGCGAAAGGACATGGCGGACGTCGTCTGCCTTCTCCACGCGTGCCGAGAGGACGAGGATGCGGTCGCCGTAGTGGCCCTCGCTCTCGGCACGTTCGATCTCGAACGGCTCGTCGTCGTCGGGGAGGAACGTTCGGAGGGCCTCTTCGACGCGTTTTTCATCCTCGGTAGCGTAACAAAACGTCCGTAAATCGACGTAGTGAAGCGGGATTTGTGGCATCTGCGATTCGAAGTGTGGTGTGGTTTGCGGGCGCGGTGTCGTCGGTCCGGTTCGGTCGGCGAGTAGACTCGAGGGGCGAACCGACTCGCGAGCGGTAGTTATTCTTCGTCTGCGTCTGTCTCCTCGTCGGCGTCGTCGGCCGCCTCGAGGTCGTCTTCGGGGACGCCAGCCTCCTGGCCGTCGTCGAAGCTGATGGTATAGGTGACGTCGCCGAACATCGACTCCATCGTCTGGGAGATGGTGCCGGTTTCGCCGTCGAACTCGCTGTGCTCGTCGTGGAGGACCACGCGGTCGTCTTCCTCGAAGCTCATGGGAGGTGATTCCCCGTCTGCGTGTAAAAAGGGACTGATTCGTTGCAACACGAACCGTCACGATCGATCGTCCATCGGTCGCAGTCGAGCAATCGTCCTTACAGTCGCTCGCTCGAGTCGCCACCCCTCCGATCGCACCACCACTCGTAACCGAAGCCGGCGACGACGGCGATGCCGGCGGTACCGCCGAGGAACGGCACCCAATAGACCCAGAAATCGAGGCGCGGCGAGATGGCGTTGCCGATCGCAGTCCCGATGGTGAAAATCAGGTAGCCCGGCAACGCGAGCGGCGAGAAAAGCCGCGTCTCGAGCCAGCCCAGTCCGAACGGGACGACCAGGAGCGCGAACGTGGCGAGCGTCGCCGGACTCGTCGCGATCCGACGAAGGGACACGGGTAGTCGACCGTCGCGATCACCGTCGCTGCCCGCGCGTCGGCTGCTACCAGTCATGCGCCACCTCCGACCTCGAGCAAGCCGTGCAACTCGAGGACGTGTGCGGCCGCCAGTCGCGACAGTTCAACCATCGTGGAGTGATCGAGCAGGAACTCGGTGGTCTCGAAGAGGTAGGCGCTCGCCCCGAGTTCGCGCGCGGCGTGCTGGAAGAGCAACGGCCCGGTGAGGGAAGTCTCTCCGGCCGTGAATTTGTGGAACGGCAAATACCACGGGACGGCATCCTCGTTGAGGCGGTCGGCGAGCCGTTCGCCGCGGGCGTCGGGCGAGTGAAAGATCGCCTGCCCGACGAACTCCCGATGAAGGCTGTAGATTCCGAGCGACCGATGGAGGTCGAGCACCACGTCCGGCTCGTGGGCCTCGACGGCGTCCCAGATGCCCGCTGCGAGTTCGCTCTGGGGCTCACGGTCGGCCGGAAACTGTCGATTCAGGTCGCCGTCGACGCCGCGGCGCTCGTTGTTTTCGACGGCCACGCGATTGGTCTCGGGAACGACGACGAGCGTCCCCGCGTCGGGACGCCAGTCGGAGATTTCTCGAGTGGCCTCGATCCCGCCCCGTTCGTCGCCGTGGACGCCGCCGAAAACCATCGCGGTCGGCCCGTCGTTCGGCGCGTCGATCTCGTAGAGCGATGTCTCGTGGTCGGTTCCCGAAAGGATCGTCTTCGTGTTCGAACTCCCTTCGCCGGCATCGGGAGATTCGCGAGCCGCCTCGAGCAGGCGCTCGTTGCTCGGCGGTCGACTCACAAAGCCAGACACGGCAATCCCCGCGAGCACGCTCGCGCCGCCGGCCAGATACGTCCGACGTCTCATTGGGCGGGAGAAGAACGGATGTCCTAAAGCCCCTTCTCATTCGTGACGCGAACAGTGTCAATTCGGACCCAGGTCAACACAGGGTGATCGTCGCTTACCGCGCGTTTTCGAGCGCGACGGCGGCATCCGACATGAGCCACGCGTCCTCGCTGTCGACGCGTTCGATACTGAGCGCGAAAAACGACTCCCGTCCGTTGTCGACGGTGATGCGGTAGCCGCGACTCCGTACCGGCCCGGTCTGTGCAGCGGTGTTCGATTCAGCAGGAACCACAGGTACCCCTGGGATGGCGCGCGTATAACGGACTCGGATCGAGCGGGCCGACGAATCCGATCAGACGTCCAGTTCCTCGAGCAGTGTCTCGGCCGCGGCGCTCGAGGAGCCGGGGCCGCGGGCGGTGACGAGGTCGCCATCGACGGTGACGCTGGTGTCGGAATCGAGTTCGGCGTCCCAGTTGCCGCCCGCTTCTTTCACTTCGTCCTCGACCCAGTAGGGGAGCTTGCGGCCGTCGGGCATGCGATCGGCCTCGTCGACGATGCCCTCCTCCCACTCGTTGGGGAAGCCGGTTACGTCCCGGCCGTTGACGATAAACGCGCCGTGGCTGTCCCGGGCGAAGCCGAGCATGCCGACGGCGTGGCAGACGACGAGCGCCTTGCCGTCTCCCTCGACGATGTCGCGGAAGAGTGCACGGGCGTGTTTGTCCTGATTGATGTCCCACTCGGTGCCGTGGCCGCCGGGGAAGACGACGGCGTCGTACCCCTCGGCGTCGGCCTGTGCGACCGGGATCGGATCGTTCAGTCGCTCGTCGGTCTCGGCGACCTCACGGACGTGTTCGGCGGTCTCCTCGCCGACCTGTTCCGGATCGAGCGATCGTTCGTCGACGACCGGCGGATCGCCCGACGGCGTCGCGACCGTGATCTCGACACCCGCCTCGGTGAGCGTCTCGAGGGGCTCGACGCATTCCTCTCCCCAGTACCCTTCTTCGCTGACGACGAATAGTGCGTCCGTCATATCCGTCTCTAGGACGAGCAGCGTAAAAACGACCAGCCCACCCCTCGGTTCTGCCGCAATCCCCGAAAACACGTTCGTCGAGGAGACAGTCACTCCGACCGAGGGTGGCCTTTTTCGCCGTCGATCGTCTACGTTCGGTAGGTGATACCATGGCAGATCGACCGCGTCCGTTCGACGGTATCGACGACCTGCTCGACCGACTCAATCGCCAGATCGAGACGGCGGCCCGGTCGTGGGAAACGCAGGTGGACAACCGAAGCCGACTCGATCTCTCGACCGGCGGCTCGACGACGAGTCTGGACCTCGCCGACGAGGGCGACGAGTTCGTCGTCACCGTTGACGTCCCCGGCTACGAGAGCGACGACCTCGAGTTGCGCCTCTCCGGCGAGTCGCTGGCCGTTTCCGGGCAGCGAGAACACAGTCAGGAAATGGGCGGCGACGAAGAGAATTATATCCGTCGGGAACGGAAGACTGAGTCGTTCAGCCGGCAGATTCAGCTTCCCGAACCGGTCGACGTCGACGCGGTTCAGGCAAGCGTCAACAACGGTATCCTGACCGTGCGGCTGCCAAAGCGCGAGGCGGACGAGGAGGCGCACTCGATCGACATCGACTGAGACGGACTACTGTCAGTCAGTTCCCGCGCACCCGCAGGACGGTTCGCGGGTGCGCCGGGACATCGGTACAACAGACCGTATGAGTGCTCCGCATCGGTCGAACAGCCGGCACGATAGTACGTCGGTCGAACGGCCATTGACGAGTCGTGTGTCGATCGAACGCCGAGTCGATGAGTCGGGCCGTTCGTCGGTTTCGACATCAGTCGTCGAGGTTCAGCGCATCGAAGAACCGACGGGTGAGCCGCCTGCCGACGAACTCGAGGAGTGCGCCGTCGTCGTCGTCGTCGTCGTCGTCCGCGAAGAGCCCCAGTTCGATCCGGCCGCCGGCCATGTCGTGGTGGCCGCCGACCGCACCGAGTTCGTCGAACCCCTCCGCTAGTGTCTCGCCCATATGAACTCGCGGATCGATCGAGCGGCCGCTCAACCGAATCGCGTCGCTGACGACGCCGTAGACCAACACGGTGTCCACTCCCTCGAGGTTGATCAGGTAGTCCGCCGCCTGCGGAAGCGCGTCGCTCTCGCCGGTCTTGCCGACGCTCGCGACGAGGGACGAACCCCGACGCTCTCGACTGGCGATCGCTCGGCCGATCGCATCGAGCGTCCCCGGAGAGAACGCGCTGCCGTACAGCTGCTCGAGGATTTCGAGGTCGGCGTCGGGATAGACGGCGAGCGCGGCCTCGTACTCGCGCCGCGTGGGTTCGCGGACGAAATCCAGCCGCTCGCGGTGGAGCGCGAAGAGGAGCGCGGAGGCGAGCCGCGTCGTCATGTCGACCTCGAGTTCCTGCAGATACTCGATGAAGATGGTCGCGGTCGCACCGTATTCGTCGCGAACATCCTCGAACGCGGCGTCGGCCGACTCGCCGGGGTGGTGATCGACGACGATGTCGGGAGTGACGTCCGCCGGCACTTCGGTGTTCGCCCCCGGTCTGGTGTGGTCGACGAAGCTCACGCTGTCGTACTCCTCGATCGCGGTCCTCGAAAGCGTCTGGAGACTGATCTCGAGGAGGTTGACGAACGCGCGGTTTTGCTGGTGGGAGATCTCGCCGCCATAGGCGATCGTCACCTCCTCGACATCGTGGTCTCGCGCGATCGCTTCGAGCGCGAGCGCGCTGGCGAGACAGTCCGGATCCGGATTGTCGTGGCAGACGATCGCCAGCGAGTCCGTGGTCTCGAGGACGGACACGAGCTCGGCCGCGCGTGACATACCGGAGATATGGTGACGAGACGCTTGAATCCCGTGTCGAGTCTCATGGAGTACGACTGGCTCGCCGGCTCGAGGAGCGGACGGACGTTCGTGATCATCGATCGTCACAAAGCGTACAGTTATTTCACACCGGACGACCGAAGAACGAGTATGCGAGACGCGTACCTCGTCGGTGCGGGGCAGTCGGATTATGGGGCTTTCCCGTCGGAGAGCTACCGGTCACTGTTCCGGACGGCGTTCGATGCGGCGACGGACAGCGTACCGAAGGAACTCGAGGCCGACGACGTCGACGAGGCGTTCGTCGGTAACCTCGGCGTCGGCGGCCGCCAACTCGGCCTCTCCGGACCTGCGGTAACCGAACACGTCGGCCTCGACGGCGTCCCCTGCACCCGGGTCGAGAACGCCTGCGCGGCCAGCGGCTTTGCGGTGCGACAGGCTGTGCAGGCCGTCAAATCGGGAATGGCGGACGTCGTCCTCGCGGGGGGCTTCGAGATCATGTCGGATATGAGTTCGGACGCGACGAAGTACTGGCTCGGCGTCTCGGGTGAGACCGAGTGGGAACGCCTCTCCGGAACCACGTTCTCCGGCGTCTACGCCCAGATGGCCAGCGTCCACATGGAACAGTACGGGACCACGCGCGAACAACTCTCCCGAGTTGCCGTCAAGAACCACTCGAACGGCGCGAAGAATCCCCACGCCCAGTTAGGATTCGAGTGCTCGCTCGAGGACGCCCAGTCCGCCCCGGTCGTCGCGGACCCGCTCAATCTCTATCACTGCTGTCCGACTTCGGACGGCGCGGCGTGTGCGCTGATCGTCAGCGAGGACGTCGTCGACGAGTACACGGACGACCCGATCCGGGTCGCCGGCGTCGGTGCCGGCAGCGACACCGTCGGTCTCTTCCAGCGCGATACCTACACCGGCGTCCCGGCGAGCCAGCGGGCGGCCGAGTCGGCCTACGAGATGGCCGACGTCGAACCCGATGAGCTCGACTTCGCGGAGGTCCACGACTGCTTTGCGATTGCAGAACTGCTGGCCTACGAGGATCTCGGATTCTGTGAGAAAGGCGAGGCCGGACAGCTCATCGAGTCCGGCGCGACCGAACTCGGCGGCGAGTTGCCGGTCAACACGTCGGGTGGCCTCAAGTCGAAGGGCCATCCCATCGGTGCGACCGGTGCCGGCCAGGTCGTCGAGGCCTACAAGCAACTCTCCGGCGCGGCCGGTGAGCGACAGGTCGAAAACCCCACACGCGGGCTGACGCACAACGTCGGCGGCAGCGGCGGTGCGTCCGTGATTCACATTTTCGAGAAAGAACGCGAGGTGAGCGCGTGATGGCGGCCGCAATCACCGGCGTCGGCGCGTATGCGCCGCGGTTCCGCATCAGCAGCGAGGCCTTCGAGGAGGCCTGGGGGCAGTTCCACGCCGCCGGCGTGACCGAGAAGGCCGTTCCCTCGGCCGACGAGGACGCCCTGACGATGGCCTACGAGGCCGCGACGCGAGCGCTCGAGGCAGCGGCGACCGACCCCGACGACATCGACTGGCTGGCCGTCGCGTCCTCGCGACCGCCGGCGGCCGAGGAGGACCTGACTGTCCGGCTCGGGGCGATGCTTTCCCTCTCCGAGTCGGCGACCGGACAGCTCTTCAGCGGCAGTACCCGTTCCGGTACCCGCGCGCTCTGGGCTGGTATGGACGCGCTCGAGGCAGACACAACGACCGCGCTCGTCGTCGCAGCCGACGCGCCGCGGGGCGACCCCGACGACGGGATGGATCACGCCGCCGGGGCCGGCAGTGCTGCGTTCGTCCTCGAGCGCGACGGGCCGGCCGAGATCACCGATCGCGCCGAGTACTCCGCGCCGTATCCGGGAACGCGGTTCCGCAACAGCGGTGAGGACGAGACGCAGGGACTGGGTATCACCCAGTACGACCGGCAGGCGTTCACCGAGACGATCGGCGGCGCTGTCGACGGCCTCGAGGTCGAGCCAGAAGCCGAGGCAGCCGCGATCCAGGCACCGGACGGCAAACTCCCCTACCGCGCGGCCGGCGCGGCCGGCGTCAGCACGGACGTGATCCAGGCCGCCGCGACGGTCCACGAACTGGGCGACCTCGGTGCCGCAAGCGTCCCACTGTCGCTCGCGCGGGCACTCGAGGACGGCTACGAATCGGTCCTGGCGGTCTCCCACGGCAGCGGCGCGGGCGCGGACGCGTTCACCGTCGAGGCTGAGGGTGACGTGCCGGCCGTGACCGCACTCGAGGGCGACGATCCGCTCACGTACGCCGAGTACCTCCGCCAGCGCGGCATCGTAACCACGGGGCCGCCGTCGGGCGGCGGCGCGTACGTCAGCATCCCCTCCTGGCGGCGCTCGCTTCCCCAGCGTTACCGACTCGAGGCCGGTCGCTGTTCGGAATGCGGTGCCCTTTCCTTCCCGCCGGAAGGCTCGTGTGACGACTGCGGCGCGCTCGCCGAATACGAACCGGTCGAACTGGCCGGCGAGGGAACGATCGAGGCCGTGACGACCATCTCGCAGGGTGGCGCGCCGCCGGAGTTCGCCGAACAGCAGGCTCGCTCGGGCGACTACGCGGCCGCGATCGTCGCGCTAGAAACCGATAGCGGCGACGAGACCGTCAGCGCCCCGGCGATGGGGACCGACGCCGATCCCGCCGACTTCTCGGTCGGCGACCGAATCGAGACGACGATCCGCCGGATCTACACGCAGGAAGGCGTCACCCGGTACGGATTCAAAATTCGGCCCGCGAGCGAGTAGCGGGCTCGAGCCCCCGTCGGGACTGGTTTTCGACGCTGTTGAACCGGCTTTGTTGCCATATTTCGGTATAGATGTCCGTTCACTACAGCTTCGAATAGCCCGTGAGGTGGAGTGTGAGTAAACAGTCGCGTTCGCTGAGCCGCATCGCCGAGTCGGTACAACTCTCGCACAACCGTTCTTCCGAACGTGGGAACTGCTCACACGCAGACATACTATTTATATCTGGATTGCTAACGTAGGAGTATGCCACACGATCAAGACGTCGAAGGGGACACCTCCGAAATTTCGTCCGAGTACGAATGTCTCCAATGCGGGAGGATAGTCAGGGCCGAGACGAACCCCGGCGAATGTGAGAAGTGCGGCGGCGATTTCCAGAACCGAGCGAAATCGGTCGAATAACCACTCGAACGGCGTCGTACAGTAACGGACCTGTCACTCTCGAGCGCCTACTCCCCCGTCAGCGCCTCGCTCGCCGGCGCGAACTCGATCGTCTGTCCGCGGCCCTCGCGCTCGGCGCGCTCGTAGAGCATGTACGCCGCGGCGACGGTCTCGATACCCGTCCCACCGCTGTCGAAGAGCGTGATCTCGTCGTCGCTCGTCCGCCCGGGTGCCTCGCCCGCGACGACCTCGCCCAGTTCCGCGTGGATGTCGTCTTCGGTCACGCGTCCCTCCTGAACGGCCAGCAGGAACTCGCCGGAGTCGAACGTCGCGCGCTCTCGCAGGTCCGGAACGTAGGTCGCCCGTTCGAGCGTCCTCGTGTCCACCTCACGCTTGTCCGGCGAGTACTGGCCCATCGCGGTGACGTACGTGCCCGGCTCGAGGGTGTCACCGTCGAAGACCGGGTCGCTGGCCTGCGTCGCCGTGATGACCACGTCCGCGCCGGTGATGGCGGCCTCGCTCGAGTCGACCGCATCGACCGAGGCCTCGAGGTTGTCATCGAAATCGGCCGCGAAGGCCTCGCGGTTTTCGGGCGTCGGCGAATAGACGCGGACCTCGTCGAAGTCGCGAACCGTGGCGGTCGCGCGGAGCTGTCCGCGTGCCTGGGCACCGCTGCCGATGACCGCGAGCGTCTTGGCGTCCGCGCGGGCGAGTTCGTCGACGGCGACGGCACCGGCCGCACCGGTTTTGAACGGGTTCATGCTGGCACCGTCGAGCAGAGCGAGGGGCGCACCGCTGTCGGCGTCGAACAGCGGCGTCATGAACCAGGCGTCGGTGGCACCGAACCCCGCGCTGTACATGTACCCGCCCATCGCTCCCGTCTCCGGAAGGATGGCAGCATAACTCGTGAACATCCCGTCTGGATCGCCGCGGAAGAACTTCGATCGCGGCTGTGCCGGTGCGCCGTTTCCGCGCTGTCGATAGCCGTCGCGAACGGCGTCGACATAGTCGGTCGGTGTCGCGAGGTCTGCGACGGCATCGCTGGTCAGAAACCGGGTCGCTGTCATGACCGAGACGAGGGACCGAAGCGACGAAACGGAACCGGAAGCGGGTATAGCGGGAAAACGAGTGAGAGAGAAGATGACCGGAATTCCTTAGTCCGCGTGCGGGGGACGCGCAGACCGGGGCTCGTCGGCGGCCTCGGCCGGCGTGTTGACAAACATTGCGTGTCCGATAATCGCCATCGCCACAAGCGAACCGATCGGCACCGCCGCAGTCAACGAGATCCCCACGACGGTCAGGGCTGCGGTGATACCGAGCAGTGCGACTGGGATGAGGCCGAGAACAATGTCGTAATATCCAGTCATAATGTATTCTGTAGTATGGGAAATACCCATATAAGTGTTTCCCATAATCGGCTCGTGGTAGACCCATCCCTAATTGATATCCATAGGGTTGTATTCTCATAACTTATAGATTGATTATAAACTTTGTATTTTCCCTCGAGTGCGTCGTTCCCCAATTATTGTACGATATGTGTTCTATCGGAACTCGCCACATACGCTGTCAGACCGGGAATAGAAGTCGATATAGGTATTTATTATGAATATTCGAACGCTTACCGCCGGCCCGTTTCGACGAAGCCAGTGAGAACGATCGTGACTTATCGCGATCGTGAGCGAAACAGGGCGTATCCGAGCCGCCAACCGAGCAAGGCGACGAGCACGATACCGGTAATGACGACCGGAAACGGCCAGGTCGTGCCGCCCTCGAACAGCGGCGATCCACGAAGCATGAGCCCGACGTTCGCCGCCGCGATCCATGCGGTCGCCGTCAGACGAAGGCCATCGGTCCCGATGAGAGTAGCGCGCGTGTACACGCCTGCGAGCGCTGCGACGGCGATCCACCCGATCACGAACGGGGCAACCGTCTCGAGCGAGGCGAGCGGTTCGGCAATCGGGTTGCCACCGTGTTCGACGTTCCCGAGGAGAACGAGGCCGACGACGATACCCAGGTCGACGACGCCGATACCGACCCGTTCGCGGTCGATCGATCCGTCCCGGGAGCCGGTCTGAACTGCCGTGTCCATACCGGTACTCGGCATCGGAGTCATATCGGTTTCCCGATTCTGATCGGCGCGAACGAACCTGACAGGAGAGGAGGAACCCGGCGACGGCGAGCCGCCGAGTACCATCCAACGGACGGAGCGTCTCCGTGCGAGGGGGGCCTCGCACACTCTAGCGGTCGGCGGACGGCCACTTTGTTATCGATTCCGTTCAGGCTCGGTCGTCGGATGGCCCGAGGGGTGTTCCGCGAGTAATTAGTTGCTACACGGACCGATTCCGACGGGTGTCGGGTTGAGACGACACCCCGAACTGATGCCAATCATGACTGTCAGCAGAAGAACTAATAAAGGACGAATACGAACCGATGGCGTGATGGCTGCCGTCGGCGACGAACCGACCGGCTGTGATGGCTGTGGTCGAACGGCTCCGCTCGAGGAACTGACGACAGTGACGATGCCGGACGGCGAACAGGTCGTCTGCTGTCAGCACTGTGAGCCACACGCCAGAGCGGCCGCCGAAAGAGGCGGTTCGCTCGATCAGCGTCGGGACACGTGCGACGGCTGTACCGGCACGTTCCGCCTGGCCGAACTCGAGGACGTGGTGCTCGACGACGGAACCGTGGTGACCTGCTGTCCGTCGTGTGTCGCTCAGGCCCCGAATCGTGACGATGACGGCGGATCCGATACTGACGGCACTGACGAGGATATCACAGAGGGACCCACAGCCGCGACCGACTCCGAGCGTTCCACCGAAGCAGGTCCGGACGAGGACCGACGCCGCTGTAGTCAGTGTCGCGAGCAGGTCTCCGAAGAGCTCTTTCGCGTTACCACAATCGACGAGCGCACGGAACGGTTGTGTGCCGACTGCAAGTCCGACGCCGAGGAGCGCGGTATCGTCACCGATGTCGAGATGCGAAAGACGAGGGCTCGCGAGGTTCTCGGCGTGGACGCCGGCGCGAGCGACGAGACGCTCCGCAAAGCGTATCACGAGCAGGTCAAACGCGCCCATCCCGACCGCTCGAGCGGTAGTCGGTCCGCCTTCGGGCTCGTCACGGACGCTTACGAACGGCTTCGGGACGGCGATTGACGATCGATTCCGTCTTTGCGGCCCAAAAATCCGATCGTCGCCGGGTTGAAGTAGTACGTCGACTCACAGACCGCACACGACGTCGTCAGGTGTTTCCCGTGGCTGTGGAGTTTCCAGAGTTTCGTCTGTCCGTGCTCGAGTTCGAGCGTGACCGGGTGGCCGCAGTCGGGGATCGTACACGGGAATCGGATGTACCAGTTCGGTACCGAGAGCGCCCCCAGCGGTGAGAGTTCACTCCGGAGTCGGGAGAGCAGGTTGAAAATCGTCACCGAGAGGTCCCCCCGATCGATCGTCAGTCCGTCGACGTCGCCGACGTATCCGCGACGGCTGACTCCCTCGTCGCGAAGCGGCACGACGGGAATCCCTTTGGCCACCGCGTAGCCGATCTCCTGATCGATCCACGTGTTATCGGCCGCGTCCTCGGTCAGCACCGCGACGACCACGTCGCTGTTGGCGAGACGCCCCTCGAGTCGCTTTCGTGATCGCCCGGACTCGATCTCCTCGAGCGCGAGGTGGACGCCGAACGGGAAGTTTTTGACCGTCGAGAACAGGTCCTGGGCGAGCTCGAGGTCACCTGGCGCGTGTGAAACGTACACCTGTTCTCCGGTCATTGAATCGTCTACGACAAGAAGGCGCGTGAAACGTTATTAATCTATCTCCGCGACGTATTTACCGGCCGTCGTGTTCGCTTCGGTAATTTTTTATGGATTTTAACACGCGCTGGGAAAACTCGAGTTGCGAGAGGTCCGAACCGAGGCGCTCGAACCACTCGCGTTCGGCGTACCACCAGCCGCGGGTCTCTCCGTCGGTCGTCAGCGATGTTGCTTCGAGGCGTCCCGGCGTCCACTCCCGTTCGTCGCCGATCGTCAGCAGCGCCCGCACCACCGCGCCGACTTCGTCTCTCGTGATCGCGGGCGATTCGGATACGGTCTCGTACTCGAGTTCGATCCCGGTCCCGTCGTCGGCGGGGGGTTCGGTTGGTTCCATCCACGTGAACGACGTTACATAGATCCCATGGCTCATCAATCGATTCTCGAGCGCGACGGCCACGGGTCGCTCCCCGGCCGCCGGATCAGCCACGGACTCGGGCCCGTCGTCGGTCATACCTCCTCTACGACGGACGGGGAGAAAAGTCGGTCGGCGACGTGCGCTCGTCGATCGGTCTACGTTCGCGAGTCAGTTCAGAGCGGCGCGACGAGGTCCTCCAGAGCCGCTTTCGGATCGTCGGCCTTCGCGACGCCGCTTGCGAGGAGGACGCCCCCGGCACCGAGATCGCCAGCAGCAACGACGTCATCACCCGTACTAATGCCCGCGCCACAGAGGACCGAGACCTCGGAGTCGACGTTCGCGGCGGCGTCGACGGCGTCCTCGACGACGTCTGGATCGGCCTGGCTAACCGGTGTGCCGGTTCCGATGAGTGCCGGTGGTTCGACGGCGACCGCGTCCGGCCCTACCGCGGCGGCAGCGCCGATCTGGGCCGGGTTGTTCGCGCAGACGATCGTCTCGAGGTTCGCTCGCTCGGCCGCCCGGACGGCACCGTCGATATCGGCCAGTTTCAGTCGCCGTTCGGAGTGGTTGAGCAGCGTGCCGACCGCGCCTGCGTCGGCGACGCTCTCGGCGAGCGATTGCCCGGTGTTGCTCCCGTGCTCGATCGAATCGACGTGCTGGGCCCACGTCTCCGCGCCCGTTTGTGCAACCCGCTCGAGGTGGGTCGCCTGTGGCGCGACGGCGAGCCGGGCGTCAGTGGTCTCGTCGACGTCACGGACGGCTTCTGCGACGGCGATCGGATCGCACGGATATGTCTTCAGGTTAACGAGGACGAACATATCGGCAACCCCACCCGCCCGAAAGAAATAGCTTGCGAGTCAGCGACGCTAACGAGAGCGGAAGCGAAGACCCGCTTCAGTCCTTTCGCTTGACGACGTCGCCCAGCGTATAACTCCCCGTCGAGGAGCCGCCGGACCACTCCGAGTCCTCACCGGAACTCCCCTCGGCGTTCAGATCGATCTCGAGGAAGTTCTCGAGTTTCGTCTGGACGCGATCGCTCGGGAGGGTGTCGCCGCGCTCGATCTTGCGAATCAGGCTGGCCTTCTCGTTGAGTTCGTTCGCGAGATCGGACTGGCTTAGTCCGTTGTTTTCACGAGCGTTACGGACTCGCTCATCATAGTCGGTCGCCAGTTCGTCCATGTCGTCGAACATGTCCGACCGGCGCTGACTCGAGCCGCCCGAACTCGAGGAACTCGCGCTGGAACCGGTGGACTGGCCACCGCTCGACGAGGACGAACTCGAGTCGGTCGAGTACTTCGTCGACGAACCCGAACTCGAGGTCTGTTTGACTTCAGTGCCGAAGTCCGTGCAGTCCGAACACACGTCTAGCTTCGCGCCCTCGACTTTGATGGTTTTTGGGGACGACGTCTCGGCCCCACACATCTCGCACTGAACCATGTCCGTTCCTATATCGCGGTAAGGGATAAAGGATGCGACGCGACTCCATCCAGTCAGACGCCCCGTTCAGCGGGGTGAAATGGCTATCGCTCGAGGGCGATCCACGAGTAGTAAAACCGCTGCAGCGCGGTCAGATGGCCGACGACCGCGAGGAAGACCAGCAGCAAGCCGACGAGGGTGAAATCGCCGACGATCGGCCCCGAGAGCGGATAGGCGAGGAAGCCGGCGACGCCGATGATCGCCAGCCGGTCGGCCCGACCCACGAGTCCGCCGTAGACCCGGTCGAGGCCGACTGCCTGGGCCTGCGTCCCGAGGTAGGAGGTCATCACGACTCCCGTGACGGCGGCGAAACCGAGCAGGTAGTCCTCGAGCCCCGCGGCCAATCCGGCGATGACGACGATATCCGCGTACCGGTCGAGGACGTGATCAAGCAGGTCCCCCCCGGCGGAAGCGACCTCCTGTTCGCGCGCGAGCGCGCCATCGACGATGTCGAGCCAGCCGTTCAAAAAGACCAGCGTCGCCGCGACGGCGTACCAGATCGGATCCTCGAGCCCGCCGAGTGCGAACGCCACCGCAGCCAGAATCGCCATGCCGAACGCGACAACGCTCACGCCGTTGGGCGTCATTCCGACGCGGTCGAACCCCTTGACGAACGGGTCGAGGAATCGCGACACGTACGGGCGGAACTTGTCGAGCGTCACGTCAGGTACCCCATGTAGTCGACCTCGCCGGCACTCGGCTCGCGGTTACCGCCCGCGACCGCCGCGAGTTCGTCCGCGACGCCGGCCGGGTCGCGCTCGGTCGTATCGATTTCGTAGACCGACTCGAGGCCGTGTTTCTCGACGGCTTCGGATAGAATGACGTCAAGGGCCTCGCTCTCGGCATTCTCACGCGCTTTTGCCTCGGTTTCGCCCCGTTCGAGCAATCGCTCCTCGAGCGCCTCCGGCCGACACCGCAGTACTGCGACCCGATCAGCATCGAAGTGATGCGCGAGATGGGATTCGATCACGATGTCGTCGCGCCCGTCGAGCCAGTCGCTCAGCGCGTCGAGGTCGGCGACCTTGCTTTCGCGGTCGGCGTCGACCTCGGTGTAGAGTTCTTCGTCCTCGAGCACCCGGTTGAGGTGGATCACCTCGAGATCCGGGATCGACGCGTCGTCCGCTGTGGCATCGGAATCGGCCAGCCGAGACTCGAGCAACTCGGTCGCGGTCGTCTTCCCGGTCCCGGGAGTGCCGGTGACGGCGATTCTCATTGGTCGGCCACCTCCGCATCCGGGTCATGGGCCTCGTCCGTCGGGTCCGTCTCGAGTCCGAGATCAGTGAGGACGTCGTTGAGCGTCGCGACCGCTCGCTCGGTCTCCTCCTCGGTGCCGCAGGTGATGCGGAGACAGCCCGGGAGGCCGAAACTCGAGCAGTCGCGAACGATAACGCCGCGCTCTTGCATTTCCGCGGCGACCGCCGAGGCGTCGCCGACGTCGACGAGCGCAAAGTTGCCTTCACTCTCCCAGACGTGGGTTTCGATCGTGTCTCGCATGTACGCGCGCGACTCGCGGGCCGTCTCGACGGTTCGCTTGACGTGTTCTTCGTCGTCGACGGCGGCGAGACCGGCTCGGCAGGCGAGTTCGCTCGCCGCAAAGGGGGTGTTCACGCGGGCGTAGGCGTCGGCCCACTCGTCGGGGACGACGGCGTAGCCGAGTCTGACCCCGGCCAGCCCGTAGGCCTTTGAGAACGTCCGCAGGACGGCGACATCGTCGCGGGCGTCGAACCCGTCGCGGCCCTCGAGCAGGGCGACGGCGCTGTCCCGGTCGGCGAACTCGCCGTAGGCCTCGTCGACCACGACCAGCGTCTCGTCGTCGGTTTCGTCGGCGAGACGCTCGATTTCTTCGAGCGGCATCGTCGAGCCGGTTGGGTTGTGCGGGCTCGTGAGCCAGACGATCCGCTCGTTGTCGTAGGCCTCGAGGACGACGTCGGCGTCCTGATCGAAGCCGTCGGCTCTTGAGAGTTCATACTCGGTGACATCGCCGTGATGGAACCGGGAACTCATGCCGTAATACGCAAATCCCGGTCTCGGGACGAGGACATCCTCTCCTGGCTCGAGGGTCGCCCGGTGGAGGTAATCGATGGCTCCGTCGCCGCCGTTAGCCAGCCAGACTTGCTCGTCGGTGACGTCCCAGCGGTCGGCGACGGCGCTCGTGAGGTCGGCGTGGGCGGCCTTCGGGTAGGAACTCACGCTCGAGGCCGTCTCGCGGATGGCCACGGCAGCGGCCGGCGAGGGGCCGTGTGGGTTCTCGTTCGAGGCGAGTTTGACGAATTCCGAGGGGTCCCGGTCGAGTTCGCGGGCGACCTCCTCGATGCCTCGACCCGCCTCGTATGCGACGTGATCGGACAGGTCGCGCGGTTGCATACGGGAATCCTGTTTCCCGTGGCTCTTAAGGGTGCTTACATATGGTGAGTCGCCTCTTCCTGACTCTCCACACTGCTGTGGCGCGTGCTGGGCCCTGGATCGATTACGTGCGAGCGAATCGGCTGGAGAAGATGTGGCAATCCGTTGTCAGCGTGACATTGGTCCTACCGAAGCCGCCAGAGCAACGACCGCAATTTGTATCCCAGGGTGCCGTTCCGATAGCCGGTCCATCCGCTCATACCGCCCGCAAGCGTCGCTGCGTCGTATCCCTCGTCGACCAGCAGGCTCGTCGCCCGCTTGGCAACCATTCCCATCTTGCACACCACGACCACGTCCTCGTCGGTCGGAATCTCCTCAATCCTGTCGCGTAACGCCGCATCGTCACCGCGTCGCAACTCCTGATAGACCGGAACGTTGTGGCTGTTCTCGATCGCGTTCGACCGGAAGGCCGATTTCGGGCGGATGTCGAGCAGAAACGGACCGTCACCCGACTCGAGGCGCTCGTCCAGTTCGTCCGGGCGGATGCTACTCATTGGTGAAGTATTGGGTTCAGTATACAAAACTGTGGTGTCTCGGACTGGGCGGCGACGAGTAAATCACGGACTCGGTCGCCGAGAGAGATGTGACCGGTCGCTTACTGCCGCCGAAGGCGTTCGAGTCGCTCGAGCGAATCCACATCCCCCGGGCTCTTGTCGGAGCGAACACCCACGAACCGCGGAAATCGAAGCGCGTACCCCGACGAGTAGGTCGGCGAGGACTGTATCTCCTCGTAGCCGACCTCGAAGACGACCGCTGGCTCGAGGTCCACCGCCTGGCCCGCTTCGGCCGCGATGTGGGGCTCGAGCAGTTCCGTCAGCTCCGCCAATTTCTCGTCGGTGATCCCGGTCGCGACCTTGCCGACGGTCTCGAGGGTATCACCCGTCTGTACTGAGAGTTCGAACGTTCCGAGGAACGTGGCCCGCCGGCCCTCACCCCACTCCGCACCGGTCACCACGCAGTCGAGCGTCTCCACGTCCGGTTTGCGCTTGCGCCAGTGCTTTCCGCGCCGGCCGGGCGAGTACGTGGAGTCGGGATTTTTGAGCATGATCCCCTCGTGGCCCGTCTCGAGGGCGTCGGCGTCGATCGACTCGATCTCGTCGGGATCGTCGGTGCGCCAGAGCAGGGAGAGGCCCTCGATGTCTGCGTCGTCTACGCGGTCGGCGTCGGAATCGGAACCGGCGTCCACCAGTACCGATCGAAGCCTGTCGTGGCGCGTTGTCAACGGCTCTGCGAGCAGGTCCTCCCCCGCCGCGTGCAGACAGTCGAAGAAGACCGGCCGGACCGTCACGTCCTCGCGGGCCTTCGCCACGTCGTGTTTCCGTCGGAACCGCTTGAGCACCTCCTGGAAGGGCAGTGGAGAGCCGTCGTCGTCGATTGCAACGACTTCGCCATCGAGGATCGCGGGCACCTCGAGGTGTGACTCAGCGAATTCGACCACTTCCGGAAGTGCGTTCGTCACCTCCTCCATGTTCCGCGAGAAGACCCGAGTCTCCGCATCGGCACGAGGGTCGTAATGCAACTGGACCCGCGCCCCGTCGTATTTCCACTCGACCCCGGCCTCCTCCCACTCCTCGAGCGCGTCGGTCACCGTCCCCGCCTGGGCGAGCATCGCCTGGACCGGCCGTCCAACCGCGAGGTCCAGGGCGTCGAGGCCGTCAACTCCCTCGTCGCGGGCGATCCGGGCGACCTGCCCGTAATCGTTCGAGACCTGCAGCGCGCGCTCGACTCGATCCTCGGGAACGCTGAAGGCCTCCGAGATCGCGTCTCGAACCGCCCCTTCGCCGACGCCGATGCGCATCTCCGAGAGCACGATCCGGGCGAGGTAGCGCGCCTCTTCGCTCGAGCAGCGATTAAAGAGCCCGAAGAGCAGATCGACCTTGCGGTCCTGACTGCCCGAGCCTTCGGCAGCGGCGAGTTCCTCGAGAGTCTCGTAGACCTCGCGAACGGTGAGGCCGCCGCCGGTCTCGCTCCCGCCGCCACCGCTATCAGCACCGCCACCGCTGCCGCCGGTGAACGCACCCAACCCCTGCTGGCCGCCGAACTCGTAACTCGCCGCCACGTCGCCGATCTCGCCGATCTCCGCGAGCCGATCCTCGACGTCGTCGCTGCTCACGTTCGTTCCCGCTGCGCGAGCGATCGCCTCGTAACACGCGCTCGGTCCGATATCGAGCGTCGTCGAGTCCCAGGCCGGAAACACTCGTCCCTGTGCGAAACGCGCGACGATCTCGAGGGTCTGTGGGTCCACCGCAGCGCCCGCGGAACGTCGTTTCTCGCGTTCGTCTCCCGCCTCGGCGAGCAGCTCCCGAACGTGAACCACGATCTCGAGGTCGGCGGGTTCGGCGTCGATCGTCCCGGCGCGGTCGGCGAACGTCGCGAACTCCATCGCCGGAGTGTATCGGCGCGGAGAGTAAAACGGTTCTGAGAGCGGGCAGGGATCGCGACTCGAGAAACGTGCTTTCAAGGCGTTTGCGCGCAGAGCCCGAGGTATGCCAGAGGAGGAACTCGCCGCACGGGTCGCGGACGTCCTGAGTGTCGACCCGGACGACTTCCGGGAGCGGGCGGAGGCGGACGCCGAGGTGATCAAAGACGCCGTCGAGGAGGGGGTGTTCGATAACCCGCAGGCGATCGTCGGCCTCGAGTACGAGTTCTACGCCGTCAAAGCCGACGACTGTACGCTGCGGCGAGTCCCGCGCCGACTGCTCGAGCTGATCGGCTTCGAGAAAGAGCTCGGACTCCACAACGCCGAGATGACGACGAGTCCACAGCCGTTGAACGCCCACGGACTGACGGCCCAGGAGTCGGAGGTAAAGTCCAGATTACGGACGGCGCTGAACGTGACCCAGTCCGAACGGATGCGGCTGGTGAGCGACGCGCTCTGGACGATTCCACCGGAAGGAGAGGCGGCGAGCACCTATCTCACCGACAGCGTCGAGCGGACTGCGACTGCGCCGGACGGGACGGAACGGACCGTCCGCATCGCGACGAACATGAGCGATTCGGCCCGCTATCACGCGATGGCCAACACGGCCCAGGCTGACTCCGCGGGGATGTGTATCGACGCGCCACACGTCTCGCTGCAGGACGATACCGTCATGCCCGAGAGCCTCATCACGTCGATCCAGCCCCATTACCAGGTTTCACACGCTCCCGACCTCCCCGAGTACTTCAACTACGCCCTCCGAGTCGCGGGCCCGCTGCTCGCACTCGGCGTCAACTCCCCATTTTTCCCCGCCGATCTGTACGATGAGGACGCGACCGCCGACGAAATCCTTCGAGACGGCTGGATGGAACACCGCATCAGCGTCTTCGAGACCGTCCTCAATGACCCGACCACGGGGGAAGGAAAGGTCCGCTTCCCGCGCGACCTCGCGGACGTCGACGAAGCGATCGACCGGATCGCCACCGACGATACGATCGTCCCCATGCCGGTCGAGTCGGGTGAACGCTTCGACGACCAGTTCCCCCATTTCAGCCGCAAACATGGCACCTACTGGCGGTGGGTCCGGCCGGTTTTCGGCGGGCCGACGCGCTCGGCTGCCAACGCCCGCATCGAGTTCCGGCCGATCCCAGCCCAGCCCACGGTCCGCGATTCCGTCTCCTTCCTCGCCGCCTTCGCCGGCCTGATGGAGAGCCTGACCCGCCTCGAGCACCCCGTCGTCGAACTCGACTGGCAGCTCGCCCGGGAGAACTTCTACGCCGCGATGGTCGATGGCCTCTCGGCCGACCTGAACTGGATCACCAACGACGGCAAGGAGACCACCGACTGCCTCGCGCTCTACGAGGACCTGCTGGCCCACGCCGAGGACGGACTGACCAACCGCGGGCTGAGCGAGGAGGAGGCCGCGAAGTACCTCTACCCGCTCCGACGGCGCGTCCGCCAGCGGGTGACGCCGGCCAGCTGGAAGCGCGAGCAGGTGCAAGCGGCGCTCGAGGACGGTGACGACCTCGCCGGAGCCATCGAGGAAATGCAACAGCGGTACGTCGCTCGGCAGTCGGAGACGTTGCTCGAGGGAAGTTTCGCGGACTGGATCGGCGACTAACGCGTCAAAAACGGTGTGGCGCGCAAACGAAAAATTGTCAGACCGGTTCGACGTTCTGATTCATTCGGAACAGGTTCTCCGGATCGTACGCGGCCTTGATCTCGGCCAGTCGGTCCTGATTCTCTCCGTATGCGAGGTCCTCCTCGCCCTCGTCCTCGCTGATGAAGTTCACGTAGACGCCGCCGGTCGCGTACGGGGCCATCGCATCGAAGAACTCACGGGACCAAGCGATGCACTCGTCGTCCATCGCGGGGTCCTCCCAGCGCGTGTGGACGTTCATCGCGTATTCAGCGTCCCGGTGTGGGTACGCCGTCGCGTCCGACGGCACGCGCGCCATCGCGCCGCCGATCTGTCCGAAGAAGATCTCGGACGGTGGAGACGGGAGTTCTGCTGCGTATTCGACTGCGGTATCGATGGCGTCGTCTGAGAGTTTGCTGAAGTTGTGCGACTTCCAGTAGTTCCGTGCACCCTCGGTGAGCAGCGGGTCGAACGCCTGCTGGAATTCGGCGTACTGGTGTGGGCCGACGGCATCGGCAATCGGGTCGCCGTACTCCCGGAGTGGGGCCAGAACTTCCTCACCGTCGGCCATGGCACCGGCGTAGAACGTGACGACGATGACGACGCCGACGCCGTGGACGTCCTCGGGAAGGAACGGAAGGGGTGGTGCCTTCCGGAGGACGACCCAGACGGCGGACTCGTCCGGTGCGTCCTCGTTGAAGTCCCGGACGTGTCGGAGAACGTCCCGTGCATCTTCACCCGCGTAGACGATCGGCCCCGAGAGTATCTCAGGACCGACCTCGTGGAGGTCGAACTCGAACGACGTGACGACGCCGAAGTTCCCGCTTCCGCCCCGAATCCCCCAGAAGAGATCCGAGTTTTCCGTTTCGCTCGCGTGACGCAGTTCGCCGTCTGCGGTGACGACGTCGACCGAGCACAGGTTATCCACGGTCATGCCGAATTTGCGGGTGAGCCAGCCGAATCCACCGCCGAGTGTGAGCCCCGCGACGCCGGTCGTCGAGTTGATCCCGAGCGGCGTCGCCAGCCCGAACGCCTGCGCCTCGTGGTCGAAGTCCGCGAGGGTCGCCCCCGGCTCGACGCGAGCCGTCTTTCCCTCCGGATCAACGTGAACCGACCGCATTGCCGAGAGATCGAGCATCAGCCCGTCGTCGCAGACCGCGTTCCCCGCAATGTTGTGCCCACCGCCGCGAACCGCGAGCGGCAGGTCCTGCTCGCGGGCGAAGGTCACCGCCGCGATCACGTCCGACACGCCCATCGATCGAACGATGAGTGCCGGTCGCTTGTCGATCATTCCGTTCCAGATCGCTCGAGTCTCGTCGTAGTTCGGATCCTCGGGACGGAGCAACTCGCCGTGAAGCCCCTCGCTGAATCCGTCTATTTCGCCGCCGTCTACGGGTGTGGTTGTCACTGCCATTGTTCCTCAGTATTCGTACGCCTCGCTCGGATATATAGTTATACATAATTAATAGTTAAGATAGGTTTGCCGGCATGAGAGACTCGAGAACTGGCGTGTGGACGAGATTCGAGGCCGCGATCGTGGTTTTCCGCACGGCTATCCTCTCGATTGGTGCCCGCGCTCTAAGCGAATCTACGTATACGTGAGAAAGTCAGCCTCGCATTACTCCGCGTTCGACCACCACCTGTCTGTCGCGGATCACGGCCCCGAATCGGCCGAAAGCGATTAAGTAGCCTCGCTCGAGAGTTGTGCGTATGGTAACCTTCCTCTCCGGGGGCACCGGAACGCCGAAGCTGTTGGACGGCGCCGCTGCCGCGTTCTCGCCGGAGGAGACCACGGTCGTCGCCAACACGGGCGACGACATCGAGCTCGGTGGGCTCTTCGTCTCGCCGGACGTCGATACGCTGCTGTTTCAGGGTGGTGGGATCCTCGACCGCGAGACGTGGTGGGGAATCGAGGGCGACACGCATCGGACGAACTCGGCGCTGCTGGATATCGCGTCGGCCGCCGGACTGCCGGAGGGACCGCAGTACCTCCCCGAGGAGAAACAGACCGACGGCCGACGGCTCGCGAACTGGCGGCGCTTTTCGGGGGTCGCGGAGTTCATGACCATCGGTGACCGCGACCGAGCAGTCCACATCACGCGGACGAGTCTCCTCGACGAGGGGAAGACGTTGAGCGAGGCGACCGAGCGGCTCGCGAGCGCGTTCGGACTCACGATCGATCTCTTTCCGATGAGCGACGATCCGGTCGCCAGCCTCGTTCACACCGACGATGGGCTCATGCACTTCCAGGAGTACTGGGTCGCCCACCGCGGCGAGCCGACCGTCGACACCGTCGAGTTTCGGGGCTCCTCGAAGGCCGAGCCCGCGCCGGGCGTGCTCGAGGCGCTGTCCGATACCGTCGTCATCGGCCCGTCGAACCCGGTCACCAGTATCGGACCGATGCTCGCGCTTCCCGGCGTTGCGGACGCGCTCGCCCAGACGACGGTCATCGCCGTCTCGCCGTTCCTCGGCGACGACGCCTTCTCCGGGCCCGCGGGCGACCTCATGGCGGCCGTCAACGCAGAGCCCAGCACCGAGGGACTCGCGACCGCCTACCCGTTCGCGGACGCATTCGTAATCGACGCCGAGGACGACGCTGACTTCGACCGGCCGACGATCCAAACCGATATCAAAATCGACTCCCGCGAGGACGCCGCGCGCGTGATCCGCGCGGTCGACGACGCGATCGATCGCGTGAGCTGAGATGACCGGACACACCTCGTTCGCGCCGCCACTCGCGCTCGCGAGCCTCAGCGGTGAAGCCGATGCCGACTGGGCGCGGGCCGGTGCGGCGTACGCGGGTGGCGCGTTCCTCGGCGGGATCGCCCTCGATGCGGACTCGAGAGCGGCCGCACGCGATCTCGTCGAACGGGATCGGAGCGAGTTCCTGCCGGACGATCCGCTCGCGTTCATCGACCGCGAACTCGAGGCGCTCGCCGACGTGCCGATCCAGCCGGCGTTCAACGTCCGGAGCGCGACCGCCGAACCGATCGCGGAGGCCGCCCGCATCTGCCGGGACCGAGACGCCTTCCTCGAGATCAACGCTCACTGCCGACAGGAGGAACTCTGTGCCGTCGGCTGCGGCGAGACGCTCCTGCGAGACAGCGACCGGCTCGCGGAATACGTCGACCGAGCGGCCGAGACCGGCGTGACCGTCGGCGTGAAAGTCCGCGCCGAGGTTCCCGGCGTCGACCTGCCGGCACTGGCTCGAGAACTCGAGCGCGCGGGAGCCGACTTCGTCCACGTCGACGCGATGGACAGCGAGTCGGTCATCGCCGACGTGGTCGACGCGACCGACCTGTTCGTGATCGCCAACAACGGCGTCCGTGACGACGAGACCGTCCGCGAGTACGTCGAGTACGGTGCCGACGCGGTCAGCGTCGGCCGGCCCAGCGATAATCCGGGAGTGCTCGAGCGCGTTCGTGCGGCCGTGGATCGGCAGTTCAGGATCGAGACGGTTCAATAGCCGAGTTTATCGAAACTGCTACGCGTCGGTCAGCTCCGGCCGGAGTTCGAGAACCAGCCCGACGGCGCCGACGACCAACGCGAAGACCATGATCGCACCACCGGTTCCGTCAACGCTGAGTTCGAGAAAACCCCTATCAGCATCACCAGTATCGCGAACCGCTGGAGCGCAGCGCCGATCATGACCGGTATGAAACGGTGAGCCGATCAAATACCTTGTAATTCCAACGTGTCCGATCGAACGGTCCAGTCAAAGGGCGCGAGCGAGCAACTCGACGGGATGTGCGGGCCGGTCGTACCCCTCGAAGTCGCCGATCTGTGTCCGACAGGAGGTACCGGGTGCTACGACAGATGTCCCGTCGCGCTCGCCCGTTTCCGCCCCAGCGCGCATGGAGTTGGTCCGGCTCTCCTCGAGTTGGTCCCGTAACAACGAGCCGATCGCTTTCGAGAGGTCGTAGTGTTCGGCTTCGTAGCCAAAACTGCCGGCCATGCCACAGCAGCCCGAGTCGACGGGATCGACGGCGTAGCCCGCGCGCCGAAGGACGCCGACCGCGTGGTGGTCCGCGCCGCGAGCCTTCTGGTGGCAGTGGCCGTGGAACGCCACCTGCGCCGCTGCGGTCTCGGTCTGGTCGAACGATAGCTCCTCGTCCCGCCGGTTCCGATCGAGGTACTCGCAGACGCCGAAGGCGTTCGCCGCGAGCGTGTCGACCCGTTCGTCGTCGAGCAGCGAGCGATACTCGTCGACGACCATCGCGGCGTCGGAGGGCTCGACGAACAGGACCGACCAGTTGCGCTCGAGGTACGGCTCGAGGTCCTCGAGTAACGCTTCACCTTGTTCCGCGGCGACCTCGAGCATCCCCGTGGAGTACGCCGCCCGGCCAGTCGGCCCGAGATCGGGAATCGCGACGCGGATGTTCGCAGCCTCGAGCACCTCGACGGCGGCCTTCCCGACCGCCGGATTGGCGTAGTTGGTGTCCGTGTCGGGGAAGAGGACGACGCCCGCAGTGGCCGACTCGGGATCGACACGAGGGTCTCGCTTCGCGAACCAGTCGACCAGCGACTCCCGCCGAAACGTCGGCAGCGTCCGATCGGCCGCGATCCCGGCCGTCTTCTCGAGAGTCGTCCGCGCACCCGGCAGTTTCGTGGCGCGGTTCGCCAGCGGCGCGAACGTACTCCCCAGCGCCGCCAGCCGGTCGATGTCCGCGAACAGTCGCTCCCGGTTGCTCGTCCCCTCGCGGTCGTGGTACTGGTGTTTGACTTCGGCCTTGAGCTTCGCGAGGTCGACCCCCGTGGGACAGTCACTCTGACAACCCTTGCAGCCGATACAGAGATCGAGCACCTCCTCCTGGAACCGCTCGCCGTAGAGTTCCTCGGGCTCGATCTCGCCGCTGATAGCCGCCCGGAGCAGGTTGGCCCGCCCGCGCGTCGTCGCGACCTCCTCTTCGGTCGCCCGATACGTGGGACACATCACGTCGCCGTCGGTCTGCCGGCAGGTGCCACAGCCGTTACAGAGCTCGACGAGGTGTGAGAAGCCGCCCTCGTCGTCGAAATCCAGCGTCGTCCGCGGCTCGAGCGAGGCGTACTCCGGGCCGTATCGCAGGTGTTCGCGGATGTCCGTGGGATCGTCTTCCCGGTAGACTACCTTGCCGGGATTCATTCGCCAGTCCGGGTCGAACGCCGTTTTGAGGTCCTGAAAGGCGGTCCAGAGCTCGGAGCCATACAGCTTGGGGTTGAACTCCGTCCGCGCGAGGCCGTCGCCGTGCTCTCCGGAAAAGGAGCCGTTGTGCTCGGAGACGAGGTCGGTGACGTCGTCCGCGATCGCACGCATCTTCTCGACGTCGCCACCCTCCTTGAGGTTCAGGACCGGCCGGATGTGGAGCGTGCCGACCCCCGCGTGTGCGAAGTACGCCGCCGTGGTGTCGTGTTTCTCGAGGATTTCCTGAAAGCCCGCGACGTACTCGGCGAGTTCCTCGGGCGGGACGGACGCGTCCTCGACGAAGGGGTACGGCTTCGGGTCGCCCTCCATGCTCATCAACAGCGGGATCGCGGCCTTCCGGAGCTTCCAGAGCCGGTCTTGCTCCGCGGGGGCAAACGCCTCAAGCGAGTCGAACGCCGCTCCGTCGTCCACGAGCCGGGTCGTCGCCCCAGCGATCACATCCGGGAGGTCGTCGACGACTTCGGAATCGAACTCGAGCATCAGCGCTGCCTCGGTCCCCTCGGGGATCGGTTCGGCGTATTCTGCGTACTCCGCCGACTCGGCGGCCAGACGGAACACCTCTCGGTCCATCAGTTCGACCGCGCTGGCCCGACGTTCGAGGGCCTCGGGAACGGCAGCTAGCGCCTCGAGCAGCTCGTCGTAACAGCAGACGACCAGCGCGGTCTCGTCGGGTCGGGTCACGAGCGAGAGCGTGGCTTCGACGACGACGCCGAGGGTCCCTTCGGCACCGACGACCAGTTTCGAGAGATTCACGATTCGATTTCCGTCGGCATCCGTCCGAATCACCTTCTGCAGATTGTAGCCGCTGACGCTGCGCTTGAGTTTCGGATACCGCTCCTCGATTTCCGCGGCGTTATCCTCGACCAGTCGCCGAACCGTTCGATAGATCGCGGCCTCGCGGTCGTCTTTCAAGACGATTCGCTCCCATTCCGGTCCGTCGAGGACGACATCTCGAGTCCGGATCCTCGATCCGTCGGCGAGGACGACTTCGCATTCCTCGACGTAGGCGTCCGTGATGCCGTAGCGCACCGAGTGTGCACCCGTCGAGTTGTTTCCGATCCCGCCGCCGATCGTGGCCCGGTTTGAGGAGGCGGGATCCGGTGGGAATTTGAGGCCGTGGGGCTCGAGTGCGGCGTCGAGATCGTCCTGGACGACGCCGGGCTGGACGACGGCGGTCCGTTCGTCGGGGTCGATACTTCGGATATCGTCCATGTGTCGCGACAGATCGAGGACGACACAGTTCGGGCCGACGGCCTGCCCGGCGAGCGATGAGCCCGCTCCGCGCGGCAGGACCGGCGCGTCGTAGTCGGCCGCAACGCGCACGGCTGCGCGAACGTCGGCAGTGTCCCGCGGGATGACGACGCCTGCGGGCTGTGCGCCGTAGATGCTGCCGTCCGTCGCGTAGAGGACGCGGGCGTACTCGTCGAATCGCACGTCACCGTCGCAGGCGGCCCGAAGGTCGGCCGCCAGTGCCTCATTGCTGAGTTCTCGTTCCGTCTCGAGCGCTGATCCCCGTCGCGTTCGGTCTCGATCCTCAACCATCGTACCGATGCTGCTATCCTCGGCGACCATGTGGGAGGTGTGATCGTCTCGCACGCAGTTAAACGATGGTACTCACTTACAGTTCTGACGCAGATGGTCGGCCTCAATAGAGTTCGCTCTGTAACCGAATGGGCCGCTCAACGAAGGAGGCGTGATTCGATGACTGATGCTGCCACCGTTCACGGAACGATTCCTATACTACTTTACAAATCACACTTCGATATATGATTCTGGGGGCAGGGATTTTTGTCCGTGATTCGAGTCGGTCGAATCGCTGCGCAATAGCCACTGAAACGGTTATACACTACTCACACCGCCATCGTGTGATCAGGTGGTCGGTGGCCTTCGGTGGCTACCATAGAATCAGTGATACGATCGGTTCTGACAGCGGTAGTAGCAAATCGAACCACTCACGTTTTCGCTTCTGCTGGTCGGAGCTATAGTAGGAGTTAGAATTAATTACTCACCTTTGGTATAGAGAGTTGATCAAGAGCGGTATCAATCGCTGTTGTGAGTTCAGAAAGTGAATCAAAGAACTGGTTGCTTAGTGCTGATTGAAGTTGTCTCCAGCACTCTTCGACCGGATTGACCTCTGGCGAATACGCCGGCAATCTCACGAAGGAGAGGTCGTCACGGGCCGCTAGGTCCGTGACGGCCAACGCCCGAAAATACGGTGCTTCGTCCAGCACAATAGTCAGATTATCTCCGAACTAGTTACACACTGTAAGAATGAAATATTTCGCGTGTTCGGCAGTCACGTACTCTTGGAATCGAGAGAAAAAGCGATCATCGTCTTCGGTGATCGCGTCCATGACGGCGCTTTGATCCCAACTTCCGCAGGAGATTTGTGGACAGTTTCTTCGAATATCTTTTACTCATATTCTGAGAGCTTTCGTTTTCTCCCAGTTTAGTTATCATTAGTCATAGCCTGTTCAAGCGACTCGTCAGTCTCAAGTCGCTTGAGCCAACTGTAGATTGTCCGTCACTGAGCGCCGTACCACTCGGCTAGTTCCGTATGTGTAAGACCATTTTTGTACGCTATTGCCGCCCATAGCCGTTGTGTCGGCTTCTTTCCCTCAGCGTTGTCGAAAGTATCTGCAATTCCTCGACAGAAATTTCGTCAAGGGTATCTATTACATAGAGCTGCAGTTACTGAGTAGAAAGTTCTAACGGATACTATAGTACGCAGGTTTATAAGCTTTAAATACATATTTTTGAACGTCTTATGGCTGACCCGAAGGAATCCATCAACATCGAAAACGTGGTGGCGTCGACCGGCATCGGGCAGGAACTCGATCTCCAGAGTGTCGCAATGGACCTCGAGGGGGCCGACTACGACCCCGAACAGTTCCCCGGTCTCGTCTACCGCACCCAGAATCCCAAGTCCGCCGCACTGATCTTCCGTTCAGGGAAGATCGTCTGTACAGGCGCGAAAAGCACTGACGCCGTCCACGAGAGTCTCAACATCGTCTTCGACGAACTTCGCGAACTCCAGATCCAGGTCGAAGAGGACCCCGAGATCATCGTCCAGAACATCGTCAGCAGCGCTGATCTCGGCCGCAACCTCAATCTGAACGCAATCGCCATCGGTCTCGGTCTCGAGAATATCGAATACGAACCGGAGCAGTTCCCCGGACTCGTGTATCGCCTCGATGAACCGAAAGTCGTTGCCCTCCTCTTTGGCTCCGGGAAACTGGTTATCACCGGCGGGAAGAAGGTGGAAGACGCCAGTCAGGCCGTCGATGTGATCGTTACCCGCCTCGAGGAGCTCGGCCTGCTCGAGTAACGCGTCTTCGTCCGTCGCTGAACCGATTTGCTTGTACTGGTGCCCCCTTCAGGGGCCCGGGTAACTACTGAAACGAGTCACACCGACCGCACGTCCGCGGTTCTCGTCACCGTGATTGCTCCCGGCTCGCTTTGCTCGCCGTTCGCGTTCCCGCGGTTTTCGCTCACTGCGTTCGCTCCGAACCGCGCTCGCCCCCAACCGCGTTCGCTCCGGACCGCGCTACTATCGTGCGAGCGGGTGTCCATTGGCTTTCAGCTGCTATCGGGCCAGAATCCGTTGTAATACGTACAGACGACGGCGTTATCGCGAGCACCTGCAAACGTAGTGAGCACTCCACGAGTCATCGACCAGCAGAATACCGGATGCGCTACGATCCCGTTTCGATGAGTTCCGCTTCTCCGTGCGTCTCGTCGACGGTGGTAACTCGAACCGTGGCCTCGATCGCTGCAATGTCTTCCTCGAGAAAGAGGACGAATCCGCTCTCGGTTTTGCAGACGAGCGTTCCGTCGGATTTCTCATCGACGATATCGACGGTGACCTCCTCTCCGGGCTCGGGTTTTCCGCCGAGGGGCTCCCCGCACCGCCAGCAGTCAGTTTCGTATTCTGCGGACCCTTCTGGGGCATTGTTTGCCCCACATCGAGGCGTATCACACTTGATGAATGAGTCGTGTTTCCCTGGATGGTAGCGTCCCACGTCGCAACCGATGCCGGTAGTCCGTAAAAATATGCCGCTGATCACCCGGGGCGCTGTTCAGAGTAGAGTGTGACGGAGTGAGGCGGTGGAATTCGTTGTGCTCTGCCAGAATTCGACCGTCTCGACGGATCTAGCATCGGGATCGAGCTAGATTTTGTGGAGCGCGAGCAGACACCGCGCGAGTTCATCGAACTCAGTATCCAGCACCAGTTGTGACAATTACCATTTTTAGAGACTATCTCTGTCTTAGAGTATTTCGGTGTCGAACGGGCGCGCTCGACTGTTCACAATTGGGGGCTTTGTTGAATCGCTGTAAGGCGGTGGATTTCACTGTTTGACAGCGCGTTTGATGTTGTAGACGACACACATCAGAGCGATTTCACGGAACTCTCGATACCAGGTTCGCGCTCGCACGGCGTAGCCGAGCGAGCGCTTGACGGCGGAGTTGACGGTTTCGGTCATTGACCGCTGAGCGTACCGATCTTCGTCAATGCGGGCGTTGTGTGCGTGATCGTACGGCGCGAAGATCCGGTGTTTGATCAGTGGTCGAATGTCGAGGTCACGGAGTCGGTCGCGGAGTTGTTGCTTGTCATAGCCCTTATCAGCGGCTAGAGACCGCAGATCGCCCGCGTTCCGGCGGGCGATCTGCTCACAGAGATCCGCGTCGCTACCTTCTAGCGTCGTCGAGCAGTGAAGATCGAGCACAGCTTGCGTTGCTGTATCGACGAGTTTTGTCACTTTGAGCGTCTGTACGCGATAATTCGTTCGCTGGCAGTAATGACGGCTAGCACGATCTCGTTCATAGAACGTTGCATCGATCGCAGCGTGCTCAGAGAGATCGTGCAGCTGCGCCGACTGGCGCAGCAGCACTCGGCAGACACTCATTTCGATCCGATCAAACGCCTTACACAGCGTGGATGGTGCGGGGAGATTGGCCGCCCTGAGGCCGATCTTCCCTGTTATTTGCGGCATTTCCTTCAACAAATCGATCGTCATTCGATAGGAGGTATCGAGGTAAATCCGGAGACAATGCAGCGAAACAAGGGCATAGTCGGCGAATCCGCCGCCACCCTGCGGGGCGGCGGATTCGCCTCGTTCACCCGTAACTCTTTGAGCAATCGAGACACAACGCTCAGTGAAGCGGGAGATTTGCGTCATGGACAACCAAATTTCCCCGCTTCAACTCCTTCGATTTACTGACCTTCCCCGACGCCGTCTAGTGGTTCAACACAGCCCAATTGGGTCAAAAGAATGACAGACAGCCGACAGACGGTGCCCAGCCGGATCATATCGCACTCGACGAGACCGTGATCCATCTCGACGATCAGCGCTACTGACTGTACGGTGCTGTCGATCCCGAAACGAACAAATTTCTCCACTTCAGGCTGTTTCCGACGCGGAACGAGGGTGTTACCTCGATCTTTCTCTCTGAACTCACCGAGAAACACGATGTCGACGACGCCGTGTTTCTCGTCGATTCTGGACCGTGGCTGAAAGCTGCACGTAACCGACACGGCCTCCGATTTCGTCACGAGACACACGGAAATCGGAACGCCGTCGAACATCTCTTTCAGGAAGTAAAACGACGAACCTACCAGTTCGAAAATTGTATCAGAAACGCCGAACCGAATACCACCGAAACGTGGCTCCAGCGCTACGCGTACGTATGCAATCAACTAATCTGAACACGGCCGGTTCGAAAGTATACACCCTGGTTCTCGAACCTGCGCTTCGGTACGACATCCGAACGGAACTCGATCGGGATATTCGTTCCCGACAGATCCGTTCTCACTATCGTCTACAGCCCCCGCTGTCGACCTGAATTCCATTTGGTTTCGTTCGTCCGAAATCGCGTAATTAATCCAGTAGAGTATCAAACCGACGTTCTTATTTGTTTTGGGGGAGTATTAAGTCCAATGAGCGAGTATGGATGTAAAGTTTGTCGAGTATTAGATGAATACGATATGGAGCGATACGAGGAACAATTACTCGAACAGTGGCAAGCGGATTCGTCCCAGCGAAAGGGATATCGGAAACTTTCCGAATGGTTTAATACACTTATGCTGCGCCGCGAAATGGACCGTGCGGGGCTCTCGACTCTCGGAGACGAAGCCGAGTCGAAATACGAGCGATTGCAATCCGACGAGGCGATCGCAGCGGAGGTCGCGACGGAGTTAGCGAACACGGGCGTTCCAATCGAGCAGTTACGGGACGATTTCGTCTCGTACGGCGTGATCCGGACACACCTGAAGGAGTGTCTGGAGTCTGATGTAGATCTCTCGAGTGGGGAGTGGGAACGGGACGCAATCGATATTTCACGGAACCACGCCGAAACGAAAATAACGGAGGCAGTTCGATCGTTACGGAATAAAGAGCAGTTGACTGCCGGCGGTGACGTCACCGTTTCCGTCACCGTAGAACTGGAATGCGAGAACTGTCACGCTCGCGTCCCCGCTGATCGTTCGATTCGGCGTGGATACGTCTGTCGTTGTAACAACTAACTATGGCTGAAAAAACACTTCACCTCGAGCTGGAAAATATCGGCGGTATCAAACGAAAAGAAATAACCCTCACAGGAGAACCGACGTTCATCCAGGGGCCGAACGCCGCGAACAAGAGTTCGCTACTCAGGGGACTCCTCTTCGCGCTCGGATCCAGTACGGTTCCGATCCGAAGCGGAGCGGACGAGGCTCGCGCAGTGCTGTCATCGGACGAGACGCAAATCGAGAGGATCGCCCGCCGAACCGACAACGGTGTCGAAACGAGCGGCGAAGCGTGGATCCAAGACCCAGATGACGTCACTCTCCTCGAGCGATTCGCGGCGTTACTGGAGACGAATTCGCTTCGAAGTGCCGTGGCGCGCAACGAAGACATCGAGCCGCTACTGAAAGGGCCGATGAATATCGAGTCACTTGAGGAGGAGCGGGCGACGAAAATGCGCCGGAAACGAGAGCTCACTACGGAAATCGAGTCTGTCGGTGATGTCGACGACAAGCTCGAGGACCGACAGCGCGAACTCGAAACCAAACGGGAGCGACTCGATGAACTCGAGTCGAAACTCGAGGAATTGTACGACGAGCAAGACGATACCGACAGCGACGACGGTCTTCAGGAGCTACGCGAGAAGCGGGCCGATCTGCGCTCCGATGAGGCCGAGAGCGAGGCCCAGATCGAACAACTCGAAACCGCAATCGACCGACTCGAGGACCGGAAACACGAGATCAGCGCGGAACTCGAGGAGGCGCGCGAAGCCGTTGAAGAGACCGATATTGAATCGCTCAAACAGAAGCGAAAATCGGTTCGGTCTGAACTCGACGATGTAACGAAGCGTCTCGACGTTCTGCAGTCGGTCTTGACCGCAAATCGGGAAATGCTCAACTCCGAGTTCACGGGCGCTCTCGGTCGCGATAGCGGGTTGATGGGAGAGGAAGTGACCTGCTGGACCTGTGGTCAATCAGCCTCGATCGACGAGTTAGATGAGACGGTTGAAGAACTGACGACGCTGGTCAAAGCGGACAAACGGCGCAAACGGGAACACGAACCAAAGATCGATGAAATATCGGAACAGATCGAGCAGGTTCGACGGTCGGAGACAAATATTCAGGAACTCGAGGCAGAAGAACAGGATATCGAGCAGAAGCTGGCGAGCCGTCGCGACTCTCTCGACGAACGCCAAGAGCAGTGTCAGAACGTTCGTGAACGTCTTACCGAACTGGACGAAGAAATCGCTGACCGAAACGCCGACCAGCGCTCCGAGCAGTCGGAACTCACTGGCGAAATCGAGGAAACGCGCGTCGAGATCCGGACGATCCGCCGAGACATCGAGCGACTGGAGGAGGCGTCTGAATCCCTCCGCGAAACGCGTGCCGACGTGGAGCGCAAACGTGACGAGGTGGCACAATTGTCCGAGGAGATCACGACGTTAACGGATCAGATCGAAAATCTCGAGAGCGAACTTCGGGCTGTATTCAACGAGACGATGGACGAACTGTTGGATGCTCTCGAGTTCGAACGGATCGAACGTGTCTGGCTCGACGGCGAATTCGAGCTGGTAATCGCTCGGGAAGTCGACGGTCGAACCCAGTCGGATTCGATCGAACACCTAGCCGAAAGTGAGCGCGAGATGATCGGACTCGTCCTCGCGCTCGCCGGATTCGTCACGTACGACGTTGACGACGTGACGCCGGTACTCGCCCTCGACTCACTTGGTGCGTTCGACGCTGAACGCACTCGCCGACTTGTCGATTACTTCGCCAACAAAACCGACTTCCTGGTTGCAACGGTTCATCCGGAGTCCACTGTCGACACCGCATTCGACACGATACTGTTTGAACCGGCCGTTCAGAACTGATCCTGTGCTGTAATCCGATTCACTGATCAGTCGAGTGAAACAGGGGTGGTGACCCGAACGATAGATTCGCGAATCTTGCGTTTTCAGTGAGTGATTAATAAACTAGAAGATAGTTTCTGATGTTTACGGCTCGGTCCGTCTCGATAAAGTGGTCGGTCTCGTTCACCTAGTTCAATAGAACCACATCAAACAACACCATGGTTTGGGAATTCGCATCCGTAACAGGTGTGGCAAGTCGATGATAACAAACTAAGTGTGTTATTGAATGGGGAACGGTCGCGTACGAAATGACCAGATACTGGTTATAAAACAGTTCGAGGTGGTGTTCGATAGTCTCGGTGTGTCGGCTCTCGTCGTCCTATAGCAGTTGGCGATGTCGAACGACCGCACAAATACGGGTACGATTGGGGGCGGCGACCGATCTACCGCCGTCAACTGACGTGTGCGACGCCGTCGACGCGTATACGGCTTATATCCGGTCGTCTTCAATGAGGTCCAGCATGTCTTCTATCAGCCCCGGAACGATGTACTGGAACCACGCGTCCCGAACGTCGTCGCTATCGTCAGCGTGGAATCGCCGAGCGCCGCCCACTCCGCCGTTCATCATCCGGAACGCGCTGAATACGCGCCAGTAGCGAAGCCGCTCGCGGTCGACAGTTCGACCGGTTCGCGCCTCGTATTCGTCGTAGTACCATTCGCGCTCGAGCAGCGAGCCGGCGAGTTCGGGTCTCTCGGTCGGCTCGACGAGCTTGCCGGCGAAGTACTGTAGCGACGAATACGCGAGGTCGAACATCGGATCGCCAATCTGTGAGAGCTCCCAGTCCAGCACGGCCGAAATGGAGTCGTCGTGGAACAACATGTTCCCGACTCGGAAATCACCGTGAACCAGCGTCGTTTCCGGAACGTGGGGCTTGTTTTCGTGAAGCCAGTTGAGGATCTCGTTTACTGCCGGTTCGTCGACGAGTTTCAGTTCCTCGTAGTTGAACTCCTGTTGTTCGAGGTTCGCAGCGATCACCTCGTCGGGGCTTCGCGACTCGAGACAGGGGACATCATCGCTATCGAGTTCGTGGATGTTCGCGATGATGTCGACGAACTGGTTGGGTAACGGTTTGCCGTCGCGATCCCATGACTCGTATAGCGACTGCCGATCTCGGGGGTTCCACGTGACCGGTGCGGACCCCGGACAGTGTCCGACGAGGAAGAACGATCCACCGAGGACCGATGTGTCGGATTCGAACCAGTACGGTTCGGGAACGGGAACGTCGACATCGGCCTCGTGGACGCTTTCAATCGTTTCGAACTCCGTACTGATATCGTTCCGGTAGTCGAGCGGTCGGTCGTCCCCTTGATCGGGATCGACGCGGGCGACGAGTCGGTCCGAACGATCCGTGCCCGATTCGGCCCAACTGGCGGTAAACGACATAGTTTGCCGCGACCAGCCTTCGGTGTGCCGTTCGAGGTCCGTTACCGAAACGTCTCCATTACTCAACCGTCCGGAGAGATACGACTCTAACTGACCTGAAATATCGTCAATATCGAGTGTCATTGGAACGTTGTGTACTCAGTCCGATCGTTCGCCGAGAAACTTCTCCCTGTGCGCGGCGGATGGCTCGCGCGTTCGTTACTATCGTGTGCCGCCGTCTCCCTGACGCAGGCGTTCGCATTCGCCGAGATCACCGTATCTCACCCACCGATAGTTCGACTGCCATTCGGTAGCATCATTGATACGGAACGGCAAAGGTGTTTCGTTCGCTCCCGAAACGGCAGTTCGACGGCGGTTCCGTCGCTCTACTGGTCTTCCGAGGACTGATTCATTTCTCGAAGCAGTGTGGAAGTTCCACACGGTCGGCGGCAGTACTGCGATCCGCATGACCCCCGTCCCCGTCCCCGTCCCCGTCCCCGTCCCCGTCCGAGGGGTTCCGCACTTCCGTCCAGTATCTATAGTAGTCACTGAAACGAATTACACACTGATCGCAACGCCGTCGTACGATCAGGTGTACAGTGACTTTCAGTGGCTACTATTTCACTCCGATTTCGTACTTGCGGACGAAACCCGGACCCGGCCGGTGACATCGGGGCGTTTCAATCGATAGTTTCACAATAGGCCGTGTCAAACGTCGACACTACGCATGGAACGAGAAGACTTCTACGGGAGCGGCACCGAAAACGTCGGAGCACTTCACGACATCACGGTCGAGGAATACGGAGATACGCCGGCAATTACGATGGGCGACCGCACCATGACACACGCGGAATTGCGCGATCGTTCGGCGGCGTTTGCGGGCGGACTCGCGGAGCGGGGGATCGAGCCGGACGATAGAGTACTGGTATACGTCCCTAACTGTCCGGAGTTCGTCATCACGCTGTTCGGCGCACTGAAGGCGGGAGCGCCGTTTTCGCCTGCGAACCCGCAGTACCAGTCACGCGAGTTGGCTCACCAGCTCACGGACTCCGGCGCGGAGGCGATCGTCACCCACGAGTCCCTTCGAGACACCGTCGCAGACACGCTCGAGGAGACCGGGCTCGATCCCCTCGTGATTACGGTCGGTGGTGGATACGAGGACGACGTTCCGTTCGAAGCGGTCGACGGCGAACCGCTCTGTGTCGAACGGGACACCGATGACGTCGCTACCCAGTTATACACGAGCGGAACGACCGGCAAGCCGAAGGGAGTTCTCTCGACACACGGCAACCTACGCGCGCAGGCGTTTGCCGGTCTCGATACAGGCGTCGAAGACCCTGATGACCAGCGGACGCTAGTATTCCTGCCGCTGTATCATACGACGGGGGTCTATCACTGCACCTGGCAACCGCTGTTGAAAGGCGGCCACATGTTCCTTCGAAACCCCAACAATTGGGACCCCGCTGAAGCGATGGCCGCGATGGAAGAGCACGAAATAACGTCGTTCAACGGGGTCACCGCGATGTACGTCGATATGGTGAATCACGAGTCGTTCGGCGAGTACGACCTCTCGAGCCTGGAATCAGTCGGCGAAGGCGGGGCCAAGATGTCCGTGACCGTCCAGGAGGAGTTTGAATCGGTTGCCGGGGTCAATATGTACGAGGGGTACGGTCTGACCGAGACCAGCGGTGCGACGCATGCCGGCCACGAATCCACGTTCGGGCCGCGACTGGGGTCCATCGGGCAACCTTTCCGAATGACCGACTGCAAAATCGTCGACGACGAGGGCAACGAGGTCAAGACCGGCGAAGAGGGCGAGTTGCTGATTCGGGGCCCACACGTGATGAAAGCGTATCACAACCTGCCCGAAAAGACCGAGCAGGCCTTCGACGAACTGGGATATTTCCGGACCGGCGATCTGGCTCGACGGGACGAGGATAACTACTACGAAATCGTCGATCGGGCCAAGGACGTTGTCGTTACGTCGGGGTACAATATCTATCCGAGCGAGGTGGAAGACCTGCTACGTGAACACGAGGCAGTGACGGACGTTGCCGTGGTCGGCGTGCCGGACGAGCGACGAAACGAAGTACCCAAAGCGTTCGTCGTAACAGCAGCGGACATCGTTCCCGGGACCGACGTGACCGAAGACAAGATCAAAGAGTTCGCCCTCGATAACCTCGCGGCGTACAAGCACCCCAGGGAAGTCGAGTTTATCGACGAACTGCCACGGACTGCAAGCGGAAAGGTCCGGAAAATAGAGCTCGAATAGCGACGATCCGTTCGGTCGGATTTCGGCACGAAGCGGTCACTGTAACGGCCGTCGACCGGCCCTCGATGCTGTACGCGGTTTGCCCTTCCGTTTTTGAAACACTTCGACAGGAGGTGCGTACGGCGTAACAGTGATGGTGCTACTGTCGCGTTCATGATGTGGCTTTCATTCCGGTACGGGTATACGATACCGGCTCGTGTACGACCTCCCAAACGACGTTGACGAGGTTCCCGTCCTTACTGCCCTTCGAACTCGGGCGATCGATTGTTCAGGAACGCCTGTACGCCTTCCTCGTGATCGTCGGTTTCGAAGATAATCCCCTGGGCGACCGCCTCGTCGATCATTGCCTGGTCGAGCGACTTGTTGCTCCCCTCGTCGATGAGACGCTTTGCGTGCTTCAACGCGACCGTCGGGCCCGACGCGATCGAGTCGATGATTTCGTCGGCTTTCTCGTCGAACTCCGCCGCGGGAAACACGTGATTGAATAGACCGAGGTCTGCTGCTTCTTCTGCGCCGACTATCCGGCCGGTGAAGACGAGTTCCTTGGCGACGTTTTCACCGACGAGTCGCGGTAAGCGATACGACGTTCCCGTATCGACCCCGAGGCCGACCTGGCGAAAGACGAAGCCGATCGCCGCGCGGTCGCTCGCGATCTGTATGTCACACAGTATCGCCATGTTTCCGCCCGCTCCGACGGCTGGCCCATCGACTTTCGCGATCGTCGGGAGCGAAAACTCGCCCAGTTGCCGCATCACGTCGTTTGTCGACTCCAGTAGTCCGTCGACGCGGTCGTCGATCGGGATGTCGTTCTCTATCGCTTCGACCATGCTACTGATGTCGCCGCCCGCGGAGAAGGCTTCGCCCGCTCCCTCGATGACGAGACACCGGGCATCGCTTCGTTCCACCTCCTCGAGGGCTCCTCGTAATCCGTTCGCGAGCTCTTCCGATAGTGCGTTTCTCCGGTCGGGATCGTTAAGCGTCGCAGTCGCGACGCCGTCTTCGATACGAAGCTTGACTATGTCCTCGCTCATCGCGGCTGCATGTTCCTCGTCAACAGTTGTAATAGTTTCTATGACGGAGTATATAGGTGAGGTTACAAATACCACGTGTGTCTCTGGCATGGAATAATTTATATGATCCGATGTCTTCTACACGAGAAGGAGGCCAATCGACGGAAATCATGGACTTCAGTTACACTGACGCCCAGGAATCGTTCCGAGACGAACTACGGGTATGGTTAGAGGAGAATTTACCGGACGGATGGCTCGACGGCGAGCGTGAACTCCCGTCGGACGACGACGAACGGCTTGCCTTCCTGAGAGACTGGCAACGGACGCTGGCGGACGGCGACTGGGCGGGCATTCACTGGCCCGAAGCGTACGGCGGTCGCGGGGCATCGCTAGTGGAGCAGACGATTTATCGGGAGGAAATGGCGCGTGTCAACGCACCGCCGCAAGTCAACGTTATCGGCATCAACCTCGTCGGTCCGACGCTGATCGAAGCCGGAACGGAAGAACAGAAAAGTCGATTCGTGCCGAATATCCTCAGCGGTGAGGAGATCTGGTGTCAGGGGTACTCCGAGCCCGAAGCCGGCTCCGACGTGGCGAGCCTGACGACTCGTGCGGAACGAAACGGCGACGAATGGGTCATCAACGGCCAGAAAATCTGGACGAGTTATGCGCATAACGCCGACTGGTGTCTCCTGGTAACCCGAACCGACTCTTCGGGCGAAAAACACGAGGGGCTGACTGTCCTCCTCGTCGACATGAGCCAGGAGGGGGTGGAAACCGACCCCATTCACCAGGCGAACGACGATCGAAGTTTCAACCAGGTGTATCTCAACGATGCAACCACCACCAGCGACTTGGTGCTCGGCGAGGTCGATGAGGGATGGGACATCGTCATGACGCTCTCGGCGTACGAACACGCCATGACTTCGATCTACACGATCGAACAGCGATACCTCGACCTGCTCGAGTATTGCAAAACCGAGACGCGCGGCGGGACGCCGTTGATCGAGAAACCGGAGATACGCCAACAGCTGGCCGACTTCGATGCGCGGATTCAGGCCGCGAAGGTGAGCCACTATCGTAACGTGAGCAAGCAGATCGAAACGGGTCGACCCGGCCCCGAAGGGTCGATGGACCTCGTTGTCAGCGACGAACTCAGAATCGATCTCCTGAACTTCGCCGTCGACGTGCAGGGACCTGCCACCTCGTTGTGGGAGAACGGTGACGCCGCCTTCGACGAGACGACCGGCTACCTTCGTTCGTACGGGTCGTGGATTGCAGCCGGAACCGGCGACATCCAGCGAAACATCATCGGTGAGCGAGTGCTCGGGCTCCCGAAAGACAAAAAGAGCAAAATGAGCCACAGGAGTGAGTGACTATGGATGCGAGATTGACCGAGGAACACCAACGAGTACAGGAAACCGCACGCGATTTCATCGAATCGGAAGGCGGCATGGAACTCGCCAGGCGACAGCTGAACGGCGAGGACGTCGTCGACCACCTGTGGGATGAGCTCGCGGAACTCGATTACACTGCGATCACGGTCCCACTCGAGCACGGCGGGTTCGGAGAAGGTATGGTGTACCTTTCGGCGCTGCTCGAAGCCGCGGGGCGGTACGCGCTTCCCGGACCGCTTCCGGAGACGGCCGCGTTCGCGGCCCCGCTTATTTCCGATCTTGGGAACGAAGAACAGAAATCAGCCTATTTGCCCGCGATCGCCGACGGGAACTGCAAGGTAAGCGTCGCGGTCTACGACGACGAAACGGAACCGCTCCCCGAGAGCGTCCAACTTCGCGCGGCCCCGGTTGAGACGGACGACGGAACCGGCTACCGACTCGACGGAACGAAAACGCTCGTTCCATACGGCGGCGACGCCGACACGGTAATCGTCGCGGCCAGAACCCGTGACAGCCAGGGATACGACGGAATTTCGTTGTTCCTCGTCGATACCGCCCACGACGCCGTCGACGCCAGGCAGTTAGACAGCCTCGACTGGGCACGGCCGATGTACGAGCTGACGTTCGATAACCTCACGGTCGGTCCCGATGCCCTACTCGGCCCGCTGCACGGCGGCGGCGGCCCCCTCGTCGACGCGGTCGATAGATACTCGGTCGCGGCGATAGCGATGCTCACGGGTGCCGCCGATCGCGCGGTCGAACTCTCTTCGGAATACGGGAACGAACGGGAACAGTACGGGCAGCCGATCGGTATGTTCCAGGCCGTCAAGCATCGGGCGGCGGACATGTGGATCGACATGCAGAGCGCCCGATCGCTGGTCTACTACGCTTCGTGGGCCCTCGATACCGACGAACCCGATGCTGGCCGAGCCGTTGCGGCGACAAAATCGTACGCGGCCGACCGCCTTCACCGGGTGTTCGCCGACGATATGAAAAACCACGGCGGAATGGGCTTTACGTGGGATCACGATGCACACATTTACCTCAAACAGGCCAAGAGCTGGCGGAACTTCCTTGGCTCACCCGAGGCATACCGCGATCGACTCATCGAGTCGCGACTCGCCGAGTCGGAGTAGACCGACTCCGAAGCGGAACCAGCGGACGGTATCCGTAATCCGGACGGCATCCGTAATCTGTCCTTTTTGTTCGATTAGGTAGCCACCGTGTACAGCTGATCGCTATGATGTGTTTCGGAACGACCCCTGTGTGTTTCCCGCTTTTACGCCTGTGCTCGGCGTCCTGACTGGGCCGGATCCTGGAGTACTGTTTGTCGGTGGTACCGAGCCGTCTCAGGGAATCGGCCGATTTTATAGGTAGTGCAGGGGATACGAGGAAGCGTGACCCCGAGACAGTTGCCGTGTATGGATCCTACGATCGCCGGTGGCCAGTTAACGCGGCGGACGATCCGTTCGCCTCCAGTACCACTCATCTTTATGTGATTGTGTGATGTCAACTCACAACATGGATTTCAGTGAACCCGAGGAAGCGACGCAACTCAAGGACGAACTCTCGACGTTCATCGAAGACGAAATCGAGCCGCTCGAGGAAGAGCACGCACGGTTTCTCGGTCCTGACGCGGAACGACATATCTTCGATGATTCGTTCGAGCAGGTTCCCGAGTATCTCGAGTTGAAGGAAACGATCCGGAAGCGGGCGGCCGAAGCCGGTTTCTGGGGAATGAACATGCCGGAGGAAGTCGGTGGACGGGGGATCGACACGCTTACCGACGCGATCATCGCCGAGTTTCTCGAGAACCGTCCCCCGGGTCTGCACACGTACGCCGTTCGGGGCGCCGGCGGCGGCCCGACGCCGATCCTGCTGGCCTGCGACGAACGACAGCGTGACCGGTATCTCGATCCCCTGATGGCCGGCGAGAAAACGACGTGTTTCGCGCTCACGGAGCCAAACCACGGAAGTGATCCGAACCTGCTCGAAACGACCGCGGAGACGGACGGTGACGAGTGGGTCATCAACGGACGGAAGTCGTGGATCAGCAACGGCCCGTACGCCGATTTCGCCATGGTCTTTGCACGGACGAGCGGTCAGCCCGGCCGGATCAACGGGATTTCGTGTTTCCTCGTCGACGCCGATACGCCGGGGTTCGAGGTTGGCGACATTCACCGACCGATGGGGCACGCATGGGTCGCTCCGTCGGAACTCGAACTCGACGACTGCCGGGTCGGCGAGGATGCGCTCCTCGGTGAGGAGGGGAAGGGGTTCTACCAAGCGATGGACTGGATCGGTAACGCGCGGTTGGGCGTCGCCGCCGGGTGTGTCGGCTCGGCCCAATTCCTCATCGAGAAGGCCGTCGACTATGCCGAAGAGCGTGAGACGTTCGGCGAGCCCTTGATCGACCGGCAGGGAATTTCGTTTCCGCTAGCGGAGGTTGCGGCCGACATCGAGCGAACGCGGCAACTCTATCGCTATGCGGCGTGGAAGGCCGATACCGGCCGCGATGCACGCAAGGAGACCGCGATGGCGAAACTCTCAGCGGCGAACCTCGAGAACGACGCTGCAGACGTCTCGATGCAAGTCCATGGCGGGAAGGGCTATTCGCGGCGTGAGCCCATCGAGGAGCGATATCGGTCCTCTCGCGGGAAACGACTTACCGAAGGCACCGACGAAATGCAAAAGCGAACCATCGTCCGAGAGCTTCGAGACTAATCGCATTTTGTCCGTGTAACTGCCATGGGCGGCCTATCGAAATCGGTACGCGACGCACGGTCATGGGGTGTACCTGCTCGATCGAGCATCTGATGCAAACCGAGCGAAACGTCGTCCGTGATATCATCCGCCACCGCTTCACTGTGGCCGTCTCTACAGTAGCCACGGAAAGTCACTGCACACCAGATCGCACGACTGCATTGCGATCAGTGTGTGAATCGTTTCAGTGGCTACTATAGCGATTCGTCGCGAGAACTGACGGAATTATGATCGAAACGATCGTAACGCGATACGGCGTCGGTACGTGTACAGTTGGCCTCGAGTGGCGGCCGTCTGTGAACCCGCTGTAACGAACGGCTCGGCGGTTCGGAGCGGACTACGATTCCCACCCAACCATGACACCGTCTTCGTCGGCCAGGGAACTTTTCAAGACTTTTCCAGTCGGGTTTCGCGGGAGCGATTTCAGGAAGATGAACTCCCTGGGCTTTTTGTAGTCAGCCAGGCGCTCACCGACGTAGTCCTGGAGTTCCTCCGCCGAGGGTTCCTCGTCGTCGACGGGAACGACCGCAGCTTTGATTCGTTCGCCCCATTTCTCGTCCGGCGCGCCGATGATAGCGACCTCGTCGATGGCCGGATGCTCGTGCAGTATCTCCTCGATCTCGGCCGGGTAGACGTTTTCGCCTCCCGAAATGATCATATTGTCGGATCGCCCGACGAACTCGATGAACCCCTCTTCGTCCTGCCGGATCAGATCGCCGGAAATGAAGAAGCCATCGTCGTCGAACGCCTCTTCGGTTCGTTCGGGCATCTGGTAGTAACCCGAAAACATCGTGGGCCCTCTATAGCAGGCCTGACCGATTTCGCCCGGTTCGACCTCCTCGTGAGTGTCCGGATCGATGATTTTAAACATGACGTTCATGACCGGCCGACCGACGCTGTCGGGATGATCGAGGGCCTGACTCGGCTGGAGCAGCGACACGACCGGTGACATCTCGGTCTGACCGAACGCCTCCTGTAACTCGGCATCGAACGCTTTCGATATCGTCTGTTTGAGCTCCTTTCCGGACGGTGCAGCACCGATTCCGAACTCCTCGAACGCGGAGAGATCGTATTCCTCGAAGTCGTCGACAGCGAGCAGCGCACGGGCCATCATCGGCACGAAGAAGCCGTTCGTCACCGATTCGGACTCGAGGACCTCCATCACCCGGTCAGGATCGAACCCGTTCATGAGAACGGTCGTTGCCGAGGCGTAGTAGTTGTTGATGAACATGCCGAAGGCGGAGATGTGGAACAGCGGCGTCACGATGATTCCGCGGCCGTCGACGTGGACATTTCGGCCTTCGAACGCCTTTTCCACGATCCCGTTGACGGTCATCTGGATGATGTTGTCGTGTGTGAGAATACAGCCCTTCGGCTTGCCGGTCGTCCCCGACGTGTACATGAGCATCGCCTGGTCTGTGCGCGACGAAACGATCTCGACGGACTCGTCTGATGCCCCGTCTCGGAACTCGCCGTAGTCGGCCGCGTATTTGGGGGTCGAGTCCCCCGAGAAAAGTATCTCGTCCGGCATTACCTGATCGTCGTGGATCTGATCAACGATTTCAGTCGCTTGATCGTCGAAGAGGAGGAGTTCGGCCCCGGAGTCCTCGAGGACGTACTTGACCTCATCCGCCTTGAATCGGTGGTTGACCGGCACGGGGATCGCACCGATTCGCATTGCGCCCAGGAACATTTCGAGCATCGGAATCGAGTTCGCGGTGTAGACGGCCACTTTGTCGTGGCGTTCGATACCGCGCTCCCTGAGCGCGTTCCCGACCCGATCGATTCGCTCGTTGAAAGTGGCGTTCGTAACCGCCGTCCGTCCACCCTCCACTGGCGTCATCACTATCGCTTCTTTTTCGGGGAATTTGTACGCGTTACGCTCTGCCAGCCAGCTAATGGTCATCCCATTCATACCACTCGTATTTATTCCAACCCATATAAATCATGTTGTTGTATTGTTGATTTGACTGTGAGACGGTCGACGGCGTTTGCTCGCGACGGTTCACCTCGGTCCCGGCAGGGATTGACTGAATACGAGGGTATTTATATTGGTCCGAGAGAAAGGCGAGGTATGTCAAACGCCAAAACGGAAGTACACGATTTGATCAGGGATTCCGTCCGTGACCTGGCCGCAGACTACGATGCGGACTACTGGCGCGAGCACATCGACGAGAAGCGGTTCCCGGAATCATACTGGCAGGACCTCGCGGACAACGGGTGGCTCGGTGTGGCCATCGACGAGGAATACGGCGGTGAAGGCATGGGAATGGAGGAGATGGCGATCGTCATCGAAGAACTGTCACGCGCCGGTGGCCAGGGCGGGATCATTTTCATTCTGACGCCTGTGTTCGGCGGGATCAGCATTCAGCGTCACGGGACCCTCGAACAGAAACAGGAGTACCTCCCGCGTATCGTCAACGGCGACCTTCGCTTCTGTATGGGCCTGACCGAACCCAACGCGGGGACAAACACGCTCGCCATCGATACGACCGCCCGGCGTGACGGCGACGAATTCGTGATCGACGGCGAGAAGACCTTTATCAGCAGTGTCGAGAACGCGGACAAGATGTTGCTCGTCGCCCGGACGTCGCCGTTCGACCCCGAGGACCCGTCGCACGGGGGGACACTCTTTCTCGTCTCCGACCCGTCGTCCCGCGATGGAATCACCCTCTCGAAACTCGATACGGCGGTCCCCTGGTTCGAACATCAGTACCAGGTCAACATCGACGGGTTACGCGTTCACGAGGACGACATTCTCGGCGCTGAGGACCAGGGGTTCAGGCTCATGTTCGACACGCTCAACACCGAACGAATCGCCGGTGCAGCCAGCGCGCTCGGCGATGGCCTCAGAGCAGTCGACCTCGCTGTCGACTACGCGAACGACCGTAACGTGTTCGGGCAACCGATCGGATCACATCAGGCGATCCAGCACCCGCTGGCGGAGAGCTACGCGAAATTACTCGCTGCCCGCGAGATCACGTACAGTGCTGCATCCAAGTGGGATGACGGCCAGGACTGCAGTATGGAAACGAACGCGGCGAAACTCCTCACGAGCACGTTTAGTACCGAAGCGGCGTCGCGAGCGATCCAGACCCACGGCGGAAACGGGTTCACCGAGGAGTACGAGGTGTTCGAACTCTGGCAGAACGCGCGCGTAACCGAGACGGTTCCCGTTTCCAACGAAATGGCGAAGAACTACATCGCCGAACACCATCTCGGCCTCCCCCGTTCGTACTGACTGACCGCTCTCAGTCTCCCGGTTTGGCGAATCGGAGACGCCAGTTCGTTAACTACGACCCGAGGAATAATATAGTATAATTGTGTAAGAGCCAATATATGACATACGAGAGTGTGTACGATGCGGTGTTCGACCAGTACGAGAAAGAACAGAGTTGGAACGAAAATGCCCATGTCGGAGATAAATCGTCGCTCAATATCGCGGACGAGGCGCTGGGTCGCCACGCCGATTCGGACGAAACCGGGCTGCGAATTCGAGACTTCGACACCGGCGAGACCGAACGCTACACCTTCGCCGAACTCGACGCCGCGGCGAACCGAGTGAGCAACTACCTCGAGTCACAGACGGATCGCGGCGATCGGATCGGCGCGATGCTCCCGACGCAGTTCGAACTGTATGCCGTCGTCTTCGGGACGATCAAAGCCGGCCGGATTTACCTCCCGCTTGCGCCCATGTTCGGTCCGGACGCGCTCAACTACCGCCTCAAGGACTCCGGAGCTGCGGTCCTGTTTACGACGACCGACGGCTGCGAGGATCTCGACGGAACGATCTCGACGCTCGAGCGAGTCGTCACCGTCGACGGCGGGGGCGACGATGCGGTCGACGGCGAAACGACGGTGGACGGATACGACGCAGTCACCGACCACTCTGACGCGTTCGACAGCGTCGACACCCACCCCAACGACCCGTACACGTTGACGTACACGTCCGGCACGACCGGTGCACCGAAAGGCGTGTTGAGTAGCCACCGAGGGGTGGTCGAACTCCACGCGTACGCGGAGTACGTGGCCGACGTTCGCCCCGACGACGTCTATCTGGTCGCTGCCTCTCCGTCCTGGTCGTACGGGCTCAATATGGGGACGGTCATGTCCGGCGTTCGCGGAACGGCGATCGGGTGCTATCGCGGTCAGTTCGATCCGCACACCTTCTTCGAGACGCTCGAGGAGTGGGACGTCGACAACGCGATGATTCCGCCGACCGCCCTTCGTCAGGCCCGTGCAGGCGGTATCGATCTCGAATCGTACGACATCGATCTCCGCGTGTTGATCTCCGCGGGCGAGTCGCTCGACCAGGAGACGGTCGCCTGGTGTGAAAACGGACTCGGCGCACCGCCTCAGGACGCGTATGGCCTGACCGAAGGCGGGATGATCGTTTGCAATTACGCCTTCGAGGACTGGGAGGTGAAGCCGGGGAGCATGGGGAAACCCCTCCCCGGAACGGAGGTTGCGCTGCTGGACGACGACGGCAACGAGGTCGACCAGGGCGAGGTCGGTGAGGTCGCGGTCAAACGCGACGAAAACGCCCAGGGGTCCTACTGGGGTCGACCCGAGGCAACGCTTGATACTTTCACCGGACCGTGGCTTCGGACGGGCGATCTAGCCAGGGAGGACGAGGACGGCTACTACTGGTACGTTAGCCGAGCGGACAACGTCATCATCTCGGCCGGATACCGTATCGGACCTGGCGAGGTCGAAGACACGTTGCTCAACCATCCCGCAGTCGAGGAGGCGGCCGTCGTTGGCGCGGATCACGATACCCGTGGCAACATCGTCAAAGCGTACGTGACGCTGGTCGACGAGTACAGCCCCGACGACGAACTCGGCGAGGAAATTCAGGAGTTCGCTCGTTCCGAACTGTCGAAACACGAGTATCCCCGTGAAGTAGCGTTTCTCGAAGCGTTACCGAAGACGGCGAGTGGGAAAATAAAGCGGTCCGCCCTCGAAGACTGATGTCGTGGGCACTCCGGCCTAGTGCCGGCACAGGGGCGACCCCGCTGACAGTAACGTGATTTGTGCAGTCGGTGACGGATGAACCGGGACCCTTCTACGATGCCGTGAGGACCTCGCCGTCTCGCTATTCTCCGTGGTCCCGCACCGCGGAAACCAGTACCCCCGCTGAGGCCTCGAGTTCGAGGAGTCGATTGCGCCTTTTGGGCGGTCGCGCTGTTCTCATTTCGGAGACCGATCGATGGAACGGGTATCAGACCACTCTCACCTTCAGGAGTCGGATACATTCCTCGTACTCCGGCTCTGGGAGCAGGCGTGTCATATAGTAGCCACTGCAAGTCACTGCACACCTGATCGCACGACGGCTATGCGATCAGTGTGTAAATCGTTGCAGTTGTTACTATAGGAGGATCGAACGCAATCGAGGGGCAACACGTTTCATTCCGTCCGTGACGGACCGGTGTTGTGCTACACGAATGCCATTGGTTGTTAATCTGTACCACTACCTGTTACCAGCGCCTATTATAACGAACTTAGTGTGTTATACAATGTCCAGTATTCTCGTTCCCGTCCAGATCCGTTCACGGTATGGCTCCGACGATTACTGCCCACTGTCGTGACGGCAGTTCACGCGTGGGTCCCGTCCATCGATTCGAGAGCTACTATAGCATCCCCCCTTTCGGTTGCGATTCCGCTATCGTCGTGGCGCTATCCGACTGGTATCGTGTGTCAACGGTCAAACTGAATTCCTTCGGGGGAAGTTATTTGGGTTGGAACTGTGACTATCTACCATGGACACTCGTCCACCCGAAGAAGTAGCTGACTTGCTCGACGAACTCGATGAGTTTATCGAAACGGAAATCAAACCCCTCGAAGAAGAGCACATCCAGTATTTCGACAAGCGTCGGGAATACGCCCGGACGAACTGGGAGGAAGACGGCGTGCCGGAAGCGGAGTGGGAGGCGCTGCTCGAGGAAATGCGAGCTCGAGCCGACGAGGCGGGATACTATCGCTACGCGCTTCCCGAGCGGATGGGTGGAATGGACGGATCGAACCTCGGCATGGCGATTATTCGCGAACACCTCGCGCACAAGGGTCCGGGGCTCTACAACGTTCTTCAAACCGAAGCTTCCGTCGTCGGCAATCACCAGTTCCCGCAGATTCTCGATCGGTTCGGGACCGACGAACAGCAGGAGATGATCGAGGACGTAATTACCGGTGAAACGAGGGTCGCGTTCGGTCTCACCGAACCCGACCACGGATCCGATGCGACCTGGATGGACACGACGGCCGAGAAAGACGGCGATGAGTGGGTGATCAACGGTACAAAGCGCTGGAACAGCGGGATGCACACGGCGGATTACGATCTCGTATTCGCCCGGACCAGCGGTGAGGATGGCGATGGCGACGGCATTACGGCGTTTCTGACCCCGACGGACGCGGACGGGTTCGAGGTCGACTACTACTGGTGGACGTTCAACATGCCGACGGACCACGCGGAAGTGTCGATCGACGGCGTTCGCGTCCCGGATTCGGCTATCATCGGCGAGGAAGGGAAAGGCCTCCACGTGGCTCAGCGCTTCGTTCACGAGAGCCGTATCCGACAGGCGGCTGCCAGTCTCGGCGCGGCGCAGTTCTGTATCGACGAGGCAGTCGAGTACGCCAAAGAGCGGAAGACGTGGGGAGAACCCCTGGCGAACCGCCAGGCGATCCAGTTCCCGCTCGCCGAGTTGCACACCGAGGCGGAAATGTTGCGAAACACGGTTCGAAAAACGGCAGCGGCGCTCGACGAGGAAGGCGAGATGATTACCGAATCCGGTTCCTCGATCAGCCAGTTGGTCGCTATGTGTAACTACACGGCGAATAATCTCGTTTGCCGGGCAGCCGATCAGGCGATGCAAGTCCACGGCGGTGTCGGATACAGCCGACACAAACCGTTCGAACACATCTATCGCCACCACCGCCGGTACCGCATAACGGAAGGTGCAGAAGAGATCCAGAAGCGTCGGGTCGCCGGCCACCTCTTCGATATCATATAGATCGGTCGGCGCGTTCGACTCGCTGCTTTTCTCCGTCGTCGTTCGACACGTCTCGAGGGGACGCTGCGGCCGAAGCCAGTAGAGTCGTTCTGATGAACGGTAGATATATGCTCCCAGCGTTCAAGCAAACAGTCATGCGCACTGCAGCGATCACTGGATTCGGTGGTCCGGAACGCGTAACGATCGAGTCGGCACCCAATCCGGAACCGGGCCCCGCCGAGGCCGTCATCGAGGTCGAGGCGTGTTCAATAAATCACCACGACCTATGGGTCCTCCAGGGAGACCACTGGGTCGGTGAGGATGACTTGCCGTACGTTGCGGGAATCGACGTCGCGGGCACCGTGTCTTCGGTCGGTAGTCAGGTCGAGGCCGTCGCGCCCGGGGACCGCGTTCTCCTCTGTCCCAACCAGACCTGTGGCTCCTGTCGGTACTGTCGTGATGGACCTGAAAGTTACTGCGAAGAGTTTCGTCTCTCTCATGGCGGTCTCGCGGAGTACGCTGCAGTGCAGGCCGATCGACTGATACCGCTGCCGGAGACGGTCGAGACGACGGCGGCCGCAGCGCTCCCCACCGCATACATGACGTCGTTCCGAATGCTCACGGAGGCAAACGTCGAGCCGGGTGATACGGTCTTCGTCCCCGGAGCGACCGGCGGTGTCGGCGTCGCATCGATCCAACTCGCGGACATACTGGGCGCTCGTACGATCGCGACGTCGACGTCGCGGGAGAAACTCGATCGGGTGGGCGCGCTTGGCGCCGACCGACTCATCGAGTCCGGCGATCCGGATGCGATTCGGGAAGCGGTGCTCGACACGGGCCGGGTCGACGTAACGGTCAATCATCTCGGTGGCCCGTATTCGGCGGTCGGTCTCAACGTCTTGTGCCGCGGCGGTCGAATGGCAATCTGCGGCCAAACGGCAGGTCCCACGTCGACGTTCGAGTTAGGGGATCTGTTTCTCAATCAGAAGCGGATCATCGGGAGCACTATGGGAACCCAGACGGATCTCGAACGGCTCGTCACCCTCGTTGCCGACGGCCGACTCGAACCGGAAATTTACCAGCACTACCCGCTCGAGGACACCGATCAGGCGTTCGCCGACATGGTCGATCGGGATGCCGTCGGCAAACTCGTCGTCGACCCGTCCACGTGAGCGCCCTGTCTTGTCCCGTCCGTCCTACATTTGTTCTGCCACGTCACCCGTAGGACGTCTCTCATCGTGGCGAGGACCGATACGGTAGGTCGGGACGCCGTTTCGTGTTCGCTCGGCGGTCCGCCGGTTACGGCAGAAATAGCGATGATCGAGGAACCGGAAATGTGGCGGGAGAGGGGTTTGGCGGAATCTGGAGTCACCCTAATCGATTGCCGATGACGCTGACGATGATCATCACGGCGACGAGCGTCGTCGCGAGGGCACTGACCTCGGGACTGAGTCCCGTCTGAATCTGATTGAAGATAATGATTGGGACCGTCGTCGTCTGTGGTGTGATGAGAAACTGCGTCGCGGTGAACTCCCCGAACGAGATGACGAATCCCATCAGCATGCCGGCTAACAGCGCGGGACCGATGATGGGGATGGTGACGTTGACCGTCGTCTCCCATTTATTGGCTCCTAGAGCCATCGATGCATCTTCGAGCCGTTCGTCGAACGTAAGCAAGCGGGACCGAACGATGAGGAAAACGAACGGGAGCGCGAGAACCGAATGCGCGATCACGATCCGCGGAAGCCCTCGAGGGATCGAGAGGTGGCTGCTGAATCGCAGGAACGCAACTCCAGTGATTACCGGCGAAATCATGAGCGGAAGTAGCATGATCGTTGCGAGCGTCTCTTTGGCTCGGATATCGCTTCGGACGAAGCCAAACGCCGTGATCGTTCCGATAATACCAGAGAGGATCGCCGTCGCCGTCGCGACGATCACGCTGACTACCATCGCGTTTCGGAGTCGGAAGTTCTGGAAGAGGGTGTTGTACCACTCCAGCGTGACGCCGTTAGTCGGCAGCGTGGGGGACGACTGCACGGTAAACGAGGTCGCGATGACGACGACCACCGGCACTAACAATATCGCGTAGACGACCAGTAAGACCGGATAGAACGACAGCCGTCTCAGTCGGTTCATCATAGGTCACTTAGCACCTCCGAGATATTGGCGTAATGGTTGAACAGGCCGATCAGAATGAGAAGCGTCACTGTGAACACCACCGACATCGTCGCAGCGAGGTCGAGGTCGTACGTGAACGATTGCTCGATCACGTTCGCCATCATGAAGTCGGCCGGCCCTCCGAGCAGTGCCGGCGCCAAATACGAGCCGGCCGCGAGAATGTACACGAACAAGGCGGCGGCGACGACACCGGAGAGACTGAGCGGGATGATGACCGTCCGCAGCGTGTACAACGGCGTCGCACCGAGAACTTCCGACGCGTAAATCAATTCATCGTCGATCGACTGTATCGAATTGTACATCGGAAGGATCGCGAAGGGTAGTAATGCGCTAACTAGGCCGATGACGACACCTCGTGTAGTAAATAATACACCGAAATCAGTCCCGAATAGCTGCTGTACTGGGCCCGTTGGGAGGAAAAACAGTGAGACGCCGAAATATCGAATAATAATCGCAATCCACAGCGGCAACAGCACTAACGCAAGCATGGCGAACTGACGCTTAGCTTTGAACGCGATAAAGTACGCTATCGTATAGCCGAGGACCAGACACACGACCGTCGTGATCAGCGCGTAGTAGAGTGTTCGGCCGAGCGTTTCTAAATAGACGCCGCTCAGAGCGTCTCTGTAGTTGGCGAAGAGATCGCCGCCCCCAAAGTTGAGGCTCTCGACGAATAGCACGATCACCGGTGCGATAAAGAACAGCGTGAGCCAGCCGAGCCCGAGTCCGACGAGGAGTTTCGGGGACGATCGACCGCGCACCCACTCGGGGACGGAGACGTCCGGAAGTGTGACAGCTCCGAACTTCATACGATGGTCACCCCCTCCGGATCGAACTGGACCGCGATCTCGTCACCAACTGCGTACTTTTCCGTCGCGTTGCCGAAGGCGGTGACGGTCGTTTCGTCGTCCAGCGTCACCTCGAGTTCGGCCCGATGACCGAGGTATTCGACGTGGGAGACTGTTCCCACGAACGTATTGCTTGTTCCGTTTGCCTTCTCGGCCGTACTGATATTGATTTTTTCCGGCCGTACGTACAGTGACAGCGAATCGCCGTCCAGCCTGTCCGTGTCAATGTCGGAGGCGAGTTGGATTTCCTGATTCGAAGCACGGACCATGGGCGGGTCGTTCGCGGCGACTTTCCCCTCGAATTTCGTCGACTGACCGAGGAATTCGGCGACGAACTGAGTTTCCGGCTCTTCGTACAACTCCTGGGGAGCGCCGGCCTGCTCTTTCCGTCCCTCGTTCATCACGATAACCTTGTCCGACATCGACAGCGCTTCGGACTGATCGTGCGTGACCGAGAGGGTCGTGACGTCGACCTCTTGTTGAATCTCTCGGATTTCGTTTCGCATCTCCTCGCGAAGGACTCGATCGAGGCCTGTAAGCGGTTCGTCAAGCAACAGGATATCCGGTTCGTACACGAGCGCTCGTGCAAACGATATCCGGCGCTGTTGCCCTCCGCTGAGTTCGCCCGGCTTGTGATCCGCGTGGTCCGTCATCTGTACCATCTCGAGGTACTTGGCGATCTGATCGTCGTGATCGCCGTCGAACTCCTGCATCTTGAGCCCGTATCGGAGGTTTTCCTTGACGGTCATGTGGGGGAACAGCGCCGAATGCTGAAACACGAGCCCGATGTTTCGGTTGTACGGTTCCGTATCCGAGACATCGCTCCCGCGTAGGTGTACCGTGCCCGAGGTAGCTTCGACAAGTCCCGCGATCATGTGGAGTGTCGTACTCTTCCCACAGCCGCTTGGTCCAAGCAGCGTGGCAAATTCTCCCTCTTCGATTCGGAAGGATACGTCATCAACTGCAAGCAGATCGTCGTAGTACTTTGTTAGGTTTTTTACTTCTAGCATGGGTCTTGGAGTACGCGTACGCTTTCTACGTCGGTCGTCGTTGCCGCTTCTTTCGTCGTCTCTGTCCAGCTAACCGCGCCCAACGTCTGGCTGTCCCTACCCCTCCTTTCTTTGGAAGGTCTTGTCGTGGTTATCATCCACACGGCCCCCTATAGTTCACCACGTCTATTAATCATTGTGTATGTTATTCTACCTGAGTTCCGGATCACGCGACTCGATATTCGGCTTGGCGGAATCTACAGGTCTCGCGCGGGTATCGTCTCTCGAAGGGGACCACCCACCGGCTGGCGATCTGTCGATCGCGCTCGGCGCTCACGAGAGAGATTCGTGTATTTCCTGCCTGTCCGGACGTTCGATCCGGCTCACTGCCCCTCGAACGATGGTTCGCGTTTTTCCTTAAACGCCGTTACCCCTTCGACGTAATCAGCCGTCTTTGACGCGTTTGCGATTTGTTCCGTTTCTTCGGCCAGTTGATCGGGTAACTGGCGTGCATACGATTCCTCCAGCATTCGAGATATCTTACCGAGTGCTTTCGTCGGACCGGCCGCGATCGTTTCGCCGAGTTCCGTGAGTCTCTCTTCGAATTCGTCGTCGGTTGCGACCTCCGTGACGAGACCGATGTCCGCTGCTTCCGCTGGAGAGATCTTCTGGTTGAGTAACGCGATGCGCTTTGCCTCCTGCAGACCGACGTGGTGTGGGAGGTAGAACGTCGCGGACCCGTCGCCGGTCAGGCCGATTCTGGAATAGCCGAACTGTAAGTACGCGTCCTCGTGCATCAACGTGATATCGCCCAGTAGCGCAATACTGAATCCGGCTCCGACAGCTGGTCCGTCAATTCCGGTGACCAACGGTGTTTCACCGCGTTTCAACTGGACTGCGACATCGTTTATCATTGAGGCACCGCGTCGAAGTCTCCCGGCAGCGCTCGAGTCCTCTTCGAACGACGAAATGTTTCCGCCGGCGCAGAAGACACCGTCGGATCCCCGAAGGACGATACACCGAATCGATTCGTCTTCGTCGAGTTCAGTCGCGAGCCACAGTAGCTCTTCAGTCATCCCGTCGCTCAGGGAGTTCATCGCTGCTTGGCTATCGATCGCGAGTCTAGCGATTCCGTCATCCGTTACGGTAACGTTGAAATTGTCGAAATCCCTCATAGGTGCATGTTGCCATTATCCATGAATTACCTTATCACTTCGCATCCGTAGACACTACAGCGATGGGGCGCTTCCGTCGGGCGTCTCCGAGAGCAACTGGTGGTATCCACGCGGTCTCTCACTGACGGGTCGACGGGCCCGAGCGGGTCAGGTGACTCCGGTCGTGGCCCCGCTATAGTAGCCACTGAAACGATTCACACACTGAGAAGACAGCTGTCGTTCGATCAGTCATTGCATACCGTAACCTGCCCTCAAGCAGCGTAGCGATCTGTGATAAATCGTTTCAGTGGGAACTGTACCCCCGTCAGTGTCGCAGTCGTCGGTTACGACTCGTCGAGCGCATCGATCCGACGATCCTCGTCGAACTGAAGCACGTTCTCCATCTCTTCCGTTTTGATATCGTCGAACGCGACGCGGGCGATGGACCGTCGATGTACCTCGTCCGGACCGTCGACGATACGGAACGGTCGAACGTTCTCGTAGAAGTGTGCCAGCGGTAGATCCTTGCCGATTCCGTTCCCGCCACAACACTGAACGGCGAGGTCGATTATGTCGTTCGTCACGTTCGCCGTGAAGTTCTTTGCCATCGCGACTTCCGTCCGCGCTTCGCTCCGGTCGAGTTCCCGAGCCGCGTGTCGAACCATCGTTCTCGCGGCGTGAAGCCGCGTCTCGGCGTCCGCGATTCGATGGCGGAGCGACTGCTTCTCCGAGAGGTCGGATCCGAACGCTTCCCGCTCACTAATGTAGGCCTTTGCGATGTCCAGGGACCGCTCGGCCATTCCGGAGTATCGCATGCAGTGTGTGAGCCGTCCGCCACCGAGACGCATCTGCGCTATTGTGAACCCCTCTCCCTCGTTTCCGACCGTGTTTTCGACCGGAACGCGGACGTTTTCGTACTTGACCTCCGCGTGTCCGCCCGCCAGTTCGGTTATCCCGTGTCCGCCAAGGTGGCCGACGTTCCGGACGATGTTGACGCCATCTACGTCCGTGGGAACCAGAATAATCGATGCCCCCTCGTACGGATGCGCGTCCAGGTCCGTCCGCGCCATCACGAGCAAGAAGTCAGCGTCAACCCCGTCCGATGTCCACCATTTGTGCCCGTTTATCACCCACTCGTCGCCGTCTTTTTGCGCGGTCGTCTGGAGCATCTTCGGGTCTGATCCCCCTCCTTGCATGGGTTCGGTCATCGAAAACGCCGACGAGATCTCCCCCTGTACCAGCGGTCGAAGCCATTCCTCTTTCTGTTCCTCGGTCCCGACCATCTCCAGGGTGTGCATGTTCCCCTCGTGTGGTGCGTTCGCCCGAATCGAGCGTGCACCGATGAGCGATCGGCCGACCTGCTCGAACGACGGCAGCATGTTCTGGAAGTCCAATCCTTGCCCGCCGTATTTTTCCGGCATCTGCGGGGCGAACAGGTCCCGCTCCTTCGCCATCACCCATAGCTCCTCAATCTCGTCTCTCGTGATGTCTTCGCTGGTCCGTAGCGCTTCCCGTTCGCGGGGAATAACGACTTCGTCCATGAATGATTCGACCCGATCGGCTACTTCCGTCGCTGTTTCGGAGTCGTGATACTCCATATCTATGGATCCGTGCATGTCAATGTAAAACTATGGCTCGTCCTCTCTCTTCGGTGTCGCCCCCTTCGAGACGAGCGTCCGGAATCCGCCGACGGTTCGAACCCGTCCTGTTTCTCCGTCCCTCGCTCGACGTCGCACGCGGGACGCGACCGTCGTATCCCGAGCAACCCGTTCCCCCTTCGAGAGGGGACGACCGGTCCGAATCAGTGAAACGCGCGTCTCACGTTCTCGAGGTCGCGGTACCGCTTCCCCTCGACGGGAGCCAAGGCTCGGTCGCGATGCCGGTTTCCCCTCGCTCGCCGCAAAACCCTATTTTAAAGTGCTGGTACATACATCTCGTACTATGCGACTCAATGGCGTCCGAATACTTGATTTGACTCGACTGCTTCCCGGCCCGTATGCGACGCAACTACTCGCGGACTCCGGTGCCGAAGTAATCAAAGTCGAAGATACCGGTGCTGGCGACTACGCTCGGCACAGCGAACCGCGTTCGGAACGGGATGTCGGTGCCATTTTCGAGATGGTCAACCGGGGCAAGAAGAGTGTCTCGCTCGATCTCAAGTCGGACGAGGGAACCGAGGCCTTCTATCAACTGGTCGAAACCGCCGATGTCGTGTTCGAACAGTTCAGGCCCGGTGTGGTCGAGCGGCTCGGGATCGACTACGATACGCTTCGGTCGTACAACGACGAGCTGATCTACTGTTCGCTGACGGGATACGGACAGGAGGGCCCCTGGGCCGATCGCGCGGGTCACGACCTCAACTACGTCGCACTAGCTGGGTTGCTCGACATGACCCGCGAGTCGCCATCCGACAAGCCACAGATGCCCGGCTACCCGATCGGCGACATGAGCGGTGGGCTGTTTTCCGCGTTCGCGATCACCGAAGCGCTGTTATCGCGAGAACTCGGGAACACCGGTGGTGAGTACATCGATGTCGCGATGAGCGACGTCGTCGCGTCGTTCTCCCAGTCGGTCGCCTATCAAGCGCTGACCGGCGACCCCGAAGAACCACGGCCGGGAAACACCCATCTGTCGGGCCAGTTCCCGTGGTACGATAGCTACGAAACGGCAGACGGCGAATGGGTCACCATCGCAGCGCTCGAGCCGAAGTTCTGGCGAGCGTTCTGTGAGGCGGTCGACAAGGAGCACCTCATCGACGCACACGACGAACACGACCCCGACTCGTTTGCGATGGTCAGGGCCGAGCTGGAGGCGCTGTTCGCGGAACGGACGCGTGCCGAATGGGAGGACGCGCTCGGGGACGTGGACGCGGCAGTTGGCGGCGTTTACAGTCCTGCGGAGATGGTCGACCACCCGCAACTCGACGCGCGCGATATGATCGAACGCTCCGACGACGCCCCGCCGCGAATCGGCTTCCCCGCTCGCTCGACCGAGATGGCGTCGGGAGCGGGCGAAGCCCTTGCGGACCAGGGGGAACACACGGAATCCCTGCTATCAGCCGTCGGGTACACCGCTGCGGAACTCGAGGAACTGCGACAAGCGGGGGTCGTTCGATACTAACGCCCCCACCCCCATACAGGTACCGCGTATTCGTTCCGTCTCTGGGCCGGTAAGTTTCGATGCGTCTCCCGGTCTCAGGCGGAAAACTCCACTTGATTCGTGCTGCGCCGAAAGAAGTCGCTCCGACGCCCCTACTCTTCGAGGCGGGGCGCTCCCTTTATTGTGACCGTTTCACCGATAATGTAGGACGACGCCGAACTCGCCAAGAACTGCGCGAGGTCGGCGACTTCCTCCGGTCGACCGATCGACCGGTCCACCGACTCGCGGTCGATGGCGTTTGCGTCGCCGTCGATCCCCATCTGGGATCGGACGCCTGCCGTCGCGACCAGCCCGGGAGCGATACAGTTGACCCGGATATCGTCTTGACACCAGTCCGCGGCGACGGACGTGGTGTAGTTGATGACGGCCGCTTTGGCTGCGCCGTAGTGACTCATTCGCCTCGAGCCGCGCTGGCCAGCGACGCTCGCGATGTTGATAATGCGACCGCCGTCGTCCTGCATGTGTTCGTAGGCGGCCTGCGAGCAGTGGAACGTTCCGTGCAGGTTAATGTCGACGATCGTTTTCCATCCGTTTTCGCTGATGTCCGCCGGATCGGCCTGAAAACTCGCGCCGGCGTTGTTGACGAGGACGTCGAGGCCACCGAATTCGTCTACCGTCGTTTCCACGAGCGCCTCGACCGAAGCGCGGTCTCGAACATCGCACTCCACTGCGAGCGCTCGGCCGTCCGAATCGCTCTCGTTGATCTCGTCCGCGACCGGCTCGACGTTATCTAACTCCCGGGACGTAACGACCACGTTCGCCCCGTCATCCGCGAACCGTTCGACGATCGCTTTCCCGATTCCGCTCGAGGATCCGGTTACGATCGCCGTACTATTGTCGACGCTGAACTGCGACGTCGTCATTTCGGTCGCTCCGTACGGTTCCATCCGTTTCTCTCTGTGTGAATTACAGGCACACCGGGTGGTTATCTCCCGGATCTAATAAAATTATTCCTTAGTATTACTTCCTTCTCGCCATACCGCTTCCATCGAACGGGGTCCGGTTGCTGGTTCAGTGCTGCCGAATACTATGACTGTGCGCGTTGTCCGTCTGGCCCGGAAACCGGCCGTATTCGATCGGTCGCACTCGCAGTTGTGCGGAAAATTGCGTTTCATATCGTTTCAAGAACGAAATTCGAACCAGTGACATTCCACTCAAAGGAGTTGCGGATCGCGATGTCCCCTCGAAATCTACTAGGTGACCGAAAATAATATGCATGGGAGTCTCTATTAGGTTGGTATGCGAGAGCATGATAGACATTCACCAACACGTCGCCGTGTACTTCAAACCGGTATTGTCGCTACGGGACTCGGAATTGCCGGCTGTCTGGGGGGCAGTGGCGATACCCTACAGTACCTGGGACGAGGCGGCGTAACGCAGGAGGCGTTCAGAAACGTTATCAGTGACTGGGAGGACGAAAACGACGTCACGGTCCAACACACGTCCGTCGCGGACGATACGGAGATGGTAAACGTCGTGTCGGAGAATCCGGGCGGGATCGACCTCTGTAACCCCTCGTCGGGCGGGTTCATCCGATTCCGGGGACAGGACGAAAAATTACTCGCCGACCTGGACTACGGAGAAATTCCGAACTACGATAACCTGCCCGAAGCGTGGCACAACGTTCCGTTCCTCGAGGGGAACGAGGACGGTCTGTTCCGATACATCTCGTCTCAGGGGTTGGCATACAACACTGAACTAGTAGACGAGTTCAGTTCGTGGGACGAGATCGAGCAAAGCGAATACGGGGACTTGATTTCGCTACACGCGACCCCATCGGTGCGGTTCGCGAACGCCGCTGCAGCTGCGGGCGAAGATATCAACCAGATTGGAGACGATGCTGTCTTCAATGCGATCGCCGACAAAGTCGAGGCCCAACACCAGAACGTGTTCCAGTACTGGACATCGGGTGACCAGCAGATGCAGTTCCTCCGCGAAGAACAGGCGCACATCTCTTCGGCATGGGGTGGCCGCGTCGCCTCATTGCAGGCCGATGACGTTCCGATCGAGTACTTCATTCCGGAGGAAGGGGCTGTCACCCACAGCGAGGGATACGCCATTCCTGAGGCCAGCGAGAACAAAGAGACGGTGTACGATCTGCTGGATTGGGTGTACCAGCGGGAAAACCTCGTCGACCTCTCGGTCCAGATTGATTATCCGGTCCCGATATCGGATCCGCCCGAAGAGATCACGTCCTTGCCCGATTACACTGATCACCCTGACAACCTCGTCTGGATCAATTGGTCAGAGGTCCTGCCTCACAACGATAAGATATCAGAATCATTCAACGAGATCCGTGGATCGTAAATCGTATCGAGCACGTGCGGTACGACGGTGAAAGTCGTCACGCCACCCTTCATACGGGGCGTCCATCCGTCCTTGAGACCACGGTTACGCTATCCGAACGAGCAGAAATCGGGGTGGGCCGGTAAGTCGATCGAGCCCGGACGTTATCTGCCGGTGAATTCGGGTTCGTAGTCGTCCTCGGCGAACGCTTTGGCGCCTTCCTTGTGGTCTTCCGTTTCGAGCAACGGCTCGAACAGGCGACGGTCGTACTGTCGGCCTTCGCGAAGCCCCATCTGGGTGGCCACGGAGGCGGACTCCTTGATCGCCTGGATCGCCAGCGGCGGCTTGGATGCTATTTTCTCGGCGAAGTCCTGCGTCTCGGCATCGATGTCGTCGGGGACTCGATTCACGATGCCCAGTTCCGCCGCTCGAGCGGCACTGATGTGGTCCCCGGTCATGGCGATCTCCTTCGCCGCGGCGGGGTTCGCCAGTTCGCTGATGAACTGGACGCCACCGGCGCCGGGGATGATGCCGAGATCGACTTCTGGGAGGCCGAGCTTGGCGTCTTCTGCGGCGAACCGGAAGTCACACGACATCGCGGTTTCGAGGCCGCCGCCGAGGCAGTAGCCAGTGATCTTGGCGATCACCGGTGCCGGAAAGTCCATGATGAAGTTGTAATGGGCGCGTTCGGAACTGTCACCGGGGCTGGATTCGCTGAATTCGCTGATGTCCGCGCCGGCACAGAAGTTGCCACCCGCTCCTTCGATGACGACCGCTCGAAGCGCGATTTCGCCCCGTTTTTCGTTTTCAGCTTCGAGTACGCGCAGTCCCTCGACGATGTCTTCCTGGAGTTGGCCGCTGAGCGCGTTGAGCGCGTCCGGCCGATTCAGCGTCAGATGTCCGATACCGGTTTCTTCGTTGAACGTGACTTCCACCGTGTCAAACGTTTCGTCCATACACCCAACGATTCAGGGTCGACTCAAATAGTTTTTCCGATAAGTAACCGTCCCTCGATTAGGGCGGATCGCAAGCGCATCGTAACCGGTTCGAACCCGTTCGCGTGTAACTGTCCGCTCCGGGGCACGACCGTCGCTGATCGACTGAAACGATGTTCGGTAACGTGTCTCAAGAAACCAGTGTTGTGTCTTTTCACACTATTATCGATCTACGAAAAGCAAATAACGAACTTAGGTTGTTATAGAACGGGGCAGGAGACTGAATTGACCCGGGAGGACTGGTAGATATACGCGCGTCTCGGATCCGTCAAGTACGCGATGGATCGACAGCTTTCCCCGTCCGGAGACAACCGTCGGTCAGCGACGCTGAGCCGATCGCGTTTCGTTACGGATGGTGTCACTGGTACCCACATATTTATTGTAAAATCGACCGTATCATGATGCGTAATACCATGGGAGAATCAACTGGAGCTGATACCAATGGTCGCTATTGATGCCGCAGCGGGGTACGTACCGTTGTATCGGATCGCCCGAAGCGAAATAGCGGCCCAACACGATGGTAGCGGACGGGGTGAAAGCGCTGTTCCATCTCGCGACGAAAACCACATTACGATGGCCAGCGAGGCAACGACGGCCGCCCTCGAGCGTTCGGCCGTCGATGCCGACGATATCGGGGCCGTTTTCGCTGCGAGCATCAGCGATTACTTCGCGGAACATGGCGTCGCCGCGCAACTCGCATACAGGCTCGGTGCTCCGACCGACAGCAGAACCGGGGACTTCCGGGGAACCGCGCGTGCGGCTGCAGACGCGCTCGAGACGGCGAGACAGTACGTGCGTGCTACCGAGAAGCCGGTGGTCGTCGCCGCCGCAGACATCATGCCGGTCGAACCCGGGGGCGACGACGAGGAGACAATGGGAGCCGGCGCCGGGGCGCTCGTCCTTCGGCCACGTAGCGACGATCCAGCCGCGACGATCGATTCGGTGGGACAGGCAACGACTGGCTTTCTCGAGCGGCACCGCGAACACGGCCAGTCCGCCGAACAGGGGGATCCCCGGTTCGAGCGTCGACACGGCGTCCAACCGGCCGTAACGACGGCGCTCGAACGAACCGAAACCGACGCAGATCCCGAGTATGCAGTCGCCAGTGCACCGGGGTATCGGTTCGTTCAAACGGCGCTTCAGTCCATCGACGCGGAACGACTCTCGACGTTCAACGACGTAGGGTACGCCGGCACGGCGACGTTGTTGCTGGACATCGCACACGCGCTGGAATCGACCGATCCGGGGGACTCTCTCGTCGCTATCGCGTACGGACAGGGCGGTGCGGACGCGTTTCGTCTCACTGTCACTGATGCGACCGATGAACGGCCCGGGCTTTCGGTTTCGGACCAGATCGAAACGAAGGAGTATGTGCCATACATGAAACACGTGAACTCACGGGAACGATACGAGTATCAGGGGGTGCCGAATACATGAGCGGACCGCGCTACCACCGGACGAGACGGCAGGATCAACGACTGGTCGGCTTCGAGTGTCAGGCTTGTGGTTTCGTTTCGTTCCCGGACGAGAAACGAATCTGTAAGCGGTGTGGTGACGCACCAGCGGAGTTTCGGGACGTGGATCTCGCATCGTCCGGGACGATCAAGACGTTCGTGATACAGGAGTACCTTCCGGACGATATCGAAGTTCCGCAACCGCTTGCGATCATCGACGTCCCACAGGCTGACGGATCCGGCGAACCGACTCGCGTGTACGGCCTGTTGACCGAAACCGAACTCGACGAAATTTCGGTCGGCTGTACGGTCGACGTTCGGTTTCGAGAACTCTTCGACGAGGGCGCTCGACCGATTAATTCCTTTAAATTCTCGGTTCCGAGGGAGGACAAACGATGACTGATGCACACGTCGTCGGTGCCGGTATCATCGACTTCGGGGAGAAGTACGACTGGTCGTTCGAGGACTTGCTCGAGGGCGCGTACCTCGATCTCGTCGAGAGCGTTGATTACGGGATTGATCCGACGAACGATATCGATGGCGTCTGGTACGGCACGCTGGACATCGCAAACGAGGGGTCGTCCGGTGCCGCGGTCGCACACGCGACGGGGCTTTTCGAAACGCCCGCAACACACATTGTCAACGCCTGTGCCACCGGGAGCGATGCGTTTCGAAACGCCGTCCAGGCGATCAAGGCCGAGGACATCGATGTCGCGCTCGTGATCGGGGCCGAAAAGATGCTGGACTCGACGGAAGGCCTCATCGGCGGGGCGGCACTCGAACGGCTCTGGCGGGGACGCGGCGTGACAATGCCGGCGTTCTTCGGTATGCGTGCGACCCGTCACATGGATCAGTACGACACGACCCGCGAACAGATCGCGGCGGTGTCGGTGAAAAATCACGAGAACGGAACGAAATATCCACATGCCCACCAGCAGTTCGAGTGCTCCGTCGACGACGTCAAGGAGTCACCGACTGTGTCGTATCCGCTGAACCTGTATGATTGCTGCCCGGTAACTGATGGGGCCTGTGCCGTCCTCGTCGCTAGCGATGACCGCGCCCGCGAGTTCACCGACGCACCGGTCCGAGTCGCGGGCTACGGACTCTCTACCGATTCGTTCCAGCGTGGTGATGACCTCGCGCTGACGAATTTCCCCGCCTCCAGACACGCCTCCAGTACGGCCTACGAACGCTCCGGGTACGGTCCCGACGACATCGACGTCGCCGAGGTTCACGACTGCTTCTCGATTACGGAACTCATCACTTACGAGGACCTTGGATTCTGTGAACAGGGAGAAGGCGGGTCTCATATCGACGAGGGCATCCCCCACTTGGACGGAGAACAGCCGATCAATCCCTCCGGCGGCTTGTTGTCGAAAGGGCATCCGATCGGCGCGACTGGCGTCGCACAGATCGCCGAAATATTCGAGCAGCTCCGCGGAGAAGCAGGCGATGTGCAGGTTCCCGACGCTGAAGTCGGCATGCAACACAATATCGGCATCGGCCGCAACGCCACCGGTGCCGTCTCCTGTGTGAACATCCTCGAGCGATAGTCACTGCGACCTATTTTTATCCGGCGGCAACAGAGGGCCTCGCGGGTACCGTTCCTGACGCACCGTTCGAGACGTAACACCGAGACGTCTTCCTTACTCTCCTTTCAGTTCCGCGAACGCCTGCTCGAGATCAGGCATTGCCGGGATGATACTTTCCCAGTCGAGCCAGATCACGTCGTCGGCAGATTCGGTGTAATCGTATCGGTTCGTGATCTCCTCCGGCGGGTCTTTGAGCTGAACGGGATATCCGTGCCCCAGCGTCAGTTCGACTGCGTTCTCGCGTTCATACATGTAATTGAAGAGGTCGTACACGTCGTCTTTGTTCTCGCTTTCATCGATCATGGTCCACCCCGTCGAATAGGTGAGACACCCCTCCTCGGGGATGACGTAGTCCATCGGGAGCCCGTCATCGACCAGATTTTCCGTCCGGCCGCCCCAGCCTTCGACGGCGTGTGCTTGCTCTTCCCGCAACAGACGGGGGAACTCGTCGCCTGCGGTCCAGTATTTAAAAATATTGTCGTGGAAATTTCGCTGTTCGTCCCAGACACTCTGGAACGTTTCGTCGTCGCTAAGCGCTTCCGACGGGGAAATTCCCATCATCGCGCAATTGTTGCAGAACCTCGTCGTGGCGTTATTGTGCATCGAGAGAACGTCGTTGTACTCCGATCCTTGCAGGTCTTCCCACGACGTCGGCTCCACGTGTTCCGTATTGTATGCGATTCCCTGTGAATTGTTGTAGTAGAAGAGTCCGTAGTCGTGTCCCTCGAGGAACGGCGCATTTTTCCATGACTCTTTCATATTATCGTAGTTCGGAACTTCTCCGTAATCCAACTCGGTGAACAACTCCTCGTCGTAGACGAGCGAGTGCTGTGCGAACGCGGACGGAACCAGGTTAGTGAAATCGAACGCCCCGGGATTGTTCGATATCAGTTCCATTATCTCGGTATCGTCAGCGGCCGACTGGTGGGTGATCTGCTTTCCATTCTCTTCGGCCCACTGATCCATCACTTGTCGTTCGGCTTCCTGAGTGACCCCGCCACGACTGATGTACGTAAGCGTGTTTTCACCGCCGCCGCCGCCGAGGCAACCCGTGACTGCCATCCCACTGATGACTGCACCCGATTGAAGTACTCGCCGCCGTGACACTGGTTGTCGCTGGTTAGCGTTTGCCATCGACATCTACTTTTCAGGGCCGGATATAAAGGTTGTGGAACATATCAACAAATCACTAGAGACGTGGCCGACGCTGTCAGTGAGTAGCACGCGAGCGATTTCGCAGGAGTGTAATGGCGGACCAGCGGGCCGGATTCCTCCGTTCCGGTGGTGTCCGTATGGACGATAGGTGACTTACTCTACCGAGTCACGACTTCAGTTCCATGAGAACCTCGTTCCAGTACTCGCTCCCGTCAAAGGCCAACTGGATTCGGTCCGCGATCCCGCCGTACTTGTCGAGGATCTCGTCCGCGAGCTCGTCCGGTGGGGCCTCGATCGCGAACGCATCGACCATGTCAGCAGTAACGAGTTCAGTCATTTCCTCCCACTGACCGTCTTTCGAGAGTTCGTGGAGTTCCATTCCGATGTCTTTCCAGCCGTGGATCTCGAGGACGTCATGGTACGTCCTGGTCGACCCGTAAAACGCGATTCGTTGTTTCGCCTCCTGTCTCATCGCTTCACGTTCGTCTTCGGTTTCGCCGGTAATCAGGAAGGGGCTGGCGGACAGCGTTACGTTATTGGGGTCGCGGTCGCCGATTTCGGCGCCCGTCTCGATCAACGGCTTGATGACTTCCTCGGTGTACTTCGGCGTGTTGAAGGCGTGCATGCAGAGCCCGTCGGCGACATCGCCCGCCATCTTGAGCATGTACTCGTTTACTCCCGCCACCCAAATCTTCGGTGGCCCCGACTCGAGCGGGCCGGGATTGAATTCCTCGGTCATCAGTGAGAACTGATAGAAGTCGCCGTCAAAATCGAGCTCTTCCTCGTTACCCTGAAAGACGTCGAAGATGTGACGCAGTGCGAGGACTTCTTCACGGAGCCGCGGCCCCGGTTTTTCCCAGTCGAAATCGACCGAAAACCGCCGTTCGTTGTGTCCTTTCACCTGAGTTCCGAGGCCGAGTATCATTTGCCCGTCGGAGAATCGCTGTAGGTCCCAGGCCATGTACGCCATCACCATCGGTGATCGCGTGAATGCGGTCGCGATCCGCGTTCCGATATTTATATCCTCAGTTCTTTCGGCTATGAGTGGCAGCGGCAGGAAGGGATCTTCGTCGGTTTCGGGTGTAAAGACGCCGTCGAAGCCGAAATCTTCGGCTTGGCTGGCCAACTCCGCTGATTCCGACGATAGCCCCTTGACACTGGTGTCAATCTTGATGTCAGTCATTGCCAATTGATTCCACTACCGACATACAGTTAATAGTACCGCTGTCAGCGACTGAGCCCGCTTCCAGACGCGAAGCAGCCGGACGATAGTCGGTCCGAGAAGCCGACGGATCGTCTCAGCGATCGGACGGCGCAACGGCCTCCATGGTCGCGTCGATCGCATCGTCTTCCGCAGGACCGAGCCAGCCGATTCGAACGGCATCGCACCCATCGACAGCGGTGAAATCATCGATGACTGCATTCACCTCTTCAGGCGTCCCGCAGGCGACGAGCCCGTCGAGGACCTCCGCATTGATGGCCTCCATAGCTGCCTCGCGATCCCCATCGAACCAGCGACTCCGTACCTCTTCGACCATCTCCTTGTATCCCTGCTCTGCGATCGACCGGCGATAGAACGGCCCGTAGACGGATATCATGAACGCGACGTGTTGTCGACCGAGGGCCCTAGCCCGGTCGCCGTCCTCGAGCGCACACGCTCGGAGTAGAATCGAGGTACGCAGCGATTCGGGATCCCGGTTGGCCATCTCGGCGCCTCGACGGAGGTCCTCCATCCGCCGTTCGAGTCCCTCCGGCGTAAACAGCTGCGGGACCCACCCGTCTGCGAACCGCCCTGCGAGTTCCACGCCTTTCGGGCCGAGCGCGGCGACGTCGATCGGCATCTCTATCGGTGTGGGTAGCTCGAGGGACATGCCGTCGAGTTCGAATATCTCGCCGTCGTAGTCGACGCTCTCGCCGGCAGTCGCCATGTCGACGATCTCGATCGTTTCCCGTAGCCTCCGTAACGGCCGGTCGAAATCGAGCCCGTGCCACCCCTCGACGATAGCTGGCGAGCTGGTTCCGAGCCCTAGCCGAAAGCGGCCGTCTGCGTGCGTCTGTATCGATCCTGCGGCCTGTGCGATCTGGCTCGGCGATCTGGAGTACGGTCCGATCACCTCGTCGGAAATGCGGATGTCGTCGGTTCGGTCGGCGAGTATCGTAAGTAGGGCGATGCTATCCCATCCCGTTACCTCCCCGAAACTCAGAGTTTCGAAGCCGAGCGTTTCGGCCCGCTGGGCGACGGCGGCCAATTCGTCCAGCGTGTCGTGGCGCCCAGGCGACAGTGTCAGGTCGATTTCGACGCTGTTTGACATGGTTGCTGTAACGAGACAGTCCCAATTAAATATTTGTGCCGGCGATGTGTTTGGACGCCCGAACCGTTGGTCGTCGCGTGGGGATTCTCAGTCGTCGTCGTTGATCACGTGGAGTGCTCGCTCGGCGAGTTCGGGAACGCGTTGCTCCATTATCGGATAGTGCTCGTCGTCGGCGTTCCCCTCTATGTGGCGCCGGAAGAACATCTCACCGATCGCACCAAGTTTGTAGTACGCGAGCGCGCGATAGAAGCGGTCGTTCTCGAAACTGAATCCGGTCGCCGACTCGTACCGTTCGACGAGCGTCTCTCGGGTCCGATATCCGTCCTGAAGGAGATAGGCGGCATCGCCGGCGGTGCCGACAGTGGTCGTTTCGTCACCCTGGTCTGGCCAGTACGAGAGTAACCAGCCGAGATCCGTAAACGGATCACCGAGCGTCGACATCTCCCAGTCCAAAACTGCCGTGATTGTCGGGGGCAGTTCCGGACCGAACATCACGTTATCCAGTTTATAGTCGCCGTGTACGAGCGTCTGCGGTGGATTCGACGGAACGTGGTCCTGAAGCCACTCGGTCACTTCGCGTACTTCGGGAATGGAGCGCTCCTCGGTGGTGGCCTCGAACGCCCACTCGTACTGTTGCTGCCATCGGTCGACTTGCCGCTGCGTAAAGCCGTCGGGATGACCGAATTCGTCGAGACCGATGGCTTCGTAATCGACGGTGTGGATGGACGCCAGCGTATCGATCATCTCCTCTCCCACTCGCCGCCGATACTCCGGTTGCCCGAATCGATCGGGTTCGTCGTCCCGAATTACGGTCCCTTCCATCCGCTCCATCACGTAGAACTCGGAGCCGATAACGTCCTCGTTCTCGCTGGCTACCACCGTCGTCGGAACCGGCACGTCCGTCCCCTGGAGCGCCTCGAGTACCGTGTACTCGCGAATTACGTCGTGTGCGGTGTCGGCGGTTTCGCCCGGCGGCGGACGCCGAATTACGAGGTCTCGATCACCCCACGTAACGAACAACGTTTCGTTGGAATGCCCTCCTGGGTGTCGATCAACGTCGAACCGGTCCGACGGACCGATGTGCTCTTCGAAAAACGCTTCGAGCGCGTCGAGATCGACGAGTCGGTCGAAGTACGTCTGGTCGTTTTCACTCATGTATTGTGTACTCCCATTCGTCCGTGATATTGGTATTCATGCCCTTAAATGTGTAGTCGTCCGCACACGGTGTCTCGAGTCAATAGTAGCCACTGAAACGATTCACACACTGATCGGATGTCGTTCGATCAGGCGTGCAATGACTTGCAGTGACTACTATAGTAGCGTTCTGCCACCTCTACTGGGTCGACTGCGGGGTACGGAACGATCAGTCCCGGGGTTTTGGACGGATCGAAACCTCATCGAGGAGATCGGACGCCTGCTCTCGTAACTGCCCGCTCGAGAGGTCACTTGAGCTTCCCTTTCAGCACTTTTCCCGTCGGATTTCGCGGAAGCGCCGTTCGGAACTCGACCTCGCGCGGTTTCTTGTAGCTCGCAATCCGCTCTTCGACGTACGAGACGATCTCCTCCTCGTCGAGATTGGACGTCTCCTCGCGTGGAACGATGGCAGCTTTGACGCGTTCACCCCACGTTTCGTCTGGAACGCCGACGATTGCCACTTCGTCTACCGCCGGGTGTTCGTGCAATACCTCTTCGATTTCCGTCGGGTGAATGTTTTCGCCGCCGGAAACGATCATATCGTCCGCACGGCCGACGAAGTACACGAACCCCTCTTCGTCCCGCCGGATGAGGTCGTCCGAAATGAACCAGCCGTCCTCGTCGAAGACCTCGGCCGTCTTCTCGGGCATACCGTGATAGCCCGCGAACACTGACGGACCCTTGTATCCCGCGCGCCCGATCTCACCGCGCGGGACGCGGCTCCCGTCCGAATCGACGACTTTCATTTCGAGGTTGAGGGCGGGTCGCCCCACGCTCTCCGCCTTGTCAATCGTCCGATCCGGCGGAAGGCGCGTCGACAGGGCTTCCGTCTGTCCGAAGCTCTCGACGAGATCCGTCTCGAACGTCTCGATGATCTCGCGTTTGAGCTCCGGGCCCGACGGCGCCGCTCCGGTTCCATAGCTCTCGAAACTCGAGAAGTCGTACTCTTCGAGACCGTCGACAGCGAGCAGTTGCCGACTCTGTGTCGGGACGAAGTACGACGAATTGATCGACTCCGCTTCGATGTAATCGAGAACTTGCTCTGGGTCGAATCCATCGACGACGATCGTCGTTCCGCCAGCGTAGAAATTCGTGATAAACGGCACGAACGCGCCGACGTGAAACAGCGGGGTTATGATCATGTGACGGTTCCCCTGCTCAATGTGGTCCCCCTCGTAGACGCCGTCGGCCGCAAGCGTGATCAGATTGTCGTGCGTGAAGATGCACCCTTTCGGCTTTCCGGTCGTTCCGCTCGTGTACATCAAGGCTGCGTCGTCGTTCCGTCCGGGAACGATATCGACCGGCGCATCCGACGCGTTCGTCACGACCGTCTCGTAATCGACGGCGAACGACGGCGCTTCCTCGCCAACGTACAGGAACGTCTCGACGGGAACGTCGGGATGATCGTGAATATCGGCGATCGTGTCGGCTCCAAACTCGTCCACGATTGCCGTTTGAGGATTGCTGTCCTCGAGCACGTATATCACCTCCTCGCCTTTGAATCGGTGGTTAATCGGAACCGGAAGCGCGCCGAGTTTCATCACGGCGAGGAAGACCTCGAGCGTCTCGACGTTGTTCTTCATATACAGCGCGACGGTGTCCCCCTCGTCGACGCCGCGTTCCCGCAAGCCGTTCGCGATTCGGTTCGTTCGGTCGTCGAATTCCGCGAACGTGTATTCCGTTACGCGTCCGGTTTCCGTTCGGTGAATCGCCGCTTCTCGATCGGGGTACTTCCGCGCGTTTCGTTCGGCCAGATAGCCGACCGTAAGCCCATTCATGCGTTCATACACCACACATACCGGGATAATAGTTACGCGTATCCCGTTCCGGTTGCACTGCCGTTACACATGCTCGGTTCGAGGGCGATCGGAGTTTTACGGCGCATGACGGCCGCAAAGCGGTTTCTGGACCGTTTCACACCGCTTTTCGACGGGTCAGACGATGAGTCGGGACAACTAAGTAGCCACTGCAAGTCACTGCACACCTGATCGCACGGCAGCTGTGCGATCAGTGTGTAACTAGTTGCAGTTGTTACTATACTGCGAGTTTCGCTTCGGAAATCCCTCCTCCAGTCGAAGCAGCGATCCGGACGCTTGCGGGAATCCAATCTGCGTACGCCCGTTGCGGTGTGAGATAACGAGGAAATCGATGTTTTCGTTCGCTATGGCTGGATCGCTGTTCTAACAGTGTATTACGTTCGGACGATTCTACTGAATCCACCGACGACGTCGGGAAAGTCGTCAGAATGATTGAATAGAAGCCGAAGAGGAAGCGTTGTACAAAAGACTCATTCGGTACACGCGCATAGAGAGACACCCTGTCGCGGTCATACCGAACGATAGTATCCCGTACTGGTCGTTTCCGGCGACGCCACTCGCGCTGTGTTCTTCTTCGCGAGTATCACGCCACTCACTGTCGCAACGACTGGATTCAATGGCCGCAACAGAATCTCGCTGCCACATCGCGCGGACTGCCTGGTGCTCTCGGCGGCCGGAATGTGGGGTCCGACGCTGCTTCAGGCTGCCGTGGTCGTTGCTATCCGTGGATTGTTGGCGTATGAGAACCAGGACTTCGGACTCATCCGGCCGAAGTCGAAACCGGGCGATTGATTCGCCTCGCCAGGTTATTTATCTCGGATGGTCACCGAGATGTTCTTCCGTTCAGGTTCGTCTGTAGTACCGAATGCCGTCCTCGACGGCGCTCTGTACTTGGCCGTGGTGTTCGAGATATCCGACGAGGCCGACGGTTTCCGCGAAGATTCGGCTGATCTCCCGTTTCGTTCCCGCTCTCTCTGCGGCGATTTGAAAGGCCGTGGTTCGGCTGGATTCGATCCGTTCGAGGCATTGCTCGCATTTGTTCTCGAGGTCCGTTATCGATCGGTCGAGACACTCCTGATACTGATCGTGTACCGGCCCATGTCCGGGGTATACCTGATCGAAGTCGTAGGTTTTGAGTCGGTCTAGCGAGGAACGGAACTGCCGCACGCTATCCCTTACGCCGTCGTCGAAGTTAACGAGCAGTGATGGTGCGCGAAACGGTCGTATCGCCATGTCGCCGGAGAAAATCACTCGGTCGCCGTCGAGCGTCGTCCCGAAACAGACGTGACTGATGTGATGGCCCGGGGCATAGATCGGTTCCAATTCGCGTCCGCCAACAGTGAGAGGCTCGTCGTCGACCCATACGTCGACTGCTTCTTCGGGAAGGGATTCGCGAACGACCCGATGGGCGACGAGCAATCGTTCGCTGGCGGACTCCAGGCGACGAGGTTCGAGGCCGTTCTCGAGGAGGTTCGCCCGCGTTCGGTCGGTGACCGTTTCCATGTCCCGTTCGTATCGTTCTCGCATTCGTTTCGGCGCGTAGATCACCGGCGATCCCGCCTCATGGAGCGTCCGCGTCTGGCCGACGTGATCCGTATGGCCGTGCGTGAGCACGACGTGCTCGATGTCGGCCGGTACGTATCCGTGGTCGGCTAGTTCCGCACGCAATTCCTCCGAGCCGCGTTCGCCTGGCGTCCCCGCATCGATGAGAATCGGCTCGTCGTCGGCTATCAAATACGCCGCCGCGTGGCCGGGTCGCCAGTCGACAGAAAACTCTAGCCGGTGTATCTCCGCATCGCAGTCCGAAACAACAGTTTGATCAGCGTCGTTCATACGTCCAGTATGGAAACCCCAGTAGATAAATTTCTATTGGAGGCAAATATGACTGGTGGAAAATGTCTAGGAAAACTAACCAGTAAGATGACGGAAGTAGCGCATTGACCGGTTGTTAGCAGTTATCGATTCCGAGGCGGTTTGCCGACGAGCTGGTACTAACCGAGTTCGAATCCGCGATATAGCCCTCCCATACGAATGTTACTCCACATTCACCAACAAATCTAATAACATACTCAGGGTGTTATTCGGGTGCCAGTGCGCATTGAGTAGTGTGTGAAAAAAAGGCGGACACCTTCTTGTGGCTCGTTCCCATACAGAGAACATCCTCGTTGTTACGGAAAATTCGAGGCGAAAGCCTCGCTCTTTAGGGCGGGGATGAAGCCGACCAACAGTATGCAACCGCCGTCGATGGCATAGACGGGGTCCACCGAGTCTTTAAGCTGTCCGACTGTGATAGTATATATAGATGGTAAAGAGTACCCGTCACGCGAAATACGAACTCTATTACTAGACACTGTCTAGTTCTGCACCTCCTCGACTGGCACGCTTCCGTCGAGAGTTTGATGCGGTCGTTGGTGGTTGTAGTAATGCACGAACTGTTCAAGCCACTCTCGGACGCTCGCCCGACTGCCCACCCACGAGTTATGGAAGCGGTTAATCCGCATCTCGAGAGTATGAAACCACTTTTCGATGCGGTTTCGGTCATCCCGACCGGCGAAATGCCCTTTCGAAAGAACTCGCCGACGGGTTAGAACGCGTACTCGAGGAGGTAGAACGAAGCGATGTACGTTGTCTGGTCATTCGAGGGGCAGGGGACGCGTTCTCTGCCGGCGGTGACATCAGCAGCATGGTCGAATCGATAGAAAACGACGTGCCGATCGACGATCGCGTCCAGAGACTCCTGCAGTCGACGAACCGAGTGATGAAGCGACTCGGCGAATTTTCGCTTCCGACGATCGCCAAAATCGACGGCCCAGCAGTCGGAACCGGTGCGAACATTGCGATTTTATGCGATTTACAACTCGCGAGTGATCGCGCATCGATCGACTTCGTCTCTCGCCAAGTCGGCCTCGGCGTTGACACTGGGACATCACATCGGTTACCGCGCTTGGCCGGTGAGAACCTCGCCAAGGAACTCGTCTTTACCGGAAAGATCGTAGACGCACAGGAGGCGTCCGAGATCGGACTGTTCAACCACGTTTTCTCGGGAGACGAATTCGACGAACGTGCGGACGAGATTATCGAATCGATCGCGACCGGACCGACGGTCGCGTTGAAACACGCGAAACGACTTCTCAGTGAGAGATGCAATAAATCACTCGGCGAAGCGATGACCGACGAGGCGGTTGCACAGGGAGTTATCTTCGGGACCGAGGATCACGAGGAGGGGTTTCAAGCATTCTTGAACGGTCGGTCGCCCGAGTTCGACGGTCGGTGAGAAGGATCCTCTGAAACGGTCTTTCTGTAGGGATCGCCATTACGTGGACGTTTGTCCAGAAGAGAACAATGGCGAGTATCACTGAGTAGCGCAGACAGTGTCCGAGTACGTTCGTGCGTTCGTTTCGGTTCCTTACTTTGCTTCTGCACGGGAGAGTCCGTCTCGGCTTCGTCACTGTAATAGGTCCGCAGGTAGCAACCGATCCCCAGCGGTTCAGGTGTAGTCGAGGACGTCCGTCTGAGGGCATTCGCTCCCGATTTGTACAATCAGACTAAAAATTACGAGAAGGGGATCCAAGCCTTCGTAAACGAACTGCCGTTCGGGTTTGAGGGCCCGTGAGACGCACTCAAGGGAGCCTTCTCCTGCTGAGAATGTCGACAGTTTTTAAGGTAATTCCCAAATAACTCACTATCATGTGGGAAGATAGCAATGGACAATCTGGATCGCGGAGTCCTCGATCGACGACCCGTCGGCGCGTCCTACAGACGGGCGCAGTAACAACAGGGATCGCTATCGCGGGATGTCTCAACGGCAGTGGCGATTCGCTCACGTTTATCAGTCGTGGTGGAACGACGCAAGAAGCTGAACGAGAGAAATTCGAAGAATGGAGTGAAGAGAGCGGAATAGAAGTCACGCATCAGGAGGCAGCGGGTGACACCGAAATTCTCAACCTCATCGCGGAGAACCCGGATGCGTTCGACTTCACGAATCCGTCGTCGTCCGGACTCACGTTGCACCGAAGCCAATACGACGGCGAACTGTTCGCGGATATCGACTACGATCGTCTCCCAAATTATCGGGAAAATATCCAGGAGGAGTGGCAGAATTCTCCGGCAATCGACGGTCACGACGACGGAATCTTCTACTATATTTCCACACAGGGTATCGGATACAATCGGGACCAGGTCGACGAAATCACGACGTGGGAAGACATCAAGGATAACGGACTCGAGGGGACTGTCGCTCTTATCGACAACGCACAGGTCAGGTTCGGAAACGCATGCGCGGCGCTCGAATATGACACCGGTGAAGCGGCCACCGATGACGCGATGTTCGAGGACGTGATCGCGGAAATGGAAGAGCAACATACGAACGTATTCGGTTACTGGACTGCCGGCAACGAGTTTATGCAATTGATGCGTGAAGACCAGGCGTACGTGGCCTCAGCGTGGGGTGGACGCGTTCAGGTGATGAACGAGGACGGCTATAACGTCGAATATGTCATTCCGGACGAGGGTTGCGTCGCTCACACCAATTACTTTTCTATTGTCGAAAACAGCGGTAAAAAGGAGGACGTCTACGACCTCCTCGACTGGCTTTACGACACGGAGAACGCCATCGAACTAAGTACTCGGCATAATTATCCGATACCGATCACGGATCCGCCGGAGGAACTCACCTCCCTCTTCGAATATGTCGACCACCCGGATGACCTGACGTGGATCGACTGGCCCGCAGTACTCTCTGAACGCGAAAGGATTATCGAACGGTTCAACGAAATCAAATCGCTTTGAGTCGGTTACTGCATCGGTATCTCTGAGCTACCGATCGGCCGCGGAGCGGTGACGACCGGCGGTCCGAGGCACCGCGTGGTGCGATCATCAGCGGAGAAGGTCATACACTGGTTGCACAGCACGTCGTTCACGGCCAATTATGCGTTCGGCAGAACATGACGAATTTGCACCGGCGATACACTGGTGAGCGGTCTACGTGAGGCGGGTCCTGTTATTCGAGTTCGACTTTCGAACTTTTCCGCTCGTCGTCCGCGGGAGTTCGTCGATAAACTCGATCTCGCGAGGGTGTTTGTACGCTGCGAGGTTATCGAGGGGGAATTCCTCGATCGCTTTCTTGGTCACGTCACTTCCGGGAATCGCGTCTGCCGTCGTGACAACGAAAGCCTTGGGCACTTCGTTTCGCCTCTCGTCCGGCACACCGACGACGGCCACGTCGGCTATCGCTTCGTGTTCTCGCAGGAGGTCCTCGACCTCGCTCGGATAGACGTTGTACCCTGACGTGACGATGACGTCCTTCGCTCGATCGACGATTTCGTAGTAATTGTCCTCGTCGCGACGGGCGAGGTCTCCGGTTCGGAAATAGCCGTTCTCGTCGAAGGCGTTCTCGGTCTTCTCCGGTAGCTCGTGATACCGCGCCATCACGTGCGGCCCCCGAATCAGTAACTCGCCTTCCTCACCGGTCGTGACCTCGTTGCCCTCATCATCCACGATTTTGCAATCGGTCATTCGGAACGGCTGTCCGATGGTTCCGAGCCGCGGACCGAACGTCGAGTTGTGGCCGGCGTGAGTCGCGCCGCTCGTCTCCGTCAGGCCGTATCCCTCGTACATCTCGACGTTAGCGACCGACTCGAATTTCTCTTGAACGGTCACGGACATTTTCGCACCGCCCTCCCCGACCGATCCAGACTCGAGAGGTCGTACTGACCGAACGATTCGTCGTTGATCATATCGACGTACATCGCGGTGACCCCGTTGAACGACGTTATCTCGTTCTCCTCAATCACGGCCATCGCGTCGGCTGGATCCTAGTTGGCAGGATCTCGAAGATAGAGACGACCTCCCTTGATCAGCGGTTGCCACGTACAGTGATAGACACCCGTTGTGTGATACAGTGGTAAGAGTACTAACTTCCGTTCGTCATCGGGATCATCGACCCCCGTATCGAGGCCGGCGAACGCCTGCGCGCGCAGATTCCCGTGCGTCGAGAGAACGCCCCTCGGTTTCCCGGTCGTTCCGCTCGTATAGAGCTGGGTAACAACGTCGTCCTTCTGGCGGTCGACGCAGAGCGGATTACCGTCCACTTCTTCGAACGGAACGTCCCCTTCGCGGCCGTCTCTGACGGTAATCACGAGGGACCGAGACCGGTCTTCTCGAGCGTTTCGTCGACGGTATCTCGGAGCGATTCGTGGGTAACGATCGCCTTTGCGCCGGAATCGGTGAGCTGATGCGCCAGTTCGCGCGCCTGGTACTGTGGATTAGCGGGCGAAAATGGAATCCCCGTCTTGAGAGCACCGAAGAACGCGATTAGAAACTCGGGACAGTTCGGAACGTATACCAGCACCCGATCATCGGGTTCGAGCCCTCGCTCGGCGAGCCCACCGGCAAACGTCGCCGAGCGATCGCGCAATTCGGTATGTGAAACCGTTCGATCGCCCATCGTAATCGCAGGGACATCGCCGTAACGTGTAACTATCCATCACTAATACCCAGACTGTTTAACCTTCCAGAGAGACAATAGACAATTGACTGATGGAACGGCCGACTCGTCAGAAAGAGCGTGATGATGTGACAGAGCGCGACCCAACTGAACAGGAGGACGTTCAGACTTGTCCTGGATATGACTCAAGTACACTCATTAGAAGTCCAGATGAGAGCGAAGTGAGCTGCGAGGACTGTGGGTTGATTCTTGAAGAAGAGGCTATCGATCACGGTCCGGAATGGCGCGCATTCAACAACTCGGAGCGGGAGAGCAAATCTCGCGTTGGAGCACCGATGACCCAGACGATGCACGATAAGGGGCTAACCACCACGATCGACTGGAAAAATAAAGACGCCTATGGACGGTCCCTCTCTGCAGAAAAGAAGAGTCAGATGAACCGGCTGCGGAAATGGCAAACACGGATCCGAACGAAGGATGCTGGCGAACGAAACCTTCAATTTGCGCTTTCTGAAACGGACCGGATGGCCTCTTCTTTAGGGGTCCCCCGATCTGTTCGGGAGGTCGCTAGCGTCCTCTATCGACGCGCCCTTGACGAGGATCTCATTCGCGGACGCTCAATTGAGGGTGTTGCCACGAGTACACTGTATGCGGCTTGTCGTATGGAGGGGATTCCGCAATCGCTGGATGAAGTCGCGGCTGTATCACGCGTTGAACGCATGGAGATTGGTCGCACGTATCGGTATCTCTCCAAGGAACTCAGTCTTGAGATGGAGCCTGTTGACCCGAGGAAGTACGTGCCTCGGTTCTGTTCTGAGCTTGATCTATCCGAAAAAGTACAGGCAAAGGCAAATGAAATCATTGATACGACAGCTGAAAAAGGGATGTTGTCAGGAAAGTCATCAACTGGATATGCCGCGGCTGCGATCTACGCGAGCGCACTCCTTCGTAATGAGAAAAAGACACAAAGGGAAGTTTCCAATGTTGCTCAAGTAACCGAGGTCACCCTTCGAAACCGGTACCAAGAACAAATCGATGCTATGGGACTTGGTAATTAGGAGAGTGTTAGAGGACGGTCCGAAACACCTATCACGGAATGTGTTGGTTCATCCCAATGTACATGGAGTTACACGACCCGAACCAGATAGCACAGTACGAGGAGGCGGGCGTCTGGGAAGACGAGACGCTACTCGATCGGTTCGCGGACACCGTCGCTCGAGATCCCGAGCGGATGGCCGTCGTTGATCCACCGAACACATCGAAACTGGTCGATCGAGAGCCCGAGCGACTGACGTACGCAGAGCTTTCCGAAGCCGTCGACGCCGTCGCAACCTCACTCCGCGAGCGCGGTATCGGTAAGGACGACTTCGTCGTCGTACAATTACCGAACACGTGGGAACTGGCCATGCTGTACTTGGCGGTTGCCCGGGCGGGGGCTATCATATCACCGATGCCGATCCAGTGGCGGCGACACGAGCTCGAACATGTGGTCGACATAACGGAGGCCGTCGCATACGTCGGGCCGCGGGACTTCGACGGGTTCGATCACGTCGAGATGGCAACGGAGTTCGCCGCCACATCGGAGACCCTCGAGCGCGCGATCTCGTTCTCAGATGTTCGGGACTTTACGACTACCGATGCGGACACCTCGGCGATCGATGACATCGAAATCGGTGCGAACGAGGTGTTCAATATTCAGTGGACATCCGGTACAACTGCGGATCCCAAAGCGTGCCCGATGACGCACAACAACTGGCAGTCAAATCCGCTCCCACTGTTGTGTGACACGAACGACGGCGACATCGTCCTCTGTGCGGCGCCGTTGGTCAACATGACTGCGCTCGGTGTCAACTACGTCCCGTGGCTGCTCAATCGCGGAACACTCGTGCTCCATCACCCCATCGATCTCGATCTGATGGTCGAGCAGATACAAGACGAGGGCGTTACGTTTACTATCCTGGTTCCGACCATGCTGAATCAGTTGCTCAAACACCCCGACGTCGACGACTTCGACCTGAGTGACATCGAAACGATCACGACTGGTTCAGCTGCTCCCTCGGAGTGGGCGATACAAGAGTTCGACAAGCGGTGGGGGATCGAAATCATCAATATTTGGGGACAGAACGAGGGGACATCCACTATTAGTGGCCCGAAAACGACTCCGTTGGAGCGCCGTACAACGGACTTTCCGCGGTTCGCCGAGGATATCGACTGGGGTATCGACGATCCGCGGATCGACACCGTCGACATCCGTATCGTCGACCCGGAGAGCGGCGACGAGGTAACCGAACCGGGCGAAGTCGGCGAGGTCGCGTTCCGAGGACCGGGACTCATGGCTGGCTATTACAACCAACCCGAGGTCACCGCGAACGCGTTCGACGAAGACGGGTACTTCTTCACTGGCGATCTGTTCCGAGTCGAAGAGGACGGTTTCATGAGTTTCTTCGATCGGAAGAAAGACGTCATCATTCGGGGCGGGTTCACCATCAGTGCGAAGGAGGTCGAGAACATCGTTATCGAACATTCGAAGATCGCGGACGCGGCCGTCGTCGGCGAACCGCACGAAGACCTCGGCGAGCGCGTCGCGGTCTTCGCAGTTCCACAGTCAGGAGAGGAACTTTCGCTCGAGGATATAACGGAGTACATGGGTGACAACGTCGCCATCTACAAGCGACCCGAACGGCTGGAAGTCGTCGAGGAAATCCCCCGAAACCCGGTCGGGAAAGTCGTCAAGACGGACCTCCGAGACCGATTACGGTCCGGCGATCCGGCCGGCTGACGGACGTTCGCTCGCCTCAACGGTACAGCACCGGTCCGACGGAAGACAAAGGAACGTCTCAAAGCCATTTTTGCGGAAATCTGTGAGGACAAGGGCCTCGAACTGGCCGAGTGCGAGGTCATGCCTGACCACGTACACCTGTTCATCGGGAGCCCGCCCAAGAACGCCCCGTCACTCATCGTCAACTGGGTGAAAGGAATCTCGGCGCGGAAATACAATCAGCGGTACGACGACCGTGTGAAGTGGACTCGTTCGTACTACGTCGGAACAGCGGGAAGTACCTCGAAGGGCGCTATCAAACAGTACATCGCTGAACAGCAAGGTGATGACAAATGAAGCGCGCCAATACCTTCGAGGTGGTTCCATAGACCGAAGACGACAGAGAGTGCCTCCGACGGCTACTCGATGCCTCCGCATCGCTGTGGAACGAATTGACCTACGAACGTCGCCAGAACTACTTCGGTGACGGCGACGTGTGGGACACCTCTGAGTACCGAGGATGCTACAACGGTGTCGTCGGTAGCGCAACCGTTCAACAGGTCACGCGCAAAAACAGCGAAGCGTGGCGGTCGTTCTTCGCCCTCACGGAGAACGGTGAGAACGCCACCCCACCGTCGTACTGGGGCAACGAGGAAGATGGACGAGAGCTCCGTACCTACATCCGCAACGACCAGTACACGATTCAGTGGGACAAGCGGAGCCGTCTCGAAATTCCCGTCGGAGAGGAACTGAAAGACGAATACGGACTCGGCTACCACGAACGACTCCGCCTCGAAGTCCGGGGCAACCCGAAGTGGGACGGCAAACAGGGTCGTCTGGAACTGGAGTACGACGAAGTGAGCGACACGTTCAGGGCTTTCCAACCAGTCACTGTCCCTGATTCTCGACTGGATTCACCACTGGCTTCTCACGAAGCCGCCCTTGACGTTGGCGCAAACAATCTCGTCGCCTGTTCCACGACGGCTGGAAGCCAGTACATCTACGCCAGTCGGGAGCTGTTCGGACGGTTCCGCGAGACGACCGACGAGATCGCCCACCTCCAGTCGAAGCTCCGTGGGGGGGAGGGCGCTACAGTTCCAAACGGATTCGGAAGCTGTACAGACAGCGAACGAAACGTCGCGACCACGCACAGAACGCGCTGGTGCGCGATCTCGTTGAGCGGTTGTACGACGAGGACGTGGCGACGGTGTACGTGGGCGACTTAACCGACGTACTGGACGCTCACTGGTCGGTCAGAGTGAACGAGAAGACGCACAACTTCTGGGCATTCAAGAAGTTCATCACCCGTCTCGCGTGCCTCTGTGAGGAGTACGGCATCAGTCTTGAAGTCGAGTCAGAAGCATGGACAAGTCAGACGGCCCCGAGTGTGGCGACCGCGAGGAAACAACGCGCCACAGAGATACGCTGACGTGTCCATGCGAGTTTGAGGGACACGCCGACCTCACGGCGTCAGAGACGTTCCTTCGAGAAAACAGCGAAATGGAAGTCAGGCCGATGGCACGGCCCGTGTGATTCGAGTGGACGACCACGATTGGTCGGGGAAACCACACCCTCACGAAAGTTCCAAAGAAGTGCGCACAAACCCGCAAGTTGCTTCCGTGGGTCGGTAGATGAACCCCCCAACGGAGGAATCCTCGTGCTTCAGCGCGGGAAGGATGTCAATCCCGATCTTCATCCCTGGCCGCTTCCGAAAAGGGGAATCATTATTATGGACGACAAACTCTAACAAATTGCGATGGATTTAGGTATCAACGACAGAACCGCCGTCGTTACTGGCGGTGCCGGACGAATCGGAAGCGCAGATTGTCGAACGCTCGCGGAAGAGGGCGCAGACGTCGTCGTCCTCGACGTCGACGAAGACGGTGCCTCCGAAGTCGCCGAAGAGGTAAACGAAACGGCAGGCGGAGGAGACGCCATCCCGCTGCTTTGTGATTTGACCGACAGGGACGACGTACAGGAATCGATGGACGCCGTTCGAGACGAGTTCGGCGGCGTCGACATTCTCATCAACAACGCCGCGATGGTGGACGCGCGCAACCGCATCGCCGACTTCGACGATGAGACCTGGGATCGGGACGTCGAGATTAACCTGACCGGAACGTACAACATCAGCAAAGAGGTCTTCCCGAAGATGTGTGACCGCGGTTGGGGTCGCGTCATCAACATGTCGTCGATGGCCGGCTGGTACGGCGGGTTCGGCCAGTTCTCGTACTCGGCGACGAAAGCGGCGATGCTCGGTGTCGGAAAGACGATGGCGCTCGAAGGCGCACAGTCCGGGGTCACGTCGAACGTCATCGCTCCGAACATCGTCGTCGATCAGTGGTCCGATATGACGCCAGACGAACTCCGCGAAAACGTCGACGAGTACTTCGCCCGAATCGCGGAGGCAACACCGATGCGACGCCTCGGTAGTGAGGACGACGTTGCGAACATGATTGCCTATCTCAGTTCGGAGCAGGCGTCGTACGTGACTGGACAGGTCATCGGCGTGACCGGCGGCATCGACCTCTTCTCGTTCTAACAGGGTCTCGTTTCCTTTTTGGTTTCTTCCCGGAGCACGGAGCCGACGAAACGGGAAAGGCGAGTCCGCTTGGAACGATCACAGCGAGCCGGCAATTCGGCACTACACGATGTCTCCCACCCGTATCGAACGGGCAGCTACTCGGACGTTCTCGGAGCCGAATACGGGGGATAATTTCGCTGCGTTACCGTCCTTCGAACTCGGGTTCGCGATCCTCGAGGCGCGCCGTGAACCCTTCTGTGTAGTCGTGTGTGTCGTCGAGTTGTTTCCCGAGGGCGTTTTCGTAAGCGAGTCCCTCGTCGAGTGGGGTTTCCAAGGCAGCGTTGAGCGCTTTGCGGGCCCGCTCCATGCCAAGTGGCGCGTTCTCGGCGAGATTGTCCGCGAGCTCACGAGCACGGTCGTCGACGGCTTCCGCATCGCATACCTCGTTTACTAGCCCGATTTGCTTAGCTTCTTCAGGGTCGATGAACTCCCCGCTGAGGACCAGTTCTTTCGCTTTTGCCAGTCCGATCATACGAGGGAGCCGCTGTGTCGCGCCACCGTGCGGGAACGTACCGAGTTTCACCTCGATAACGCCGTACTGTGCATCTTCCGAGATGATCCGGAAGTCCGCGGGGAGGGACAGTTCGAACGCGCCGGCGGGCGCGGCTCGTTTGATCCCAACGACGGTTGGGACGCGAGCTGTTTCGATTGCGTCGACGACATCCCCGAGTAGATCACCCTGGGAGCCAGTACTGCGTGATTCCCGTTTCTGGGCTTGCTCTCCCCGGTCACGCATCATTTCAAGGTCCATCCCGGCACAGAACACCGGACCCTCACCGAGCAACGTGATCGCGCGAACGCTCTCGTCCGAATCCACTTCGGTAATCGCCTGCTTCAGGTCGGTCAGCAGGGCCTCGTTCATCGCGTTGCGCTTCTCTGGTCGATTTAGAACGATATCGGCACGGTGTTCGTCGATCTCCACGAGTACGTTGCCGCTTCCTATCTCGCGCATGATCGCTAATCAACATCCGTCCCCTTAGTTCCTATCAAAGTGGTAGTCCGTTCGTCGCGGTTCGATGTCTTCGACTGACCGTTCGAAAGTGATAGACACCTAATTTGATCGCTGCCGTAGACAAAGCTATTAATAGCTCGATGATAATGTGACACATGCCAATGAAAAACGCTGTCATTGTTGATGCAGTGCGAACCCCGTTCGGGAAACGAGATGGATCGTTCCGCGATACTCATCCACAGGACCTCGCTGCGGAGCCGCTTAAAGCGCTCCGAGAACGGAACGGATTCGACCCGGAGACGATCGAAGACGTCATCTACGGGTGCGTGAGTCCGGTCGACGAACAGGGACTGAACGTCGGTCGGCTCGCACCGATGGTCGCTGGCTGGGGCGATATCGTTCCGGGCGTCCAGCTCAACCGAATGTGTGGTTCCGGTCAGCAAGCGACTAACTTTGCGGCTGCAAACGTCATGGCCGACCAACACGACGTCCTCATCGCGGGCGGCGTCGAGCACATGACTCGCGTTCCGATGGGATCCGACGCGAACTCGGACAGCCTCACGGACACGTACTTCGAGCATTTCGACGAACGGACGAATCAGGGCGAGGGTGCCGAACGCATCGCCGAAGAGTGGGACCTCTCCCGAACGGAACTCGACGAAATTGCCGTCGATTCCCAGCAGCGCTGGAAGCGGGCCTGGGACGAGGGACGCTATGACGATCAGGTGATCCCTGTCGAGACCGAACTCGACGGGGATGACGTCGTCGTGGAGCAAGACGAACATCCCCGACCGGGAACCGATCTCGAGACGCTTTCGAACCTGCCGCTGTCGTTCCGTGAGGAAGGGGACGGGTTCCACCATCCCGGGAACTCCTCCGGAATCGTCGATGGATCGTCCGCCTTGCTCATTGCGAGCGAGGAAGCCGCTGCGGAACACGGCTGGGACCCGATGGCCCGTATTCGGCAGACGGAGGTCGTCGGCGTTGATCCGGTGACGATGCTCAAGGGCCCGATTCCGGCAACCGAACAGGTCCTCGAGAAGGCGGATATGACTGTCGGCGACATCGATCTCTTCGAGGTCAACGAGGCGTTCGCGTCGGTCGTCGGCGCGTGGCTCGAGGAGTCGGGCGCGTCCTGGGAGGACGTCAACGTCAACGGCGGGGCGATCGCCCACGGTCACCCGCTGGGCGCGACCGGCGCGATGTTGCTGACCAAACTCGCCCACGAACTCGAGCGAACGGGGCAGGACACCGCGCTGTCGACGATGTGTATCGGATTCGGCCAGGGTGTCGCAACTATCATCGAACGGGTCTGAACCGCGTTCGGACGGCGCCGTCGCTTTCCAACTCACTTTTCCGTAACCGGCGGTACTCACTCTGGCTCCGCCATCCGTACGCCAGTTACGGGAGGCGGTGTCTCGAGAACGTCACGTTATTCGGCTCGTCTGGACCCGTTCAGTCTCCGCTTCAGACGGCCGCGACCGTCACACGAATCGAAGTGACGAGGAGAACGCGGCTCAGTCGGTCAGACCCGTAGCAGTCGAGCGAAGCGCATCGGCTCCCTGCAGATGCGAGAGCAGCGTCTCGTGCAGTGGACCGTTCGATCCGAGCAGTTCGTTTCGCGTGTCGAGGCCGACGTTTGGCTCGTACTGAGAGCCGTCGGCCGTTGTTACGGTCGCCCCCGCCGTGCAAGCGATGACCAGCCCCGCGTTGACATCCCAGGGATAGGTATCATACTCCCAGACGGCGTCCGCGCTGCCGGCTGCGAGATAACAGAGGTTCAGTGCAGCAGAGCCGAGCCGACGAACGCCTCGGGCTTCGTGGTAACTGTGGGACAGGAACGTTCCGTCCGGATCGTATCCGGAGAGCAGCATACACTCGTCGAGGGACGTTCGCTCGGTCGTGGTAAGGGGCGTACCGTTGAGCATCGCCTCCTCGCCGCTGATCGCGCTGAACATCTCGTCGGTTTCGGGCGCGTACACGACCCCCACGACGGGGGTTTCGTTTTCGAGCAGCGCGATCGAGATGGAGTAGTTTGGGTTCCCGTGCGCGAAATTACCGGTACCGTCGAGGGGATCGACCGACCACGTGTACTCGCTCGAGCCGTCCCGTTGGACATCCTCTTCGGATCGGATTCCGTGATCGGGGAATTCGCTCTCGAGGACCGTTGTGATGATGTTCTCGGACTTGTAGTCGGCCTCGGTGACGATGTCCGACTTGTCCGACTTAAATTCGATCGATTCGGTCTGTCCATGGAGTTCCCGAAGTGCGGGCCCCGCTGCCCGGGCAGCGTCCATCGCCGCTTGCTTCGCTCGCTCCAAGAACGGTTGCTCGTCGTGAGTTCCGTCGGTTCGAGTTCCCACGTCACTGGAACCGGTGTCGTCCCGGTCTTCGCGGACGCTCCACCCCAGCTTTTCGGAAACCGAGGTAAAGAAGTCGTCGTCGTAGCTCGTATTGACGACGTGGGCTGCCGTTCCTGCCCCCTCTATCGTGACGACATCCGCTTCCCCGAGCCTCGTCTGGGCACGACCACCGTCGACGAGTAGGTTCGCTGGCCCTTCGGAGACGACTCGAAGGGTCGTCTCCGCATCGACGATGAGGGGCCGCACGCCGAGTCGATGGGTGTGAAGCGGGACGACCTGCAGCGACGTGTTGTTCTTCGGATAGTGGATGGGGCCGCCGGCCGATAGCGAGACGCCAGTCGAACCCGTCGGCGTCGATATTGCGAGCCCGTTTCCTTCGTATTCACCGATGAACTCGTCGTCAGCGTACACTTCCAGCCGCGTGATCTTTCGGTCGACCGGGTTCTCGGGCGGGACGTGTTCGATCATCACGTCGTTGATACCCGTACAGTCGACGCCGTCCGCAGTGACCTGCAGTTGCTGTCGCTGATCGATCGTCGCCTTCCCGGCGACTGCTTCCGTGAGGGCGGCGGTGAGATCGGTCGGCGAGATGCTCGCGAGGAACGCGAGACTGCCGGCGTTGACCCCGAGAATCGGTATCTCTTTGGGACTGAACTGCCGAACTCCCTCGAGGTACGTCCCGTCGCCGCCGAGCGTGACGCCGAGATATTCGGTGCCTGGCTCGTAGATCGAGTCGATATCGTTGCCGACGTCGACCGCGTTGACAGAAATGCTTCGCGTTCGTCCCCACTCTTCGATAGTCGCGAGTTCCTCGTCGCTGTCGGGACTGACGAGGACGATGAGCTCTTCCGTGGTGGCGAGTCGTCTTCCAATCATGGTTATTTCACGCTATCTACCGTCGGGAAACAACGCGTCATGCGCTGTTCCATGTGGGTAGATAGCAGTAATCATTCAAAGCGCAGTATATCTTATAAACGTTTGGAAAAACCGCAAGATAGACTTAGAAATTGCCTCTTTGTGTGAAATCCACGGGATAATTACGAAATAGCAACGTCCCTCCGGTTATGAATCACCCCTCGCAACGATCGAACGGTGAGCGGATTGATCTGATCGCCGGTCGTAATACGAACAGCGATGGTCGTTTTCGCTTCCGACTCCCGGAACACCGTCCGATTAGTCATACAACTACTTCGGGAAGAGACCGATATTCGATAGTCTCACGAGGATGGCTACTGAACTCTCTCACCACTCGAATCCGAGGTGTGAAGCTTAGCGAAAGACGGATTATTACCACTCGTAGCGTGTTCCTCACAGAACCGATCCGGTTGATCTACCGCTGAGAGACGGTCGTCGTTTCCGATGGCGTTCAGTCGGTATTCAGTTCGTCTCCGATCAGACCTCTCAGTATTCTCAACTCTTCTTCTTCGGAGATTTGATCCGAGTGCATGCAGGCGTGAACAACCTTGTGAACGAGAACGGGATCTCCGAAGACGGGGCGTGATTGCGATTGCTCTTCTAGACGTTCTTCGATCTGTTGGACCCGTTTACGAATTTCAGTAGTGTTACTCCTCGCTCCGACATCGAATGTCTCATCTGCCATTTCCTCGCTCTCCGTCGGTTTTTCGGTTCCGAATATTCGTTCGACGAATTCGTGACGATTATTCCACTCGAACTCCTCCACGTCGTTTATTCGTCGACAGATCGTCGCGCTACTCACACCGAACTGTTCAGCGATCTCCTTCTGGGTTTTTTCCGGTTTCTCGTAAATTGTCCGGAGGATTTCTCGTTGCTTTTCAGGTATCCGTTCGGGATCGATTGCCGGTTTCTCCTGTAATTCTCTCTCCTGTGTCGCTAAATCATTGTCTGTCAATTCTTGCTCCATTTTACCGTTTGAGTCGTCCCCTGTCTCTCTCGGTGGCTCTTCTGCCGGATCTCCCCCGTCTTTCTCGGAGACCTGTGCCGGATCGCCATACTCCTCTAGAACGTGTTCTACCAGCTCCGCCGATGCCCCGTTGACTATTTCTGCGAGTTCCGTGATGGTCGTATTGGGTCGTTCTTCCGCAAGATCAAGGATTTTCTTGTGTATAATCGCCCGTGGCGTAGCCGATGATCCAGTCGCTTCTCCCCTTTGCGATGGCCGTGTTGACTCACTCATATCTCTCTGTTGCCAGTGAATGGCATTCGTGCTAAATCAAAGCAGAGAACACTATTATAGATACCTATAATACTCCTATTCAGTTCCGATTAATATATCCAGATCAGAGAAAATCTGTATGTTGTGATTCTATCGGTTCACTCGAGAGTCAGTGCGAGTGATGAACAGGCGACCGAGCGGCCAGCTCACAGCTGCTGGTCCCCGTCGATAACCGCGAGCGTCTGTTCGGCGAGACGCGGCACGCCATCTTCCATCGCGGGGTACAGCGGATCGGCTGAGTTCCCCTCAAGATACCGCCGGAAGAACATCTCGCCGAGTCCGGCCATCTTGTACGCCGCCAGCACCTGGTAGAAGCGGCGATTCTCGAACGACACACCCGTTTGCCGTTCGTATCTGTCGACGAGTTCGTCGCGAGTCGGATACCCGTCACGAGCCATGAACGTGCTCATCAACTCGGGCATCGCGGGCCCGGGATCCGACGGATCGTGCCAGAAGAGCAGCATCCATCCGAGATCGGTCAGCGGATCGCCGAGCGTCGACAGCTCCCAGTCGAAGATTGCGCCCAGCCGCGGCGGCACGCCCGGTTCGAAGAGCACGTTGTCGAGTTTGTAATCCCCGTGAACTAAGGCGTGTGCGTGATCGGACGGGACGTTTTCCCGCAGCCAGTCGCCCACGGTCTCGAGCTCCGGAACGGCGCGCTCCGATTCCGTCACTTCGAACGCCCACTCGAGTTGCCGGTGCCACCGGTCGACCTGCCGTTCCGTGAACCCGGCGGGGCGACCGAAATCACCGAGTCCGACGGCCTCGTAATCGATCGCGTGGATTCGGGCGAGCGCATCGACCAGTTCTGTGCCGATGTCGGTCCGGTGCTCAGGCGTCGCGAACCGCTCGATCTCGTCGTTCCGAAGGACATCTCCGTCCTCACGGACCATGACGTAGAATTCGCTCCCGATGACCGAGTCGTCGGTACATGCCAGGACAGTTTTGGGAACCGGGACGGCAGTCTCCTGGAGCGCGTCGATCGTCCGGTATTCGCGGAGCACGTCGTGAGCGGTATCCGCGGTGTCCCCGGCCGGTGGCCGGCGTATCACGAACTCGCGGTCGTCCCACTCGACGAACAGCGTTTCGTTCGAGTGGCCCTCGTCGTGGCGCAGTACCGAGAAGTGGGCTGGTTCACCGAGGCTTCCTTCGAGGTAGCGTCGCAACGCTTCCTCATCGACGAGTCGCTCTAGATACCGGTCGTTATCTCCCATAGCGATCATCGAACCTCCGTTCTACTGTCATCGTCGATAGTACGGAAAATGTGGCTAAGTAAGTTCTGGGTCGGTGAACCGCGCGTCGAGAAACTCTGTGAGGCAAACGGCGTGACGGTGCGGGAGGGAACGGCACGTTTTACGGCCGACCACACCGCCGAGATCGACCCGGGGGACGGCGCGACTGTGGGCCTCGAGTTCGAAAACGCGATCGTCACGACCGGGAGCCGCCCGATGGAGATCCCCGGATTCCCGTTCGATGCCACGCCGATCCTGAACTCCCGGCAAGCGCTGGCGCTCGAGACACCGACGGGGTGGCGGCCCGGGCCGTTCTAGCGCGCCGGTTTGGTCGCGATACCGTAACGTGACTCGAGCGGATGGCGTTCGTGCCGACGTTCGCCGGAACAGATAGCGGTCGCTCTAATGAAACCCGTGACGGTCGGCCGGTCACGGACGAAAGAGCTAACACACTGATCCCGGAAAGAGTGGGGTATGAGTTATCTTCCCACGCTACCGGAGACGCTGTCGCGGACGACGCGGAAGTACCCGGATCGGGAAGCGATTGTCTACCCCCGAAAGGACATCCGTCTGACCTACACCGAACTCGACGAGAGAGCGACTCGGTTCGCGAACGCGCTCCGGGAACGCGGCGTCGAACCCGGCGAGCGCGTCTCGCTGTTGCTTCACAACTCCGCGGAGTTCGCTATCGCGCTGTTCGGCCTCCTGCGGGCCGGCGCCGTCTTCAATCCCGTGAACTATCGCCTCGCGCCCAGCGAGGTCGGCTACATCCTCGACGACTCTGAGTCGACGGTACTGATCTTCGAGGAGGCGACACGAGACACGGTCGAGCGCGGCCACGACGAGTTCGGGACGATCGAGGAGTACGTTTACGTTGACGACGACGTCGAACGTACGCCCGAGTACGCTGCCGGGTTCCACGACCTGCTCGAGGAAGCGTCGGCCGCACCGCCGGCTGTCGACGTGGTGTCGACGGACCAGTACGCGATCATGTATACCAGCGGGACGACGGGCCGGCCGAAGGGGGTCGTCCACTCCCACCGGGATGCGACCTATCACAACATGCTCTATGCTGGTCGGATGGGGCTCGACTACACGGATATCGGGATCTCCGCGATGCCGCTGTATCACAACGCCGAACTCAACTGCGGGCTGCTCACCCGGGTCAACCTCGGCGCGACATCGGTCATCCTCCACGACTTCGGCCCGCGACGCGCCCTCGAGGTCGTCGACGAGGAGCGCGCGACCCACCTCTTCGTCGCCTCGCGGATCTGGGGACAGCTGCTCGAGGAATCGACGAAGATGTCGTCGTTCGACGGCTCGTCACTCGAACTCGGCGTCTACGGCGCCGCGCCGATGCCGCCGTCGCTGCTCGAGGAGTGCATCGAGAGGTTCACCGAGGACTACGCGACTGCCTACGGGATGACGGAGATGGGCCCGTGCGCGACGTTCATCCTCCCCTTCGAGGTGCGGGAACACCTTGAGAGCGTTGGGCGGGCCGCGCCGAACCACGAGGTCCGGATCGTCGAACCGACCGAGAACGAGAATCCGAACGATCCTGTCACGCCGGAGGACACCGTCGATACCGGGGAGACTGGTGAGATCATCCTGCAGGGGCCACCGATGATGAAGGAGTACTGGAACCGGCCGGAGAAGACCGCGGACGTGATTCGCGACGGCTGGTTCTTTACGGGCGACGCGGGCTATCTCAACGAGGACGGCTACCTCTTCCTGGTCGACAGGATCGATGACATGATCATCAGCGGCGGCGAGAACATCTATCCGACCGAAGTCGAAAACGTCCTCTACGAGCATGACGACGTCGCCGAAGTCGCCGTGATCGGAGAGGAAGACGAGGAGTGGGGCGAACGGGTCGTCGCACACGTCGTTCCGGACGGCGACCTGACCGTGGACGAACTCGATGCGTTCTGTCGGGAGAGCGACGACCTCGCGGCGTTCAAGCGGCCGCGGCGGTACGAGTTCCGCGACGGCCTCCCCAAGAACCCGAGCGGGAAGATCCAGAAGTACAAGCTCCGCGACGAGGCTGAAGCGTAGTCGGCGGTGCGACGTACGCGGTCACCGGACCGGCCGGTGACTGCGCCCGTCAGTCCGGCGGTCTCGAGCCCTTGTCGCGTTCGTTCCTGTACTCGAGCGCCGGGTCGAACCTCTCGGTCGCCGCGGTGCGATAGTCCCCCTTGCCGTGCTCCGTATGGCGGCCGAACGTGTCGAACAGTTCTCCGAACTCGGACACGGTTCGGTCCTGCATCTCCGCGGTGCCGTCGAGTACCCGCGTGCGGATTCGGACGTCGCTGCCCGGCACTTGTCAGCTCTCCGCGACCGCGGCCGTGAGTCGCGACCGCGGAACGACGCGATTGACCGCTCTTGCTCCGCCGCTCGCTGCGCGTCGACGGTCTTACGAGAGCAGCAGTTCCTTCGCCTCGTGGCGGTTCGTCGCCCGTAAGCGAGGGACGAACCGCCGCCTCCCGTCGAGATGCCGCAACGATACGCGAATATATTAACTAATTATATATAATATATCTTTAATTATCTCCTTATACGGCGGTGTTGAGCGCTACGCGTATGGCGTATTTGTGTAACGTTGACATAGGCGGGACACACACCGATGCTGTCGTCATCGATCAGCGCGGCTCCGTTACGGAGGCGAAGGTGTCGTCGACGCCGGACAACTTCTCGCGGGGATTCTTCAACGCGCTCGAGCAAGGGGCCGCGAAACGGAATCTCGCGCTCGACGAACTGCTCGAACGGACCGAGGTCGTCTCACACGGGACGACGGTCGGAACGAACGCGATCATCGAAGGGGAAGGCGTCGACGCGGCGCTCGTGACGACCCGCGGAGCCGAGGACGTCATGTTCGTCATGCGCGGCGGTGCCGCGGTGAGTAAAGGACAGAGCATCGAAGACGTGTTGAGCTTCCGTGACGCGAGCAAGCCCGACCCGATCGTAGAGCGAAAACGGGTGTACGGCGTGGACGAACGCGTCGACTGCATGGGTGACGTGGTCGTCGACCTCAACGAGGAGCGCGTCCGAAACGTGGCTCGGGAACTCGCTCGGAACGAGGTCGATGCGGTCGCCGTCAACTTGCTCTGGTCGTTCCTGAACGATAGTCACGAGGTCCGGATCGAGGAGATCCTCGAGGAGGAACTCCCGGACGGGACGTTCCTGACACGGGCGAGCGATCTCATCCCCAAGTGGGGCGAATACGAGCGCACGACGGCGACGGCGATAAACGCCTACATCGGTCCCTCGACGTCGGAGTACATCGACCGGATCAACGACGGCCTCGGCGAGCGCGGCTACGACGGGACGTTGCTGGTCATGCAGTCCGGCGGCGGAGTGATGTCCGCCGAGGACGCGGTTCGCGAACCGGTCAAGACGATCGATTCGGGGCCGGCGGCCGGGATCATCGGCTGTCGCTACCTCTCCGAACGACTCGAACACGAGAACATCATCGCCGCGGACATGGGCGGGACGAGTTTCGATATCGGACTCCTCACCGACGGGGAACCGATTACGCAGCCGAACAACGTCATCAACCAGTACGAGTACATGATCCGAAACGTCGACGTCGATTCCATCGGGAGCGGCGGCGGCTCTATCGCCCAAGTCGACGCGGACACGGGCCGACTGCAAGTCGGCCCGGAGAGCGCCGGTGCGGATCCCGGCCCGGCCTGTTATGGTCGGGGCGGCACCGATCCGACTGTGACGGACGCGGACCTGCTGCTTGGGTTTCTCGACCCCGATCACTTCCTCGGCGGTCGACAGCACCTCGACGAATCGAAGGCGCGTGACGCCATGTCGGCAATCGGGGACGAACTCGGTATGTCGCCCGAGGAGGTTGCGAGCGGCGTCTTCGAGATCGTGACCGCGAAGATGGCCGACTCGATTCGACAGCGAACGATCAACCGTGGCCACGATCCGCGGAAGTTCGTCCTCTATGCGTACGGCGGGGCCGGTCCGCTTCACGTTCCCGCGATCGCTCCCCAACTCGACGTCGACACCGTCGTCGTGCCGAGCGGCGATACGTCGTCGGTCTGGTCGGCACTGGGCGTCTCGTCGTCCGACTTCCTGTACCGACAGGAGGTATCGAACATCACGACGGCACCGTTCGATCCCGCGGCAGTGACCGACTCGTTCCGGGCCATCGAAGACGACCTCACCGAGCGGCTCCGTGCCGAAGGGTTCGAACCCGACGAGATCGACGTCGAGCGATACGCCGATCTCCGCTACCAGGCCCAGGTCCATCAGGTGAGCGTTCCGGTCCCGAACGGGCGGCTAGACGAGTCGGACATGGACACCGTCGTCAATCGGTTCGAACGGAAGTACGAGGACCTCTACGGCGAGGGTGCAGGGTACACCGAATCCGGCTTCGAGATGGTTACGATTCGATGTGACGTCTCCGGCCGGACGACGAAGCCGAACCTCGAGCGGGAGTCGTCCGAGGGTGAGGCGATTCCGAAGACCGAAACGGACGTGCTCTGGCCCAGTGAGGGCCGCCGGCTCGCGACCGAGGTCTACGAGGGAACCGAGCTCGGGCCGGGGATGACCGTCGACGGACCAGCGATCGTCAGGATGAACCACACCACAGTCGCGATTCCGCCGGAAGACGACTGCGAGATCGACCAGTACGATAATTACGTCATCGACATCGGAGGTGAATGAGCATGCCGATCGAAAACCGCGGACGAGAGGAGATCGACACGAGCACGGAACACACGGGTTCGAACGTCTGGGAGGACTTCGTTCAGGGGTACATCCCGGAAGATCCGATCGATATCCACCCCCAGCTGTCGTTACACACCGCCTACGAGACGGACGTCGATCCGGTCACCTACGAAGTGCTCCGACACAGGCTGTACAGCATCAACGAGGAACACGGGGCGACCCTGGAGAACGTCTCGGGGTCGCCGGTCGCGTACTTCGCGCAGGACTTCAACCCGACGATCCTGACCGCGACCGGCGAGGTCGTGTTTCAGGGCCCGTACATCCAGTTCTTCTCCCCGATCGCCGAACTCCAGGCCAAGTGGATTCTGGAAAACCGAAGCGAGAACCCGGGTATCGAACCGGGCGACGTCTTCATTTCGAACGACACCTGGGTCGGAAGTACGCACCAGCCGGACGTGTTCTTCCTCGCGCCGGTGTTCCGCGAGGGGGAACTATTCTGTTGGGTCGTCAACACGCTCCATCAGTACGATATCGGTGGCAGCAACGCCGGAAGCTTCTGTCCCGGCGCCAGCAACGTCTTCGAGGAACCGGTTCCCATCCCGCCGATCAAAGTCGTCGAGGGCGGCGAGGTCCGCGAAGACCTCCGGCAGATGTACCTCCGCCACTCCCGCCTGCCCCAGATGGTGGGACTGGACTTCAACGCCCAAGTCGCCGGCGTCAACGTCGCACGCGAACGGATCAACGACACCATCGACGAGTACGGCACCGAGACGGTAAAGGGGGTCATGCACGAGGTTCTCGACGACGCCGAGCAGAAATTCGTCCGGAAACTCGAGCAGATCCCCGACGGAACCTATCGGGGTCGCGCGTACATGGACGGATCGAAGACTGGTGATACGGGTATCTACCGCGGGGAGGTACAGATACATAAGGAGGGAGATACGCTCACGTTCACGAACGAGAACACGGCACCGGACAAGGACGCGATCAACTGTACCTACGCCGGCTTCCGGACCGCGATCATGAGCGTCCTCAACCCGTTCATGATGTCCGACGCTATGTGGGTTTCCGGCGGACCGCTTCGCCACATCGAGATCGAGACGACGCCAGGGACGATGACCCACGCTCAATGGCCCTCGGGAACGAGCAACGGTGGGACGGTCTCGGTACCGTTCGTCATCCACCTCGTCAATAACGCGGTCAATCGCATGCTGGCGGCCTCGGAGAACCTGAAACGAAATATTATCACGGGCCAAAACGCCGGGGGCGGCGCCGTCGCTCAGGCGGGGATCGATCAGTGGGGAGAGGAGTTCGGAACGATGAACCTCGACTGCATGTCCGGCGGTATCGGTGCGGCGCCACATCGCGACGGCGTCGATACGGGCGGCCAGTACTGGGCGCCGAAAGCCCCGATCCCGAACATGGAGCACAACGAACAGGATTACCCGATCCTGTATCTCTACCGGAGCGAGGTTCCGGACACGGGCGGTCCCGGTGAACGCCGTGGCGGGGCCGGGATGGATTACTGCTGGAAACCCCACAAGACGGAACAGATCGAGAACGTCTTCGCAGCGTCCGGCGTTCTCGCTCCGCTCTCGAAGGGCATCTCGGGCTACCCCGGCGGCAACGGACGATTCGACGTCGTACACGATTCCGACGTCGAGGAACGGTTCGCCGAGCGAGAGGTCACGCAGGACCTCACCGAGCTCGAGGGCGACTTCGAACGGTTACACTCGAAGGCACACGACGTGCAGCGCCCCGACGACGTGAGCGTCATCCGTAACGGGGGGACGCCCGGGTACGGCGATCCGATCGAACGCGATCCGGAGCGGGTCGCTGACGACATCGAACGGGGACTCGTCACCGAAGCGGCGGCAAACGACATCTACGGTGTCGTCGTCGAACGCGACGGCGACGAGGTCGCCGTCCTCGACGACGCGACCGAGGCCCGACGCTCTGAGATACGCGACCGACGGCTCGCCGAAAGCACCATCGGAGGTGAGCAGTAATGACGACCGAAATCCACGAATACCTCGAACTTGACCCGGATGCGCGAACGATCGCCTGTCGCAAGTGCGGCGAAGAGATCTGTGACGCAGACGCCAACTACAAGGAACATGCGGCGATACGAACCGGTCCGATCACCGACGCCGGACCCGTCTTTACGCCGCCCGAAAAGATCTACGACCGCGATCCGGACATCGAGTTCCGCCAGTTTTTCTGCCCCGGCTGTGCCGTCCTGCTCGACTACGAGGTCGTCCCCGCGGACGAGCCGATCCTCCACGACCTCGAGATCGACGTCGAGTCGCTGAGGGGGTGACGGGCGGAATCCGGAACTCCGCGACCGGTTTCCGCGTTACGGAAGTACGGGCGACCGCCCACGGCGGTAGCCGTGGGACGAAGCCGTCATACGGCGAGGGGCTCTAGCACGTTCTCCTCGAACCGGACGAGTTCCGCCCGTTGCTCCTCGACCGGCGAGCCGATCAATAGCTCGTCGATACCGAGACCGGCGAGTCGTTCGAGTCGACGTCGACACTCCGCGGGCGTCCCGGCCACAGCAAACCGGTCGCCGAGGTATTCGCGCACCGCGGGCGAGATCTCCGCTGTCGGTTCGGCGTCGGCCCGCCCGTGTTCGCGCATATCGTGCCGGTCAACGAGTTCTCGAAGTTCGTCTCGCAATTCCGCCGGGGCATCGTCGACGGAGAAGCTGAAGTTATGATACGCGATGGGCTCCAGGATATCCAGCAGTTTCTCGACGGCAGCCGACCGCGATTCGTCGACGCACGACGGGGCGAGGAGCGTGATCGTGACGTCGTCGAGCGAACGTCCGGCGCGTTCCGCACCCCGCTCGACGTGCTTGAGGCCCCGTTCGACGAGATCCGGTTCCGTTCCCGCGCCGAAGATGACACCGTCTGCCACCTCGCCGGCCATCCGGAGCGTCTTCGGGCCCTCGGCGGCGATGTCGACGCGGACAGCGTCGTTGCGCTGTGCCAACTGGAACGGTTCCCCGTCGAAGTCGATCGTTTCCCCGTCGAGGAGCCGCTCGATCGTGACCGCCGTCTCCCGCAGCTCTTCGACGGTCGCGGGCGTCCGCCCGATCGAGTAAACGGCGCTGTCGCCGGCGCCGATTCCGAGGGTCGCGGACCCGCCGGCGATCCGGCTCACGGAACTGATCGCGTTCGCCGTTACCGTCGGATGCCGAGTCACCGGGTTCGTTACGCCCGTTCCCAGCTCGAGGTCCTGCGTCGCCCGGGCACAGCAGGCCAGCGCGACGTACGTGTCCACGTAGAGCTGGTGGGAATCCGTCATCCAGAGTTTCTCGTACCCCGTCTCGGTTTCCAGGAACTCGGCGAACGCCACGGCGTGGTCGACCGACTGTGGAAACAGTCCAGTTCCTACCTTCATATCGACAATAGATACCACACACCACTATTTATGCATACTGGGAAACGGAGGCGATCGCACGCCCGTCGGCCGTGAGAAGCCGGTTACCAGCCGCTCCCAGCGAACTTCGCGGACCAGGTATGGGCCCGCGTAGCCACGGGCGGACTCCGCGCCGAGACATCCTGGCGACTTTCTGTGCTGCCGTCGACGTGTTCGGTCAGTCGAAACACCTTTTTGTTTGCCCAAAGTCATTGGGTGATAATGCCACACCTGAATCCGGAACGCGTACTGGAGCGTTTTTCAACGTTCCTGCAGGAGGATGTCCGGGCGGAGATTGACGACGAATTCATCGACGGACAAGTCGGTTCGATGTCGAGCACGCTATCCTATCTCGCCGGGGAACTCCGTCTCAAGCGCGAGATGACGGTCCGACAGCGGCAGGCACTCGTCGACGGTCTGGAAACGGTCACCCGGAACTGCGATGACGAGGCCGTCAGCGAAGCGGCCGAACGAGGGCGGGAACGGATCGCCGAGGCACAGACCGGCGATACCACCGAGCTCGAATCGGTGCTCATCGAGACGTGCAACGATGTCCTCGAGACGATCAACGAGGAGCTCGCCGGGAGTGACGCGCGCGACGCGCGAGCACCGATCTACGAGTTCCTCCGCGTTCGGGTCGACAGCCAGCTAGCGATGCTCGGCCGCGACAGCGACTGATCCACGGATTCGCGGGGAGCACGGAGCGGCCGGGGATGTCCCCGGCCGATGGCACCGTTTCGGTGACCGACGCGTCCGGCAGCCGACGCGACCCGGATGCGGCCGATAGCGTCTTGTCTGGATAGCCAGTGGGAACGCTTGACATATCGTAACGTATATAAAATCGGGTGTGTATTCCGGAGGTGTACGGCATATGTACACACTTGGCATGGATATTGGCGGTACCTTCACGGACTTCACGCTGGTCGATCGGGAGTCCGGGAACGTCACCGTCGACAAAGAGCCGACGACGCCGGCCAATCCGGCAGAAGGAGCGTTGACGGGTGCCCGTCGAATCCTCGAGGAGAACGGCGTCGCATTCGACGACCTCGACACCGTCATCCACGGGACGACGCTGGTCTCGAACACGCTCATCGAAGGCACCGGCGCGACAACGGGGCTGCTAACGACCGAGGGAATCCGCGATACGCTCGAGTTGCGGCGCGGCTCGCGGTATGACATGTTCGACTGGGAGATGGAGTACCCCGACCCGCTGGTGCCCCGCCAGCGCCGCCTCGAGTTGAACGAACGCCTGACCGACGCGGGCGAGGTCGTCGAACCGCTCGACCGCGAGGAGATCCGCGAACGGACCCGGACGCTGGTCGAGGATCACAACGTCGACTCCGTCGCCGTCTCGCTGCTGCACTCCTACGAGTCGGACGAACACGAGCAGATGGTTGCGGGTGTCATCGAGGACGAGTACCCCGACCTGAACGTCTCGCTGTCGTCGTCGGTCGTTCCCGTCATCAGGGAATACGAGCGGACGTCGACCACCGTTATCAACGCCTACGTCGCGCCCGTGGTGGCCGACTACCTCGAGTTCCTCCGCTCGGAGCTGGAATCGGAGGGGTTCGCGGGCGAGGTCTACATGATGACCTCGTCGGGCGGGATCGTCGACGTCCGGACGGCGAAGGCGGAGCCGGTCCGGCTCGTTGAGTCCGGACCGGCGGCGGGCGTCCTCGCCTCGCGCATCTTCGGCCAGAACCACGGCAACGACGACGTGTTCTCCTTCGACATGGGCGGCACCACTGCGAAGGGGTCGGTCGTCGAGGACGGCGATGTCCGGATGAAGTACACCGCCGACGTTGCTCGCGTCCACCGGTTCAAGGAGGGGAGCGGCTACGACCTCGTCTCGCCGCTCATTGACCTTACCGAGATCGGTGCCGGCGGAGGGTCGATCGCCTCCGTGAACGACGTCGGCCTCGTGGAGGTTGGTCCCGAGTCGGCCGGCTCCGACCCCGGGCCGATCTGCTACAATCAGGGCGGTGAGGAGCCGACGGTGACCGACGCCTCGCTCCTGCTCGGCTACCTCAACCCCGAGAACTTCTACGGCGGACGGATGGAGCTGGCGGCCGAGCGGACCGAGTCGATCTTCGACGCGGAACTCGCCGCTCCGCTCGAGGTCTCGGTGACCGAGGCCGCATGGCGCGTGTTCGAGGTCGTCAACGAGAACATGGCCACGGCGTTTCGCCGGTACGGCGCCTCCCGCGGGATCGACACCCGCGGGCTCTCGATGACAGCGCTCGGCGGCGCGGGCCCCTCGCACGCGTTCCGCGTCGCCCGCAAGCTCGACATCGATGAGGTGGTCTGCCCGTACGGCGCAGGGGTCGGATCCTCGATCGGGCTCACCGAAGCGCCGCGCATGTACGAGGCCAGTTCGACCAGTCAGGCTGTCCTCGAGACGCTAACCCCCGGGGACTTCCGCCGGCAGTTCGACGCGCTCCGCGAGGAGGCCGCGGCGGTCCTCGAGCGGGCCGGCATCGACCCGGCCGAGACCGAGGCGTCGCTCAGCCTCGACATGCGCCACGTCGACCAGGGCCACGAGATCAAGGTCCCCCTTGAGGACCGCGCCGTCGACGAGGTGACGCCCGACGTCGCCCGCGAGGCGTTCGAGCGGACCTACCGCGAGACGTTCAATCGCGAGACCCTGGAGTTCCCCGTCGAGGTGCTCACCTACCGGCTCGAACTCGGCGAATCCGATCCCGCTGCCGAGACTGCACAGCTCGCCGTTCCCGAGGGCGGGAGCGACGAACCGGATAGCCGCGACGTCTACTACGGTCCCGACGACGGGACAATCGCGACCGACGTCTACCGCTGGGACGGCCTCGAAGCGGGGCAAACGATCGACGGCCCCGTGGTCGTCGAGGCCGACCAGACGACGGTGGTCGCCGACCCCGCCTCGAGCGTCAGCGTGGCTGACAACTACGACATCACCATCGAACTATGAGCGAGACCGACGACACCGCGACGACCGATTCGGCCGGGCTAGAGACGCAGGTGCTGTGGAACAGACTCCAAGCGACCGCCGACGAGATGTACGACGCCGCCGAGCGGTTGGCGTACTCCTTCTCTATCCGAGAGGGTGCCGACGCCTCCACGGCGGTCATGACGGCCGACGGCGATGCGATCGGCCTCTCCGACCAGTCCGTTCCCGTCCTTTCGGGGGCGCTGTCCCGTACGACGCGGCTCATCCTCGAGGACCACTTCCCGCCGGAGACGCTGGAACCGGGCGATACGATCGTCACGAACGATCCCTGGATCGGCGGCGGCCACCTGTCGGACGTGGTCGTCCTGAATCCGGTCTTTCACAACGGGGACCTCGTCAGCATCGTCGGCAGTCTCGGACACACGGACGACGTGGGGGGCAACCGCGGCGGCTGGTCGACTGATGCCGAACAGGTCTACGAAGAGGGGCTGTTGCTCCCGCCGACGAAGCTCTACGCGGCTGGCGAGCGAAACGATGCGGTCGACGCCATCATCCGGAGCAACGTCCGTATCCCCCATCAGGCCCTCGGCGACCTCGAGGCGTTGCGGTCGGGGAACACGGTCGGGGAAGAACGGATTCGCGAAATCGTCGACGAACGGGGTCCCGAGACGTTCAACCGCGTCGCCGCCGAAGTCATCGATCGGACCGAGCGCGCGCTGCGCGAGCGGCTCGCGGACCTCCCTGACGGAACCTACGAGGACGCGATCGAGTTCACCGTCGCCGACCACGACCTCGAGATCCGCGTCGCCGTGACGATCGACGGCGACGCTCTCGAAGTCGACTTCGACGGGACGTCGCCGCAGGTCGAGGGCGGGATCAACTGTCCGTTCGGGAACATCGTCACGATCACCGAATACATCGTGAAGTGCATGCTCGTCCCCGATCTGCCGAACGCAGAGGGGTTCTTCCGACCGATCGAGGTGACCGCGCCCGAGGGATCGATCCTCAACTGTGACCGGCCGACGGCGACGATGGGGCGACACCTCATCTACTCGCGGGCGGAGGACGCGCTCATCCGTGCGCTGGGGCAGGTCGTCCCCGAATCGGCGCTCTCCGAGATGGCGGGGATTCAGCTCGCGCCGTTTTCGGGCGCCGATGAGAACGGCGACGAGTTCATCGCCGTCGGCGGGACGGCCGGCGGCCTTCCGCCCAGCACCGACAAGGACGGTATCCCCGGCGTCTACTTCCCATACAACGGACAGAACACGCCGATCGAGATGTTCGAACGGTACAGTCCCCTCCGCTGGGAGGAGACGTCGCTCGTCCCCGACAGCGAGGGCGCGGGGGAACACCGGTCCGGTCCGGCGATGCGGACATCGTACTACAATCCGACGGACGGACCGGTCTACTTCGCGCTCACCTCCGGGCGTGCCGACGACGACCCGGCGGGCTTCCGCGGTGGCCGCCCCGGTAAGCGAGCGACCACTGCCTCCTCGAAGGACGGCAAAGCGGTCCCGCCGAACGGGCCCGGAGTGCTCGAGGCCGGCGAGACGCTCACCCTCGTCTCCGCGACCCCGGGCGGCTTCGGTGACCCCGAGGACCGCGACCGGGAGGCCATTGAAGTCGACGTCGAGCGGGGGCTGATCACCGAAGAACGCGCCCGCGATGTCTACGGCTACGAGCCCGACGAGTCATGAACTTCGGCGGGTTCGTCGCGACCGATTCGGTCACCGACGCCACCGAGTACGCTCGCGCGCTCGAGCGCTGGGGCTGGGACACCCTCTGGGCGATCGACTCCCAGCAGCTCTACACCGACCTCTACGTCACGCTCACGGCGTGTGCGAGGGCGACCGACGACTTGACGCTCGCACCCGGTATCACCAACCCGAAGAGCCGGCATCCCTCCGTGACGGCGAACGCGATCGCCTCGCTCGATCAGGTTGCCGACGGCCGAACAGTTCTCGGAATCGGTGCCGGCGACAGCGCCGTCTATTCGATCGGCCGACGGCCGGCTTCCGTCGACGAGCTGGCTGAGAGCGCCGAGAAGCTCCGACAACTGCTCCGCGGCGAGGCGGTCACGTTCGGCGGCGAACCGTTCCGCCTCGAGTCGTGCCGGCGAGACGTGCAGGTCTACGTCGCCGCCGAGGGCCCGCAGACGCTTCGGATGGCCGGCGAGGTGGCCGACGGCGTCATTTTCGGCGGCGGTCCGAAGCCCGAGACGGTCGAGGAACTCGGGCTGGCGAACGTCCGCCGCGGGGCGGAACGCGCCGGGCGGTCCCTCGAGGACATCGATATCGTGGCTCTCACTCCGACCTGCGTCGCGGAAACGCGAGCGGAAGCGGTCGAGAAACTCAAGCCGGTGATCGAACCGATCGCCTACCACAACTTCACGTTCTCCGTCGAGGAAGCGCCCGACGAGGTGCAGGCCGACCTCCGCTCGCTCGTCGACGCCCACGACATGCAGGAACACGGCGACGAGGAGGCCGACGCGCTCTCGGACATCAACGACGAGGTGTGGGAGTACCTCGGGGACCGCTTCGCGGTCGCGGGCCCGCCCGCGGCGTGTCGGGAACGCCTGCGGGCCCTCGAAAAACTGGGCGTCGATCACGTCATGTGTCTGTTCCCCCCGGACCGGATCGCGGAGACCGAGCGGTTCCACGAGGCCGTCCTCGAGGACTCCGAGCGCTGCCCCTAAGGCGCCGCCTTGGTCACGCGTTCCCGCGACTGCGTGCTACACGGCGTCGAACGCCCGGCCGGGGTACTCGAGGTATTCTGCGAGGCAATCGAGGAACGCGCCCGAATCCGCGCCATCAAGAACGCGGTGATCGATCGTGAGGCTGAACGTCATCCCCCGCTCGAACCTGTATAATCGTCAGGTAGAGGGTGTGAGACGAATTCTATGACACGCTGAGACGAGACTGCAGTCATTACGGGCAACGTATCGGGTCTCGGACGCGCGACGGCAGACCGGTTCGCCGAGGCGGGCGTCGACGTCGCCGTTACCGATATCGACGCTGACGGGGGCGAGGAGACCGTCGAGCGGATCGAGGCGAATAACGGCGGCGGACGGGACGGCCGAGTTCCGCCCGCTCGACATCAGCGACAACGATCGGTTCGAGGAGTGTTTGCTCGCCGTTGCGGAGACTTGCGGCGGGATGGACGCTCTGTTCAGCAACGCCGGCATCGGCGAGGCACGGTCCGTCCAGGCGTAGTCGACACGGTGATAACCGACAAGTGGTACACCGAATCGGAGCAAGCGGTCGTGCGTCGACAGACGGCGTTCGGCCGCTGTGCCGACCCAGTCGATGTCGCGTCCTGCGTCGCGTTCCTGGCCAGCTAGGACGCCTCGTACGTGACCGGTCGCGCGATGAAGGTCGACGCCGGATACATCCGACGACGATCGATCGTCAACCCCGTTTCGGCCCGGATGTCGGTGATGGCGACGCGGACTGACCCTAAATGAAACGATCTCTACACTGAGAATAGTATGCGTTCCAACGATAACATACAACACACTTATGATGATCGCTCTCGTGTTCTTACGATGCAGGGAAAGTTGAGGCTTTACAGCTACCAAACCACTGTCAAAGCCCCTGCACACGACATCCCGTGTCAGGCCGGGCTATCCCGGCCGCTCTTGTCCTTAAGACCGATATAGGAGAGGCCACACGACCCGTTTCTCGTCCGTTCCTCGCTCGGGATTCCAAACGCGGAGACCGCTCTGGACGGGACGGACGGTCCCGCCCTGCGCCCGTTAATCGTCGGCGCTGACGTCTTCAGTAGGGTCGTCGAAGTACGCCGCTTCGCGGGCAGCTTTTCGTTCCCGACGCCGTTTCCGTGCCTCCTCGGTCATCATCCCCGTGTGCCAGTCGACTCCCTCGTCGGTCTCGAGTGTGACAGATATCACCCCGTCGATGGAACCGACCCGCTCGTCGACCTCCTCGACGAAGTAGGGCAGTTGCATGCAGAAGGGCGAGGTGAGTCGCATCGAGACGGTAACGTGACCCTCATCGACGTCGATCCCGTCGAGGAGTCCCATCTCGATAATACTGAGATCTGTTCCGTTGGCCGCGCTACACGGATCGACGACCTCGTCCAGTCGCTCGCGGATCCGGCGCTCAAGGGCAGTCATCAGGCCACCTCGGCGTCCGTCGTCGAGTACGGTTCTGCGAGTTCCCCGTTCGACCGCGCGCTGCTGAACTCGTCGTCCGCGATACGAGCGCGGGCCTCGTCGACGTCGAGACCGATCAGGTCCGCGTAGTTCTCCCCGAGGATCTTCCGCTTGTGATCGTCGGTAATCTGGGGGAGTTTGCCCATCATACTGGTGTTCTTGCGGACCGCTTCGGAGAACTCGAAGTCGCGAAATGCCTCGAGCTGCGGCCGCGGGTGGACGGACATCGCTCCCGAACTCCAGAACAGTCGGTCGAAGCCGTCCTCGCCGAGGAAGCTGATCAGTTCGGCGAGCAACTCGCCGAACCGCCGTTCGTTACCGAGCAGGATCGCCGGCAGCCCCTCGAGGTTCACGTAGACGTTCGGGAAGCGAGCGAGCTGCCAGGCCGTCTCCTCGGTGAACGAGTAGCCACCGTGGACGATACTGAACGTGAGGTCCGGGAAGCTCGCTGCCGCCTCGTCGACATCCCCGGGGTGATACGGGCTCCGCGGAACGGGCCCGAATGGGATGGCCTTGTGGATGGCGACGGTTTCGATGCCGAGGTCGTGTGCCTTCTCGAAGACTGGGAACGCGACCTCCGGGTCGCCCATACTCCAGCCCTCGTGGTGGTCCTCGCTCCAGTGGGATGGGTACAGTTTGACGCCGATCGGATCGAAGTCCTCGACCTGGGCCTCGAGTTCATCTTCCCACCCGTCTCGAAGCGGGTCCACGCAGGCGAACGATCGGAACCGGTCGGGCCACCGGTCCACGACCGCGCCCGCCTTGTCGTTGGCGACCAGTCCGTCGTGGAAGGCGTACATCGGCACCGGATGGAACGTCGCCATGTCCGTGTAGCTCTCTTCGAACAGCATAGTCGCCGTCTCCTCGACACCCCAGTCCCGTACGAACCCCTCGGGGGTGAGGGTGTACTCGTCGGCGACGACGCCCGACACGTTTCCGTAGAGCATCTCGGTGATCCCCTCGGCGTGCTGTTCGTTGCGGTAGTTCGACGGGGCCATGTTGTACGAATGCGTCACCGCGTCGTACACGAACGTCTCCTCGAGGTCTAGCATGGCGCGTGTCCCCCTTCGAGTGCGCCGCCAATTGTCGGTTCAACCGTTGCTGTGTCACGTGACACCATACCTGTGTATTGTCACCGTAACACCAGTAATAACTTCGGCCGAGACTCAGAAAGCGAACTGGGGAACGTCGCGTCTATCGGCTCGACCTCGCGGCAACGCGGCCCCACTTCCGACGGCGATTCCCGATATACATTATTAATTATGCTGGTTTTGGAGACGAATACTAACAGTCTCGTTTGACTGAACACGACCTGATATCGACTCGGGTGGAGGATAACAAACTTAGTCCGTTATTGAACAGGCCCCGACATCGGCCGCTACCGCCATCTCTGTTGTGGAAAATCAGTACCTATAGCACAGTAGCTCTCGCGGAGGGGTTCCTCCCGGTAACGGGACCGCCTTCTCCGAGTTCAGTCGGCCACGGATGGCGGCCGAGCGCCACCGGCGCTAACGTCGGAGCAGCCCCTGAATCGGCGGCGGTCGGCGTTTCGAACTGCAGCGATTCGCAGAATCCATGATCTCGAGGTGATCGAAGTGGTCCGACGGAAGTCCGTCGACGCGGGCCTCTACGCGATGAACATGCCCGAAGACGTCGGCGGATCCGATGTCTCGTTCGTCACCTGGTACCGTGCGATCACACACGTCTTCTCGAAGGGACGTGGGCTGAACCAGCAGGTGCTGGCGGGTCTCGAAGGCCCGAAACCGCTTCTATTGCTCGCCGTCGACGAACAGCGCGAAAAGTACGTGGAGTCCGTCGTAGAGGGACGGAAGTCGACGGCGTTCGCGCAAACCGAACCGACCGTGGGATCGGACTCAGCCGCGATGCAAATGACGGCGGAGAAAGACGGCGACGAGTGGGAACTCAACGGCACCAAACAGTGGATCACGAACGCCGACTTCGCGCAGGTGTTCGCCCGGACGACGCCGCAGGAGGAGGCCGGCCGGTACGACGGCATCACGTGTTTCATCGTCGTGGAGGATGAGTGGAAGTTCGAATCGATCAACAACACCCCGGCAGAGGCCGGGCAACAGACGGAGTTGCTGTTCGACGACGTCCGACTCCCGGCCGGTCGCATCCTCGGGAGCGTCGACAACGCGTTCTACGACGCGATGGGCTTTCTGTCAGTTGGAATGCTGGAACTCGGAGCACAGGTCGTCGGGCTCGCGGAGCACGTGCTGGATCGGGCACAACCGGTCGTCGAGGACAGCTCTATTTTCAACTGGTTTTCGACCCAGACCTATTGGGCCGCCGCCGATGCAGTCGTCCAGATTCACGGTGGGAACGGCCTCAGCGAGGACTACGGGCTCATGGATCACCTGAACTACGTGCGTCTCCTTCGAATCGTCGAGGGGACCGACGAACTGCAACTGAACACCATCGCGAAACAGAACGGGTTACTGGACTGAGAATCCGGGTCTCGACGGTGACTCCGACGGTCACCGCGGCGTTCACGCCGTGGATCCGCAAGCGCCGGCCGGTTACCGTGTGCCGCTGCACTCATCGCTGATCCGTTCCGCAAGACCGACATGACTCCGACTGCGGTTCCCGACGGCGAATACGTTGACTCACTATCGGTGCGGCCGGCCTAAAACTCAGCTTTATTACCGATGAACGCACTATGCCCATGCATGACAGACAGGGACGTGTTTCTCCCGGTCGGAGCACAGCCGACGCTCAATGACCTCGTCGAACAGGCAGTTCACGCCGAAGAACTGGGGTACGACCGCGTGTGGTTTCCGGAAACGTGGGGGCGAGACGCCGTCACAGCGATGGCAATCACCGCGGAACGAACCGACTCGATCGGTATCGGAACGAGTATCGCCAACATCTATTCCAGATCGCCGGCACTACTCGGTCAGACCGCGGCCACCCTGCAAGAAGTCAGCGGCGGTCGGTTCCGGCTCGGGGTCGGCCCCAGCGGTCCGATCGTCATCGAGAACTGGCACGGAGAGGAGTTCGGCAATCCGCTCCGACGAACACGCGAAACGATCGAAATCGCCCGGCAAGTCGTCTCCGGGGAGGTCGTCTCCTACGACGGCGAATACTTTTCCCTCGACGGTTTCCGACTGCGCTGTGACGCTCCCGACCCCGAACCCCCCATCGATGCGGCGGGACTCGGCCCGAAGGCCGTCGAACTCGCCGGCCGGTTCGCCGACGGCTGGCACGCGGTCAACTACACTCGAGACGGACTCGCGGAGCGTCTCGAGGACCTTCGTCGCGGCGCCGAATTGGGCGACAAAACGCTCGATGACGTTCGCGTCACCCTGTCCGTCGGCTGTTGTGCCCTCGAGGACGGGGAGCGAGCTCGGGATCTCGTCGCCCAGCACATCGCTTTCTACATCGGTGGCATGGGGACGTTCTACCGGGACAACCTCGCTCGACAGGGGTACGAAGACGTCGCCCACGAGATCTACGAGACGTGGCAAGAGGGTGAGAAAGGGCAGGCGACGGCCATCGTGAAAGAGCAGTTGCGCGATCAAATGGGCGCCGCGGGAACGCCCGAGGAAGCGCGAGACCAGTTCGAACAGTTCCTCGATATGGACGGTGTCGATGCGATTAACGTCTCGTTCCCACGGGGTGCCGGTCCCGAAGAGGTACGCGAGACGATGACCACGCTCGCGCCGTAACCGCGGGCCCAGTCGGACGGGAGCCGTCCCCGTCACATACGGACAGTAACGCAGACCCGTCGATCCCGGTGGCCCTGTGGAACAGTTGGCTGCGGCGATCAGGGGTCGGGACGGTCACCGAGTCGATTAGCCACCTTCGTAGCACCGAACGCCGTCCGCAAGAACACGCCGGCCGCCCCCGTTGTCCTCGAGGTATTCGACGAGTTCGGTGTCCGTAGAGAGAGGACTGCGCCGCCGTTCCGTACCTTCTTCCGCCGTTCTGTACCCGCTCCGTCCTTCGTGATCCGAACGGCCGTCGGTCGATCCGATCCGATTCGATCGAGTGTGACTTCCAACCCGGTGACGGACCGTCCGAGACACGCCCCGTACCGATCGTGTACCGGTCCGTGGCCTGGAACACCAGTTCGAACCGGTATCATCTCGAGGCGCGCTAACGTATCTCAGAATCGACGGACGCCGTCCGCGACGCCGTCGCCGACAAGCAACACCGGCACGCGGTGACGCTATTCCGCTCGCAGTCGGTAGCCGTGAAACGGACTGATGTGCTCGAGCGCTCGGTCCGGTCTACGTTTCCACGCCGTACTGCTTCGCGATGGTATTGAGTTGGATCTCGTCGGTTCCCTCGACGATTCGCTGGATGCGGGCGCGATGGAGACGATCCATGAAGGGGTTCTCCTCGGAGAGACCGTTGGCGCCGTGAATCTGGACGACATCGTCAGCAATCTCCCAGAAGGCGTTGGTCGCGAACCACTTGAGAATCGACGACTCGGCGATCGCGGTCTCTCCCTGATCGAGCAGCCAGGCGCACTTGAGGCCGACGGTGTCGGCAGCCATCGCATTCGCTCGGCCCCGTGCGATCTTGTGCGAGACCGCCTGATACCGGCCAATGTGCTCGCCGAACGCCTCGCGTTCGTTCGCGTACTCGGTGGCTGTATCGAGTAGCCACTCCGCGTGGCCGACCGCTGTCGCACCGATCTCGATGCGACCGAGTCCGAGGAACGACATCGCATCGTAGAACGCGTTGTCGACGCTCCCGAGGACGCGATCCGCCGGCAGTCGGACGTCGTCGAAGTGGACTTCGGCCTGAATGCCGGTCGCACCGACGGCGTTGTTCAGGGATCCGATCTCGTACTCGTCCTCCTCGACGATGAAACACGTGATGCCGTCGTACCGGCCGGCCTCCTCCTGCGGCGTCGTCCGGGCGAACACCTGGATGAAGTCGGCGTACGGGGCGTTCGTGATCCACTGTTTCTGTCCGTTAAGCACCCACTCGTCGCCGTCCTTCTCTGCTCGCGTCTCCATGTTCGGCGAATCCGATCCTACCCCCGGCTCCGTCTGGCCGAACGCGGTCGTCTTCTCCGCGCGCATCGTCGGCTCGAGGTAGCGTTCGATCTGTGATCCTTCCGCCTGCGCGAGCAGCGGCTTCGGTCCGCCAGGACCGGCTAGAACATCCGACGCCAGCGGCACCGATTTGGTTGCGATGTGTTTGTTCGCCCGATACCACGTGACAGCCGAGACATCTTCGCCCCCGACCTCCTCGGGCATGTTCATCGCGTAGAAGCCGGCTTCCGCGCTCTTTCGTCGCACTTTGGCTTTCGCCTCGAGCACCTCATCGGTCAGTCGGCCGTCCGGTTCGTGTCCGAGCCGGGGATTGGTGAGTGTCTCGCCGAGATCGTCCGCGATCGGCTTTACTTCTTGTTCGACGAACTCGTCGAGACTCTGGAGGATGAGTTCCGTCTCTTCGTCGGTCCCGAACGAAACGCCGGAACCAGTCTTCGCTGATTGTGCCATGCGTACACAGCTCATTAGTCCGAATACACATATAAATATCGCCATTGGCATGGGAAAGCTGTCATGAAGTGGCAGCCCTTGGACCGGACCGCGGACCTGCCCGCCGCTTCGGCAGCGGTCGAATGGTCCCGCCACCGAGCGGACAACGGTGCCACTGCGGTCTCGCGTCCCGCTTCGGTTCCCTTCCCGGCGGGAATCGTACCGAAGAGCTCTAGTTCGATTCGACGCACTGTGGCATCTTCTCGCTGTGAGTCCCCGTTTCAGCAGGCAAACATGCCGCCGGTCGGTGCAGTCACCGGCGTGCGACTAGATTCGGGCTCGGTATCGCCCTCCGACGGACTCCTGATCAGCGACGACCCGATTTGAGTACAGCTATAGTAGCCACTGCAAGTCACTGCACATCTAATCGCATGACTACGTTGCGATCAGAGTGTAAATCGTTTCAGTGGCTACTATAGACCTCCCTCTCACAGAGGAGCAAGCAACGGGAATATTGATATCTGAAAAATGAGCGCACGATCACGCGGAGCACGTCCCGTCAAACGATCGCGTTCGAACCGTCATAGCTCCCTAGTAGTCACTTATGGGAGGAAAAATTCAAACGCGTGGAGGAGTCACCATGGAATGGATACTCATGACAGTGAAGGCCGTCACCCTCACGCCTGTCGATCGAATTCCGTGCGACTCGCGCATCCACCACTACGACGAACTCTGCGAGTCCGCGAAAAATCACCTGCCCCGTTTGCTCAGGACCGACGAGATGACTGTTCTAGTCCCCGATACGGTAGGTGCTGCGCTCGAACCATACGACATCGTAAAATTCACGGGATACTATCGAATTACGGTTGACGAAGAACCGTCGTCGGTGCGCGTTTCTAGCTAATCTCATCGTGGTATCATCCGCATACTACTCGCGAACGCTGCGTTCGAGCAACCGCTGTCATCCCACTCCAGTTCCATGGTACTTCAGTTCATCAATGTCACTTTGTCACAAACAGGAAGTCGGTTTGTCTGGACACGGAACGTGGGCTGCCTTCCAAATATATAACGACCTAAGTGCGTTATCAGCGGCCCGCAATGTCACAATATAACTGCCAACACTCGTGCTGGCTAGCTATTCAATACCGGAGCAGTGCCAGCGTCGGATCGATCGGCTGATCCCGGCTCGGTCGACAGAACGGGTTCATGGACAGCAGATCAGTGAAAAACACTATAACGCTACTCGCAAGAGGAAACGACCATGAACGGGTTAACCCTCGGTAACGTGACAGAGATGAATGCACGGAAGTATTCGAACGACAACTGTCTCGTGTCGCTCACCGGCGGGACGCGAGACGAGATTACGTTCCGGGAATTCGACAATCGGGTGAACCAGATCGGGCGAGCGCTCGCGGACCGCGGCCTCTCGAAGGGGGACCGCATCGCGGTCTACATGCAGAACCACCCCGAAACGATCCAGACGTACTACGCAGCAATGAAACTCGGCGCACTGCCGGTACCGATTAACCACCGATTCAAGGACGAAGAAGTCGGGTACGTCCTCCGGGATAGCAGTGCATCGTTCTGTCTCTTCGATGAGGAGGCGCGAGAAACAATCTCCGCGGTCGCTACGCGGGACGAGACGGAAATCGACGAGTATCTGTACCTCGGCTCGGACGTTCCCGACTTCGCTGACGGCTTCGACGCCATCCTCGAGGACACTTCTACCGACCGAATCGACATCGTCCCGGACCGACTCGACGACGCGGCCCTCATGTACACGAGCGGAACGACGGGGAAACCGAAGGGGTGCGTGCTCACGCATGACAATATCTTGCAGAACTCCGTGAACACGGTGTATAGCTGTAACTTCGAGGAGAACGAGGACCGCTTTCTCGTAGTGACGCCGCTGTTTCACATCGCGGCGTTCGCGTTGTTCAACAACACGTTCTACTGCGGATCGACGACGTATCTGATGAACGATTTCAATCCGGATCGCGTGATGGAGGTCATCGACGCCGAGGACATCACCGGATCGTTCTTCGTGCCCATGATGAGCCGTGCACTGCTCGACGCTGACGGGTTCGACGACTACGATATCGACTCGTTCGAGCACTACATGACCGGCGCTGCACCCTCCGGAAAGGAACTCAAAGAAGAAATCATCGACGCGTTCGACGCGAACCTCTATGAGGTGTTTGGACAGACGGAGATGGCCCCAGTCACCTGTCTGCTCGATCCCGAAAACGCACTCGAGAAGCCGGACAGCATCGGAAAGCCGATCACCAATGTGACGGCCAAAGTCGTCGATGCGGACGGAGAGGAAGTGGAACCCGGCGAGGTCGGTCGAATCGCGTATCGCGGTCCGACCGCGTTCAGGGAGTACCTCGGGATGCCGGAGAAGACTGACGAGGTCTTCGACGACGAGGGATACTTCGTTTCCTCGGATCTCGTCCGCCGGGACGAGGACGGATTCCTCTACTTCGTCGGCCGGTACGACGACATGATCGTCTCGGGCGGTGAGAATATCTATCCCGCGGAGATCGAGGAAATACTTCACGAACACGAGAGCATCTCGGAGGCGGCCGTCGTCGGCGTTCCGGACGAGGAGTGGACGGAACGCGTGAAGGCTGCGGTGGTCCTCCGCGACGGCGAATCGATGACTTCCGAGGTAGTCATGGACTACGTTGGGAGTCGCATCGCCGATTTCAAGAAGCCTCGTGAGGTGGAATTCTACGAGGAATTGCCGCGCAATCCGACCGGTAAAATCCTCAAAGAGAATCTCTCGTGAGGATCGGGAACGATCGACGAGCCGTCCCGCTCGTCGATGTCGCAGTTCCCCGTGTTCGGCAAGGAGTAAACAATCTCGAAGTTTAGATTCGAGCGGTCCTCGGCTGCCCCGATATTGACGGACGGGATCCGTCGGATCTTCGGACCGGGACCGGTGGTAACCGTTGGCAGTTATCGGTGTTATACCGGCCTCAGGGCGGATCGACACTGCATAGTGCTTCGCCGCATAGATTCGGTTTCGGTGCTACTGCCCAGCAACAATATAAAGAGATTTTAATAGTTAGTAGATGCAGTACCAGCATATGCCAGGCCACGACAAAGACGATGTTCTCGAGATAGACGAGATCGATAGACAGATTCTGGAAATACTGGCGAACGATCCGCGAAGCCCGTACGCCGATATCGCGGACGAATTGTCGAACTACGACATCGATATGAGCAGCGAAGGGGTCCGCCGACGCGTCACGTCGCTGCTCGAGAATATGACGAGCTTCTTTCTTCCGCGTCCGGAACGCAATAGCTGGGAGATCGTTCTGATCACGATCGAGACCATCGACAAGGCGAACTCGAAACAGGAAGTCTTCGAGGCGATGGCGAACATGGACTTCTGGTTCGTTGCCGACGGATTCGGAACCATCGATCTGTACGGAATCGCCACCGCAGAGTCGAACGCGAAAATCGACGACCTGCTCACTCAGGTGCGGGCGCTCGATTCGGTGGCTGAGCTCGACTATTTCATCGAAACCGATCGCAACGTAAACATCAAAAACTATCTCCCGGTTTATTAGGCCCCCTTCAACTCTGAGCGACCGGTTGGAATGTGTCCGTGTAGAACGACGTACACCAGCGGATTCCGGATGGACCATCGCGACCGGATAGACCGTTTCGTCGGCGAAGTAACCGACGAGGTGGCGAGTCCCTTCCGCGTCGAAGGCATCCAATGAGTCGAGGACGAGTACCGGCGTTACCTCGTCAACGTCGTACGTGACGAATCTCACCTGTGCGAGGACGACCCAATCATTTCTCTCTCACTTTCCGCTAGGTGCTCGATCGGGTCTGTCCGTCGGTTTTGTCCCGTCAAACCTCGAACCGGTCGATCGCGGCCTCGAGGGTCTCGATCTCCATCGGCTTTTTCAGGAGTGAGTCGACGCCCTCGCTCCGGGCCATGGCGCTCCTGAGCGAGTTCGTCTCCACTAGTCCCGCGAACTACTCGAGAAGCGTGATGTCGTCGGGATCCGATACTCACGCCTCGTCGGTCGTCTCGACGCCGGAATCGGTTCGTCGCGCGATACGTTCGACGCGCTCGATACCACCGATGGTTTCCAGTTCGAGATCCAGCGTCTGGTCAGTCATGTTCAGTCGTCGTAACGGCAGACGTATTCGCGTCGGATCGCCCGGTCGACGAGAACACGGGCGTGGCAGTTCTCACATTCAATTCGGCGATCACGGAAACACTCATGTCGCCGCCGACACTGAGTCGTCCCTTGTTGCGGAGCGACCGGACCGCCTCCTCAATTTTTGTAGTCGCGTTATCCGTCGAAATCTCGAGTCGGTTGCACGATCCGGGAGTAATCTCCTCAGACGGACGGTCTCGACTGCACCCTGAAGCAAAGTCAGAGACCAAAACGAACGTATTCGAACACTGTCTGGGCAAATCGGTGATGCTCGAGCAGAGGTCCCGTTCTGTGAATTCGACGGACTGTTCGTGATCAGTGCATAATGTTTACTATACTCACGACAAACACCAACACATGACGTCAGAAGCAACATCGATGGCATTCGGAGAAGGCCCGGAGTACGAACTGATTCGAGAAACCGCGCGCGAGATCGCTGAGCGATACGACGACGATTACTGGCAACGAGTTAACCACGAACAAGTCGATCCCTCCGAGTTCTGGCAAGATTGCGCTACTGCTGGCTTTTTGGGAACTGCAGTCCCCGAGGAGTATGGCGGCGAGGGGATGGGAATTCAAGCGATGACGACAATCGTTCAGACGCTCGCCGAACACGGCTGCATGGGTGTCGGGATGCTCTTCGTTGTTACTCCCGTTTTCGGTTCGATCACCCTTTCACGGAACGGGACTGCGGAACAGAAAGAAGCGTATCTCCCGAAACTTGTTGACGGCGAGATGAAGTTCTGCATGGCCCTTACCGAACCGAAAGCAGGTCACAATACGCCGAACTTAGACACCTTCGCCGAGGAGACCGACAATGGGTTCGTCGTGAACGGGACGAAGCAGTGGATATCAGGCGTCGAACGCGCCGACAAGATGCTCCTCGTCGCACGTACAAAACCCGTAGCCGACGTTGACCGACGTACCGACGGAATCACCCTTTTCTTGGCCGATCCAAGCGATGATGGAATCGATTATCAGCCGCTCGACACCGGTATCCCTGCACCGGAGAATCAGTACGAGATCAACTTTGACGATTACCATCTCGATTCAACCGCTGTCATCGGCGAACGGGATAACGGTCTCTATCAGTTGTTCGAGACCGTCAATCCCGAACGCCTCGTCGGTGCAGCAAACGCCATCGGTTCGGGTAAGTGTGCGCTCAAACGCGCGATAGAGTACGCGAAAACGAGAGAGGTGTTCGGTTCCCCTATCGGGTCTCACCAGGCGATTCAGCATCCGATCGCTGACAAGTGGTCGAAACTGGAGGCCGCCGAAATGCTCGTAAAAAAGGGAGCCTGGACAGTCGACAACGGCGGAGACGCAGGCGCCGCGGCTAACATGGCGAAGCTCCGCGCGAGCGAGTCTGGTTACGAAGCATGCGACTTCGCTGTTCAGACGCACGGCGGCAACGGGGTCAGCACGGAATACTTCGTCGTCGATCTCTGGAAAGCCGCCCGGCTGGGACGAATCGCGCCCGGTTCCAGCCAGATGATGCGCAACTATATTGGTGAAAGCGTACTGGGAATGCCGCGATCGTACTAGGAGCTAGCCTCCGAGAGACTCCTCCCTCGGTGTTCTCTCGAAAGTGAATGTCTGAGAGCAGTCAGCGGGTTCCGAATACGATCGGTGATTTGCTGCTGGCGCGGAGCGAGGAGGGTATTACACGCCTCCACCGAATAGCGAGCAACCTATTCGTGAAATCGATCGTATTCGTCCTCGATGTGTTGGCGGAGGAGCATCGCTGCGAACGTCTTCCCCTGTCGATCGGTGCGAAGTGACTCGCTGGCGCCGCCGTCCAATGAATCGTGAAGGACGAAATTTAATGCACCAATCCCGGAGAGCGTGTATCGATCGACACTCTCAACGCCCGGTTTTTCAAGGAACGCTTCGAACACGTCTGCAACGTATGCCTCCGTAAGGAGATCACGGAGGAATGGGTAGTCGTCTCGGTCGGTGGCGATAATGCCAACGTTAGCCTTGTCACCCTTGTCGCCCGATCGCCCGTGTGCAATATCGTGAAGCTTCATCGGTCGGTCACCTCTACGTTCGGATCGAAGGCAGATTTCGGGACGAGAACGGGATGATACGCGAATTTCGGCGTCGGTGATGGGCGTCCCGGTGAAAACATCGTAACCGCAGGCGGTCCCCCGAGACCGAGGTTGGCGAACAGGGTCGCAAACTCGTAGCCGTCGCTTTCGTTCGGCGTCTCGATAGCGATTCGGGCCGCGACCTCCTCGGGCTCACCCGCAGCGGTGCCGTCATGAAGCGCGTTCGCCCCAAATACCTCGGTTCGGAACCGGTCGTACTCGATCCCGCGCTCGTCCGCCTGATTTCGAACGAATTCGAAGGCACGCTCCGCTTTCTCCACCGCATTCGGATTCGAGTATACCACACTGTTTCGAACAGTCCACCCGTCACGGTAGTGAAGACTGGCTTTGTAGGTATCCGTCGGGGACGTTCCTTCGACGCCGCTTAACTCGACGCGATCGTTACCGATCGTCTCGAGTTCGACATGCTTGAAATTCGCTATTACGTCCGGCCCGTAGTAATTAGCTGGGTCGGCCACCTCGTAGAGGAGCTGGGCGCTTACTGTGTCGGGCGTGACCATCCCACCCGTTCCGGGCGGTTTAGTAATGACCGTCGAACCGTCAGCTTCGACTTCCGCGATCGGAAATCCAATGTGCTCGAAATCGATGTCCTCCCAGTCACCGAGGAAGTTTCCTCCCGTCGCCTGTGCGCCACATTCGATGACGTGACCCGCTATCAGTGAGCGGGCCAACCGATCGTAGTCGTCGCGATTCCAGTCATATTCGTGGATCAGCGGACCCATGATGAGAGCAGCATCGATAACCCGTCCCGTAATGACCACGTCGGCCCCCTGATCCAGCGCTTCGGCGACAGGGAATCCTCCGAAGTACGCATTCGCCGAGACGACATCTGCGTCGTCGGGAAGCGGCTCGTCGCTGTACGCGTGTTGGAGGTGGGTATCGACGAACTCGTCCGTTCGATCCCGGAAATCGTCGCCCGAGACGGTCGCAACTGTGGCATCGAGCTGCTGTTCAGCTGCTACTGACAGCACCGCGTCTCGACAGGCCGCCGGGTTGACTCCGCCAGCGTTGGCCAGAATGGTAATTTCTCGATCCATCGTCTCGGAGAGGATATCGCCGACGAGTGACGGAAAGTCAGTTGCGTACCCGCGATCGGGATCGCTCTCTTGCTGGCGCACGAGCACCGCCATGGTCACTTCCGCAAGATAATCGAGCGTCACATAATCGAGGTTCCGAGCGTTCTCGAGCATACGACGGGGTGCGCGATCGTCGTCACCCCAAAAGCCTGCGGCGTTAGCGATGCGAACGGTCATAGCAATTCCTCCGCGATGATATTCTTCTGAATCTCACTGGTGCCTTCCCCAATCTGGTAAATTTTCGCATGTCGGTACTGCCGCTCAACCGGATAGTCACGCGTGTATCCGTTACCGCCGTGGATCTGAATCGCGTCGCTGGCAACTTCTTCCGCGATTTCACTGGCGTAAAGTTTCGCCATGCTAGCGAGTTTCGTCGGATTCTCCCCGTCATCGAGGCGCGAACTGGCATCGAGGGTGAGCCGACGGGCATTTTCGACTTTCACCGCCATCTCGGCGATCTTGTGTTGAATGGCCTGTAATTCGGCGATCGGTTGACCGAACTGCTTTCGGTCGGTTGCATAGTCGATCGCCTGTTCGAGGCAACCGCGAGCGATTCCGAGCGACGCAGCGGCGATCCCGACTCGCTCCGCTTCGAAAAATTCCATCAGTTGATAGAATCCCTCGTCCTCCTCGCCAACGAGGTTTTCCTCGGGTACGTGAACGTTATCGTATCGCAACTGAGCCGTCTCGGAGGCATTCCACCCCATCTTGTCGATTTCGGACTCGACTACTATCCCGTCTCGGTCCGTTTCGACGAGAAGCGCAGAAATACCGCCGTGTCCGGATTCACCCGTTCGGCAGAGCGTCAGTACCACGTCGGCTATCGTCCCGTGAGTGACGAAGGTCTTGACCCCGTCGATGACGTATTCGTTGCCCGTTTTACGGGCCTCGGTCTCGATACGACTGGCATCGCTTCCGTGGTCCGGTTCAGTGTTCGCCATCGCCGTGATCAGATCGCCGGTAGCCACCCCATTCAGGATCCACTCCTTTTGGGCTTCCGTCCCGAAGGCGTCGATCATCCGCGTTCCAAATGCTGTTCCGATTGCCGTCGCGACCCCGGCATCGATCCGGGCAAACTCCTCCGAAACGAGTGTACTTTCGACGGCACCCATCCCTGATCCGTCGTACTCCTCCGGTATTTCGACCCCGACGAACCCCGCGTCAACGGCTTGTTCCCAGACCTCGCTAGGCCAAACTTCGGTCTCTTCTGCTTCCCGGGCGATGGGTTCGATCTCGTTCTCGGCGAACTCCCGGGCCGTCTCTCGGACGGCACGCTGTCGTTCAGTAAGTGAAAAATCCACCATGACCACTATTGACATACATATTGTCGGTAATATAGCTACCGCCCGGTAATTCCCATCGTGTTCAGATAAGCTGATTCCATGCGAAGGCGAACGATCTGAGCCACTGATCAGCAGTGTCTGCGTGAGCGTTACTAAAGCAGTTTGAGAAGGATGAGGTTCGGCGTTTTATCTCACGAAAGACACGTTCGATACTGTTCCGATTTCCATGTCGTTCGTATCTGAAATCGAGGCCATGTCGTTGACAAGCGTAGTTCAGCGATTTATCGCCATCGACGAGAAACACGGCGTCATCGACGTCGTGTTTCTCACGTAATTCCGTGAAGAACGTACTGGCTATGACCTTGGTTCTAGTCGGTTCAAGCTTTGTATGCAGTAATTCGTTTGACTCTGGATCGACAGCGGCGTACAGCCAATACTGTTCATCGCCGAGCCGGATCACCGTCTCGTCAACCGCAACGTGATCCGGACTTCGACAGGGATCGGGCTGTAAATCTGCCTTGTGAACCCAATTATGAACCGTCGATCGAGCCCGTTCAACACCAAATATCTCGAGAACTCGAACAGTATTCGAAAGCGAGAGTCCAGCAAGATGGAGTTGAATACTGAGCTTCATCAACAGCCGCGGTGTTGCTTCTCGCTCCACAAAATCCAAGTCGAACTGGCCGATACTAGAACTGAGGCGTGCGTTTTCGGGCATGAATCACTTTGAAAACGCCACGCCTCACTCCTTCAGCCTTATCTGAACAGCACCGTAATTCCCAGCGATCACTCGGTCCGGGCGTGTACTAGCCTCGAGCCATCGATAGTGCTATCGGTCCAGCATCGGACGGGTGAGGTGGAACTGCACACTATCTCCCGGCTCAGTGAATCTGCCGATCCATTGCCCAACATTCGTTCTCTCACGGGAGGTCGACGTTTGCTCTCCGTCGGGGGTGAACACTCGTCCCACCGCGTATATCGCTGGCGGCGGTCTGAGGTCGACTCGGTAGACGGATCAACGATAGAATTTTTGCGTTTCGCAATGATTGTTATCATATGGCAGACCAAGAGATGCCACACAACTCGGATAGTGGATATCCCGTCGGGAAGATTACCCGGACCACGGCGGGCGATATCGTTCGCCGAGCAGGTAATCGCCGTCCCGAGAAAGATGCATTTATCGTTCCGTCGACTGGCGAGCAAATAACGTTTGGAGCGTTCGATAAGCGCTCGAACCGCGCGGGCCATGCGTTTATCGACGCCGGAGTCGAAACGGGTGACAGGATCGCGTTCATTGCGTCGAACTCCCTTCAGTATCTGGAAGCGTACTTCGGCGCACTCAAGGCTGGAATCGTCGCCGTCCCCATCAATCCTGAAATCACGTCTGACGATATCGCCTACGAACTCGATCACGCGGCGGTCGACGCGATTCTCGTCGAGGATACGTTCTATCCGAAGATCGAATCCGTCCTCGAGGATCGCGAAATCGAGTTGCTCGCGAGTATCGACTGGCAGGACGACCACGATTCGGTATCGACACCCTCCTTTCGGGCGTTTATCGATGGCCACAGTGATGCCGAACTGGCTGTCGATGTCGAAGCGACGGATCTCGCGCAGATAATGTACACGTCGGGAACGACCTCACGCCCGAAAGGCGTACGCTTGCCTCACCGAGCGTTACACGCCGGCTCGATCAATAACGTCGTCGGCGGTGAGATGACGCGAAACGACATCAAGGGCGGGCTACTGCCGATGTTCCACTGTGCGATGCTCTCCCAGGTAAAGGCGGTACTCCACGTTTCCGCACGGATGATCATCATGCGCGGATTCGAACCGGATCGATTGCTCGATCACGTCGAAACGTACGGCATCACGGACATCACGCTCTTGCCGTCGATGTACACGGAGTTGCTCTCCAGAGACGACATCAGGGATCGCGATCTCTCCTCGCTGCGACGGTGTACGTACGCGATGACACCAATCGGAAACGAGACGCTGAAAGAGTGTATCGACGTTTTCGATGCTGACTTTAGTCTCGGTTCGGGACAAACGGAGGCGTATCCACCGACCTGTACTTTTCACCCCGAGTGGCAACTAGAGAAGGAAGGAAACTACTGGGGGACGGGATTACCGAATACGGATATTGCGATCATGGATGAGAAGGGAAACCGTCTCCCTGATGGTGAAGTGGGGGAGATAGTCTACCGCGGACCGAACGTTATGGACGGCTACCTCAATGACGAAGAACAGACGCGGGAGGCGTTCGCTCACGGGTGGTTCCACTCGGGAGATATGGGCTTTTTCGACGAGGACGGACTACTGAAATTCGTCGATCGGAAGAAAGACATCATCAAATCCGGCGGTGAGAACGTCTCCACTCAGAAGGTCGAATCGGTGTTACTCGATCATCCGCACGTCGACGAGGTCGCGGTCATTGGACTCCCCCACGAGCGCTGGGGAGAGGCGGTAACCGTGTTCGCCGTCGCTCCTGCGGGTATCGATCCCAACTCGGACGACGTTCGCCAGTATGCTCGTGACCGCCTCGCCGGATTCGAATCGCCGAAAGCCGTCGATTTCGTCGACGAACTTCCCAAGACGGCGACGAACAAGGTGCAAAAGCACAAATTATCCAACGATAAACGGGACTACTACCGATGAGTGCCCGGGCGTTTTGCGGTGAGCGAGATCGGCTCGACCGTGCGCCGAAGGTGTCCGCTCGAGTACCCGCTTCGAAACGACCGATCAATGAACGATACACTTTTAGAACGACATCAAATTGGATCACATGGTAGCTCCTAGTGGCTCATGCTATCAAGGATCAAACTATGAAAATTCAGATCGATGGCGATTACGACGATGACACGGTTCGTGCGATAGTCACGGCTCTTTCCCAACACCTCGGAAGATCGGTCGAGATCGTCGACGGTGAGAGCGCTGAAGACTATGCGGATGAGGGCGTGATTCTCACCGAGCGTGAGGAACGCCTCCGGGAAGAAATCGAGGATATCGCCTCCGGCGGTTCCGAGAAAGGACACGCGAAAATCGAAGAGTTGGGAAAAGCGTTCGTTCGGGACCGGATCGATATGGTCTTCGACGAGGTTCAATACGAGGACGGGTCCTTCGCCGGCTATGCGAACGACGAACGGACACCTGCAGACGGGATGATAACGGGAATCGGTGATATCAACGGGAGAGATATCTTCTTTTCGGCGAACGATTATACCGTTATGGCCGGTTCGCTCGGTCAGCAGGGTATCGAGAAAGAAATTCGTCTCGCCGAACGTGCCGTAACTGCTCGATCACCTATCGTTCGACTCATCGACTCGACGGGTGCTCGCCTGTCTCCCGATGAACGTGACGAATCGTCCAGTCATGCCGGTCGATACACCGGCGGGAAGTCGTTTTTTAACCAGTGTATACACTCTGGCCAGGTCCCACAGATCGGCGTTCTCTATGGACCGAATATTGCGGGATCCGCTTATACGCCGGTCTTCTGTGACTTTCTGATCATGGTCGAAGAGATTTCGGGAATGGCGATCGCGTCCCCTCGTATCGTCGAAGAAATGACCGGCGAGAGTATCAGCATGCAAGATCTCGGAGGACCTGATGTCCACGCGACACATTCCGGAAGCGCCGATCTCGTCGTATCGGACGAAGAAACCGCCGCGAAGAAAGTTCGAGAACTCCTCTCGTATCTCCCGCAGGACTATCGCTCGCCGCTCCCCGAACGGTCGACAAGCGCGCCGGCCCGTAATCCGAAGGGGTTGGACGCGGTCATCCCAGACGAACCGAACAAATCTTACGATGTCCACGATGTCATTGATCGAGTCGTCGACGGGGGCTCTTTCTTCGAACTCAAGCCTCGCTTCGCTCCCGAAATAGTCACGGGGTTTGCGCGCATCGATGGCCGGCCGGTGGGCATCGTCGCTAATCAGCCCGAACATATCTCGGGCGCGATATTTCCAGATTCGGCGGAGAAGGCCGCGGACTTCATCTGGAAATGTGACGCCTTCGGTATCCCGCTCGTCTATCTCTGTGATACACCGGGATTCATGGTCGGCTCCCAGGTCGAAAAACAGGGAATCCTCCAGAAAGGGCGGAAATTCATTTACGCGACCTCGAACGCACAGGTCCCGAAGTTCTGCGTGATTACTCGAAAGGCGTATGGGGCTGGTATCTACGCGATGTGCGGTCCATCGTTCGAACCTGACGCCACGCTTGCACTTCCTTCAGCCGAACTCGCGGTGATGGGTCCCGACGCAGCGGTACGCGCGATGTTTTCACAACAGATCGATGCCATAGACGAGCCTCAAGAGCGGAAGGAGTTTATCGAGGAGAAAAAAGAGATGTATCGGAAAGACATCCGCAAACAGGCTTCCAGTATGCAAGTCGACGAACTGATTCCGGCAGGTGATTTACGCGTGCAACTCGAGAGTCGCATCGATGCGTACCGCGACAAACGCCGTATCGAGCGCGACCGGCACCACGGAACGGTGTTATTTTGAGATCCGTCTCGGAGTAGACTCTGGGGAAGGCGACAGGAGTTCAACGAAAAATGGACGGCATTACCTGGTCCGGAGTTACTCGAGTTATCGCTCCGCGTTCGCGACGAGCTGTCCGCCGTCAACGGTAAAGTAGCCACCGGTCACGTACGCGGCCGCGTTGCTGGCGAGAAACAGCGTGAGAGGAACGCAATCGTCGGGTGTTCCGAGGCGATCGACGGAGATGTCACGGCTGATTTTCTCACGGTCGCGTCCTGCCTCGTCCCAAACGCTAGACAGTGCGTCCGTCTCGATTATACCCGGAGCAACGGTGTTGGCACGGATTCCGTATTCGGCCCACTCGGCTGCCACGGTCTGCATGAGATTTTTTATTCCCGCTTTCCCCGCACCGGAATGTGCGTGATACGGTGCTCCGCGTTCGCTGTTGGTGGCACCCATAGTGATGATTGAACCGCCGCCGTTCTCGATCATGTGTTCGCCAACCGCAAAGGTACAGTACGCAGTGCCGTCGAGAATCGTCCCGACGACGGCCCGCCAGCCATTCTCGCTCAGGTCCTCGGCGGGGCTCAGGAAATTCGCTCCCGCATTATTCACGAGTATCGTAATTTCGCCGAGTTCATCCAGCACCGTATCGACCATCGCATCGACCTGGTCGCGGTCGCGAATATTGACCGACGTGGCGATCGCACGTTGGCCTTTGTCTTCGATTTGCTCGACGACAGGCTCGAGGTGGTCCATATCGCGTGATGCGATAGCGACGTCTGCACCGTGGTCAGCGAAGGCGAGCGCGATGTGTTTCCCGATGCCGGTACCGCCGCCGGTCACGAGAGCGGTCTCGTCTTCGAGAAGATCGGCGACGAAGAGATCGGTGCTCGGCGGAGTGGGGCCGACACCTCCCATTAGCGCTTCCCCCATTCGGGTTGTCGATCTTCGACGAAGGCGTTGACTCCCTCTTTGTGATCTTCGCTCTCCATCAGCAGGGCTAACATCTCCTTGAGATACGAGTACGATTGTTCGAACGTCATATCTCGTTGCGTGTAGTAGGCTTCTTTTCCCATCGAGATCATGACGGGACTGTTTCTTGCCAGTTGATCAACGTAGTCGTCAAGTTCGGCATCGAATTCGGACGCGTCGAGAACATCGGTGACGAGTCCGATGTCCTCAGCGACTGTTGCGTCGATATGTTCTCCGGTGAACATCATTTTGAGCCCCTTCTTTTCTCCAACGGTTGGCATGATGGCGGCCATCGCTTGCATCGGAAACATTCCTACGTTGACCTCTGGTGTCCCGAACTCGGCTTCGTCGGCCGCGAGAACGAAATCGCATCCTGCTGCCAAGCCACAGCCGCCCGCCAGACAGTAGCCTTGAACCGCGGCAACAGTGAGCGCATCTGCATCGATTAGATGGTCAAAGAGATCGGCGAGACTTGACGAGCCGTTCCGTCGCTGGTCCATCGATCTCGATTTGGCTTCGTCCATTCCCTGCAGATCTCCTCCGGAGCAGAATGTTCCGTCCGCACCTCGGATGACGACGACTCGAATATCACTGCCCTGAGTGGCGTTCAACACGTCCACGAGTCCTGTGAGGACGGTATCGCTCAACGCGTTGTGAACAGCAGGTCGATCAATTATCGCTCGTGCAACCAGGCCATCATCACTGACGGTCACGTCGAGATCTTCGTTTCCGAGACGATCGTTATGTGTCACCATGGCGTGAAAGAGGTTGTTCGATATCACATAAAAACTTGTGTCCCGAATGACGACGGAACGGCTACCTCAGTTTCGCGCGGGATCGATGATCGACGGCAGTCGGTCGGTGTTCGAGAGGAACGCGACGAGGATGATTAGCGCTCCAGCAGTAATCTGAACGGGTAACGGGCCGAACAGGGCACCGAACGTAAGAATCATGTAGAACGCACGATGTCCGTAGCCGAGCGCATTGACGCCATCGTATCCAATGGTCGAGATAACCAGCGACGTAATACCGAATAACACGAGCGGAAGTGCGATTACCGTCTCCGGGAACGACCAATAGATGAGACTGTCATTCGCGATAAATGTGAAGGGGATTAAAAACCCGGACGCGCCGATTCGGAAGGCCTGAACACAGGATTTTGTAAAATCAGATTCCGCGATGCTCGAGCCGATGGCGACGGCGACCGCTACCGGCGGCGTGATTGCGGACAGCATCGCGAAATAGAATACAAACATGTGGGCCGTGAGATCCGGAACCCCCATCCGGGTCACACTCGGAACGACGAGCATTACCACCAAGATATACGCAGCTGGGGTCGGCATTCCCAGTCCGAACAGGATGCTCATGATCATCGCAATGATCAGTAACAGGAGCAATATACCGCCAGCCAGCGCGACCATCTGCAGACTAATTTTCTGTGCAAGTCCAGTCTGCGTGATAAATACGAGGGCGACGCCGAGAGAGCCCAGTATACCGACCAGCGGGGCCATCTCGACGGCGCCCTGTTTCAACCCATCGATGGTGTCGATGGTCGTGTCAACGACGGTGTCGACGGAAACCCCATCTACGTACAGGTTTCGGAGGTAGATCACCGGAATCATCGTGAATATCGTATACATCCCGGCTGCAAGTGGCGTGAATCGGAGGATAATCAACGTATAAAGCAACACTGCAAGCGGGATCGCAAAATGAAGTCCTGTGAGGAACACGGTCCAGTCGAACGAAGTCGTTTCTTCGGTCGTCCACCCGAACTTGAGGACGAGGAGATAGACTGCGACGCTGACACTGAAATAAAACAGCAACGCCGGGATGAGACCTGCCCGAATGACACTGACGTATGGTACGCCGACGATGTCTGCCATCAGGAACGCCGCGACGCCCATGACCGGCGGAAGAATCTGACCACCGCTCGATGCCACCGCCTCGATCGCCGCCGCAAAGTCAGCGCGGATGCCCTGTTCTTTGATCATCGGGATCGTGAAGCTGCCTGTCGTTGCAGTATTCGCCGCGGCGCTGCCGGTAATCGATCCCATGATCATGCTAGCGATCACCGCGATTTGGACGACGCCGGTGTGCAGGCTCGTTCCCATTTCGCGGCCGATGTTGAGAACGTAGTCGAGTGCACCGAACGCCTTGGCCATCCCGGCAAACATGATGAAAATTGCGACCCACGTCGAACCGACGCCGAGGATGAACCCGTAGGTGCCGGTGAGACCGATTGCACCGTGGCGCGCGACTTGCTCCCAGTTCATTCCGGTATGCTGAAAGATTCCGGGTAGCCACGGACCGACGAACGCGTAGATCACGGACAACACCACTACAGACGTGATCATGTTCCCGAACGCCCGTCGAGTAGCATCGGCCACGAGCACGATGATGACGAGTCCGACGATGTGGTCTACCATCGTATAGCCATACAACGCGGCATCATATTGCAAATTTGCGTAATTGTATTCGATATAGCCAGTCGCAGCTGCCGATGCGATAGCGAAACTGAACGCGATGACCGGATCGATCCGAGCGTACTTGGATTTAATTCGTTGAGTAATCCCAGCGATAGCAGCGAACGCGCTCGCTCGCCCTGTAATCGAGCGTAACCCTATTTGCTCCGATTGTTGTGTTCGTTCACTCGTTTCGTCGTTGCCGAAGTGCTTTTGAACTTCTAATAAGTAAAATAGTGTTAGACCGACGCCAAGAAATAGATTGGAATAACGAAGCCGTTCCATCGGATGTGCGTACGCGTAGTAGATAGTGAACAGCGTAAGCGACACTCCGATTATATATATAATACTGTTAAGTAATGATTCACCGTTGCGGGGCAGTATCGATATTCTTTCTTTGAGTTCGCTCATTGTCAGATATTCAATTTAGCAAATGACGATCCTATTCGTTGACCTCGCCGCGTTCGAATTCGTCCCTCCAGAGGCCTTGTTCCTCGTAGAAGTCTGCGGCAGCGGGATGGAACGGAACACCGTCGTACATCCGTGTCACCCACCACTCGTCCTCGAGGAGGTACTCTTCGTAGACGTGCGTATCGGCCATCGCCTCGCGGTTTTCCCACATCACATTGAGCATCTCGTATACCGGGTCGTATGGAACCCCGTCGTGAGTGCAGTAATTGTATGGAATATTGATCGCGACGGTCGGATCTGGAACGTATGCGTATCCCTCGGCGAGGTCCTCCGATAGATCGAACTCTTCGGCCGGCACGAGGGAATCGTCTCCTATTTCTTGAACCGCATCGTTTGGCCAGCCAAGAATCCGCGTGTCAACGGTTTGTTTCATCTCTTGGATCCAGGAGGACTCGAAGTCAAAATTCGAGATTGCAATCGTTGCGACGTCGAGTTCGCCTTCCTGCATGGCACTGGACTGTGCGCCGAACCCATAGCTCACTCTTTCGTAGTCGTCGACGGCGTAATTGAGGGCCTGCTCGAGCACCGGTGCCGATCCGGAACCACTCGGCGTTGGGGAAACCTTACTATTGGATTCAATGTCTGTTACTGACTCCCACCCGCTATTCGATGTTACAAATAACCACGCGAGGTCCGAGTGGTGAAACAATTGCAGTGGCGTGAAATCGATCGCGTCGTAAGGTTCCTTCCCCTCCATGATGAGCTGGGCGCTGTTGTGCTGGAAGTATCCGATGTCTGCCTCGCCTCTATTCATCATTCCAACATTATCGTCGGTCCCACCGCTCGGTCGGGCATCGATAAATACATCTTCCGTGTTCTGATTCACCGTTCCAGCGATACCTTGACTCGAGGCATACGTCCCGGTTTCCTCCCCAGAAGAGACCATCACGAGTTCGTTGTCTCCTCCAGCAGTATCTGCATTGAGACACCCACCCAGGAATCCGACTCCTGCGACACCGGTCGTACCAATAAATTCTCGTCTATTGACTGTACGGTATCGTACCATGACATTAGCCACCATTACCCAATCATATATAGTCTTTCGGGGTATTCGTAGAACTCAGTGGACGTACGTTCCGACCACCTCGGTTCCCACTTATATTATGAGGGAGTCATAGAACGGTTACCATACGAAAGAGCAGGGTGAACGCTGAGGTGGCATGTACTCAGCGACCCTGCAAGATGATCCTTCGGTAGAATCGTTCTTCAATGTCGTGGAGAGGGAGACGGTCGCGTTGTTTGAGCATCTCTCCTTCGAGTTTCTCGACGAGTTCGACGTGTTCGCCCCGGCGGAGACGGGGCGAACAGGAGAGCACGAACCACCCGAAATGATGCATGGTTTCCTCCATTGCTACTACCACGACATCTACGGGATTCGCCCCGTTGAACGAGAACTTCAGAACACGGTCGTCTGGCTGAGCTATGGCTTCGATCGACCACCGTCGAGGGACGCGGTCGATCGCTTTCTCACTGCCCTCGAACACGTCGTTGATGAAGTCTTTGGTCGGCTCGTCGAGCAGGCCGCCCGCCGCGGCCTGCTCGACTTGACATACTGCATCGATTCAACCGATGTGAGGGCGATGCCCGCCGATCAAGACGCCTCGAAATGCTACGATCCAACCGCTGAGGAGTACTACCACGGTTACGGCTGCACGATCGTCTCTACCGGGCAAAAAATCCCGATTGCAGCCGAGTTCACCGAAAGCAAACAAGCACCAGAGGAGACGGCGATGCGCGTCACGCGTGACGCGCTCGCCGTCGACAAGCCGATCTGGATGGTCGGTGACAGCGCCTACGACACGCTCGATTGGCACGACCACCTGCTGGCCGCAGGGGTCGTGCCAGTCGCACCGTACAACGCGCGAAACACCGACGATCCGAAAGACATCGAGTACAGGGTCGAAGACCGTATCGAGGAACACAGCGAGGACGTTCAGCTCAAGCAATCCATCTTGGACGAGACGTACAACCGCCGCACGGGGGTTGAACGAACCAACGAATCAGTCAAGGACTGCGGCCTCGGGCGTGCGTTCACCCGAGGCCGCGTCCACGCACGAGCGCAAGTGTTCCTCGCACTTTGTCTGCGCCTCGTGGTCGCAATCACCAACTACGAACGCGGAGACAATCCGGGGAGTACCGTGATCACGGTGTGAGAATTCTTCTATGACACCCTCACTTATATTATAGTAACCATTACTTCGAGGATGACAAGAACCGCGCTGATACCCGCCATCGTTCTTTTCTAGATAAACGCCCACGTAATGGTGATCCCGACAGAAAGATTGCTTCAGGTGAGCTTTCTCACTGACCGTCCAACTCGGGCGATCGTTTGTTCAAGAAAGCCTTAACCTCTCCTCGTGATCCTCGGTCCCGAAGATAACTCCCTGTGAAACCACCTCGTCGGTCATCGCTTGGCTGAGTGATTTATTGCTCCCCTCACTGAGAAGTCATTTCGCGTGTTTCAACGCAACCGTCGGTCCGATCGCGATCGAAGCGATAATCACGTCTGCTCGTTCGTCAAACTCGTCTCCCGAGAAAACGTGATTGAACAATCCAATATCGGTCGCCTCCTGTGCGTCTACGATCTTTTCGGTAAAGACGAGTTCCTTGGCGAGGTTCTCACCGACCAAGCGCGGTAACCGATGTGATGTCCCAGTATCGACGCCGAGGCCGACCTGGCGAAAGACGAAGCCGATCAATGCGCGATCACTCGCGAGTTGCAGATCGCACAATATCGGGAGATTTGCACCGGCTCCGACGGCTTGGCCATCGGTTTTGGCGATTGTTGAAAGAGAAAATTCACCGAGTTGTTTCATCACTCGGTTCGTCGACTGCATGAGACCCTGGATGTGATCATCGATCGCACGTCGTTTTCTATCGATTCCACCATACTGCTGATGTCGCCGCGAGCAGAGAAAGCGTCCCCTGCCCCTTGAATGACAAGACAACGGGCGTCGCTTTGTCCTCGAGTACGCGTTGTAACGCGTCGGCGAGTTCTTTCGAGAGGGCATTTCGCCGGTCGGGACCATTTAGCGTCGCAGTTGCGATACCGGTATCGATATCTAGTCGTACTGTATTCTCAGTCAACTATTACCTCTTCTCGCCAATTTATGTAATAGTTACTACGGTGGAAGTCGACTGACGCTCACTCAGTTCGTCTCATAGATGTATCGACACGAGTTGCAGTGGTATCTCTCAAGAGAACGCTTTCATCTCGCGCCACTCTATAACTTCCTAAGGGCATTATCATAGGGGGCAAGTAAATGGGAATGAAAGGTTCACGATAGATATTATCATCCGATGGGTCGAAGCCAGAGGAAATATACATCGGATCGTCTCGTCTCGGACAGCCTCCCGTAGTTCGAAGATCGTAATTCACCCAGGTTCCAAACAGGACATCGCTAGCCCTGTCCAACCGTCACGATTATATACGTGAACGCGATCGACAGGTTCGCCGTTACGGGTTGTGCGATGTTGACCGGAGGGGCTGACCGGGCAGTCGAACTCTCTGCGGAACACGGAAATGAACGGAAACAGTACGGTCATCCGATCGGTCGGTTTCAGGCGATCAAACACCGAAACGCCGATATGTGGATCGACATGCAAAGCACTCGATCGCTGGTCTATTACGCCACATGGGCGCTCGATAACGACGAACCGGACGCAGGGCATGCCGTCGCTGCGACGAAGTCCTTCGCGGCAGATCGCCTCCACCGGGTCTTCGGCGACGATATGAAAAACCACGCGGGATGGGATTCACCTGGGATCACGATGCGCACATCTACCTCAAACAAGCTAAGAGCTGGCACAATTTCCTTGGCTCCCCGAATCGTATCGTGATCGACTCATCGAGTTGCGACTCGCGGCGCGTTCGGAGTAGACGCGCCAGCGGAAGTCCCTTTCCCTGGAGTCGTTCTCGTTTTATCGACCAGACCGGTGAGTGCGACTGGCAACGGATAGCGATCAGTATAGTACGCCAACTGGCAGGAACGTCAACTGGTAGTTGACCGACGGTCAGCTGCCGTAACACCGCGGTTTCACCGCTGGGAATCGACTTCGGGATCATCCCTAGCCCTATAAGGTCATTTGTCTACAGAGTAGTATAGACGTTGTCACCCATGACGAACCCGAACTACTTCGACCGGCTGATCGATGAACCTGCACTGCAACGGTACCTCGAAACGACACTAGGTTCTGCAGACGAGTTTGACATCGACTATCATCGCGAGGGAAAATCCAACGAGACGCTCTTTCTCGACTGGGGTGACTACGATCTCGTCCTCCGTCGACCACCCGCTGGAGCAACGGCTGAATCCGCACACGACGTGCACAGGGAATACCGAATCCTGGACGCACTTCAGGAGACCGACATTCCGGTCCCTCAAACAGTGGCGAGTTGTGACGATCACTCCGTTATCGGCGCGGACTTCTACCTGATGGAGCGGTGTCAGGGTACCGTCCTCAGAGATGAACCCGAACGGTTCGCGACACCCCAGTACCGCCGGGCCCTGTCGGAGCGGTTCATCGAAACGATCGCTGCGATCCATACCGTCGATACGGCAGCGGTCGGTCTCGATGATCTGGGCCATCCGGATGGGTACACCGAACGACAGGTCGATCGGTGGACTTCGCAATTAGAGTGGGCGTTCGAACGCACGGAAACGGAACGATCGATTCCGTTACTTTGGGACGTCGCCGATTGGCTTGCCGCGAACGTCCCGGACGAATACGATCATACGCTCGTTCATGGTGACTACAAGCCCGATAACGTCATGTTCGGCCCGGAAACGCCACCGGAACTCACCGCCGTCTTCGACTGGGAACTCTGTACTCGAGGGGATCCGGCAATGGACCTGGGCTGGCTGCTGGTCTATTGGCCCGACGAAGGTGACCCAGAATACGGGAGTTCGGCCCTCCCGCAGTTCCTCACTCGCGACGGGTATCCGACGCGACGGGAACTCGTCGAACGCTACGAAACTGCCACCGGGAGGGAGTTCGAACAACAGCGGTTCTATCGGACGTTCGGTGTTTTCAAGATGGCCAGCGCCTGTGAGATGATGTACCGCCGCTATCTCGAGGGGAACGCCGACGACGAGTCGTACTCCAAGATGAAAAACCGAGTGCCGGATCTCGCTGAACGAGCGTACCAGATCCTCGATGGGAACGAACCGCTGTGATAGCGCTGTGGGGACAACGACGACTCAGCGGTATCCGCGAGCGATTATCGAGTCGAGTTTGACATGCTCGGTACGGTTCGACATGTTCTCGACTGTACGCCCTCTATTGTGGAACTGGTCCGTTCGATCGCTCGCACCGACACCTCATCGAGACGTTCGGAGGACCAGTGAATCACCCATCCAATTTATATATATCCGCGTACCATACAAGCGCAGACCATGGCACAAACAGTGTCCAACCCAAAGTATCGGGAGATCAAGGACGGGTTCTACTGGACTCAGGAGTGCCTGCCGCTGGGCACCCTGAGTGAACTCGACCGGTTCGACATGTCGAAGTGGATCGGCGCCGACGAGGAAGTTCACGGCTGCCAGAATGCTTATCTGCTTGACGGCGAGCAGAGCCTGCTGTTCGACACATTAACCCAGCCGAACGGTGACCAGGTAGTCGATTTGCTTGACGACTTGCTCGACGGCGATGACCTCGACTACCTCGTCATCTCCCATCCGGAGGCCAACCACGCGGGCAACACGTTCACCATTCTCGAGGCGTACCCGGAGGCGACACTGCTCGTTCCCGGCGAAGCGGCGGGACACGGCACCGGCCACGGAACTGAGCACGAGTTGTACCACATTGCGACTGACACTCCGGAGGATGTCTCCGAACTGGCGAACGAGATCCGATACATCGGTGACGGCGACACCGTCGATCTCGGCGGGTATACCGTCGAGTTTCACAGGCCCGTCGTGGCCGACCACTCGTTCACGCTATGGATGACCGAGCACACCACGAACACGCTGTTCACCGTCGATTGGATGGGCTTTCTCCACCAGAGTTCGAACTGCGTGTCATACGTGCACGAACTCGACCGCGAGGTCACGGTTGAACAGGTATTCCGGTTTCACGCGCTCGCATTTCCCTGGCTCCGCTTCTCGGACGTCGAGGCGATCGAGAGGGGCGTCGCAGACGTGAGGGAACGGTTCGATCCCGACATCGTTGCGCCGGCCCACGGGATGGTAACGACCGAGAATCCCGGCCAGTACATGGATCTGTTCACCGAGGCGGCGGCATACCTCTCCGAGGAGGGTGAGCACGAGAACATGCAGAGCAAACTCGAGTACATTCTGCGGCCGCCGACGGAGGCGTAACGATGGCGAGAGAACTCGTCGATGACGTTCACTGGATCAGGAACTGTCATCCGGACGATGGCCGCCACCTTCACATGTCTGAGTATCTGCTCCGGGATGGAACGGACACGATCCTCGTCGACTCGGGGTCGAGTCACTACCGTGAGGAGATCATCAGCGAGGTGAACCGTCTCACCGACGGTGGCGGGCCCGACGTGGTATTGCTCACCCACTCGACGCTTCCCCACACTGAGAACGTCCCCGCGTTCGAGGACGAGTGGGGAGAAACCGAGACCATCGCCGCTACGGGGCGATTTCCCGAGGTCGTCGGCCTGCCGGATGCCGAGGTCCGCCAGTTGAACCAGCCGGTCGAATTCGCCGGCCGGCCGTTCACCTGTATCCATCCGTTGCTCACCGACGTAACGGTTTCTCAGTGGGCTTACGACCACGAGTCGGGCGTCCTGTTCACGGCGGAGGCGTTCGGACACTACCACGACGCCGAGAATTGCGGGCAAACGTCCGCCGAGATGGAGGGCGGCATCCCCATGGAGCACATCGACGATTTCTACATGGACAAGCTACCGTTCGTCGATTTCCTCGACCGTGAAAAGCTCGGAGACGCCTTCGAGATGCTGTTCGACATCCTCGACGTGACGTACGTCGCCCCCATTCACGGCACCCCCGTAGCAGCTGAGGATATCGACGACTACGTCGACGACGTGATGCAGGCGCTCGACCCCCAGTCGGTCGATTCGTAATATCCGAGCGAACCGTCCGCAGGGAAATTTCCGGGACTACGGCGTGAGACAGGAACTTACTCGCGCTCTTGTGTGTCAACTTCGTACCGTTTAACACCATCTCTTTCGCTGATTACAACGCGATTCTCGTCCTCCAGAAGGTCGAAGTGGCCGATCACCTCCGACATGCCGGAGAACATTTCAGTCGCCGGAAGATTCGGAAACATCTCCGTCATAATCCGATACGCTGTCGTCGGCTCACGGTCGGCTATGAGATCGAAGATCCGTTCTTTCCGATCTTGATGGTGGGCGATCGTCTCTCTCGCCCGGTCCTGAAGAGCGAGGATCGGTTCGCCGTGGCCACCGTACCCCACCGCACCCTCCCGCTCGAGTATCTTCCGGAGCGACTCGAGATAGGTCGGCAAACTCCGTGTTCGCTCGTCGTCAGAGCCGGGGACGAGCGTGAGTAGCGGGTTCGGCGTGATATCGGGAAGGACGTGATCGCCGGTGAACATGATATCTTCGGACGCCGCGAGGTAACAGATCGAACCGGGGGTGTGGCCCGGGGTAGAAATGCACTCCAGATCGATCCCGACGTCGATAACGTCTCCGTCAGCTATTTCGTGGGTGACCGTGACCGGATCCTGGTAATCGGTGTACGGTTCCGGCAGTTCGAGTACTGTCTCGACCGTGTCCGTCGGCATCCCCATCGACAGCAAGAAAGGTCGGAAATATGCCCGTTCCGTTTCGAAGTGTCCAATGGGATCCGACAAGCGCCCGACGGCATCCTCATGAGCGAATACGGATGCGCCCGACTCCTCGACGAGTTGGTCGACGAGCCCGAAGTGATCCATATGTGGATGGGTGATAAGTATCCGATCGATGTCATCGATGCTGCGGTCGATACCGGCGAGCGAACGGTTTAGTTCCTCGTAGGCTTCGGTGGTCGCCGGTCCGGGGTCTATGACAGTCAGGCCGTTTTTGAGGATGAGGTAACAGTTCACCGGGCCGACGCCGAACGGTGTCGAGATCGGAACGCGTTCTATCGCATCCATAATAGTGATAGTCAACCTGATGGCTTATAATGCCTCCCGTCACGAGCGGTCCAGCTGTTGCAGTTCCGCATGGACTGACCGAGATACACGATTTCTCCGACGGTGAGTCTCTTGTCGATGGCTATGGATCTCTGAGTGCCATCGCTCGAGGAGGAGGAGCAATCTTCACCACCTGTAGTGGCCGTTAGAATTTTCTACTCGTTTGCCGTCGTTGACTGTAGTGATCATCTCGTCGAGATTCCTGTCGATAAATTACAAGACGCTCTCGACAGCCTGGAAGGAAAGAAGCCGACACAGCGGTTATTCACAGCAATAGCATTCAAAATCGGTCGTGCACAGACAAGACTAGCCGAGCGGTACGACGTTCAGCGACGACCGATCTCTCGTCGACTCGAACGACTCATCAGTCTCGAGTCGCCCGAGTCGGCCGTTACTAATATTCCCTCTATTCAGAAGAGATAAATAAGAAATAGTAATAAATATCCGAAAAGCTGCCCATAAATTACTCGGAAAGTCGGGATACTGGTTACGTGCCGTGCAGAAACTACATGTTTGTCCGCAAAACTCTCTGGAACGGCGACGGGACGTGTCTCTCGGCCACGATTACCGAGGACAAGGATCGATACCTCTCTCTCTCTCTCTCTCAATTTTGATATGATTCTGAAGAGGACTCAACCGTGGTTCTGGACGGTGTACCGTACTTTCAAGCGTCGGCTGTCACAGATTCGCGGCTCATGACAATCTCGCATTTGTCACGTTACCGGCGCGTTCACCCGCACCACATCCGGTCGAGGAATACCGTGGACAGCTCCACTCAGCGCTTTGCAATCGATTCTGTGATACACAATCTGAATTCACAACAGCGATCGATACTGCTCTTACTCACCCACTTTATACCAAGGGTGAGCAATTATTTCTACTGCCTACTATTGCTGTTGTCGACTAGACTCCCGGTCATCCTTCGGCGAAGACAACGTCCTGTTCGAACAGGTTCACGATTTCACGCTCGGTGTACGAGAGCGTCTCGAGGATGTCGACCGTGTGCTCTCCTTTTTTCGGCGGTCGAGAGGAGAACGTTCCGTCGTGGATCGCCGAACGAAACCTGAATGGCAACGCGGGCGTAACGACCTCCTCGTCGGCTTCCGGATTGTACGAATCGACGAGCATCGAGCGGTCGGCGACGTGGGGATCCGTGTCCACGATGTCGCCGACCGTCCGTACTGCGCCGGTCGGGACGCCGGCGTCCATGAGCCCCTTTTCGAGTTCGATCTGGTCGTACGGCTCGAACTCGGTTGTGAACTCGTCCTTGAGGACGTCGCGGTGCTCGAGCCTGTCATCGATCGTCTCGAAGCGCTCGTCCTCGAGCAGGTCTTCACGGCCGAGGAAGTGACAGAGGCGCTCGTACATCGCTTCCGAGAGCGTTGCAAGGTAGACGTACCCGTCTCCGGTTTCGAAGACGCCATTGGGCGCGCTGCCGATCCCCTGTCCGCCTGCGCGTTCGGGCAGCTCTCCGGTCCGGTCGTACCGCGAGATCCAATAGGACATCCACGACACGGCGACGTCGAACAGCGAAATGTCGATTTCGGTGCCCGATCCGCCCCGATCCCGCTGGCGAACGGCAGCTAGAATCGCGTACGCAGCATTCGCTCCCGTTCCGCAATCGATCAGACTCGCACGGATCCGGACCGGGGGCCGGTCGAGATAGCCCGTGGTTGCCATTAGGCCCGAGATCGCCTGGACGCACGGGTCGTATCCGGGATACGAGCTATAGGGCCCGGTTCGGCCGAACCCCGAGAGCGAACAGTAGATGACGTCTTCGTTTCGCTCGCGCACCGACTCGTAGTCGAGATCGTACTTTTCGAGGACCCTTGGACGGAAACTCTCCACGACGATATCGGCTTCGCCGACCAGTTCTGTGACAATCGCGTGTCCCTCGTCGGTTTTCATATCGACGCAAACGCTTTCCTTGCCGTGATTGAACGGGGTAAACATGCTTCCCCCCATCAGATTCCGGAAATTGTCGCCCGACGGCGGTTCGATCTTGATCACGTTCGCACCCATCTCCCCGAGTAACTGCGTACAGACCGGGCCGGCTATCGACTGAGTGAGGTCTACGATGGTAAGATCATCTAACGGTTGCATACGAGTGGCGATCACACCGGATTGAGAAAGACTTTTTGGGAACTGTCCGCACCCGCTGATGATCGTCCGACGACTATCGTTTCGCACTCGCAGTACGTTCGAGACGGTTCGTACGAGCAGTACAGCGTATCAGCGCCGGAGGGAGGCGGTCATCCGTAATCAGGAGTACGTGAGATTCAACTCGATTTCGTTAACGGCGCTTAGCATGACGTCCGGAATCTCGTCTTCGAACCGCTCGCTGTGCATTCGATGGCTCGGTCCGGCGACGGCGAACGCCCCGAGAACGTCGCCCTCCGGCCCTCGCAGGGGAACTCCAACGGCGTGGAGTCCGTCCGTACTTTCGGCTTTATTGAACGCGTACCCTCGACCGCGGATCGTCTCGAGTTCCTCGAAGAGTTCGGATTCGGTTGTGATCGTCGACTCCGTTGCGGCCGGCAGTCCGTGTCGGGCGATTATGGCTTGCACACGTTGTTTCGACAGGTTGGCGAGGATCGCTTTTCCGCCCGAGACCTGGTGCATATAGAACCGCGTTCCGAGTCGGGCGCGGCTAGAGACGCCCTTCTGTCCTGACTCTCGGGTTAGTACGACGGTGCGACCGTGTTGCTCGGTCGAAAATTGAACCGTTTCACCGGTTCGGTCTGCAAGTTCTCTCACCTTGGACGTGATCTGTTTGATGCCGTCGAACTGGCAGAGCGCATATCCACCGATATCCAGGAAATGAAAGCCAATTCGATAGCTGCCGTCGTCATTCACGACGTAATCGTGCTCACGTAACGTGGCCAGATGTTTGTGGACCGTCCCCTTTGACACGTCAACTGTCGAGGCCAGTTCCGAGACGGTCGCTCCATTTTGCCGTTTTAATTCGGCAATTATCTCAAGGGTAGTTTCGACGCTCTTGATCCGCGTAGTCGACGAACCGCTTCCGTCTGGGGACATTATCCAATAAATGGTTGACAATGGGAAAAAGTTTACCCATTCGAAATTGATGCGGACTCTCTTTCGTTTGTCTGACCACTACGACGAAGCACTCGAGAGAACACGGCCGCCGTTCCCGAGTGGAACGTCAGAGTGTAGCGCCGCAGTCGAGAACGACGATATCACGATGATTTACGTTTCACAGGCTCGAGAGTAGGTCATGCTGTTACTACTTCGCGGTTCGCTCTTTTACAGTCGATTTCTCGTCGGTACTCGTTTCGTAATACGAAATAGTTGCCGTGCTCCGAACACTTCTCTCGTAGCTGGTGAAGAGGAGCACGCTGTACGAATGATACGCCGAAGTGGCGGCTAAATTATTCCTCCTTCTTTCGTTGCAATACTACGCACACTCGGGGGGACAGTTCTGCGTCCCTGTACCGTACTCAGAGATATTTAGATCTGCTTTACAATGGTACGGCAGTAAACACAGTCCGCATTGTGACCGGATCGATGTTGTGAGCGGATCGGGGTTATACGACCGTAGTGTTGTAAAATGAGGCGCATCTATATCGCTTACCGGCCGTAGTTATAAATTGACTGTAAAATCACGATTCGTGTACCTAACACTTTGGAGGGGGCTTCGAATTACGAAACGCCGCTTCAGATAACTTCCCTTCTCTCCGTTTTGTATCCTCGGTTCCATTCCTCACTGGATATTCCTGATCTGATGGACAATTTCAATATAGTAGCAAAAAATCCCGTATATACTCCCATTTTCAGCGCACGAGTGCGACTTCACAATGGTGTTTTATAGACTTGCGATGGCTGGTGCACGAAACTTCGGCTCCCATTGAACGGCTACTCGTCGAGTCGAAGTCGTCCGTTCTCCAGTTACTCGGATGCGGACAACGGTGTACTTATTTCGTGCCGATTGGTACTGATATGCGTATGCCAGACGCCTACTTAGTCGGTGCAGGACAATCAGACTACGGAACATTTCCCGATGAGAGCTACCGCTCATTGTTTCGAACGGCGTTCGACGCCGCAGTAGAAAACGTCCCAAAGGGGTTCGAGACGGCCGATGTCGATGAAGCGTTCATCGGCACACTCGGCGTCGGTGGCCGTCAGCTCGGTCTCTCCGGGCCGGCGGTGACCGAACACGTTGGCCTCGACGGCGTCCCCTGTACCCGCGTCGAGAACGCCTGCGCGGCGAGCGGCTTCGCGACCCGCCAGGCCGTCCAGGCGGTCAAATCCGGCATGGCAGACGTCGCCCTCGCGGGCGGCTTCGAGATTATGACGGACATGAGCTCGGATGCAACGAAGTACTGGCTCGGCGTCTCCGGCGAAACCGAGTGGGAGCGCCTCTCCGGGACGACGTTCTCGGGCGTCTACGCCCAGATGGCTAGCGCACATATGGAAAAACACGGGACCACGCGCGAACAGCTCTCGCGCGTCGCCGTCAAGAACCACTCGAACGGAGCGAAGAACCCGCATGCTCAGCTCGGGTTCGAGTGCTCGCTCGATGACGCCCAGTCCGCCCCGGTCGTCGCGGACCCGCTCAACCTCTATCACTGCTGTCCGACTTCCGACGGAGCTGCTTGTGCGCTGATCGTCAGCGAGGACGTCGTCGACGAGTACACGGACGTCCCGATCCGGGTCGCCGGCGTCGGTGCCGGGAGCGACACCGTCGGGCTCTTCCAGCGCGATTCGTACACCGGCATTCCAGCTAGCCAACGCGCCGCCGAAACCGCCTACGAGATGGCCGATGTCAGCCCCGCCGACCTCGATTTCGCGGAGGTTCACGACTGCTTCGCGATCGCCGAACTGCTCGCCTACGAGGATCTGGGCTTTTGCCAGAAAGGGGAGGCCGGCCAGTTCATCGAGTCCGGTGCGACTGAACTCGACGGTGACCTCCCCGTAAATACGTCGGGCGGGCTCAAATCGAAGGGCCACCCGATCGGTGCAACCGGCGCGGGCCAGGTCGTCGAAGCGTTCAAGCAGCTCTCTGGAACAGCCGGCGAGCGACAGGTCGAGAACCCGACACGCGGTCTCACGCACAACGTCGGTGGAAGCGGCGGCGCCTCGGTGATCCATATCTTCGAGCGCGAGGAGCAACGCTCCTCGAGTTCCTCGAGCGGACATCGTCCGCGAGAGAAGGAAACGGAGGTGAGCGCGTAATGGCCGCCATTACCGCCGTCGGCGCCTACGCGCCCCGTTTCCGCATCACCGCTGAAGAGTTCGCAGAGGCCTGGGGTCACTTCCAGGCGTCCGGTATCTCCAAGAAGGCCGTTCCCAGCGCCGACGAGGACGCCCTGACGATGGCCTACGAGGCCGCAACCCGCGCGATCGAAGCCAGCGGTTTCGATGCCGCGGAGGTGGACTGGCTCGGGTTCGCGTCCTCGAGACCGCCAGCGGCCGAAGAGGACCTCACCGCCCGACTGGGTGCGATGCTCGGTCTTTCCTCGACTACGGCGAGACAGACCTTCACGGGCAGTACACGCGCCGGGACGCGAGCTCTCTGGGCCGGGATGGACGCGGTCGAGACTGCGGCCGGCACGGCCGTCATCGTTGCCGCCGACGCCCCGCACGGTGATCCGGACGACGAGATCGATCACGCTGCTGGCGCCGGAGCCGCGGCGTTCGTTCTCGAGGCGAATGGACCCGCTGAGCTCGTTGACCGTGCGGAGTACGCCGCGCCGTATCCGGGCACGCGATTCCGCAACACTGGCGAGGACGAGACGCAGGGACTCGGCGTCACGCAGTACGACCGGCAGGCGTTCACCGAAACGATCGGCGGCGCCGTCTCCGGGCTCGAAGTCGAGTCCGGACCGGAGGCAGCAGCCATCCAGGCACCGAACGGGAAACTGCCCTATCGCGCCGCGGGCGCGGCTGGGGTCGGCACCGACGAGATTCAGGCCGCCGCGACGGTCCACGAGCTGGGCGACCTCGGTGCCGCGAGCGTTCCCGTCTCGCTCGCCGGCGCGCTCACGGGCGGCTACGAATCGATCTTGGCCGTTTCCCACGGCAGTGGCGCCGGCGCGGACGCCCTCCTCGTCACCGTCAGCGGCGACGTTCCCGCGAAGATTGCTATCGAGAGCGACGATGCCATCTCGTACGCCGACTACCTGCGCCAGCGGGGCATCGTTACGTCGGGACCGCCGTCGGGCGGTGGCGCGTACGTCAGCGTCCCATCCTGGCGGCGCTCGCTCCCGCAACGGTATCGGCTCGAGGCGGGTCGCTGTCCCGAGTGTGGTGCGCTCGCGTTCCCGCCGGAGGGTTCGTGTGACGACTGCGGCGCGCTCGCCGAGTACGATCCCATAGAACTCCCTGGCGAGGGAGTTATTGAAGCCGTCACGACGATCTCACAGGGTGGTGCGCCGCCGGAGTTCGCTGCCCAACAGTCGCAGTCGGGCGACTACGCAGCCGCGATCGTCGCCCTGGAGGCCGAAACCGATAGAGAGACCGTCAGCATTCCAGCGATGGGCACCGATGCGGATCCGTCCGCGTTCGCCGTCGGCGACCGAGTTGAGACGACGATCCGCCGAATCTACACGCAGGAAGGCGTTACGCGATACGGGTTCAAGATTCGCCCGTCGGATGACGAGTAACGACGGGAAAAATACGGCGTCCTATCGAGCGGCCGTCCCGACTTGAAACCACGTTCACCGTTTCGAATGCGAATATTTGTCGACACTGTCGTGTCGAGATCGCCCCCTCGAGACTCGGCGTCGGGACGGACTCGAGACTCGGCGTCGGGACGGACTCGAGACTCGGCGTCGGGACGGACTCGAGACTCGGCGTCGGGACGGACTCGAGACTCGGCGTCGGGACGGACTCGAGACGAGACGGAGGGTCGAAGAAGGCGACGCCAGCCCAACGGATATCGACGAGACGATGACGATCGGATACCGCAGTCTGATGGGGCCGGTCGAGGGAATACGAGAGGGTATTCGTCATACTGATTCGACTCGAAACTACTTTCACCCCCGTCTAACGAGTACCTGTATGGCATTCAGTCTGTCCGACGAGCACGAAGCCATCCGTGCTGCCGTTCGTGAGTTCGGTGAAAACGAGATCCAGCCGGTCGCGGAAGAACACGACCGAGAGGGAAAATATCCCGAAGAGTTACGACGAACAGCCGCGGAGTACGATTTCGTCGCACCCAGTATACCAGTCGAGTACGGCGGCGCTGGCATGGACAAGCTCTCGAAGACGATCGTTACCGAGGAGCTGTGGCGAGCCGATCCCGGAATCGGATCCGCGGTCGGCAGCGCGGGATTCGGGACCAACATGATCGTCGAATTCGGCGACGATTGGATGAAAGAGGAGTGGCTGCCGAAGATCGCAAGCGGCGAAGTCGCCTCCTGTTCCTGTATTTCTGAGCCCGCTCATGGATCGAACGTTTCGGGTATCGAGACCGTTGCCGAAAAAGACGGCGACGAGTACATCCTGAACGGAAACAAGATGTGGATCACCAATGGCACGGTCGCTGACATCGGTGTCGTCATGGCGAAGACGAGTCCGGGAGAGCGCCACCGCGGTATCACCGCCTTCCTTCTGCCGATGGACACCGACGGCATCTCCACCGAGAAGATCGACAACAAGCTCGGTATCCGCGCCTCCGACCTCGCAGAGGTCGTCATCGACGACGTTCGGATTCCCGAGGAGAACGTTATCGGCGAGGTCGACGAGGGGTTCTACCAGCTCATGGAATTCTTCGCTTCGGGCCGAACCAACGTCGCTGCACAGGCCGTGGGCGCTGCGACGGGCGCGCTCGACGCTGCGGTCGAGTACGCTAATCAGCGCGAACAGTTCGACCAGAAGATCTCCGAGTTCCAGGCCATCCAGCACAAAATCGCCGAGATGGCCACCAAGGTCGAGGCGGCTCGCTCACTGACCTACCGCGCCGCAACCGAGGTCGAGCGGAACAACCAGAACGTCGCCGCGCAGTTCTCGAGCATGGCGAAGTTGTTCGCCAGCGAGATCGCGGTCGAGGTCGCGGACGAGGGAATTCAGGTCCACGGCGGTTCGGGCTATGTGACGGACTACCCCGCCGAACGCTACTACCGCGACGCCCGCATCACGAAGATCTACGAGGGAACGAGCGAGATTCAGAAGAACATCATCGCCGATCAACTCCTGTAACCGTCCGCTGTGAACGCCCGTTGTCGGTGCACGCTCGAGGTGGAACAGTATCCTGTCCCGTTTCATCTCGCTGTGTTGTCTCAGTAAGGCGGATGCAGTAACGAGACGCTCAAACTGAAACCGAAAGCGGGTACTGCTGTAGGGGTCTCTGAAATGATTTACACACTAATCGCAACGCAATCATGCGATTAGGTGTGCAGTGACTTTCAGTGGTTACTATAGACGTGAGCGTCCGATCCGACTGGACCGTTCTCGACTGATTTCCCCGAGCGGCGTGAAGAAAGGATAGAGACACGACAACTATATCGGTGCTGAAGGCCTCCACCGTTTCCAAAGATTTAATTGGGAAGAATACACCGAGTAGTGTGTATGACTTCCACGAGAAGACGGGATATTTTGAAAGTAGCAAGTGGTGTCGGTGCCGCAGCGCTGGCCGGCTGTCTCGGCGGCAGTGGTGGAATGGCATCGTTGAGCGTTGGCATTCCGGGTGCGAGCTCGACGACCGGTGCGGCGAGCAACTCTTTCCAGCGCGTCGTCAAGGACCAGTCCGGCGACACCGATCCGGCCGGCGAGATTCGCTGGCAGAACCAGGATACCGGCGGCGACCCGCCGAGTCTTCGTCAGTTCTCACAGGGGAACCTGCAGGCGCTGACCGCGGGGAACTTCATCGTCGCCTCCGCTCAGGAGGACAAGGAACCGTTCGCAGAACGGTCGGTGGAGACGCTCCCGCAACAGATGTTCTCCATCACCTCGCTCCACATGCACGTGGTTTCCGTCAAGGGGTCAGGTATCCAGACGACCGACGACCTTGCCGGGAGCAACTTCTGGCCGCTGCCGCCATCGTGGGGACTGCGTCAGCTGGCCGAGACCGTCTTCTCGAATGCCGGTCTCTGGAGCGAACTCCAGAACTCCGACTCGATCGTCAACGCGGACACGGGCGACGTCGCCGGCCTCATCGAGGAAGGTAACATCGATGCTCTGGTGGCCTACGGCGCTGGTTTCCAGAACCTCGCCGGCTGGGCGACCGAGGTCGACGCGCGTGCCGACCTCCAACTCGTCGAGTTCACTGACAGTTTCGCCGAGGCCGCGAACGGCACCCGTGGGACGAGCCACAGCGAACTCGACGTCTACGGCTGGCAGCAACAGAGCTTCGACACCGACAAAATGGACGTCTACGGTGCGGACTTCCAGTTCTGGCTCGGTAACGACACCTCCCGCGACGTCGGCTACGAACTCGCGCGGATCAGCAACGAGCACACCAAAGCGATTCAGGAGGGCCAGCCGGCGTACCTCGATCACAGCGACGCCGAGACAATGGCCTCGCTGTATCTCGAGGACCTCCCAGTCCACCCCGGTCCGTACGACTACCTCGAGGAGCAGGGTGTCGATATGAGCGCATACACCCGCGGCGAAACCAGCGAATAGAGCGCCCATGAGCGAGACCAAGAGCGAACCGCCCGTCTGGTCGCCATTTGATCTCCGACGGGAGCATCTGCTGAACAACCTCATCACCGTCGTAGCCCTGCTTTTCTGGGCGCGGGTGCTGTTGTACGGGCTCACTCAGGAGGTGCCGCGGGCAAAGTACGGCGCCGCCTTCCTCGCCGGTGGCGTCCTCATCTACACTCTCGACGAACTCCGCAATCTCGACGGATCCGACCGACTCGAGCGCCTCGGGCTGTGGATCTGTGCGCTCGTCGGCGTCGCCGTGCCGGCCTACGTGTGGCTGCATTACGAGGTACTCGAGACCCAGCGAATCGGCTACGCCCTGGGCTACGAATACGCCATCGGCGGCCTGTTCGGGCTCGTCGTCCTCTATCTGACCTATCGGGCGTTCGGGGCCGCCTTCGCGGGCGTCGTGATCGCTTCCGTCCTCTACGCCTACTTCGGCAACCTCATCACCGGACTGTTGGGTCACGGGGGGGTCGCTTTCGAACAAATCATCAACGTTCTGTCGATGGAGTTCGACGGCTTCTTCGGCTCGATCACGCAGGTCGTCGCCGTCAAGGTCGCGCTGTTCCTGCTCTACGCGGGGCTGATGCGCGGCTACGGTGCGTTCGATCTGATCATGCGCCTCTCGTTCCGGACGGCAAAGTACCTCCGGTCGGGGGTCGCCCAGTCGGCGGTTATCTCGAGTCTGATCGTCGGCTCGATCAACGGGGCGCAGACGGCAAACGCCGCGATGACCGGCTCCTTTACCATCCCATTGATGAAAGAAAGCGGGATGAAATCCGACTCGGCCGGCGGGATCGAGGCCGTCGCCTCCGCCGGCGGGCAGATCATGCCGCCGGTAATGGGTGCGGCTGCGTTCGTCATGGCCTCGCTCATTCCGGGACTCGGCTACGTCGACGTGCTCATCGCGGGCATCATTCCGGCGGTGGTGTTCTACATCTCCGTCGCAATCGGCGTCCACTACATGGCGGTCAAACAGCTCCCCGAGGGCGGCATTAATATCGAAGGTCGACTCGAGGATCTGGACGATGGATATCACCCGCTCATCGAGGCGATCCGCTTCGGTGTTCCCTTCGCCGTGTTGCTGTACACGCTCGGGATCGCTCAGTGGACGGTCATTAGTTCCGCGCTGTACACCTGTGGGGCGATGGTGCTGACGGGCACGGGGATCCCCCTTCTGCTCAGCGTCGCCGACGGCGACGCGGACCCGATCGAAACGGTCCGCGACGCCGCGAACAACACGGTCTCCGGATTCAAGTTCGGAGCCGTCGCCATCGCGCCGATCGCAATCATCATCGCGGCAGTCAACGGGATCGTCGACTTGCTGAACGCGACCGGTCTTCCGGGCAAACTCTCGCTCGCGATCGTCGGCGTTGCCGGCGGCGTCCTGCTATTCACGACTATCCTCTCGATGGTCGTCTGTCTCATCCTGGGACTGGGGATGCCGACCGTGGCGGCGTACACCATCGTCGCGCTGTTGATCGCGCCGACGTTGACCGGCGAATTCGCCATCGACCCGGTCGCTGCTCACTTCTTCGTGCTCTACGCGGCGATCCTTTCGGGGATCACGCCGCCGATCGCTATCGCAGTTGTGGTTACGACCGGCATCGCCAACTCGAACTTCTGGAAGACTGCGGTTGAGGCACTGAAACTCGGGTTTCCGCTTTTCATTCTCCCGTTCTCGTTCATCTACAACCCCGAAATCGTGACCGGTGGACTCACCCTTGCGACCGTCAGTTCGGGACTGATCCTTCTGCTGGGTGCGGTCGCGATCATCCACGGTCTCAACTGTGCGCCTCGCCCCTTCGATATCTCGGCGCCACTGAGCTACGGCATACGCGCAGTGTACGTTGTACTCGGCGTCGTCGCGATGGTGTGGCCGTCGCTGACGCCCCGTATCGGTGCCGCAGCGGCCGCGATACTATTCATCGTGGTCCAGTCGAGGATAGCTGAGACGCCCAACGTCGGTTACGTTGCCGAAGGCGATTAACCAGCTCGCGGTACTGTTTTCCGATCGACCCGACCGATCGTGGTAGACCCCATCGGAATCGCACTCTTCGCGGAGTACCCACAATTTCTCCACAGTCGACTCTCGTGTTCGCCCCACGTCGTCATTGACCAGTTGCAAGAACTGGTACTCGAAGCCTGGGACAGGGCTATGGCCGACGGCAACTTCGACGATATAACCGAGATTCCGTGGCGGTCGCCACACGAGAAAGTGGTCGGTGAGGAGAACCAGATTCAACACATCGTTCTCGCTCACAGCGGCCGGTCGGGCGTCGCTCCAAACACGATCAAGGCAAAAACGTCGCCGTTGCCGACGAAATCGCGGTCGATGGGATCTTCTGGGGATCCCTTTATCGACTCATGGAGTGACCGTTCCGATCGAGCCGATTCCGATTCCCGGTTCGTTTCTCGAGTGCGATGGCTTTCTCAGTGCACAATTTATAATTAGATGTGTCGACACCACATAATGTATGCGACCCACTGCCATCGAAGCTGTTTCGGGTCGCTATCAACGGCATTATTCTCGAAAGCAATACCCACCAGTATTGTATATATCATGCAATAAATATCGGTACTAAGTGAATGTTTTATTTTATGGTATTCAGTGATATAATTTCCACTCGATAGCTGCGTTACGCCGCTGAATCCGCACAGAACACGATCTACCGGCTGATGAGTTTCTCGTGATCGACTCGATTATCAGACTGCTTGTTCGCGGAGGACGAAGCGATCAGAACAACGATACCGGTCGAAATCGAGCCGAAAAGCGGTTTATCCACTCGAGATGCGTATCGATCGCTTCCGGAACTCGTGAGTGGGCGGTCGGGCGAATATTCGTATGTGAATTGGGATATTCAAACAGTACTATGTTAGTCGAGACCGTGTTGAGCTTTCGGTGGAAACGTGCCAGCCGAGGAGGGACAAAACGAACCAGTGACCGATTCGACACAGAATTAATAACTATACTTTCATATATGAAACGTGTTATTACCGGTTGAAGAATACAACTCGAGTCCGCATCGAAACGGATTGTTCCGGTGAGCCGACAGATAGCACCGACGTAGTCCGTGAAACCGGCGCGTTGAAGCGGGAACCCTCGCTCTCTGCAACGCGAGCGACCGTCTCTGCTATCAAGCGTACTGTCGACCACTGAAACTACGATCCGTCTAGCGATTCACCACGGTCAGTCATATGGAATACCGGATCAGCGGAGCATACTTGCGAGCAACTCGATGTATTCTATGAACGAGGGGGTTGGAGTTCCGGGCATGTAGATCGGGAGATCAGGCTGCTCGAGGCGGACGTTGGTAATCGGATCTCTGTATTCGGTTCGTTTCATAGACTAGATTCGAGTTGGAGCTATTTATACTTTCACAGACGTAGCTTCTGTATAATACACCAACAATCGTTATTGACCACTCTATTCACGGTACCAGATGGCACGATGTCTCAGTCCCCCGCCCGAGAAATAGTAGACAGTAGAAATAATTACTCACTCTTGGAACAGAAAGTTGAGCAAGTGCGGTATCGACCGCCGTTGGTAACTCGCTAATTGAGTCGAAGAACCGATTGCTGAGAGCCGTTTGTAACTGTCTCCAGCACCTTCGACTGGATTGTGTTCCGGCGAATACGCCGGTAGCGTGACGAAGGAGAGGTCGTCACGGGCCGCCAGGTCCGTGACGGCCGACGCCTGAAAGTACGGTGCTCCATCTAACACAATGATCAAGTCATCTTCAAACTCTTGGCATGATACAAGAATGAAATGTTTTGCGTGATTGGCGGTAACGTACTCTTCGAACCGAGAGAAAAAGCGATCACTGTCCTCAGTGATCGCGCCCAAAAGACACGTCCACTCACGTTGTCCAAATAATTCGACAGACGGCCGCGTGCCGCGCGGAAACCACGCGGCACGCGGTTCGACTTGGACAGATTTCCTGGTTTGATCGATACAGACTACCGTGGCGTCCATCTCCCGCCGCTTTGTTTGAGATTCTCACGGAACGCTTCTTGCCCATCAGCATCAGATTCGGCGGCTGTACGGCGAGGTTTTTGATAACGCAATCCCGCTTCCTTGAGCAGTCGCCGACAGCTCGGGATTGAGTACTCGACATCGTAGGTCTCGTCGAGATATTGCTGGACGAGCGCCGGCGTCCACGCCGGCGCGTCAACGCCAGCTTCTTCGGGAGATTCATGGACGATCTCTTCGAACTCTTTTTGCTCTTGTTCTGAAAGCTTTCGTTTTCTCCCAGATCGATGAGCATCAGTAACAGCCTGCTCAATCGACTCATCGGTGTCGAGTCGCTTGAGCCAGCTATAGATCGTCCGGCGCTGAACGCCGTACCACTCAGCTAGTTCAGTTTGCGTAAGACCGTTTTTGTACGCAATTGCTGCTAAGAGCCGTTGTGTCGGCTTCTTTCCTTCCACATTGTCGAGGGCTGTTTGTAGTTCCTCGACAGAGATCTCGTCGAGATGCTCCACTACACTCAACAACAATATCTGAGTAAAAAGCTCTAACGGTTACTATAGTGGAACGGGTCATGCGTTTTAGCGGTAGCGGTGAGGCTGTCAGTGCCCACGGAGCCACCGAAGGCGGCGAGTAGGCCGGGGTAGTTCAGAGCATGAAGCACGTCGAAACGCAACGCCGTACTTTTTCAACTGTCTCTGAACGCCGCTACGAGACGGTCCCGTGATAGAGCGTCGTAGCGATCCAAAACTTATAGTCTCCCAAGCTAATACTTCACATGGGTATGGAGTACACTGTTGTCGATAGCGAGGATGTACCGCTCACTGACCTCTCTGAAGTCGACGAAATGCCGCCGGATCTGGACATTCGGGCCGTTGACGAGGAGCTCGACTGTCAGAATACTGCGGTGAAGATCTGGTACTTCGACGAGGGCGAAGAGATCGGATATCACGCGCACACGGAGCAGGAGGAACTCTTCTACGTCCTCGAGGGGACGTTCTCGTTGAAACTCGGCCGCTCGGGCGAGGAAGAGTTCGTCGAGGCAGACGAGGGGACCTTCTGGGTCGCCGCGCCGAAGATCGGCCACGGCCATCGCTGTATCAGTGATGATGGCGGCGCTGTCCTTGCGTTCGGCGCGCCACCAGTCGACGACCCTGGCCGTGATCCGCACTCGATTTCTGACGAAGAGATAGACGGCTGACGGCCCGTGAAACCGGCTGTACCGCCGCTGAATCTCACTCAAATTTTCGGACCTAACGGGGCCGTGTTCAGTTTCGTTGATTCCATACGTACGCGTAGCGCTGGAGCCAAGTTTCGGCAATATTCGGTTCGGCGTATCTGAAGCAATTTCCGAGCTGGTAGGTTCGCTGTTTTACTTCTTGAAAGAGATGTTCGACGGCGTTCCGATTTTCGTGCGTCTCGTGACGAAATCGGAGGCCGTGTCGGTTGCGTGCAGCTTTCAGCCACGATCCAGAATCGACGAGAAACACGGCGTCGTCGACGTCGTGTTTCTCGATGAGTTCAGAGAGAAAGATCGAGGTAACACCCTCTTTTCCCGTCGGAAACAGCCTGAAATGGAGAAAATCGATTGTTTCGGGATCGACAGCAACGTACAGCCAGTAGCGCTGATCGTCGAGATGGATCACGGTTCTCGTCGAGCACGATCTGATCCGGCTGGGCACCGTCTGTCGGCTGTACGTCGGCCTTTTGGACCCAATTGTGAACAGTCGAGCACGCCCGTTCGACACCAAGTACTCTAAGATAGAGACAGTATCCAAAAGTGATGATTCACACAACAGGAGCTGGATACTGAGTTCCATGAGTTCGAGCGGTGTCTGCTCGCGCTCCACAAAATCCAACTCGATCACGATGCTAGATCCGTCGAGGCGGTCGAATTCTGGCATAGCACAACGAATTCCACCGCCTCACTCCGTCACACTCTACTCTGAACAGCGCCCTGGAACGGTGCTGTGGGATAGTAGTATTAGCTGAGTAACCGGAAGGGGCGGGACGATTCCAGTCAGACGGTGTTGCCGTGGCTCCCGTTCTTCGAGTCGTCGTTCCGATTCACCCACGATCAGTTACGTGTCGTGATTGTGGGTATGGTCGTGGTCGTGCCCATGCTGGTGTCCGTGTCCCGCGTCCGGCGTTTCGAGAACGTCCTCGCACTCGACATTCGTATACCCGGAATGGAACAGTTCGACTGAGTCACCGTCGGCGTCGAACGCGTGCCGTTCGATACAGCCGACGTCCGCGCCGAGCAGGTGGACGCTGACGCTGGGTTCGTTCGACGTCGTCTCGACGGAGTGGATGTCGTTGTTCGGCGGGATCAGTTCGTAGTAGTCACCGCGTTCCATGCGCTCGGTCCGGATCCGCTCGAGTTCCGCCTCGCCTTCGTCGTTCGTTGCGTCATCGACCCGGCGGTAGAAGTCTTCGCGTTGCGTTCCACCGTAGATTCCGACGAGTCCCCAGGCGAGATGATCGTGGACCGGTGTCGAGGCGCCCGGCGGGAGGACGAGCGTGAACACCGACAGTTTGTTTCCCTCCCGGTACAGCAGCCACTGGGCGATGTCCTCTCCCATATTGCCCTTGTCGTCCACGTCATCCATGGCGAGTTCTTGATACCGTTCAGCAAGCCAGTCGTCGTCCGCGAGGAGTTCCTCGAACGGGTCCGCCAGCGACTCGAGCAGCGGTGGCACCTCCTCGTGTTCGTCAGCGGTCGCTTTCACCGTCTCGACGAATTCACGCAGTCGATCGTTATCGTCGATGAACTCCGGTTCGGGGTCCGATTCGGGTGACGCCATCGTACTGTGGTGAATGTCATCAGTGACCATAAACGCTCGCCCGTCGTCCCACAGCGGATCGGCAGGATCGGTCCTGTTGCCTCGCGAAGACCGGACGGAAGCAGGAGCATCTCGAGACGAACGCCGTCGCGATCCGATGCCGTCTCTCACGATGACGAACAGAATACTTATCATTGCGACACGGTAACGACCCGTCGTGAGAAATAGCTCTTTCAGGCCCCTCTCCGCGTTCAGGAACGGCGTGCTCGAACTATGGAGTGGCGGACGCGGAAAGGTACTCACCGCGGTCGCCGGCGGCTGGTTTCTCTCCGTCGGCGTGCGGATGATCTATCCGGTCATGCTCCCGTCACTACGGTCGGCCTACGGACTCAACCTGACGACCGCCGGACTCCTGCTGACGGTGTTGTTCCTCGCCTACGCGTTCGGCCAATTTCCGGGCGGTGTCCTCGCGGATCGTTTCGGAGAGCGATTCACGCTCACGGCCAGCGCGGTGATCTCCGCCGGAACGCTGACCCTCGTCATCACCGCCAGATCCGCGATCGTCCTCTTCGTCGCGACGGCGCTGTTCGGGTTCGGAACGGCACTGTACGCAGTCGGTCGATACACCGTCCTCTCCCGGCTCTACTCGGAGCGACTCGGCGCTGCGAACGGTGTGACGGCCGCTTCACAGGACGCCGGCCAGTCGATCCTTCCCCCGATCGCCAGCGTGCTCGCGGCGACGTTCCTCTGGACGTACGGATTCGGTTTCGTGATTCCGCTGTTCATACTCGCGGCCGTCGCCCTCTGGCTCGTCATTCCGATTCGTTCCACGAGTACGTCGAACGGCGACTCGGGCTTCAGTCGGGACGACCTCACGGAGCTCAGATCGGCGTTGAGACGGCCGACGATCGTCTCCGCGACGGCGGCGTTGATCCTCGGCCTCGTCGTCTGGCAGGCCTTTACAAGCTTCTACCCGACGTATCTGATCGAGGAGAAAGGGCTTTCGGCGACCGTCGCCAGTCTCCTTTTTGGGACGTTCTTCGCGCTCGGCATCTGCATCAAGCCGCTCTCCGGGGTGGCGTACGATCGATTCGGCATCCGGCGGTCGCTCGTGATCGTCGCGAGCGGTCCGACGATCGCCCTCGTCATGTTGCCGTTCGTCGACGGACTCTGGGGTCTCGTCGCGGTTACGGCGCTCGTGAGCACCCTGCTCGGCTTCGCGACGGTCCTCGAGCCGTCGTTGCTTCGCTCCCTCCCTGCGGATATCCGCGGCACGGGGTTCGGAATTCTCCGATCCATCGGGTTCACGATCGGCGCGATTAGCCCCGTGCTGTTCGGAGCGGCGGCAGAACGCGGCTTCTTCGACGAGGGGTTCACGATACTGGCCGTCTTCGCGGCCGGAATGCTCCTCCTAGCGTTTCGAATTCCCGAGAATTAATGCTCGTTGCCACGACTGGTACTCGGTAACCGTCCGCCGCATGGGACACGGTAATCGCTCGCCGCACCCGAGTCGGAGAACTGCACACAGAGAGCGGGTCCCTCGTATCGGCCGGAGACGCCGAAACACTTCCCAAGACATCACGATTGACTCCGGCTTCACCGTGTGCTGATCGATGGCGTCGCCTCGAGGGATCACAATATAGTAGCCACTGAAACGATTCACACACTGATCGGACAGCTGTCAGTCGATCAGGCGTGCAATGACGTGCAGTGGCTACTATAGGGCAGCGGCCGATCGGCCGTTCTTGGACAAAAACGGGAACCTGATCGTCGATTGGCGACACAACGTTCGTTCCGAGCGCTTCGCATCACAGATCGACACCGCTGACTCAGCTCGACGACGAGGACATAATACTTTTACCCCGTTCCACCGATATGAGACTGATGGCCCAACTCCTCAGCGACGCTGTCACGCTGACCGAAAGTCAGCAGTTGGTACAGACCAGCGTCCGCGACGTTTGTTCGAATTTCGACCACCAGTACTGGCGTAACCAGGCCGAAGCGGGCGATTATCCCCGAGAGTTCGTTGATACGCTTGTCGACCACGGATGGATGGGTGTCCTCATTCCCGAAGCGTACGGCGGTGCCGGAATGGGGACCCAGGAAACCGTCGTCATGATGGAGGAAATTGCCGCGAACGGCGGCGGATTCAGTGCCGCGCAGGCGGTCCACGGCGGCGTGTACAACTCCGTCCCCATCGTCGAGTACGCCAGTGAAGAACTGAAACGTGACCTGCTTCCCCGGGTCGCGGACGGCGAGGCGTCGATTCAGGCGTTCGGCCTGACCGAGCCGAACGCGGGCTCGAACTCGACGGCGATCGAAACGCGCGCGGAAAGCGACGGGGACGAGTACGTCATCAACGGCCAAAAGATCTGGACCTCCCGCGTCGACGTCTCCGACTATATCGTCCTCGTCGCGCGAACGACGCCGCTCGAGGACGTCGACAAGCGAACGCGCGGAATTTCGATGTTCCTCGTCGACATCGATGACGCCATCGAGCAGGGGGCACTCGAGATGGAGGCGATCCCCAAGTCCGCCAGCGACTTCGTTCACTCGTTCGAACTCTGGTTCGACGACCTTCGCGTCCCCGCCGAGAACCTGATCGGCGTCGAGGGCGAGGGGTTCTATCAGGTGCTGGACGGCCTCAACGAGGAACGGCTCGTCATTGCCGCCGAGTGCATCGGGCTGGGTCGGCTGGCGCTCGAGCGGGCGGTTGACTACGCCAACGAGCGAGAGGTGTTCGACCGCCCGATCGGCTCGAATCAGGCGATCCAGCACCCGCTCGCGGAGGCATACGCGCGGTTGCAGGCGGCCAAGCAGCTGACGTACAACGCGGCCGACCGAGCGGCCTCGGACGAGGACATCGATCTCGGCGCGTACGCGAACGCGGCGAAGTTCCTCGCGGCTGACGCGGCCTACGAGGCGGCCGACGCCGCGGTCCAGACCCACGGCGGATTCGGCATCGCGACGGAGTACGACGTCGAGCGTTACTTCCGCGAAGCCAGACTGACCCGGCTCGTGCCGATCACCCAGCAACTCGCCCTGAACTACCTCGGCGAGAACGTGCTCGGCCTGCCGCGCTCGTACTAATTGAAACACGACTCACGATAGAACCCCATGACGGACCACAGCGAGACAGCGGACGACAGCGAGGAAGCGACAGACAAACGACTCGTCGAGGGCTGGCACGGCCGATACTACGAGGATTTCACGGTCGGTGATGTCTACAAGCATCCCTTCGGCCGGACCGTCACCGAGACGGACAACGTCTGGATGACGAATGTGACGATGAACCTCAACCCGATGCACTTCAACGAGGCTTACGCCGCCGAGACCGAGTTCGGCGAGCGGCTCGTCAACGGTCTCGTCGTCATCTCGACGGCCGTCGGAATGAGCGTCGTCGACGTTTCGGTTAACGCCACTGCGAATCTCGGCTACGACAATATTCGTCACCACAGCCCCGTCTTCCACGGCGACACCCTCTTCGCCGAGAGCGAGGTCCTGAGCAAGCGAGAACTCGAATCCCGCGACCACGTCGGCATCGTGGAAACCGAACTCCGGGCGTACAACCAGCACGACGACCTCGTCCTCAGCCTCGAACGCACGCCGATGGTGTTGAAACGGGCACACGCCGACCCCTCTGCCGCGGAGCCGCCGGGCTGGCCGGAGGGGATCGGAACCCAGCCGGAGGACCTCTGAGCATGTTCGCACTCGACGACATCACGGTTCTCAGCCTCGAGAACGGGATCAGCGCGCCGCTGTGCACCCGGATGCTGGGTGACTTCGGTGCCGAGGTGATCAAAGTCGAACGACCGGACGTGGGGGACGTAAACCGCCACTGGGATTCTGTCGTGTACGGTGATTCGTCCGCCCACGCCTGGGTCGATCGGAACAAACTGAGCGTCGAACTGAATCTCAAGAACGAGTCGGGGACCGCTATCTTCCACGAACTGGCCGAAGAGGCCGACATCGTCGTCCAGAACTCGTCGCCCGGCGTGGTCGAACGACTCGGCGTCGGATACGACGACATTAGGCAGACTACCGAGGATGTAATCTATCTGAACATCTCCGGCTACGGCCGGGACGGCCCCTACAGCGACCGGAAAGCCTACGATATGGTTATGCAGGGCGAGACCGGGCTGATTCCGATGAACGGCTCGCCGGACGCGCCGGCGAAGATTCCCCTGAGTGTCTGCGACATCAACGCCGCGACCTACGGAACGATCTCGGCGCTCCTCGCGCTCTTCCACCGCGAACGCACCGGCGAGGGCCAGGAACTTGACGTCACGATGTTCGGCGGGATGCTCTCGTGGCTCGGCTACTTCCCGCACAAGTACTGGCACAACGACGAACTGCCCGAGCGGATCGGAATGCGCCACCACCTGCTGACCCCCTACGGACCGCACGAGACGGCCGACGAGCAGTACGTCAACTACGCCATCCTCAGCGAGGCGCACTGGGAACTGCTCTGCGAGGGCGTCCTCGAGCGTCCCGACCTGCTCGAAGACGAGCGGTTCGCAGACAACGAACGCCGGGTCGAGAACCGCGACGTTCTCGAACCGATGATCGAGTCCCTCATCGCGGAGGAGTCCCGCGATTACTGGGCCGAACGGTTGGCCGAGGCGGGTATTCCGTGGGGTGACGTGAACCAGCTCGACGAGGTGCTCGACCATCCGCAGACCGAGCATCTCGAACTGGTCAAGGAACTCGAAACGGAGGACGGCCCGGTGCCGTACATCGACAATCCGATCGCCTCCGACTCACTCGAGTTTGCGGCCGAACCGATGCCCGATCTGGGCGAGGACACTGACGACGTGCTCGGGGCGCTGGGGTACTCGGACAAGGAGATCGAGCTGCTGCGTACGGAGAACGTAATTTAGGCGGAGGGACGTGCTCCAATCGGAGAGACCCCCTGCACGTTCGCTCGCGCCGCGGAAGGTGCGATCGACTGTACTCACGATTGGACGGCTCCGCAACCGATCCGGCAGATTCGACCGTTTGGCGTTTCTTTCTGCTGCTCGTCGTCGAAGCGGGCCTCTGTTCAGCCGAGTCAGCCTCGACGACCTCGAGTTGCGGAGCGTCGACGACCTCGATCAGCGAGGGAAAGCGGTCGGGTACGAACTCCAACCGGAAGCGATGCGACCGAACATCTGGGTGTTTGAAGAAGGGGATACTGGCAACCGCCATCACCACCGCGAGCAGGAGGAGCTGTACCTCGTCCTCGACAGCCGGGTCCGACTGGAAATCGGCGACGAAACGATCGAACTCGAGGCCGAAGACGTCGTGGTCGTCTCGCCGGAGAAGTGGCGGCAGGTGACGGCGCTCGAGGACGGAACGCTGTTCGTCGTCGGTGCACCACCGTCGCGGACGATGGCGTTTGCGAGGACGACTGAGACGGTCGCGCAATCGGGAAGAGGCGGTAGAACTGCCTCGAGACGGCACCTCCCGCATTCATCGAAAGCGATCCCACATTCGAGCTCAGTACCCCAGATCGAAAACGGAGTTGCAGACGACGGCTCCGAACGCGAGTGCGCAGAGTCCCGCCAGGACGCTGTACGATACGCCCCACCCGAACAGATCGGCGAGGAGGCCGACACCGAACGATCCGGTTGAGCCGAAGACCACGTACACTGTCCGGACGAGTCCGAACCCCGCGCCCCGCTCGTCGTCACCCAGTACGTCCATGAATCGCGGTTCCAGCGAGGCGAAAAAGCTCGAGCCGATGCCGAACAACAGGACGCCGAGCGCGACCGCGACGAGACCGGGACCGGCGACGAACAGCGCGAGCCCGCCCGCCCCGGCGATCAGGCAGGTCGCGACAGCGAAGTCTCGGCCGACTCGATCTGAGAGGACGCCGACGCCGATCTGAGCGCCGCCCCTGACGACGAAGTACGCGGAGAAAACGAGACCCGCCAGCGCCGGTGACTGCGCGCGGTGTTCGACGAGAAACGTCGGCAGAAACGTGACTATTCCGTTGACCGCGAACGTCGCGATGATCGCGATGAGAAGGGTGAAGGCAATCTGCGGTCTCGAGAGGTACTCCAGAAGCGGCGCGATGGCGAACTGCTCCCGCATCGATCGCTCGGGGTGGCGCGGCTCGGTCGGCCGGATCCGCCACGTGAAGAGAACGAAGATCGGAACTGCGACCAGGACGGCCAGCGCAACGGCGGGCCGCCACCCGTACCGAATACCCACCCAGGAGGCCATGACCGGGGCGAGCAGGCCGGCCAGGGGCGCTCCGAAGGAGTGGAGGCCGAGCGCGGTCCCGATATCGTCGTAGGTCCGAGAGAGCAGCGTCGTCGCGACGCTGTAGTGAAGGCCGGCAACGCCACCGAGGAGGACGACGCACGCGGCGAACACCACGAACAGGGGCGCGATAGCGGCCAGGAGACTAGTAACTGCCGTCCCGCCCACCGCGACCGCGATAATGCGCTTCTCACCGAAGCGTTCCGCGAAGACGCCGCTCGGGAACTGCGTCAGCCCGTAGGCGATCCACATGCCGGAAAGCGAGATCCCGATCTGCGTGTTCGAAACGTTGAAATCCTCGATGATGAACGGAACGACCGGGCTGACGAGTAGACGGGCGAAGTACGTCACGAAAAACGCGAACATACAGAGGACGAGGACCGTGTGACGATATTTCCAGTCCATTCTCGAGTTCATCTGCTATCGGCATTCAGTCGAAGCTATATGGATGTGATGGATCCGCTTCGAGTCCGACCGATCGGCCGTTAGTTGGCGTGACCGCGATCGAGATCGCTCCGCTCGAGACCCCGGACGAGGTGGGTAACGAGTTCGTTGACCGGTACGTCAATGTGCTCTTCGCGGCCAATTTCGACCAGCGCACCGTTCTACTCCGTCGATTTCGATTCTCCGCTCTGCGCGGACGTCCTGGAGCACACTGGACCGGTGAGTCGACTCGAGTCGACTGATCGTCCCAGTTCGGGTCATCGCGTCGACGGCCGACTGGCGGTGGCGGAGCAACCACACGTCGTGTCCGACGGCCCGTAGTGTACCACCGAAAAGACAACCGAGCGCACCGGTTCGGATGACTGTGATCCCTACGACTAGCCCCCTCGATTGCCAGCGGTTTACTCGCCATAGTCTGCTCGCTCCCTAGAGAACGAATACGTTGAGCGCCGCGGGCAGAACTGTGATTGGCGTGAATGGACACTACCGAGCGTTCTGCATTACGGAACGAGATTGCCGTTCGCGTATTTTATTCCTATACTATGTGTAGTGAAAAGTATCTCTATTCGAGCCGTGGGACGGGTCGGAGAGCATCGATACTATAAATTACAGATATACGATTGTAAATGTCTGGCGCGTTCGATGATCGGAGTGTGATACCACCACCTATCGCGTTCTGTATCGAGGAACGCTGGCGTAACGGGATTACATCGCAGGAACCCGATCGATGAGACGGTATCTGGAGACGTACGAAGAGAACGCAGGGAGACTCCGGTTCCGTATTGCGGAACTACGGTGGGAACCCGGAGCGGAGACCGGCGATAGCGCCGCTCGAGAGCGCCAACGCAGAACCGTCGTAGGTACTGAGAAACGGAGAAGCGCGGGCGCGAAAAGCGGGCCCACCGGTTTCCAACTGCCGGGACGGTCAGTAGAACGTGTCGCCGTTCTTCGCCTTCTCGACGAGCAGGTCACACGGGAGCGTTTCGGCGAGTTTGTTCGTGTCCTCGTGTCGGCTGGCGACTTCGGTCAGTTTCTCGACGACGACGTCGAGGCCGACCTGATCCGCCTTTTCGAGCGGTCCGACCGGCCAGTTACCGCCGAGTCGAGCGCCGGTGTCGATATCGTCGACGCTCGCGACGTCGTTTTGGACCATCTTGGCCGCTTCGTTGACGATCGGGGCCCAGACGAGCAGCGTATCGAAGCCTTGGCCCGCGTCGACCGGGATCTGCGGTTCGTCACGTTCGTCGTAGTCGTAGTAGCCCGCGTCGGCCTTGCGTCCGTATCGCCCTTTTTCGTACAGCTGATGCAGAATGGGGCAGACCTCCGTATCGTAGGACATCGGTCGATCGTCCTCGAGGTGGTCCTGTTCCCCTTCGATTCGAACCTGTATCCCGCCCGTGAAGTCGGCGAGTTCGAACGGCCCCATCGGGAATCCCTCTTTGAACTTCATCGCGGAGTCGATCTCCTCGATCGCGTATTCGCCGCGGTAGACCATCCACGCGGGGCCTTCACCGTAGGGACGCATCAGTCGATTGACGATGAACGAGGGAATGTCGATCTTACACCGGATCGGCGTTTTGTCGAACGACTCGATGAGCGCTTCCGCGGTGTCGCCGACGGAATCGGGCGTGTGTTCGGTCATAATGACCTCGACCAGGTCCATCAGCATCGGGGGATTGAACCAGTGCGTTCCGACGACCTGTGACGGGCGATCGGTCACTTCGGCGAGCCGGGTGATGTTGAGCCCCGACGTGTTCGTCGCGAGGAGGGCCTCCGGCGGTGCGACGTCATCGAGGTCCTCGAAGATTTCCTCTTTCACCGACTGCTGCTCGACCGCCGCCTCGGTGACGAAGTCCGCGTCGCCGACTGCCTCCTCGAGATCGGTCGTGAACTCGAGTCGGTCGATCGCACCGTCGACTTCCGCCTGGGTCGCGTTCCCGCTTTCGACGGTCTTCTCGTACGACCATTCGATCTCCTCTCTGGCCTCCGCGAGTTGTTCTTCGTCGATGTCGTTGACTGTGGTCTCGTAGCCGGATAACGCGGCGACGGCAGCGATTCCGCGTCCCATTTGACCGCTTCCGATCACTGCGACAGTCTCGATGGTGTCACTATCTACTACCATGTGCAGTCGGTTCCCAACGCGGATAAAAAAGTGTACCGTTCAGAGAAGACGGACGACGAATTCCCGACTCTATAGTAGTCACAGAAACGAATTACACACTATCACGGAAAGGCGATGGATGACGCTCGATTCCCTGAACGGGTATGGGACGTTCTGCGTGGTCGTCGACGGGGAATACTCGCCGGAACACTACTCAGCCGAGACATTGTGCGATCGTCTGCGACGAACGTGAGGGGCTGCTCCGGGAACGTTCACGTGAGGGGTGGAAGTCTTTCTCGGAGATGAGATGGTGTTTGCGAACCGCTATAGACCGTTCGACCGCCGGTTCGGGTGTGAGTGAATCCTGTCCGAACGAGGTGGACGGATTACCTCTCGTCGAACGGTGGCATCGTACCGAACAGTATCCAACGGGGATTCAGAAATCGTTCTGTGTCGTCTCGAACCAGTAACGCGGTCGGAAATACCTCCCCGTTAATTTCCCAGCTTAGAGCCCATTCGGGCGATTTCAACGCGCTTATTTTCGAACGCGAGGAGGCAAATGATACCAACTACTGCAGCGCCCTGAATCACCAATGGACCCCACATTCCGACCCCGGAAAGGGCCAGGTAGAGTCCCCGATGCGGGAGGGAGATCGTGCGTTGTCCATTGAATCCGGTCGTTGCGACCGTGAGAGACGCTATACTCACGAAAACGAGGCAGGCAGCGACGATCGTTTTGGGGAACGACCAGTAGAGGAGGCTGTCGTTCGTCACGAACGCAAACGGAATGACGAATCCGGGTGCACCGATCCGGAGCGCCTGTTTGCTCGAGGTGAGGAAAGACGCATCGGCGATCTTCGATCCGATCGCAACTGCGATTGCCACGGGGGGTGTGATCGCCGAAAGCATCGCGAAGTAAAAGACGAACATATGCGCCGTGATTTCTCTCACGCCGAAGCCGACCATCGCTGGCGCGACGAGAATGACGACCAGAATATAGGCGGCCGGTGTCGGCATTCCCAGCCCGAACATGATGCTGGTAATCGCAGCGATGAGCAGAAGGAACACGAAGATGCCACCAGCGAGACCGACCATCTGGGCGCTGATCTTCTGCGTGAGCCCCGTCTGGGTTACCATGCTGAGCACGATTCCGAGAGATGCCAACACGCCGACTAACGGGGCTACGTCGACGCCCCCCTGTCTGAAACCGTGTATCGTTTGTTTCGTCGTTTCAGCAGCGACGGATAGCGATAGCCCGTCAGTGATGAAGTTTCTCACATAGACGGTTCCGATTAATGCGATCGTAGAGTATAGCCCGGCTCCGAGCGGCGTGAGACGCATGACGGCGAGCGTATACGCGAGCACAGTCAGCGGAACCAGAAAGTGAATACCGGACAGGAGGACACTCTTGTCGAATTTTCCGGTGTTGGGGACCGTCCATCCGTATTTGAGTAACACTAGATGGACAGCGATGAAGACGCTGAAGTAGAACAACGCTGCAGGGAGAATTCCAGCCTGAATCACGCGAACGTATGATATGCCGAGCATGTCCGCCATGAGAAACGCTGCGACTCCCATCACTGGCGGAAGCATCTGTCCACCGGTCGATGCGACGCTCTCGATCGCGGCAGCGAAGTCTTTCCTGATCCCCTGGTCTTTCATCATCGGGATGGTAAAGCTGCCCGTCGTCGCAGTGTTGGCCGCGGCACTACCCGTGATCGACCCCATCACCATGCTCCCCACGACAGCGATATGGACAACTCCACTTTTGAGTGATTTCTGAGTTTCCTGTGAGGCGTCGATAATGAAATCCATCAGTCCGTACACCTTTGCGATCCCGGCGAACATAATGAAAATCGCGACCCACGTCGATCCGACGGTGAGGATAAACCCATAGACACCGGATAATCCAATCGCACCGTTACGGCTGATCTGCTCCCATCCAAGGCCGCTGTGACCGAATACTCCTGGAAGAAGGGGCCCAATCATCGTTGTCGCGTACAATAACGATCCCGCAACGACGGCTGCGATCGCCTTTCCGTACGCGCGATACGTTGCATCTACCGCGAGAAGGATAATAACGACTCCGATAAGGAGGTCCGTCTGTGACCAGCCCATGATCGGTGCGTCGCTCAACAATCGATCGAAGTTGTGTTCGACGTAGGCGGTCGCACCCACTGCAACAATCGCGAGCAGGAGACAAACAACTGGGTTGGCTCGAGTAATTACGGGACGAACGTTTTTTCTCCAGATCGTACTACTCCGGTCAAACCATCGCTGCAGTCGGCTACTGACTACGTCGATTTCATCGGTCAAAACGCGTTTTCCCCCCTTCCCAGCAGGATCGGCTACAGTTTTCCCGCTATCGTCGATCGCCTCCTCGATCTCTCGCATGTAGAAGAGGAATAGACCCATCCCGAGGAACAGATTCGAGAACCGAAGTCGACTCATCGGTAACGCGTATGCGAAGTAGAGTGTGGCTACCGTTAGTGCGACTCCGGATGCAAATATTACGCCCCGGAGGAGCGACAGTGCATGTGCTGATCGGCTGGATACGGACATATGTGATTAGTGTGTAATCGCTTCGCTCAGTTATTCGTCGGCTCGACCGCCTTTTGCGAGGTCCCACATGTCGTTCTCCTCGTAGAAATCGGCGGCCGCCGGATGGAACGGGACGGTTTCATAGGAGTTCTCTACCCAATGGGTTGGGTCCTCGTGGAAGGAGAGTATATTATGGTAATCACTCAGTGATTCCCGGTTCTCGTACATAATACTGAGTGTTTCGTAAATAGCGTCGTACCCCACATCGTTACGAGTAACGAAGTTGAAATTTGCAGTTGGCACCATCAGTTGATCCTCTGGGACATTAGCATAGCCCTCAAACTGAGTCATATCCACTTCGACCATCGAAATGAGCGGATCCGATTCCATCTCAGAGACGGCGTTATCCGGCCACTTCAACACACTGAGGTCGACCGTGCTCTTCTGTTCTTCGACGTACGAACCCTCGATCGCGCCATTCATCAGCGGAACGATACCCACATCGAGCGTCCCTTCCTGGAAGGGGCCGGCCTGCTGAGTGAATCGCACGCTCGTTGCATCGTAGTCGTCGACGACGTATCCCAGTGCCTTTTCCAACATGTCTCTCGTCCCGGCACCCTCTTCAGCGGGAGAGACACGACTATCCGATCCGATATCACTGATCGAATCCCAGTCGTGTGGCGTCACGAAAAGGAACGGGGAAGACATCCAGTGGATGACCTCGTTCAACTCGAAATTCAGGTTATCATACGGTTCCATCCCCTCCGTTACTCGAACAGCGTCAAAGCTCTGCGTGTACGCGACGTGAGCTTCGTCTCGCTGAAGACGACCGATGTTTGCACCAGTTCCTTTGCTGGGCTTTGCCTCCATTTGCACCTCGTCCGACTCCTCATTGACGAGTGACGCAATGCCCTGAACGGACGCATACGACGAACTCTCCGACGCCATCGTCGTCCAGATCGTGTTCCCTTCCCCTGTACTCTCGCTACCTAAACAACCGGTGACTCCAAGAACCCCTGCTGCGGCTGCCGTTTGTAGGAACGATCGACGTGCTAACTTATCACTCATATTCGGCATACGATAGAACGATAGTACTAGGTGATAAACGTACCGGTTACGTGAGGAACGGCTCGAGGGAGCGATCAGGGGAAAATCGCGATCGTGATAGCGAGGTATTTTGCGGGTACCATCGTCTTTTCACGACTATCACTTGGTAGTATTTCACGGAGCTTTCGGCGGGAATATCGACCTGTTATACTCAACTACTGGCCTGATAATACACGCGAATCTCACAGGATATCGAACAAAATAACGAGGTAAGGTTGTTATTCTCACTGCGGCGTGCTATTGAAATACTCGCAAAGGGTAGTCAGCAGTTCCACGACAGCCTCCGTCGACAGTCGGATCTGCGCGGAATACTATAGAGGGACGATTCCCTCGTCTGACGGGAGAGAAACGGGTTTATATGCAAGCGAAACGGATCGTACGCACATGACACAGAAATCGGCTGCGAGCACAGGTGTGTCCTTCAATCTCGACGAGGAGACAGAGCTTATTCTCCAGAGCCTCGATGAGTTCGTCGAACGGGAGGTCGAGCCGATCGCAAACGAACTCGAGACGGAGCTTACGAACCCGCGATTGGGTCACGAAGCGAACGGGAAAATCGTCGACGACGTACTCGAGGCGATCGATCAGATCAGGACGCAAAGTGCGGAGGCCGGGTTTTACGCGATGAACATGCCCGCCGACGCCGGTGGCGACGACGTTTCGGCGGTGACGTGGTATCTGGCGAACAAGCAACTCTCAGCGACGGGCGTCCCCCTCGCCGAGCACGTACTCGCCGGCCCGTCGGGTCCCAAACCGCTGCTCGCGCAAGCGGACGGCGAACAGCGGGAGAAATACCTCGAGCCGGCCATGCGTGCGGAGAAAACGACCGCCTTCGGCCAAACCGAACCCGGTGTCGGATCCGACTCGCCGAACATGGCCACTCGCGCCGAGAAGGACGGTGATGAGTGGGTGCTCAATGGCACCAAACAATGGATCACGAACGCGCCGTACGCGGATTTCATCCAGGTGTTTGCACGGACCACGTCGCAGGAGGAAGCCGGCCGCTACGGCGGCATCACCTGCTTCATCGTCGAGGAGGACGAGTACGAGATCGGTTCGTTCAACAACGCCGTCGGGCGCGAAGGGATGCAAGCAGAGGTCCACTTCAACGACGTCCGCCTCTCGGAGGACCGAATCCTCGGGGAGGTCGACAACGCGTTCTACGATGCGATGTCGTTCCTCGGACTGGGGCGGGTCGAAATCGGAGCGCGAGCGGTCGGTAACGCCGAATGGTTACTCGATCGTGCGACCGAATACGCGAACGATCGGGAGGCGTTCGGGAACTCGATCGGCCAGTTTCAGTCGATCGCCCACAAGATCGCACGCGGTCGAGCGAACGCGTTCGCGGCCGATACGGTCGGCCTTCGATGCGCGTGGTCGCTCGATCAGGGCGACGACGTTATCGCCGAATCGTCGATTCTCAAGTGGTTCGCGACGAACACGTTCTGGGAGATCGCCGACGACGTCGTCCAGATCCACGGTGCGAACGGCCTTTCCGAGGAGAACGAATTCATGGACCGCTTGCACTACGCACGGACACAGCGCATCGTCGAAGGAACCGACGAGATTCAGCTCAACACGATTGCGAAACAGTACGGCGTTGATATGTAACTCCAGTACGATCCGAATCGTCGAGTCGCTATTCCGTAACGGACGGTGCAGTTTCAGAGTGCAGGTTCCATTCTTCCACCGAGTCGTCACCCATCGCCGAGCACACGACGAAGTCAGCACCGGTCGAGTACCGTGTCCTACACGCGTTCGACGATCGTCGCGACGGCCTGGCCGAACCCGATGCACATCGTCGATAGCGCAGTGTCTTGGCCGGTTCGCTCGAGTTCGTGGACGAGTTTCGTAACGAGCGCGCTGCCCGTCGCCCCGAGCGGATGACCGTGAGCGATCGCTCCACCGTTCACGTTGGTGTCCTCCCACGAGATCCCCGTTTCGTCGAGCCACGCGGCGACGACCGACGCGAACGCTTCGTTGACCTCGAACAGATCGATATCACCGGGCTCCATGTCCGCCTTCTCGAGAACTTGCTCGGTCGCGGGGATGGGGCCCGTCAGCATCAGTACCGGATCGACGCCGACGACTTCGGTCTGAACGACGCGAGCCATCGGCTCCCACCCGTGTTCGTCGGCGGCCTCCTCGCTCGCTACGAGAAGCGCACTCGCACCGTCGACGATTCCGGAGGAATTCCCCGCGTGGATGACGCCGTCGCCCTCGTCGCGAAACGCCGACGGCAGATTCGCGAGCGTCTCGAGATCCGTGTCTGGCCGAGGGTGTTCGTCCTCCTCGACGACGATACCCTCGCCGTCGACTTCGGTCTCGACGGGGACGAGCTGACTGTCGAACCGTCCCTCGTCGTTCGCTCGCTTCCAGCGGCGGTGTGAATCGACGGCGATTTCGTCTAACTCCCGCCGATCGAAATCCCACTTCTCAGCGACTCGTTCCGCGCTTTCGCCCTGATGGACCAGCTCGTCGTAGTGATCGAAGTAGGTATCAGTCATGTCGGGCTCGGCCGTCTTTCCGCTCCGGTTACTGGACATCGGGACCCGCGTCATGTGTTCGATACCACCGGCGACGACGACGTCGTGAAAGTCGGCGCGGACGTTCGCTGCGGCCAGATTGAGCGCCTGTTGTCCGGAACCGCACATTCGATCCAGTTGGAAGCCCGGAACGGTATCGCCCCACCCGGCGACCATGGGTGCGATACGTCCGATGTTCGATCCCTGTTCGAACACTGGCTTGACGCAGCCGTACATGACGTCCTCTATCGTCGTTGGATCGAAGCCGTTACGCTCTTGCAGCGCTTTCAGTGGAGCTGCCGCGAGGTCCTGCGGGTGCGTGTCCCGAAACGATCCGTCACGTTTTCCAAACGGTGTCCTGACGGCGTCGACAATCACGGCTTCAGTCATGGTCGTTTGTAGTGATAGCACATACCGTAATAGGGATTACGGTGTGACTGATGGATCGACTCGTTTGTCGGCCGTCGCACGGTTATTCGCTCACAATCTCGTAGTAACTCGTGTATTTCACGCAGTCGTAATTGCGAAGTCCGTCTGCGATACGGATCTCCACGGTGCTGCTACCGGGTTCAAGAAGGGACGGGAACGCCTCTTTCGCTCGCTCGCCGAGTTCGTCGTAATGACACACCCGAGAATCCGACGGAACGTCGTCGATTCGGCGCACGGTGATATCCTCACTCATGCTATTTGGTAGCATCGCCGAATCACTTCACTGTTACTCTCACTTCCCACTGTTCGTCCGGATTTAAACCACACTGCTTGCCGGCGATTCCGACGGGCGGGCCGTCGAGATAAGAATCTTTTTACGATCGAACTCCGATGAATCTCACGATGAAAATTCTCGTTACGGTCAAAGAGGTAGCGACCGTCGAAGACGAGTTCGAAATCGAGGGAACGGAAATCGCCGACCAATACCTCGGTGCCGATCTCAATGAGTGGGACGACTACGCGATCGAAGAGGCCGTTCAGCTTCAGGAAGACGGTATCGCCGACGAAGTCGTCACCGTCACCATCGGTCCAGAAGAGTGCGAACAGACCATCCGCCAGGCGCTCGCAAAGGGTGCCGACCGCGCTGTCCGCGTCTGGGACGACTCCCTCGAGGGCGTCGACCTGCTCGACGTCAACGCCAAGACGGAGATCCTCAGCGCCGTCATCGAAGCGGAAGATCCCGACCTCGTCCTCTCGGGCGTCCAGGCCGGCGACGACAGCTTCGCCGCGACCGGCGTTTCCGTCGCCGAGAACCTCGGCTTCCAGTGGGGTGCGGTCGTCAACCACCTCGAACACGACCTCAACGACGGCGTCGCCTCCGTGCGACGCGAACTCGAGGGCGGCGTCGAGGAGCTCACCGAACTCGAGCTCCCGGCCATGTTGACGATCCAGACGGGGATCAACGAGCCACGCTACGCCAGTCTTCGCGGTATTCGGCAGGCACAGCGGAAAGAACTCGACGTCAAGGCCCTGGCCGACATCGGCGTCGACGAGGCGACCGTCGAATCCGAACTCGACTTGACGGCCATGTACGAGCCCGAAAGCGAGAGCGACGCGACGTTCTGGGAGGGCAGCGCCGACGAAACGGCGTCTGAGCTGGGTGAACTGCTCCGTGACAAGGGGGTGGCACAATGACGGATGTCCTCGCGGTCACGGACCACCGCCGCGGCGACCTGCGCGACGTCAGCTACGAGATCATCACCGCCGGGCGCGAACTCGCCAACGAAACCGGTGGCGACCTCCACCTCGTGGTCATCAGCGGCACCGTCGACGACTTCGCCGACAAGTGCAATCGCGACGGCGTCGACGCCATCCACACCGTTTCCCACGGCGAGGAGTTCAACCACGACGTCTACACGCAGGCGATCACGCAGCTCTACGACGACCTCGCCCCGCAGTACGTCCTGACGCCCAACAGCGTCAACGGACTCGACTACGCCCCTGCCGTCGCGAACCAGCTCGATCTCCCCGTCGTCACCGACACGATCAACCTCGAGACGGACGGCGAGACGCTCGTCGCGACCCGCGAGATGTACGGCGGGAAGGTCGAGACGACCAACGAACTCGAGGGCGAGGCGGTCGTCACGATCCGAAGTGCCGAATGGCCCCAGGCCGAAGGCACTGGCGACGCCTCGATCGAGGCCTTCGACGCCGACATCGACGAGGACGCCATCGGCTCGACGGTCAGCGGCTTCGAAGAGGTCGGCGGCGGCGACGTCGACATCAGCGAGGCCGAACTCCTCGTCTCGATCGGCCGCGGGATCGAAGAAGAGGAGAACCTCGACCTGATCCGCGATCTGGCGGACGCACTCGGTGCGACGCTGTCCTCCTCGCGTCCGATCGTCGACAACGGCTGGCTGCCCAAGAACCGACAGGTCGGCCAGTCCGGAAAGGTCGTCACGCCCGACGTCTACATCGCCATCGGTATCTCCGGCGCAGTCCAGCACGTCGCCGGCATGAAGGGCTCCGATACGATCGTCGCGATCAACACGGACCCCAACGCGCCGATCATGGACATCGCCGACTACGCGATCGTCGACGACCTCTTCGACGTCGTTCCCGAACTCATCGACGAGTTCGAAGGCTGAGCAATTGTACCGCGAGCGTCAATGACGCTCGCGGGTTTTTTGGTCCAGATTTTTTGTACGAGGGTAAGTAGCGCGGGACCTCCGGTCCCGCAGACCGTTCGCGCAGCGATACCGCGCGAAGACGAAGCGAACTCGAGTGGAAAAAGGGTCTGACTGAATTCTCGTCGGACTATAGTAGCCACTGAAACGAGTTACACACTGATCGGACAGCTGTCGTTCGATCAGGTGTGCAATGACTGTCAGTGGCTACTATAGGTGTGCAGTGACGGTCAGTGGCTACTATAGAGGGACACTGTCGAGTTGGGTGCAGGGCCTCTTACTGGCGGTAGTCGTATGGAATCGCGTTGCATCCCTGAATCACTCAAAATAGATGATGATTGTGAACACAGCGAACGATCCATAGTCGGGATGTTACTCTGCCAACACTCTCTGGACCGAACTGGAGACGGCGCTGTTTGCCACCGCTAACAGGGAGAGGATACCCGCTGTTGCTGCGATCTGAACCACGAGCGGACCCGCGATTGCGAGGGCAGAGAGGACGAGATAGATCGCTCGTCGCGGCAGGCCGATCCGTTCGCCCCCGTCGTAGCCGATCGTGGCGACCGAGAGTGCGACGACGCCAGTAAAGACGAAGACAACGGCAACGATCGTCTCCGGGAACGACCAGGAAATAAGCGACTGGTTCGCGATGAACGAGTAGGGAATGACGAACCCGGGTGCACCGATACGGAGCGCCTGTTTACACGCTGCCGTAAAGCTAGCGCCCGATATCTGCGACCCGATCGCCACGGCGACGGCAACGGGCGGCGTGATCGCAGAAAGCATCGCGAAGTAGAAGACGAACATATGGGCCGTAAGCTGGTCGACGCCGAAGCTGACCATCGATGGTGCCACGAGGATGACGACGAGAATATACGCTGCGGGCGTTGGCATCCCGAGTCCGAATAGAACGCTCGTTACCATCGAGAGAACGAGGAGCAAGATGAAAATCCCAGCGGCGAGATCGAGCATCTGCGTGCTGATCTTCTGACTGAGCCCCGTCTGATTGACCAGGCCGAGGACGACGCCGAGCGATGCGAGCATCCCGACGAGCGGGGCCATATCTACTGCCCCCTGTCTGAAGCCATCTATCGTCTGTTTCGTCGTGGCGACGGCCGTTCCCGACTCGAGACCGTCGACGACGAAGTTCCGGAGATACATCGTGACGACCAGCGAGATAATCGTATACAGACCCGCTCCCAGCGGGGTGAGTTCCAGTACGACGAGCGTGTATATGAGGACGAAGAGCGGGACGCTAAAGTGGATCCCCTCGGCGATCACACTTCTGTCGAACGTTCCCCGTTCGGGCACCGTCCATCCGAACCGGAGTATAACGAGGTGTACTGCGACGAGGACGCTGAAGTAAAAGAGAAGCGCCGGAATCAACCCCGCTCGGATGACAGTGAGGTAGGAAACCCCGAGAATATCGGCCATCAGGAAGGCCGCGACGCCCATCACCGGCGGCATCATCTGGCCGCCGCTAGATGCAACGCTCTCGATCGCGGCCGCATAGTCCGGCCGGACGCCCTGGTCTTTCATCATCGGAATCGTGAAGCTTCCGGTCGTTGCCGTATTCGCGGCCGCACTCCCGGTGATCGAGCCCATAGCCATACTTCCGAGCACGGCGACGTGAACGACACCACTGTGGAACACTTTCCGTACTTCACGGCTGATCTGCGTGATGAAGTCCATCAGGCCGTAGGCTTTCGCCATACCGGCGAACATGATGAAAATCGCGACCCAGGTCGTCCCAACGCCGAAGATAAAGCCATACGCGCCGCTGAGACCAATCGCACCCTCGCGGCTGATCTGTTCCCAGCTCATCCCCGTGTGTCTAAATATCCCCGGAAACCAGGGGCCCGCAAATGCGTAGAACACCGAACTCACCACGACCAACCCGATCGATTTTCCGTACGCCCGCCACGTCGCGTCGATCACGAGATAGATTATCAACCCGCCGACGATCAGATCCAGTTGCGTCCAGCCGAGGATCGATGCCTCCTCCTGCAGTCGAGTGAAGTGAAATTCGACGTATCCCGCTGCGAATACGGATGCGAGGGCTAACAACCCATAGACGAACGGGTTCAGTCGTTGGACGAGCGAACGGACGGACGACGGAACGGTGACCCACGACTGCGTCTCTCCGTCGTCAGTCGATCGCGTCGAAGAGCCCGTTTCGTTCGAGACGGTCGACCTGATCTGTAGGAGGTAAAACAGGGTCAGTCCCGCCCCGAGAAATATATTCGAGTATCTGAGTCTCGACATCGGGTATTCGTACGCGTAGTAGATCGTAAATAGCGTGAGCAGTACGCCGATACCGTAGATAGCGGAGTTTAGAAACCGGTCCGTCTTCGTATCAGGGGCAGCATTCATCATTGTTATCGGAAGGACGGCAGTCGTTGCTCTCCTTACTCCTCTCCGCGTACGAAGTCATCACTCCAGATGCCCCACTCCTCGTATAGATCGGCGGCAGCGGGATGGAACGGGACATCTTGGTACGAGCTCTCGACCCAGTACTCCGGCTCCTGCATGAACGCCAGAAGGTCGTGGTACTCCGCCAGTCCCTCGCGGTTCTCGTAGAGGATTGTCAGTGCTTCCGTAAGCGTGTCGTAATCGATGTCATTACGGACGACCCAGTTATACGAGAGTCGGAGCGTGGTCACCTCGTCTGGGGTGTGTGCGTAGCCCTCGAAGCCGGTCATATCCAGTTGGGAGACCTCAAGCAATGAGTCGTCTTCGAGTTCGCTCACAGCGTCGTCCGGCCACTCCAGCACGCGGAGATCGACGCTACTCTTCTGTTCTTCGACGTACGACGCCTCGATGTTACCGTTAATGATCGGAAGGGCACCGACGTCGAGCCGTCCTTCTTGCATCGGGCCGGACTGTTGGGTGTAGGAGACGCTGACTCGGTCGTAGTCGTCGACCGCATAGTCGAGACCCAACTCCAGATAGGGTGCAGTTCCGGCACCTTCTTGGGTCGGCGAGACGCGCGTGTCTGACTGGATATCGGCGAGTGACGTCAGATCTTCGTTCGCGGTCACGAAAACCCAGTCGGTATCGAGGAAGTGCAGGAGTTGATTGATATTGAACGAGAGCTGATCGAACGGTTCGATTCCCTGATGAACGCGTTGTACGGTGTAGTTCTGGTTGTACGCGACCTGCGCTTCCTCGCGCTGTAGCCGTCCGATATTCGCGTCCGTTCCATCGCTCGTCCGGGCCTCCATGTAAACGTCGTCGCTGTTCTCGTTTACAACGGCAGCCATTCCCGTTGCACCCTGATATCCACCGCTGCCTTCGGACGTCGTCGTCCAAATCAGGTTTCCATCGTCCGAATTAGAGCCGCCCGAACAGCCGGCGAGGCCAGCAATTCCTGCGACACCAGCTGCTTTAACGAAGTTTCTCCGGTTCGTATTGCTGTCGGCCATTCCTGTCTACCCCATACAATTGTGTGATAATAATTGTTTTGGTCGCTGTTAGCATGTGATGACTGCGCCGTGCGAGAGAGCGGTTCTACGGAGAAACGAGCCGGCGAGTGATTTCGAACGGCTGGACGGTGGGATAGCTGTAGTCGGCAGTCTAGGCGTCGAGTTCCGACCGCTTGATCTTCCCGCTCGACGTTTTCGGAAGTTCGTCGACGAATTCGATTTCGCGAGGATACTCGTGCTTTGAAAGCCGAGACCGAGCGAACGACTGCAGTTGTGATGCGAGCGATTCGGAGGGAGATGCACCCGAGGCGGGAGCGACGATTGCTTTAACGACTCGCCCGCGCGTTTCGTCCGGTACGCCGACGACTGCGACTTCCTCAATAGCGTCGTGTTTCAGGAGCGTTTCTTCGACTTCCTCGGGGCCGATTCGGTAGCCCGAGGAGATAATGACCTGATCTGCCCGTGATACGTACCAGAAGTAGCCGTCCTCGTCGCGTTTTGCGAGGTCACCCGTCCGCCACCACAGGCCGCTGTAAGACGTGATCGACGATTCCGGGCGTCCCCAGTACCCGCCCGTTCGGGCGTCTCGGTCACGTTTGACGGCGATTTCGCCGGTTTCACCCACTCCAACGTCCTCTCCGTCCTCGTCGAGCAGCGCGACCTCGTGGCCGGGAACCGGCTTTCCCATACTACCGGCCTTGACCTCCCAATCGGGAAAGGCGAAATTGGCGACGACCATTCCCGATTCGGTCTGCCCGTAGGCGTCGAGGGGCCGAGCCCCCAGTGCGTCCTCACACCAATTGACGGTCGCCTCGTCCAACGACTCGCCGGCGGAGACGAGTACTCGAAGGTCGACCTCGTACTCGTCGGGCGAAGCGGACGACGACCGGAGCTTGCGAAGTCCCGTCGGCGGTAACATCGCGTTCGTGATCTCGAAGTCCTCGAAGGTCGCCAGCAACTGCTCGGGATCGAACGGCCCGCGGTAACAGCCAGCAGCGGTACCGCGCAATCCCGCTGCGAGCGTGCCGGCAGTGAAGCCGTACGACCACGCCGGCGACGCGGCAACGAAGTAGTTGTCCTCCGGCTGCAGGTCTACGACGTACTCGAGGTACGCGTGAAGGTGAATCGTTCCTTCGTGCGTCGACGGACACCCCTTCGGTTGCCCCGTCGTTCCGCTCGTGTACTTGATTGCGTAGACGTCGCTCGGATGGCTCTCGACCGACTGAAAATCACCGTCTGCCCGTTCGATCACGTCGTACGATTCGAGAGCGACGTCCGCCGGTCGGTCGTCGGGATCGAGACCGTCAGTTCCGTCGACGACGATCACGGTCTCGAGTTCGGGGAGCGCCTCACCGTCGAGTTTCGACACGTGTTCGGACGACGTCACCAATACCGACGCGCCGGAGTCGGCGAGTCGATACTGCAACGCCTCGTCACCGAACAGCGGTGCCAATGGCACGTACACTCGCCCGGATTTAATAGTGCCGTACGCGGCGGCGTAGAGTTCTATCTGCGCGGGAAGCATCGCAGCAACCCGGTCACGCGAGCCGACGGTCGCTTCGAGATAGGTCGCGACCCTGTTAGCGGCAGTGTCGAGCTCCGCAAACGAGTACGTCTCGTTGGCGCCGGTTTCGAAATCCCGCAGTCGGAGGCCGGTTTCATGCGAGTCACCGTGACGGCCGAGGGCCTCTTCAGCGATGTTCACCGACTCTCGATCACCGACCGTGACGAGTTCGTCCCAGCAGCGGTCACGATCGTACAGTTCGGAAACGGATCCGTGGATGCTTTCATATGTCATCGCTTGGGTGTGGTATTCAATGTCGTTTGTTTTCGGAAGGGTGTCCGGGAATGCCTCTGCAGCAATCGGTTTCGTACGATCACAGTGACTGGCATTCGCACACACGCACATAACGTTTCGGAATGGATCGGCGTTCGTCGCGACGAAAAAACGCCGTCGACCGCCGACATCACCGTCGTCGGTCGCTGTCTCGTCAGCTGGCCGGATCGTGACGGCACGCAGCTCCCGGCCGAGCTAGCCTCGGATATAGCCGCCGTTGACGCTCACGACCTCTGCGGTGATCCACTCGGCGGCGTCGCTCGCGAGGAAGGCGACCGTGTTAGCGATGTCCTGTGGCTTCCCGAGTCGGTTCAGCGCATACGACTCGAGGACCTTTTCCCGATACTCTGCGAGCCACTCCTCGGTCGCGGGCGTCTCGGTTGTTCCGGGAGACACGACGTTCATCCGGATACCGTGTTCACCGACTTCCTTGGCGACGTTCTTCGTGAACGCGACGTTCCCGGCCTTCGCGCCGCCGTAGACGGCGAGGGACGGATCGTTCCCCTTGTACGAATCGCTGGCGTAGTTGATGATGCAACCGCTTTCCTGGTCGACCATGTGCGAAAGGGCGGCGTGCGTACAGTTCATCGTCCCGAAATAGGTCACGCCGACCGCTCGATCCCAGTCTTCGGGCGTCGACTCGAGGAACGAAGACGTGCCCGTACTCAAGCCAGCGTTGTTAACGAGGACGTCGATCGAGCCGAACTCGTCGACGGTCGTCTCGATCATCTCGGTGGCGTCGTCGTACGACGAGACGTCCGTCTCGATCGCCAGCGCTCGAGTATCGTACTCCTCTTCGATGGTCGCCGCGACCGTTTCGGCGGCATCGATGTCGACGTCGGCGATAGTGACGTTCGCGTCGTGTGCGGCGAAGGTTTCACAGACTGCCCGACCGATACCGCTCGCACCGCCGGTCACGGCGACACTGTCATCTGTAAAGTCGAACTTCTCGGCAAGTGATTTTTCAGACACGATTCGTATTTTATTGCCTTCTCACATAATAGTACTGTTGCGAGTCATCGCGGCCGGAACAGCGGATCCCGACGAGATACACATCGGCCATCCGAACCCGGTGAATCGTTAGAACGTATTCCCACCAGTAGCAGCGCCGATCGCGGTCTACGAAACGCGTTCAGTGTGAATGGGGCTCCAATATGCGTTCCGTATTACGGAACTACTATCGTGATAGAGAGTTGCGACTGACGGACCCCTCGCCTCGTTACTCCGGCAAGTACGGGTACTGTGCGTATCGACGGCCGACCTCGACGAGAGACGACCAGTACTTTACAATCATATACTTGGAAAGGAGATGGGTAGAACGAGCAACGGAGGGATACTATTGATATGCATGCCATTCTGTATCAGGGAACAGAGATTGGAGTGACGAACATCCCGAGAAAGCGACGAAGAGTGGCTCTTGGACGGAATGAGAACGGAATCATGGGAGAAATTCCGTTCCGTACTCCGGAATGCCGAGAGAAGGGAATGGCTGCCCCACTCGAGTCGGTCCACGGTGAGTGGCCTCGGTCGTTCGCTCGAATCGACGACCGAAACTCGAAATACTATCAGCGTGCATACGAGTTGGTTGAACGTTCGACGCTGTCGTCCGTGTCCGGGCGCGCTTCCGAGATCGGTTCTCGAGAGTTCGCGATATCCCCCGAAACGGCGCCGTGAGTCGGAAGTAACCCAACACAAAGTTTTAGGATAACCGACCCTCTCAGTAGACGTGATGACAGAACGCGAACCAGCGTACATAGCTGGAGCCTTCGAACATCCGACGCGGGAGGCACCGGACAAATCGACGATGCAGTTACACGCGGAAGTAGCCAAAGGAGCACTCGCTGACGCGGGCCTGTCGAAAGACGACGTCAACGGGCTCTTCACCGCTGGCGTCCCCGAGTATCAATCCGGACTCTCCCCGCTCGTTATCGCGGATTACCTCGGTGTTGACGCGTCGTACGTCGACACGACCGACTACGGTGGTTCGTCGTACATCGCGCACGTCGGCCACGCGGTCAGCGCGATCCGTGACGGAAAGTGCGACGTTGCGCTCATCACGCTTGCCGGCCGGCCGCGGTCGCGCGGCCAGGCGACGGGGTCCGGAGCGCGAGAGATACGGACCGTCCAGGACAGCTTCGAGCGGATCTACGGCGCGACGAACATCACGATGTACGGCATGGCCGCACAGCGCCACATGCACGAGCACGGGACGACGGCCGAACAGCTTGCGGAAGTCCGCGTCGCTGCGTCCCAGCACGCCCAGTACAACGACGACGCGATGTTTCAGGACCCGGTGACCGTCGAAGATGTCGTCGAGTCTCGAGTCGTCGCCGATCCGCTCCATCTGCTCGACTGCTGTGTCATCTCGGACGGCGGCGGCGCGCTGGTACTCGTTTCCGAAGACGTCCGCGACGATCTCGATCGCGAGGCCGTCGAAGTACTCGGCCACGGTGAAGCGCCCTCACACCACGATGCCGGACGCATCGATATCACGCGTACCGGGGCCGAGTCATCCGGCGAACGCGCCTTCGCGGAAGCCGGTCTCGGTCCCGCGGACATCGACTACGCGTCGATCTACGACTCCTTCACCATCACCGTTCTCGAGGCGATCGAGGATCTAGGGTTCTGCGAGAAGGGCGAGGGCGGCGAGTTCGTCGAAGGCGGCACGCTACAGGCACCGGACGGAGACCTTCCGTTCAACACCGACGGTGGCGGCCTCTGCTCGAATCACCCCGCGAACCGTGGCGGGATGACCAAAGTCATCGAGGCCGTTCGCCAGCTCCGCGGCGAGGCGAACCCCGAAGTGCAAGTCGATGCCGACATCGCACTCGCCCACGGAACGGGCGGCAGCATCGCGACTCGTCACGGTGCGGCGACCGTCGTTCTCGGAGGGGAAGGCCGATGACCTGGGAACCCCGGCCCGTTCCCGAAGTGAACCCCGAAACCGACCGCTACTGGCAAGCCGCCTCAAGCGGCGAGCTGCTGGTCCAGGAGTGTGCCGATTGCGGACTCGTGTACCACTACCCGCGATCGCTCTGTCCCGACTGCTTCAGCGAGAAGGTGGAATGGCGTGAAGCCTCGGGCCGCGGCGAGGTCTACTCGTACTCGACCGCTCGAACGATGAGTGGCTGGCCCGAAGACGACCTGCCGCTCGTCGTCGCCTACGTGGAACTCGACGAGGGGCCCCGGATCATGACGAACATCGACGCCGACCCCGAGGACGTCGCCATCGGAGCGCGCGTCGAGGTCCGGTTCGTCGATACCGAGGACGAGGATGTCTCGATTCCCGTCTTCGTTCCGGCGGACGCGTAGTCGAAACCCGGCTCGAGCGTCGCCTCGAGCCGAAACCGCCGACCGAGAGAAGTGACGACCGAGAGAAGCGTCGGGAGCTGGGAACTGCGATACCAGCGGCGGACGATCGCGATACCGTCGACCCCCTGCGGAAGGTTTAATCGGTGTACCGGTGAGTAGGAGACGAGGTACGTGATATGACAGATGCCAGTCCCGCGGTGTTACGAGAGTTCGAAACGTGGTTGAGTCTGTTCACCGACGGTGAGCTGCCGGAACGACACCGGTGGAAAGCGTGGTTCTGCGTCGCAGAATACGAACTGGCGGACTTCAAGCGGGTCTCGGCGCTGCTCCGGGAAAACGGTGCGACGGGGAGCTTCGCGTTCCTTGGCCGGGATGCGGAGGAACAGGCCGAGATCATCGAAACGCTCGACGCCGACGGCCACGAGATCACGTTTCACTCTCATCGACACCACGCGTACGCCGACCTGTCGTACGACACGGCACACGATGCGATCACCACCGGAATGGCGGCCATCGAGGATGCGACGGGTATCTCGCCAAGCGGGTTCTTCGTCCCGTTCCGGCGACTCAGCGATGGTGCAGTTCGGGCCGTCGAGGACGTCGGGTTCGACTGGGTACTCGGACGAGCGGATCGGGATCTCACGGACGTCGAACTCGTGGAACCGGTAACGCCGTTCGACACGAGGCTACTCGAGGAGCATCCTCCCGCGGAGGCGACGAGCCGACTGCGAGCGAAGGCCGAAGCCGGCGAGACCCCGTTTCTCTTCCACCCGCCGGTCCTCGAGTATCACGAGGGGCTTCCAGCGCTCGAAGACTGGATACGCGCCGTCGAACCCGTCTCCGTCGCCGAACAGATCGAACGAGGTGGGACGGGAATCGTCCTCGACTGCGTTCGACCGGTACGCGTGGAATAAGGGCGGTCACACCTCCATGTGAACGAGCCCCAAATACTTTTGTCCGTTGAGCGAGTCCTCTCCGTGAGATGTCGACACAAACACGCGGGAAGTACTACGAAGAGCTAGCCGTCGGTGACGTGTACGAACACCGGCCCGGTCGAACCGTCACCGAATTCGACAACACGCTGTGGTCGTTGCTATCCGTCAACCTGCAACCCTTGCACCTCGACGCTCACTACGCGGCGGGGACCGAATTCGGGCAGCGTCTCGTCAATAGCATGTTCACGCTCTCGACGGTCGTCGGCCTGCAAGTTCACGATCTCACGCTCGGAACGACCGTCGCAAACCTCGGATTCGAAGAGATTGCATTTCCACATCCCGTCTTCATCGGCGATACGCTCTACGCCGAGACCGAGGTGCTCGAGAAGCGACTGAGCGATTCCCGAGACGACAGCGGCATCGTCACGTTCGAGCATCGGGGCCACACACAGGACGGAGAACTGGTCTGTGAGTGCACGCGGATCGCACTCATGCTCCTCCAACCGGAGGACGAGTGACGATGCGTCCGATTCGATCGATTCTGTACATCCCCGCAAACAACGAGGACTGGGTGCTCGAGGCGCCCGAAAAGTACGACGCCGACGCGTTCATCTTCGACCTCGAGGATTCCGTCCCCCCCAGCGAGAAGGAACACGCACGCGAGGTCGTCGCCGATGCGTACGAGCAGTGGGACACTGACAAGACCATCACCGTCCGTCTCAACGCACCCGATACCGGGCTGTTCGAAGCTGATCTCGACGCGGTCGTTCACGACCGACTGGACGCCGTCATCGTCCCGAAACTCCCGCGAACGGAGTATATAACGCGCACCGATCACGTCCTCTCGTATCTCGAAGCGAGGCGCGGAATCGACAGTCCAACCGAAATCATCGCGCTCCCGGAGACGCCGCGCGGGTTCTACAACGCTCACGAACTGTGTCAGGCGAGCGACCGGGTCGCCGCCATCGTCGGCGGAACCAGCCGCGGTGCTGACGTCGAGCGGGCGCTCGGCTGGGAGTGGACCGAAGAAGGAACCGAAAAACTCCACATGCTATCGAAAGTTCTCCTCGACGGCAAAGCGGCCGGCGTCGAGCAGTTCTTCGGCGGGGCGTGGACGAACGTCGAGGACGTGGACGGGCTCAGAACGGAAGCAGAGCGGCTTCGGTCGCTCGGCTACACCGGCTACCAGGTCATCCATCCGAGCCACGTCGAGCCGATCAACGAGATTTTCACCCCCGACGAGGACGACGTGGCGTTCTGGCAGCGGGTGATGGAAGCGATGGAGACGGCGGAACTCGAGGAGTCCCGCGGCGCTGTCCGGTTCGAGGGGGAGATGATCGATATCGCACACATCAAGCGTGGCGAAGACATTTTAGAGCGCGCTCGAGCGTTCGGTATGATCGATTGACAGCGCAGCGACCGTCGGGTGACACTGTCTCACCACTCCGGTTCCCTGCCCTCGACGTAGGCTCGGAGGCCTTCCTGTGCCTCGTCGGTCTCGACGATGTTGCAGATCGTCTCGACGACGTTCTCGATGTTCCGTCGGTAGTCTAGATCCTGCGAGCGCATGTAGGAGTCTCGCGCGAGTTCCATCACGAGCGGCGATTTCTCGTTGAACGACGCCGCCAGCTCGCGGGCGGTCTCGAGGACCTCGTCCTGCGGGACGACGCGATTGAAGATCCCCCTGTCGGCGGCCTCCTGTGCCTCCATGGGATCGCCCGTAAACAGCAACTCGAACGCCTTGTGCCGGCCGATCTGTCGCGGCAGGTGGACGAAGTGCATCGCCGGGATGAGCCCGACGTCGATCTCGGGATAGCCGATCGACGCCGTTTCGCTGCCGACGATCACGTCGCACGAGACCGCCAGCGTCACCCCCGCCGCCCGTGCCGGTCCGGTGAGCGCGGCGATCGTCGGCTTTCCCATCCGGTATTGGAGATCGTGCATGTCGAAGTACAGCGTCTCGAGGAACCGACGCAGTTCGAGACCCGAGCCGCCCGCCATCATCTCGAGGTCCATACCGGCGCTGAACGCGCGGTCGAAGGCGCTCGTCAGAATGATCGATCGGACCGAATCGTCGTCGGCCGCGAGCCGATACGCGTCGTTGACCTCCTCGGTGAGGTCGTGATTGATCGCGTTGACCGGATCTCGGTGCATCGTCAGTTCGGCCGTGTGGTCGGTGACTTCGTAGTCGATGAGTTCGAACGACATCACTCGAGGTACAGCGAAGCGTCCCTTAACCGTTTTGTTGTATGTTATCAGTTACCACTTACTTTGATCTGTCTTCACCCACCTAGCTCCTCGTTTTGAGCGGAAGAGAGCACGGGGCGCCACGACGCCATCGGAGTGACTGTGCTGGTGCTGTTGTATAAATAACACAAGTGTGATATGGACGCATTGGGTAGGGAACCCATGACAGTTGGCCTGATGCTACCGACGTATCTCGACCGCGAGGAACGACTGCCGCTCGCCGAGTCCGCCGACGAACTCGGCATCGACGCGGTATTCACCGGCGAGTCCGCGAGTTCGAACCTCTTTATCGACCTAACGTGGATCGCCTCGAAGACGTCGACCGTCACGATCGGAGCGGGGATCGCCAACGTGTTCTCGCGTTCCCCCAGCCTCATCGCCCTCAGCGCGGCCGAACTCGACGGAATATCCGACGGTCGCGTCGTCCTCGGCCTCGGAACGAGCACTCCGCCGCTGATCGAAGGCGTTCACGGACTGCCGTTCGAAGGGCCGGTGTCACGGACGGCGGAGTACATCGACATCATCCGAGCGGGGTGGACCGGCGACCGTCTCGACTACGACGGTGACTTCTACTCGCCGTCCGGCGGCCGGCTGCTCGAGACCCCGGTTCAGGACGAGATTCCGATCGCGGTCGCGGCCCTCGGTCCGTCAAACCGCCGGCTGACCGGTGCGAAGGGCGATATCTGGCTTCCCCACCTCGTTCCGAAGACCGTCCTCGGCGATCTGGCCGAAGACGTGTACGGCGCCGCTCGAGATCGCGAGCGGTCGGCCGACGCCATCGACGTCTACGCATACGTTCCGACGGCCATCGATGAGGACATCGACGCGGCCTACGATCGCGTGCGACGACACGTGGCCACGTACGCCGGCTCCGCGGAGCCCTACCGTGACGCGATCGCCGACGCGGGCTACGACGTTGTGATGGAGGTCCACCGAACGTGGCAAGACGGTGACCGTGACGCTGCGGCGCAGTTGGTCACCGACGAACTGGTCGAGGACATCGGCCTCGTCGGAACGCCCGATGATGCGTCGAGCGCCTGCTCGCAGTGGCACGACGCCGGCGCCGATATGGTCGTGATGAACTTCCCGCCGGGCTCGAGCGCGGACGACATTCGGACCGCGCTGGCCGCCGTCTCGTAGACCGAGCCCTCGGTCTCGGTGCGTTCGACAACCAACCAGCGTATCGGCTACCGATCAGCCAATCGGCCATGAGACGACGGACCATCGAATTCTGCAGCAATTTTCCCGCCGTACGGGCCCGGAAGCAGTCACGTGAGATCGAGAACGCAAACGTCGTCGAGGAACGGTTACATGGTCTTGAGAAACACACTCGTCGTCAAATGTGTTCGCATCGGACCGTCGCGGACGGGTTCGTATCGGATTCCCGCGGACGTCGAACGGAACCCGACGCCCAAACACGTAATTGGGTCCGGGATAATCCACCGTCTATGAGCTTCCTGAACGGGATCAAAGTGGTCGATCTGTCTCAGATGGTGTCCGGACCGGTGGCGACGATGCACCTCGGCGACATGGGTGCAGACGTGGTGAAGGTCGAACGGCCGGAGTCCGGGGACATCTCCCGAAATCTGGCGCCGTTCGTCGACGGCGTGAGCTCCCAGTTCGTCGCCCTCAATCGCAACAAGCGCTCGATCGAGGTTGACCTCCGCTCGGATCGCGGGCAACGCCTCGTGATGGAACTCCTCGAGGAGGCGGACGTCTTCGTCGAGAACTACAAGGCCGGCACCGCCGAGGGGTTCGGCCTCGATTACGACGCCGTGTCGGCGGCGAACCCGGAGATCGTCTACTGTTCGATCAAGGGGTTCGCATCGGATTCGATTTACGAGGACAACCCCGCGTACGACATGGTGGCACAGGCGATGAGCGGTTCGATGAGTATCAACGGCTGGCCCGACGGACCGCCGACGAACACGTCCATCCCAATCGCCGATATCGCGGCGTCGATGTACGCCGTCCAGGCGATCACCGGTGCGCTGTACGATCGAGACGTCAACGACGCCGGCGGGGAGTACATCGAGGTCTCGATGCTCAACTGCATCATGTCCTGGCTGGGGATTCGGGCGACTGCGAGCGGCGTGGAAAACGAACCGTACCCCCGTGTCGGAAACAGACACTCGACCGTCGCGCCGTACAAGGTGTACGAGACGGCCGACTCGTACGTCGTCGTCGCCGTTGCGAGCGACGGACTCTGGCCGAAGTTCTGCCGCGCGATCGACCGAGAGGACCTTATCACCGATCCGCGATTCGAGACCGGAGCCGATCGAACGGCGAACATGGACGAACTGTACGAGATCACGGACGACATCATGCGGCGGAAAACGACTGCGGAGTGGTTCGACATCCTGCAGGAACACGGCGTTCCGTCGGGCCCCGTCCGGAATACCCTCGAGGCGCTCGAGGACGAGTACACCGAACAACAAGGGTTGGTGCAGGAACTCACCACCGCTGCCGGCGACGACTCGATTCCGGTGATCCGCTATCCGGTCGACTTCGGCGAGTTCGACGCGCCGGTCCACACTGATCCGCGGCCGCTCGGTGCCGACACGTCTCATGCCCTCCGCGAACTCGGCTACGACGACGCCGAAATCGAGGCGCTACACGAAGCGGGAATCATTGGCTGAGCGGAGTGCAACCGTCGAAAACGGTCGTTCGATCACTCCGTCACAGAACGAGTCGAACGACCGGGCTGCTCGTCGGATGCCGATCGAATACTTCTGATTTCATCCAAACGCGCGAGTGACTCGAGCGGATCGGCGACCAGTCCGTGGTCGGAACCCGATTGCTCCGACGCGCGGAGACCGATGGGTCGGACTAGTTGCTCGGAAGGTTTATTCCGATCTCCGATGACGGTACACGCGTGAAGTTTGACGCAAATCTCGCCTCACCGGCCATCACGGAGGCGGACGACCTCTCTGGGGCGGCGGAGGATGTGGGTTTCGACGGCGCGTGGGTCACCGAGACGACACACTCGCCGTTCACGCTGACGACGCAGCTGGCGAACGGGAGCGATCGAATGGATCTCGGAACGGCCATCACGGTCGCGTTCCCCCGCAGCCCGATGGTGACAGCCTACACGGCGTGGGATGTCCAGTCCCTGGCGGACGGCCGATTCGTGCTGGGGCTCGGGACGCAGGTCAAGGGTCACATTGAACGACGGTTCGACGTCGAGTGGGATTCGCCCGGCCCGCGACTCCGCGAGTACGTGGAGGTGCTTCGGGAGATCTGGGCGTCGTGGGAGGAAGACCGCCATCCCAGCTACGAGGGTGAGTTCTACTCGATCACGCTCTGTCCGGCGGACTGGCGTCCGGAACCGATCGAGCACTCCCACGTCCCGATTTACATCGCGGGCGTCAATTCCTACAACGTCACGCTCGCGGGAGAGTGCTGTGACGGACTGCACGTGCACCCGCTCAACTCCCCAGAGTATATCGAACGGGAAGTCGTTCCGGACATCGAAACGGGTGCGGCTCGAGCCGATCGAGACCCGGACGACGTGACGCTGGTGACCAACGTGTTCGCGATCACCGGCGAGACCGACGCGGAGCGAGAGCAGGCGCGGGAGGAGATCCGACGGCAAATCGCGTTCTACGGGTCGACGCGGACCTACAAGCGAATCTTCGCAGTCCACGGCTGGGAGGACGTCTGCGACGACCTCCACGAGCTGTCGGTCGAGGACCGCTGGGACGAGATGCCCGCGCTCGTCACCGACGAGATGGTCGAGACGTTCTCCGTCGAGGGGACGTACGACGAACTCAGAGACGAGATCGAAGAGCGGTACACACACATCGATCGGATCTCGCTGTACGCGCCGTACCGCGGCGAGGAACACTGGCAGCGCGTCCTGTCGTAGTTCGCGGCCGACGACCGGACTTGTGCTTAGATGGCGACCGCCCGCGCCGACCGGCTGTCGCTTGCGTCGTCTCGTCCGTTTCAGGCCTGCGGGTCGCTTCGCTCGGTCGAACGATGTTTTACTCGGTCGGACGGACGACGAAGCACTAACGAAACGGTATTAGTAGACGTTACCCTATCACATAGAACGATGATGCGAATCGAGCAACTCCTCGAGTCGCGGGTAGAAAAGACGCCGGAAAAACCGTTCGTGACGGTTCCCGACGACGACGGACCGGCCGACTGGACGTTCGAGGCGGTTGCCGACAGATCGAAACGATACGCGAACGCGCTCTCGGCGTTCGGTGTGGAATCCGGTGATCGGGTCGGCGTGTTCCTTCCGAACCGGCCCGAATTCGTGTTTTTGCTGTTCGCGAACGCCTACCTCGATAGCGTTACGGCCCCTGCCAATCCCCAGTACACGGCGTCCGAACTCCGTCACTCGGTCGAACTCTCGCGGCCGTCGGTTCTGGTGACGACGGCCGACCTGCTCGAGGTCGCCGTCGAAGCGACGGACGAGACGACCGTCGAGCGAATCGTGACAGTAGACCCCGTCGAGGGGTACGACGCGTTACCGGCGGCGGCCGACGAGCAGTCGCCGGCGCGTCCGACCCACGACGGTACCGCCGAGTCGATCGGCCTCCACATGTACACGTCGGGGACGACCGGCCCGCCGAAGGCCGTCGAGTGCCAGCACGAAAACTGGACGGTGAGCGCCGTCGATTTCCAGAAGCGGATGGGACTGACGGGCGCGGACACGCTACTGACGGCGCTTCCCCTCTTCCACGCGAACGCCCAGGTGTACTCGCTGCTCGGAGCAGCCGCGGCGGGCGCGGCGGTCGTCATTTACGAGCGGTTCTCCTCCTCCCACTGGTGGGAGTGGTGCCGAGCGCACGACATCACCGAGTTCAATGCCATGGGAAGTATGTTGAAGATGTTGGACAACCGCCCCGAATCCGGCGATGACGCGGACAACCCCGTCGAACGAGTCTTTTCGGCGGGGACGCCGCCGGAACTCATCGAATCGTTCGAGGAGCGATTCGGTCTGCGGGTCGTCGAAGGCTACTCCCTCACCGAGGATCCGCTGTTGGTGCTCAACCCCGTCGACGAGGGCAAGCGCCGCATCGGTAGTATCGGATTGCCGCCGGCCGAAAAGGGAATTCGAATAGTCGACGAGGACGGAACCGACGTTCCGCGCGGTGAACGGGGCGAAATCGTCCAGCGGTGCCCGGCGGTGATGGCCGGTTACCATCGCCAGCCGGAGAAGACCGCCGAGGCGATCGTCGACGGCTGGTTCTACACCGGCGACTACGGAAAGATCGACGAGGACGGGTTCGTCTACTTCCTAGACCGGAAGAAGGACATCGTCCGACGAGGGGGCGAGAACATCTCCTCATACGAGGTCGAGGGCGTCATTAAGTCCCTCGACGCGGTCGACGAAGTCGCCGTCATCCCGAGCCCGGATGAGTTCTACACCGAGGTCGTGAAGGCGCTCGTTCGAGTCGAGGCGGATCGCGAACTCTCCGAAGCGGCGATCGTCGACCGGTGTCGAGATGACCTCGCACCGTTTAAATTGCCGCGGTACATCGAGTTCGTCGAGGAGTTTCCGTACACGCCGACGGGCAAAATCCAGAAGGAGAAGCTTCGAACTCGAGAGAAGGCGGAGAACCCCGTTCACTGGGATCGGGAGGCGAAAGACGACTGATTTCGACGCTGAAGCGGCGCCATCGTCGGTTTCAGTCGATTCGGTTCCACGCTGTCAGTAACTGGTTGCAAATCGGGGATCGCGATCGGCACTGGAGCACCCCGTTCGGAACCCACTCGCAACGCGACCTCGCCTTCACCGTACTCACGCCCAACGGTCGATCGATAATGCGAATCGTCTCGGATCCCCCATCGCGGTTCGAGGGTAACTGGCGCGGAACGCCGGAAGGTCTGCGCCCCCGGTATCAACGCCCCTCGAAGGCCGGATCACGCTTCTCGAGGAACGCTTCTGCGCCCTCCTGCTGGTCCGCCGTCCCGAACAGGAACGCACACGCGATCCGCTCGAAATCGAGCCCCCCTTCGTCGTCCAACCCGCGGTTGATCGACTCCTTCGCCAGTCGGAGCGCCAGGGGCGCGTTCGCGGCGATGGTTTCCGCCAACTCGCGGACGGAGTCGTCGAACTCGTCCGGTTCGTAGACGCGGTTGACGATCCCGAGAGTCGCGGCCTCCTCGGCGTCGACCGCACGGCCGGTGAAGATGAGATCCTTCGCGACGCCGGCACCCGCGACGTGAGCGAGGCGCTGGGTGCCGCCACCGCCGGGGAGGATCCCGAGGCCGACTTCCGGGAGCCCGACCGTCGCGTCCGGCGTCGCGACGCGCAGATCACAGGCGAGCGAGACTTCGAGGCCGCCGCCGAAGGCGTAGCCGTCGATCGCGGCGATCGTCGGCTTGGTGAGATCAGCGACGTCGTTGTACAGCCCCTGTCCGTAGTTCGTCAGGTACTCGAGCGCGTCGACTCGGTCGAACTCGGCGAACGCCTCGATGTCGCCGCCGGCGATGTACGAGTCGCCTTTTCCCCGGAGGACGACGACCCCGATATCGTCGTTCGCGTCGATATCGTCGAGCCGGTCGCGGAGCGCGGTCCGTGTTTCCTGATCCATCGCGTTCCGTTTGTCCGGATTGTTGACGGTCAGCGTAGCTATTCGATCCGAAACGTCGAGCAGGACCTTCTCAGACATCAGTGGCCCTACGACCGGTCGCTAGTTAGTCGTTAGCATTGCCAGCAGTACGGTTCGGAGGTCCCGAAACGGGCGTTCGGCGTTCCGACCACCGGTGCATATAAGTCCTCTTCCCGAAACTGACACAGTATGGACTTCGAGCTCAGCGATGAGCAACGACTCATCAGAAGCGAGATTCAGGACCTCTGCAACCAATTCGGCGACGAGTACTGGCGCGAAAAAGACATGCAACACGAGTTCGGGTGGGAGTTCTACGAGGAGTTCGCCGACGGCGGCTGGTGCGGCGTCACGATTCCAGAGGAGTACGGCGGACAAGGGTACGGCGTTCAGGAGGCGAGCATCATCCAGCAGGAGATCGCCCGCTCCGGCGCTGCGATGGCCGGCACGTCGATCACGTCACACCACGTCTTCAGCGCCGCCCCGCTGGTGGAGTACGGGTCGGACGATCACAAGGAACGGTACCTGCCGGATATCGCCGATGGAGCGGTCATGGTCTGTACGGGCGTCACGGAACCGAACGCGGGGACCGATACGTCACAGATCGAGACGTTCGCGGAGCGAGACGGCGACGAATACGTCGTGAACGGCCAGAAGATCTGGACCTCGAAGGCGCAGGAGGCGGACGTCATCATGCTCCTCGCGCGGACGCAACCGCGCGAGTCGAGCGACCGATTCGGCGGCCTCACGCTGTTTTTCACCGAGTTCAACAAGGACATGGACAGCGTCGACGTGAGCGAGATCCCAAAGGCCGGCCGCGGCGCAGCGGACTCGAACGAGGTCTGGTTCGAAGACTTCCGCGTTCCGGCCGCGGATCGAATCGGCGAGGAAGGAAACGGGTTCAAATACCTCCTCTCGTTCGCGAACTCCGAGCGGATCAGCATCGCTGCGAACGCCGTCGGAACCGGACAGGCCGCACTCGAGACAGCCGCATCCTACGCCAGGGAGCGCGAAGTCTTCGACAACTCCATCGGCAGCTATCAGGCAATTCAGCATCCGCTCGCGGACTCGTGGACCAAACTGACGCAGGCGGAACTGATGATTCGGAAGGCCGCGTGGCTGTACGACAACGACAAAAATTCGGGTCCAGAGGCTAACGCCGTCAAACTCCGCGCGAGCGAGGACGCGATCGAGGCCTGCGAGCGCGCCGTTCGCGTTCACGGCGGAATGGGGTACGCGAGGGAGTACGACGTGGAGCGATACTGGCGCGAAGTCATGATCAACGTGCTCGCACCGATCTCGAACGAAATGGTCAAAAACTACATCGCACAGCACGTCCTCGATCTTCCGCGCTCTTACTGAGTCGGTCACGGATACCGATATTTTCCGTCAGAGACGCATTATCGGTCGTTTTGACGGCTTCAGGCCTTCGATCGGGAACGGGGATTCGAACCGCCCCACGACTTCGAGGGGGAAGAACCTCGAGCGGTATCGCACCGGACTGACAGCGGACCCCCGCTCGTGGACGGTCAGCTGTCCTCGTCGGCTGCTCGTCGCCGAACGATGTTGTGCGAGATGACCGACATCACTTCGTCTCCGTCGTCGTTATAGACCCGGCGCTTGAAGTCGACGTATCCGCGATCAGGGTGGCTGTCGCTCGGTGTCTTCTCGAGAATCTCCGCGCGAACGGTGAGCGTGTCGCCGGGACGAACCGGCGTGTACCATCGAAGTTCGTCCATGCCGCTACCGCCCATGTTTGCTATTTCGCTGAGACAGTCGTCGACGGTCAGCCGGGTTGCGAGACTGAGCGTGTGCAGTCCGCTGGCGACTAACCCGCCGAACATCGAGTCCTCGGCCGCCGCTTCGTCGACGTGAAACGGCTGCGGATCGAACTGTTCCGCGAACGAGACAATCTCCGATTTCGTCACCGTGTGCGTTCCGCTCTCGAACGTCTCTCCTTCGTCCAGGTCTTCGAATAACTTCGACATGGACGGTCCGACGAAAGCGACCGATAAATAGCTAGCGTCGTTTCCGTCGTCGCGTTCGGATCGCCGGACCGCTTACCGCCCCTGAAACTCCGGCTCCCGGTTCTCGAGGAACGCCGTCATCGCCTCCTGTTGATCGTACGTATCGAAACAGGCGGCGATCGTCTCGAGGCTGTGATCGATACCCGATTCGACGCCGTTCGATCGGAGCGCCCGAAAGACCTGCGTCTGCCACTGGATGATGCGCGGACTCTTGCTCGCCAGCGTTTCGACGAGGTGGTCGACGGTCTCGTCGTACGCGTCCGGCGCGACCGCCCGGTTGACTAACCCGAGTTCCTCGGCGTCCAGCCCGGAAACCGGTTCACCCGTGTAGACGATCTCCTTTGCGGCCTGAAGGCCGACCAGTCGAACGAGGAGTCCGCCCTGGATGCCGGTGACGAGCCCCGCGTCGATCTCCGGGAGTCCGAGCGCGGCGTCCTCGGTCGCGACGCGAAAGTCACACGACATCGCGAGCTCGAGCCCGCCGCCGAGTGCGTACTCGCCGCACCGACAGACGGTGACTGCGTCGAGGTTCCGGACCCCTTGCATGAGTTCGTACAGGTTCGTCAGCATCGCCCGTGCTTCGGAGACGGAATAGTCCTTCACCTCGTCGAGTTTCAGACCGGCGGTCAGTCCCCCGACGCCGTCGTCGGCATCGGGGCCGATAGTGAGGACCGAAACGTCGTCGGGGACGGTTTCGACTCGGTCACGGAGGGTAACGATCGCGTTGGGGGAGAACAGGTTCAGATCGCCGAAGTCCAGTCGGAGGTGGGCGACGCTATTCAGGTCGGTGTCGCGGTCGAGGGTTACGGACATGCACACGAGTTCACGGGAAACGCACGTTAACCTTTGTGCCGCGGTCACGCGAGTCGCGGACGAGCGGACGTAGATTGCGGCGGCGTCAGTCCGATCACGGCGTTGTCAGCCTGTCCGGTCGACTCAAGGGGCGATAGTCGCGTGTACAGGACCATCTCCCCGATAGCGATCGAATGGGACAAAGTAATTATTGCGACGGCTACCGTGACCTCTATTGTATGTCATCCTTTGACAATATATCGGTGACGACGGCCGAGGCGAACGACAGAGTCGCCCGCGTCTCGCTCGACAACGAGGCCGAGCACAACACGCTCGATCTACGAACGATCCAGGAGTTAGACGACGCGTTCACGGCGGCCGACCGCGACGCGGAGATCGATGCAATCGTCCTCGGGACGACTGGCGATGTCTTCTGTTCGGGAGCCGACCTCGGCGACCTGACCGAGATGGCGTTCGAGGAGGGAACGCGCTGGATGAGCCAGTACTTCGAGACGATCGACGTACTCAGGGATACGGGCAAGCCCACGGTCGCCGCCATCGAAGGGGTTTGCGCCGCCGGCGGCAACGAGCTCGCGATGGGGTGTGACCTGATCGTCGCGGGCGAATCGGCCAAGTTCGGGCAGCCCGAAGTCGGTGTGGGCTCGACCGCTGCCGGCGGCGGCGTGCAACTGCTCCCGCTGCTCGTCGGTGAGAAACGGGCGCGAGAGATGCTGCTGCTCGGGGAGATGTACCCCGCGTCGCAGATGCAGGAGTGGGGCCTGGTCAACCGCGTCGTCGATGACGGGGCCGCTCGAGACGAGGCGGTTTCCCTCGCGAACGAGATCGTCTCCACGAAAAGCCCGCAGGCGTACCGCGCCATCAAGACGATCATGAAGACCTGGACGAACATCGGCATGGTCAATCAGGAGATGGCTCGAGACATGACGGCCGCGGTCTGGGACTCCGATGAATTCCGCGACCGCGCCGAGGCGTTCGTCGACAGGGAGGAGCAAACCTCGCGATCGTTCACCGGATCACAACCCGTGGAGAAGGAGTGACGCCGCGGTCGGGAGCGGAATTCGATCGGCTGCCGTCCAGACTCGAGCGATCGTATTCCTGTTCGATCGACCGTAATCGGGTTCTATCGCCGCATATGGGCTTGAACGTTGGACTTTCGGCGTCGGGTTTTCGTTCGACCGCAATCGTTATGCGGTGTGTTATCATTGACGAACGGCATGCGTTGACTCAGCGACAAGCGCGTCATCGTCACCGGGAGCGGCCGCGGTATCGGTCGCGGTATCGCACGGCGACTCGCCGAGGAGGGCGCGGTCGTCGTGGTGAACGACATCGACGAAGCGAACGCCGACGAAACGGTCTCGTTGATCGGGAACTGGGGGACAAGATCCTCGGTAGCATGGCGGATCAGATCCCCTTCGGACGGATGGCAGAACCGGAGGACATCGCGGGTGCCGTCGCGTTCGTGGCATCGGACGACGCGGCGTTCGTCACCGGCCAGGTGCTGAGCGTCTCCGGCGGGCTGACGATGGTCGGATAGGTTACTCGCCCCGGAACTCGGGCTCTCGTTTTTCGTCGAACGCGGTGATGGCCTCCGCGTGGTCGTCCGTTTCGCGACACTCGCCGAGCGCCTCGATCGCGTGCTCGAGCCCCGTCTCCATGTTGACGTCGTGGGCCTCGTTGACGAGTTGCTTCGCGTTCCCGAGCGCGACGGTGGGCCCGTCCGCCAGCTCGCGGGCCCGGTCGAAGGCGACCTCTCGAGTGCGCTCGGCGTCTCCATCGATGACCGTCGAGGCGATACCCAGTTCCTTGGCCTCCGTCCCGGAGATGCGGCGACCGGAGAAGATCAGGTCCTTCGCGACCTCTTCGCCGACGAGGCGGGGAAGCATGTACGCGCCGCCGTCCCCCGGCGACAGCCCCACGTTCACGTACGATTGGCTCAGTTCGGCGTCGGCTCGGACCACTCGGATGTCACAGCCCAGCGCGAGATCCATCCCAGCACCCATCGCGTAGCCGTTGACGCCGCCGACGACGGGAAGCGGCGTGCGTCGGAGCGCCTTGAGCACGCGCTGTGCTCGGTGGACGGTATCCAGCGCCTCCGGCGTCGATTCCGAGAGCCCGCCTTCGTCCCCGAGATCGACGCCGGCGCAGAACGCCTTGTCACCGGCGGCCGTGAACAGGATCGCACGGACGTCGTCGTCCGCTTCGAACGACCGAATCGCGTCGTGTAACTCCTCGAGAACGCGCGGGGTGAACGCGTTCAGGCTCTCCGGACGTTCGATTTGCATGCGACCGACTCCTTCCGTAACGGTGGCGGTAACTACGTCATCGGACATGAGAGAGTCCACGGAACGTCGAGGAATAACGTTTTCCCTCGATCGCGATCGCTGCACGATCGGGACCGTCGTCTCGAACTCGAGTGGCGCTCGTGCACTGTCCCGCGTCGCAGGGAGTCGTGACGCATACCGGCGGCAGCGTAACAGATATGGTTCCGGTCGCAGAACGGTACACTGTGATAATTGATAACAATCCATCCCTCCGAATGTGGCGGGACATCGTCCACGAGTTCATGGATGAGAAAATCGGCGTCGAGTACTGTCGGGAGTGCTACGCGAACCGGGAGTATCCACACCGAATCTACGACGGTGTCGTCGAAAACGACTGGATCGGGTTGCTCGTCCCGGAGGAGTACGGCGGGCAGGGCGGCGATATGATCGAACAGGTGATCCTGCTCGAGGCGCTGGGCAAGTACGGCTACGATCTCGGCATCCCGGTCGCTATCTCGTCGTTTTCATACGGGAACCTCATCGAGTATGGGACCGAAGAACAGAAACAACGGTTCATTCCGAAGTTGCTCGACGGCGAGGTCCGGTTCTCAATCGGCGTCTCCGAATCCGGCACCGGAAGCGACGCCGCGAGTCTGCAGACGAGAGCTGAACGGGACGGCGACCACTACGTCGTCAACGGCGAGAAGATGTGGCAGTCGGCCGCTCACGTCGACGGAAACATCATCAACTTGTACGTTCGAACCGATCCGGACGCGGAGAAGCACGAGGGGATCAGCGCGCTCCTCGTTCCGAACGACCTCGACGGTATCGAGATGACCAAACTCGACACCGTCGTTCGCAAGGCGACCGGCACGAACCAGGTCTTTTTCGACGACGTCCGGGTGCCCGCCGAGAACCGGCTCGGCGCGGAAGGACAGGGCTGGGAGATACTCACGGACCATTTCGCGAACGAACGGACCCAGATTTCGGCCGCGATGGTTGGCAACGCCCAGACGGTCGTCGACACGGCGCTCGAGTACGCGCTGGAACGGGAACAGTTCGGTACCTCGATCGCTGAGTTCCAAACCATCAAACACCGGCTCGCGGACATGCAGACGGAGGTCGACGCCGCGCGCCAGCTCGTGTACCACGCGGCGGAACACATCGATCATGGCACCAGCCCTCGTCGCCTCGCCGCACAGGCCAAACTCAAGGCCAGCGAGACGTTTCAGACGGTCGCGCAGCAGGGGATGCAGATCATGGGCGGTGCCGGATTTCTCCCCGAGAACGACATGGAACGCTACTGGCGCGAGGGGAAGATTTCCACCGTCGGCGGCGGAACCAGCGAGATCCAGCGAACCATTATCGCGAGCGATATGCTCGAGAATCGATGAGTCGCCGTTCATCGGAACGCCGCGAAGCCGAACGCCGACGGGCTACCGACCGACCGACGAGTACAGTACGATTCAACACCGAGAACCACATCGTCAGAGACGAACACGCATACGATGACAACTACTGAATCAGCAAGGCAACTTCCGCTGTCCGGAATCACCGTCGTCGAACTCGGCAACCTCGTCGCGGCACCCTTCACGGGACTCATGCTCGGCGACCTCGGTGCCGACGTGATCAAAGTCGAACGGCCCGGAACCGGCGACATGATTCGCCAGTCCGGCGACTCCGGCGACGCAATCTTTACGGCGCTCAACCGGAACAAGCGCAGCGCGACGATCGATCTCCAGAGCGACGCCGGACGCGAGGCCTACCACGAACTCGTCGCGGTGGCCGATATCGTCGTCGAGAACCTCCGACCCGGCGTCACCGAACGACTGGGTATCGGGTACGACGCGCTCAGCGACGATCGCGACGACCTGATTTACGTCTCCATCGCCGGCTTCCTGCAGGGGGGCCCGTACGAGGACCGGCCGGGGATGGACGTTGTCGGCCAGGCCATGTCGGGGATGATGCGGATGACCGGCCAGCCGGGCGGAAAGCCGCTTCGGGCGGGAACGTCGGTGATCGACATCGGAACCGGCGTCTACGGTGCGTTCGGGGCGATGCTGGCGCTGTGGATGCGCGAAACGACCGGGACTGGCCAAAAGATCGACGCCGGGCTCTTCGAAACGGCCTCTCACTGGTCTCACTACTGGACGATCTTCGCGCAGCTCTTCGGCGACCATCCGCCGCTGGGCTCCTCCCATCCCGCGTTCGGCCTCTACGATGTGTTCGAGACCGAACCGGACGAGTGGCTGTTCGTCGGCGTCATCACCGAACGCCACTGGCCCGCGTTTTGCGAGGCCATCGACGCGCCGGAGTTACTCGCGGACGAGCGCTTCGAGACGAACGAGGGGCGACAGGAGAACGACGACGCGCTCTACGATCTGATTCAGAAGACGCTTCGCGGCCGCGATCGGTCAGCTGTGGTCGACGCGCTACTGGACGCCGGCGTCCCATCAGCTCCCGTCAATCACCCGTCGGAACTGCTCGACGATCCACACCTGACTGCGCTGGACCTCCTCGTGGAGACTCAGTCGGACGACGACGAAACGGTTCAGGCGATGCTCACGCCGTTGGCGGGGACCGACATCGGCGTCTCACACCGTCGCGACCCCCCGAATCTCGGCGAGAACACGGCGGCTGTTTTCGAATCGGTCGGACTGAGCGATCGGTACGCCGAACTCGAGGCGAACGGCGCGTTCGGCGACGAGTCGGCGAATAACGAGTGAGGTCAAGGTCGTCCGATGACTGAGTCGGACGAGCAGTTCCAGGGGTAAACGCGTGCCCTCGATCGAGAGTTGCGACCTACTCGTCGTCGCGATCGTACGTCTCGATCGTCTCGTCGTCGGGCTCCCAGCCGACGAACGCGGTCTCCGGACGCAACGAGAGCGCGTCGATGACGACGGCAGTGCCGAGGTAGTGGCCGACCAGCGACGCGATACCCGCGATCGTCTCGTCGTCGAAGTGGGCACCGATCTCCGCGTGCGCCTCGTCGTCGACCGTCCGTCTCACAGCGAGTTTCGCGTACCTGAGCAACGCGCTGTCCGCGGTGTCGAACTCGTCGACGCGGTCGGTGCCAATCGCTCTGATCTCCTCGTGCTCGACGCCGACGTCTCGAGCGAGTCCGACGTGCTGGTGCCACTCGTACTCGTTTTCCAGTTCTCGAGCGATCGTCAGAATAACCAGTTCGACCTCCCGTGAGGTGAGTCCGGCGTGTTCCCACAGTGCGGTCCCGTGGCGCATGTACGTCTGGAGGACCGGCGGGTTGGAGCCGATCGCCTGCAGCAATTCGAGTTCGCCGAGCGCGTCTTCGCTCAGGAGATACTGATACTTCGCCGGGAGATCCGACTGTCGCGGGAGCGGGATGCGAGCCATACCTGAGAGGGGCCGCAAATCGACTTAGTTCTTCGGTCCCGAGCGGAATGGGGCCGATCGACGCCAGACGCGGTCATGGGTCACCGTCAGTCACTCCGGAATAGCTGCGGGCCTCCGTCACCTCGTTACGGCCCCGGTTCCGGTCTCGGTCTACTACTGGATGACGCCGTCCTCGCGAAGCTGGGAGAGTTCGTCCGCCGAGTAGCCGTGGCGCTCGAGGATCGAGTCGGTGCTCTCTCCCAACTGCTGGGGTGCGACCTCGAGTCGGGTCCCGAGCTGGGCGAAGTGGACGGGTTGATCGATCACATCCGCGTCCTCCCGGTCGTCGCGTTCCATGACCCGATGGAGTTCGCGCTGTTTCACGTGTTCGTCCTCCCAGACCGTTTTCGTATCGTAAATCGGGCCGGCGGGAACGGTTTCCGCGTGAAGGCGATCGATCCAGTACTCGCTCGGTTCCGATTCCAGAATCGGTTCGAGGATGTCGTCCAGTGCCTCCCGGTTTTCGACCCGGTCTTCCATCGTGGCGAACCGGTCGTCCTCGAGCAGCTCCGGCCGCTCGAGCGCGCGGCAGAAGCCGCGCCAGAAGTCCGGCGTCCCCGCTGCGATGATGATCGGCCCGTCGGCGCAGTCGTACTTTCCGAAGGGGACGATCGACGGGTGGTGCGTGCCGAGTCGCGGGAACGGCTCGTCGTAGCCGAACGTGTAGCCGGCGCGAGCGGTGAGCCAGGTGATGGCGGCGTCCAACATGGGAACTTCGATCCACTCGCCGTCGATGCGGCCTCGCTCTCGAGCGTACAGCGCGGCGAGAACGCTCTGGCTGGCGTAGGAACCGGCGATGAGATCGCCGCTGGGTAGTCCCGACCACAGCGGTTCTCCGCCTTCTTCACCGGTGATGCTCATGATCCCGCTCATTCCCTGGATCAGCATGTCCCACGCCGGCAGGTCCTCGTACGGGCTGTCGCGGCCGAATCCGGAGATCGAACAGTAGATGAGCTCAGGATTCAGTTCGGCCACGGTCTCGTATCCGAGTCCGAACGACTCGGCGCGTCCCGGTTTCGTGCTCTCGATGAACACGTCGGCGTCGGCGACGAGCCGCTGAGCCGCTTCCTGCCCCGCGTCGCTCTTGAGGTCGATGGCGACGCTGTACTTGTTCCGATTCAGGGTGTCGAAGTAGGCTGGTGTGGGCTGAATGTCCCGGCTTCGGTCGCCGCGTCCGACCGCTTCGATCTTGATCACTTCCGCGCCAAGGTCGCCGAGGGCCATCGTCGCGAACGGGCCGGCTGCGACCTGGGTCAGATCGACAACGGTGATTCCGTCGAGGGGTAACACGTCCGTCTCAGGGGATTTCGATGCCTCCATACCTGTCCCTACTCTTGATCTGGGGTAAGTGTTTGGGAGCGACACCCACTGGTCGCCGTGTCGGGGCCGTGATACCGACGACACCGATCGGGATGGGTATCGACTCCGTCAGTGCTGGACGGAGAGTCTGAAAAATCGACAGCGATCACTCCGCGAGTTCGAACTGGTACAGCTGCTGGTCGCCGCGTTCCTCCCAGATCAGCTCCACCGGATCACCGACGGAGACGTCCGCCGGCTCCGCGAGGACGTTCGCCATCACCGTCACATCAGCCCCCATCGCGACGAGCGCGACGACGTACGGCGTCTCTCCCTCGAACGCCTCCGTCGGAGCGCGGTGGACGACGGTGAACGATTCGACGGTTCCGCTCCCGTCCAGTTCGACTTCTTCGGACGCCGTGTGCCAGCAGTTCGGACAGGCGGCCGCCGGGTAAAATCGCTCGTGACCGCAGTCGGTACATCGCTGGACGACGAACCGCCCGTCGTTGCAGGCGTCCCAGAATCGGGTCGTGTCTTCCGACGGCGTCGGGACGGGTTTGTCGGCCATTTTACCACGCCTCCATCAGCAGCGTCGCGTTCGTAGACAGGACGCCGCCGACGCCGTGAGCGAGCGCGAGGTCGGCGTCCACCTGCGTCTCCGCTGCATCCCCTCTGATCTGGCGTGCGGCCTCGAGAATGTGAAAGACGCCCGCGCCGGCGTAGGAGAGTTCCCCGCCGTGCGTGTTCACCGGTAGTTCGCCGTCGATCGTGATCCCCCGCTCGCGAACGAACGAGCCGCTTTCGCCTTTCTCGCAGAATCCGAGATCCTCGAGGAGGAGGAGCGGCGTGATCGTAAAGCAGTCGTACAACTGCGCGACGTCGACATCGTCGGGGGTGCGATCGGCCATCTCGAACGCCGTGGTCCCGCTCGCTGCCGCGGGCGTCTCCAGCAGGTCGTCGCGCCGGTGGATGTACTCCGACCCGTGTCCCTCCCCGTAGCCGGTCAGCTCGACTGGGGCTCGCGTCTCCTCGGCCGCATCGGCCGAGGACACGACGACGGCGCCGGCACAGTCGCTAATCAACGCGCACTCGAGTTTGTGCAGCGGCGACGAAATCAGCCCCGAGGAGAGGACATCGTCGACGTCGATCGGTTCGGTGTGCTGTCCGGCCCCGCGCATCGACGCGTGTTCGCGGCAGGCGACCGCGACCGTTGCGAGCTCTTCCGCGGTCGTTCCGTACGCCGCCATGTGCTTCTGTGCGATCAGCGCGTACATCGACGGCACCAGCGGCCCGAACGGGTTCTCGAACTCGGGGTGGCCGACCTCCGTCGCGAGACTGCTGACCCCGTCGTCGCCCTTGGAGAATCCCGTTCGCCGATTATCGCCGAACGCGACGACGACGTTTTCACACTGACCCTGTCGGACGGCGTTCGCAGCGTGACAGACCCCGACGAACGGCGTCGCACCGCCGAGTCGAAGGCTCTCGTTGTACGTGAGATTCAATCCCAGGTAATCGGCGACGACCGTACTGTGCATCAGCTTCGGATCGACGAGTGAGTACCCGGTGACGAGTCCGTCGATATCCGCTTTCTCGAGGCCGGCGTCGTCGACCGCCTCGAGACAGGCGTTCGCATAGAGGTTGATCGAATCCATATCCGGTGTCTTCCCGATCGGCGATTCCCCGATACCGGTCACTGCGACCCGCTGTGTCGAACCCATGTACTGTTACCCGCCACATGTCCACATAGTTCTTGTTGAAGCGAGGGTCTCGCTCGCGAAAAACGGGCCAGAGAAGTCGTTCGGATCGACCCGGTGGTCGCGACACCGCCGATCGGCTCGGTTACTCGTCGTCGGCGTACTGGACCATCTTCCGATGGTCCCAGACGACGCAGACATCGTCGTCCTGATTGGAAACGGTCGTCCGGAGCGTGACGACGCCGCCTTTCTCCTTCTCCTCGAGGTCGGTGACTTCCTGGACCGTTCGAACGGTATCGCCCGGGAAAACGGGGGTCGGGAACCGCATGTTGTCGATCCCGTAGAGACCGACGACGGTCCCCTCCGTGTAGCCAATCTGCGTCGTCAGCCCGAGCCCGATACTGAACACGAGCGGGCCGTGGGCGATCCGAGAGCCGAAGATCGTCTCCTCGGCGTACTCCTCGCTGACGTGTATCTCGTTGTAGTCACCCGAGAGACCCGCGAAGGACGTCACGTCGGCTTCGGTGATCGTCCGGGTTCTCGATTCGAACGTTTCTCCGATCTCGAACTCCTCGAAGTATTTGCCGCTCATCTACGCGTCGACTCTAGCGGGGAGGGGGTATAGAGCTTGGTGCGACTGGTCCGTCGGCCGTCACTGAGCGTGCGATCAGCAGCGGCCGAGCTGAGATCGAATCGGCATCCTGCGCCTTCCCGATACCGGCGAGTAAGAAGTGATAACCCATTGCGCCACGTGGATCGAACTGTTCGCATGCAACCACTGAGAGGAATTGACGTGCTTGACTTTACCCAGTCGATCGCCGGCCCCATCTGCACCCAGTCGCTGGCCGTCCTAGGCGCAAACGTTGTGAAGGTCGAACCGCCCGAAGGAGACGCCTTCAGACCCCTTATCGAGGGCTCGATGTTCGCGTCGTGCAATCGGGGAAAGAGAAGTATCAGTCTCGATCTGAAAAGCGAGTCGGGGCGGGCGATCGCTCGCGACCTCGCGGCCGACGCGGACGTCGTCGTCGAGAGTTTCCGACCGGGAGTGATGGAGGGCTTCGGCCTCGGATACGAGGACCTCAGCGCGGAAAACGACGACATCGTCTACTGTTCGATCACCGGGTTCGGGCAGGACGGACCGTACGAGGAGTACCCGGCCTACGACCCGGTCGCACAGGCGATGTCCGGCCTCATGAGCGTCACCGGTCCCACCGACGGCGACCCGGTTCGAGTCGGAACGAGTGCGATCGATTACTCGACCGGGCTGACCGGCGCGATGCTCGTCATGGGCGGATTGATCGGCGACGGATCGGAGAGCGGGACCCACATCGACCTCTCGTTGTTCGACGTCGCCACGACGTGGATGGGGTACTGGGTCGCCCACTATACGTCGACCGACGAACTCCCCAAACGCGCCGGAGCGGGGCTCTACGGAATGGCCCCGTACGGTATTTTCGAGGCCGGAGACGGACAGCCGTTTTACCTCGCGACGGCCTCGGAGAAACTGTACGGCCGACTCTGTGACACCCTCGAGCGGCCGGACCTGCTCGAGGACGATCGCTTCGGGACCGCCGAGGACCGATGGGAGAACCGCGACGTCCTCCGGGCGGAACTCGAGTCCGAGTTCGGTGCGTTCGATCGCCGGGAACTCGTCGAATCGCTAGCCGACTCCGGCATTCCCGTCGGACCGCTTCAGTCCATCGACGAACTGGTCGACGACGACCCCCATGCCGACCACCGGGACCTGTTCGTCGAGACGTACAATCAGCACCTCGAGACTGAGTGTCGGACGACGCGAATGCCGTTTCACTTTGCCGAACACTCGCTCGAGCCCGCGTCGTCGCCGCCGCGAAACGGCGAACACACGCGAGCCGTCCTCGGCGAAAACGGCTACGACGAGGAGACGATCACCGAGCTACTTGATGCGGGTGTCGTGGGAGACTCGGCGTAATTCGGTCTCGCTGACGGCACTGCCCGTTACTGGCCGCCGTTCGAACCGAGTAGACTCCGATTGCCGGCCGAGAGACCAGCTCGAATCGCGTCGGAAACGGTCCGCATTCCGCTCGCGATGCTGTCGATTCGCTTCTTCGAGACACGGTCGAAACGGGAGAGGATTCTCGCGTTCGAATCGGTACGGATCACGGTCGACGGAGCACTGTCGACCGTCCGTCGGTTGACGCGTTCGTCCCGCAGTGTTCCAGCGGACGTATCCAATGAGCCGCACTCGAAAAAAGAGAGGTCTTCAGGCGGGAGCGGCCGTTGCCGACTCCTGACGTTCCATATAATGGAACGCGACGACAACGAGGACCGCCAGAACGAATCCGCCCGCCTGGATGGTGGACGTTCCCCAGAACATGATGGCAACGAGCACGCCCACTCCGACGGTTTTGATGCCGACGGAGACGTACCTGTTGTAGTCGATGTTGAAGTGGATGATGGTGACGATCGCGATGAACGTCGCGAGCAGGTAGATGAACGTCAGCGGTGTGTCACTCCCCCACTGAGCGATGCTTGGGTGGTAGATAATCGTGTACGGGAGGATGAACAGCGGCGCTCCCATGATCATCGCCTTCTTCGCCACCTGGGTGAAATCCGCTTCGGCGATACCGCTGGCGATGACGGCCGCGAGTGCGACCGGTGGCGTGATTGCCGACAGGATCGCGAAGTAGAACACGAACAGGTGCGTGTTGAACTCCGAGATGCCGAGGTCTCCGACGGCCGGTGCGACGAACACCACGACGACGACGTACGCGGCGACGGTCGGCATCCCCAGGCCGAACATGATCGACAGGATCATCGCCACGAGGAGTAGCGGGAAGAGGAGTTCTCCCGAGAGGCCCAACATGAGGAACGACAGTTCCTGCACGATGTTTCCGCTGCCGAGCATACTGACGAAGATCGCAATCGCACCGAGGACGACCATGATCTCCGCGCTGGCTATCGCACCCTTCTGGAGGCCAACCAGCAGGTTACGACCGTAATCCTGGAGCGCAGACCGTCTGTCACTCATGAGGATCATGTTCCAGACGAGTTGGAGTCCGATGAGGGAGATGACCGAGTGGAAGCCGGCGGTAAGCGGCCCGGTCTGTCGGATTCCGAGGTCGTAGATGAGGATCAGCACGGACGCGAGCAGAGGCAAGTAGACGTACCACGGTTGGTCCGCGTCCTGCGTCGTCTCCAGGACCTGCTCGTCGTCCGCGTCGGACTTGCTGAGATCGTACCCTTTACTGACGTAGTAGACGGTGATCGACACGGTGAGGTAGAAGATAACCGCCGGGAGCAACGCCCCCACGACGACGTCGAGGTAGCTGATGTTCAGGAAGGAGGCCATGACGAACGCCGAGGCCCCCATGATCGGGGGAAGGACCTGGCCGCCCGACGAGGCGTTCGATTCGATGGCCGCAGCGGTTTCGCCGTCCATCCCGTAACTCTTCATCAGCGGAATCGTCACGGCACCCGTCGTCGCGGTGTTGGCCGCTGCACTGCCCGATATCGATCCCATGACGAAGCTCGTCACGACCGCCAGTTGCGGCACGCCTGACTGCAGGTGTTTGTTCATCCGTCTCCCGAAGTCGATGGCCAGTTGCAGCGCACCGAACTCGATCAGGAGACTCGCGTAAACGAGGAAGATGACGATCCACTGCGCGCCGACGCCGGGGAGGAATCCGAAGAGTCCGATGTCGAACACGAGGGAGGACCGCTCGAGGACACGCATTAGCGTGATGCTGCTGTGACCGAACGTCCCGGGAATGTACGATCCGAACATCGCGTATCCGACCGACAAAACGACGATCCCGGAGACGAAGAACCCGTATCTGAGGTACGTGAAGAGGAGTATTAATACGACTAATACGAGCGCGAACATGTACTCCATCTGCGTGTAGTTGAGAATTCGAGACAGCATCTCGGAGTACGTCGTCACGAAATAGTACGTGATGTAGAGCATCAACGCTGACGTGGCCAACTTCGCGACGAACAGCACCTTGCCGGAGATCACATCCAGATCGGCTTCGACCAGCTGGACCATCAAAAACACCGATAGGCACAGCGAAATGATGGTATGTTGGTCGCTATTTACGAGATACGTATACCCGTATGCGATGTGATAGACAGAGAAGACGAGTGCGCTGAGGGTGAGTAACAGCCATTGTGCGTTCTCGAGCGTGAAATTCAGTGCCGGTAACTGGTCCCCTTTCTCTTCTAAACTCAGCTCCTGATCGGAAGATGTGTTCGACATAATTGGAGAGTGAAAGGACTGCTACTTATCCTTCGATCAGGTCTTCGTTCCAGAGATCGTTCTCCTGGTACCACTCGACGGCTCCCGGATGGACCGGCGACTGCGTGAGCCCCTCTACCGCGTACTCCTCGTTGAACAGTCCGAGGGCGTCGTGGACCTCCTGTATCTCGTCAGTGTTGCTGAACGAGATTTCACAGAACTCCTTGACGAGTTCGTTACTGAGGTCCGGGTGAACGTACCACTGGTACGGCGCCGTCGGCGATTGGACCGTGTCGATGTTCGTTTCGAACCCGAAGACCTCGTTGACCGGCACCTCGGTGACGTTGAGGTACGGGTCCTCTTCGATCGTCGAAAGCTGATCGTCGCTGAACTCGAGGACTCGCAGGCTGTCCATGCTGTTCAGCTGTTCGGCCCACCCGGGAAGCGACGTCCCGCTCGCCATCACGTACGTGTACGCGGCGTCGACACGCCCTTCCTCGAGAGCGAAGGGAATGTCCGACCAGTCGCCCTGTGTGAGTTCGATGTCTTCGTAGAGTCCGACGCTGTCGAAGGGAATCGCACCGACGAAGCGGGACCCGGCAGCGCCGTTGTGAACGGTCTTCCCCGCTAAGTCGTCGATCGATTGGATGCTATCGTCCGCCGTCACCCAGAACGGACGGATATCGGCGATCGCCATGACCTGTTGTGGGACGGTCGGAACGGTGTTGTCACCGCCGAACTGGGCGCCCGGTCGACTCTCTTCGTTATAAGAGGCCATCCCCATCGCGCTCGTCCCCCGAGTGATGTGGTTCTCACCCGCGGCACAGAGCCTGTAGGCCTCTTCCGACCCACCAGTCGTGTTGAGGGTCAGGTTGATATCTGTATCAGCGTTCTCGAAAAGCTGGGCCCACCCGCTTGCCTTTATGTATCCGATCGTTCCCTCGCGCGTAATCCCGAAACTCCAATCGGTGGTATCACTCTCAACGCTACTATCACCGTTCCCCCCACCGATGCAGCCCGCTAACCCTGCTAGTCCCGCTACACCTGCGGCCGTCATAAAGCGCCGTCTGTTGTACGACATCCGTGTCATGATGACCCAACCCAGACCATATATACTTATTTGTATATATTATATGTATTCTCCCAGAATGGAAAGGGACGATAAAAGTCTTCGCCAGTTCGTTGGAGACAGGACCGATCTGGAAAAAGCGAGCGTCCCGCCACAACCGATTGATATCGTACTCCTCGGTCACCGACCAGCCGCCAAACGTCTGCATTCCGTGGTTCGCCGCCTCGTATGCGGCGTTCGATGTCGCGACTTTCGCCGAATTCACAGCGATCCCGACGTCGTCGCCGTCGTGTTCGTCGCGGTCGACGAGAAACATCGTGATCCCGTGGGTCCGGTCCCCCTCGTCGGGCGGACTCGTCCGGGCCACGACGAGTAGAAGATCGGCTCGAACCGCGTTCGAAATGTAGGTTTTTTCGCCCTCGATTACCCATTCATCGCCGTCTTTCGCGGCCGACGTCTGCATCGAAAGCGTATCGAATCCAGTCCCCGGTTCGGTCAGAAAGAACGCGACGTTCGCCTCACCGTCCGCTAATCGCGGGAGATACGCTTCCTTCTGGGCCTCCGTTCCGTTCCCCGCGAGTGCGAGCTGTGCAAGCCCGTGAATGCTATCTCTCGTCGGCTATCGGACGCCCGTCCGATCGGCGCTCACGCGTGGGCGATCTCGAGTTCGAGTTCGTTCACCGTCTCCAGCAGTGTCGTCGAAAGCTCGTCTTTCACGCCGGGTCGGCCGAGTCGGTTCGCCGGCACCGAGACGCTCATGCTTCCGAGGACACGCTTCTCGTCGTCGAACACCGGAGCGCCGACGGACCAGAGTCGCTCGACGTATTCGCCGTCGTTGAACGCCAGTCCCCGCGAACGGACGTTCCGAAGCGCTTCCCGGAGCGCGTCCAGGTCGGTGATCGTGTTCGGCGTGACCTGCCGTCGATCGGATTCGGAGACGATCGTCTCGATTCGTTCCGGCGGGAGGTTGGCGAGTATCGCCTTGCCGCTCGCCGTCGCGTGCAACGGCACGAAATCACCCGTGTGAACTCCGGTTCGGACGGCGTTCTCGCCGGTTTCCGAGTAGAGGAACACCGCGTTCGTTCCCTCCCGGACGACGTAGTGGGCGCGTTCACCCGTCCGTCGAGCCAGTTCCACCACCTTCTCACGGGCGGCGATCCGGTGTGGTTCGCGACGGCGCGTGTCCAATCCGAACTGAAGAAACCGAAGCGAGAGTTCGAGATCGTCGCCGGACTGGACTAGGTAGCCGGCGCGTTTGAGCGTCTCGACGTGGCTGTGAACGGTGCTTTTTGCGAGGCCGGTCTCGTCGGCGAGCGCCGTCACGCCGGCCCGGTCGTTTTGGTGAACCGCCTCGAGGATCGCCAGCGAATTCTCGGTTGCGTCGATCATGTGTTCCTCCGGCGGGGTCTCACGGCCCGTCGATCGGTAGTTCGCCCCTGCCGAACGTGATGAGGTTCGACCAGTTGCCACATAACGGTGCTGTTTCCCGTTCGGGAGGCCCTGCCGAACGAGTTCCGGGTGGACGTTCGTCTCGCATCGATGCGCGTCGTCGAGAATTCGGTCCGAAGATGTACGCTGGCGGTCGACAGCGGGCAAATTCCGCCGAACGATCGTTCCGTGGACGCGTTCACGCCTCCCGAACACCGAATCCTCACGAACCCTGTCCCGTCGCATTATTTTCGAGTGTTTCTGGCGTTTATTTTCTGAAACACTTATGATCGTGGGTCATGTCAGATGAGGCATCCGCTATGATCGGGGAAGACACGGTCCTGACAGACGAGGAAGAGGAGTATCTGGCCGACGCGATAACCACCCTCGAGACCGAGGTGTTCGTCGATGGGCTCGGCCACGACCACTTCCGAGCACTCGACGAGAACGAGGGCTCTCGAGAGGAGTGGCAGGAGTACGTCAGTCGCATGGGAGACGCCGGCTTCAATGCGATCTCGGTCCCCGAAGCGCACGGCGGTCCGGGCGGGACCATCATCGAGACGGTGCTGGCCGAACAAGCGATCGGCTACTGCGGCAACATCGTCCACGCCTGCCAGACATCGCTGACGCAACACGTCGGACGGACGATGTACGAACACGGCAACCAGCACATCACGAAGAACTATCTCGAGCCGATGGCCGCGGGCGACCTCGTCGTGGCGCAGGCCTATACGGAACCCCGGAGCGGAACAGATCTCGCCCATCTCGAGACTGACGCCGAGAAGGACGGCGACGAGTGGGTGATCAACGGCGAGAAGCGATTCATCGACTTCGCGCCCTACGCTGACTTCTACTTCACGCCCGTGCGTACAAGTGGCGAAGACGGCGACCGTGAGGGCGTCTCGATCATCGTGATCGATCGTGATACCGACGGTATCGAACTCCTGCAGGACCAGTCCGATTGGCACGGCTTCCGGGGGACTGGAGCGTCGTGGATGCAGTTCGACGACGTCCGCGTGCCCGAGACCAACCTCGTGGGGAACGAGGGCGAGGCGTGGTCGTACATCACCGACGAGCTCAACCTCGAACACCTGACCGTCGCCCGTTACTGCCTCGGGGCGAGCCAGCAAGCGCTCGAGATTGCCGCCAACTACACCGCCAACCGAGAGGTCAACGAACGACCGGTCTCGCGGTACCAGGCCGTCAATCACAAGGTCGCCGAGATGGTGACGAAGCTCGACGGGGCGTACCTGCTTAACACCCGTGCAGCCCGGATTATGGACGATCGCGGCGTCTCCGCCGGCCGGATGGAGAGCGCGATGGCGAAGTGGCTCGGCAACGAGTTGGCTCACGAGATCGCCGACACCTGCATCCAGATCATGGGCGGAATCGGGACGACCACGTCGTATCCGGTCGAGCAGACCCAGCGCGACGTCCGCGCTGGCAGGTTCATGGGCGGTGCGACCGAGGTCATGAAGAGCGTCGTCCAACACGACGCCTACCAGCTGCTTCTGGACGAGGAGTTCGACGCCGACTTCGTCGGCAACGAACGCGAGGGGCTCCCCTGGTTGACCGAAGACGAGCAGCCGGCCCGGATAGCGGACGAGTAGCACCGCCCAACCTCACCGCAGACGGATCGAAACGATCTATCGCGCCGTTTGCACGGGAAAACAGCGGGCTGCGAACTGTGACGCCAAACCACCGACTCATCGACTCGCCCCGTCCGGTCACTCGACGAGCTCGTTCAACAGGCCGCCGGGTTCGGTCTTCGACCGCGGCTCCCCCTCGAGCAGGTCGTCGAACGCGGCAGCGAGGTCCGACGGATTCCAGCCGCCTTCTGTCGTCAGCGATCGATCCAGTTCGGGATCGGTGACGGTGAAGACGGTATCGCCGCCGATCGCGAACGTCCACCCGGTGACGTCGGTTGTGGCGTCGGACAGCAATACGATGGGCAACGCGACGACCTTCTCGGGACCCAGTTCGTCTCGCGGCAGTCGCTCGAGAACGTCGTCCGGAACGTTCGCGTCGAGCATTCTGGTGATCGCCGCCGGCATCATCGCGTTGACGCGGACGTTGTACTGATGGAGTTCGCGGGCGGCCGTTCGAGTGAGCCCGAGCACGCCCGCCTTCGCCGCGGAGTAGTTGAGCTGTGCGGGACTCCCTCTGGACGACGCAGACGATACCGAAACGAACGAGCGCTGGGTCTCGAGCCCCTCGGCGTTGCTGCGTTGACGCCAGTGACTCCCCAGGTGGTGAACGAGGTTGAAGTGACCGGTGAGGTGGACGTCCGTCACCGCGCTCCAGTCCGCCGGGTCCATATTGAATAGCATGTCGTCCCGAAGGAAGCCGGCGTAGTTGACCGCGCCGTCGATGCGGCCGTACGCCGCGACCGTTTCCTCGACCAGCGAGCCGACGTACTCGTAGTCCGTGATGTCCCCGAAACTCGCCGTCGCCTCGCCGCCGTTCTCGGTGATTTCGTCGACGACGTCGCGAAGCGGTTCCTCGTTCGCTCCCTCGCCGTGGGGCTCCGAACCGAGGTCGCTGACGACGACGCTCGCCCCCAGCTCGGCCATCCGAACCGCCGTTTCGCGTCCGAGACCGCTGGCACCGCCCGTGACGATGACCACCTTGCCGTCGATCATCACGGCTCACCCCGGTAGTCGACGTTCTCCTCGACGACGTCCCAGATGTCGCGGGCCATCGGCTCACGGGCCTCCTCGTTGAGATGGCCGACGAGTCCCGCCGAACGGGAGACCAGCGCGATTCCGCGGGCGACGAGCGGATCGAGCCCGAGTTCGGACACCCCGACGCCGATCGCTCCCGTCGCATTGATCAGCGGACGAGACCCGAACCGTTCTTCGGCCGCATCCTGAACGTCGAAGATGAACTCGAGGTATGGACCGTCCATCCCTTCGGCCTCGAGAATGTCGAAAATTCGCTCGGTCCGAGGGTCGGTCGGGTCGTGTTCGGGATGTCCGAATCCCGGCAAGCGGTCGTGCGTGGCAACGATGTCACGTGCGACCGCGTCGCTCGGCTCGCCGTCGTCGATCCGCGAGACGCCGTCCTGGACCATTTCCGCGACGTCCTGCATCGATCCGAGGAACGTCTTTCCCGCGCCGAGCAGACCGCTCGCGACCGCACCCTGTACCGCCTCTGGCGCGGAGTCGTACGTGAGCCGCGCCGCGATCACGCTCGGAGTGATTCCGTGTTCGACGACCGTGACCAGGAGCGTGTTGAACACTCGGGACTCCGAGTCGGTCGGCATCTCGCCCGTCAGGTGGAAGTAGAAGAACTCGCCGAAGTCGAGGGTTCCCATCAGGTCCGCCGTGAGATCCGCCCCTCTGACGGTGATACGCTGCTCGTCCGACGTCGCAATCGATGTTTGCAAGGGTTTCTCACTCATGCGAAGACCGTCTCCGAACTGCGGCTTATATCTACTCCCCGTGGAACTCCGGATCGCGGTCCTCGAAGAACGCGTCGACGCCTTCGCGGTGGTCTCGAGTCGACTGGAGTAACCCCTGTGACGTCGCTTCGTTCCGAATCGCCGTCGCGAAGTCGGCGGTAGCCCCCGCGTTGAGGTCTCGCTTCGCCAACGCGAGCGCCTCCGTCGGCGCCGATGAGAGGTCCGAAACCCACTCGTCGACCAGATCGCCGAGGTCCCCTGGCGGGACCGCATCGTTAATAAGTCCGATGTCGGCCGCCTCTTCGCCCGAAATCGGTTCGCCGGAGAACACGAGTTCCTTGGCTTTGTGGAGACCGACGAGTTGCGGAAGCAGGAACGAACCGCCGAAATCGACCGACAGTCCGACGTTCTTGAACACCTCGCCGAACGTCGCGTCCGTCGCGGCGAACACCAGGTCACCCGCCAGTGCGAGGTTCGCGCCGCCGCCCATCGCGACGCCGTCGACTTTGACGATCACCGGCTTCTCGAGGGAGAACACTCGCTCGACCGTATCTCTGACCTGATACAGGACTTCTCGCCGCATTTCGGGCGGCGTGACGTTCCGTTCGCGACGGCCCTTCATCCGGCCGATGTCGCCGCCCGCACAGAACGCACCGCCGGCGCCCGACAACACGACGCAGCGGACGTCGGGATCGCGCTCGACCGTCTCGAGGACGGCCGACAGGCGCTCGACCAGGGCGTCGTTCAGCGCGTTGTACTTGTCCGGTCGGTTCAACTCGACGCGTGCCGCGCCGTCGGTCACGTCCAGGAGAACGGGTTCATCAGTCATTGCGTCTCGCCTCCGTCTCGGAGCCGGTTTCGTTTTATCTTGCCGGTTATCGTCTTCGGCAGGTCGTCGACGAACTCGATCTCGCGGGGATACTGGAAGCGGGCCAGATTCGATTTGACGTGTTCCTGGAGCTCCTCGACCAGGTCGTCGGACGGCTGGACGCCCGCCGCCGGCTCGAGGACGGCTTTGACGACGTTCGTCCGCTCGGCGTCGGGAACGCCGACTACCGCCGCCTCCTTCACCGCCGGATGTGCGTTCAGGCTGGATTCGACTTCCGCCGGGCTGATCCGATAGCCGGAACTGATGATCATGTCGTCCCTGCGACCGAGGTACCAGACGTACCCGTCGTCGTCGATCCTCGCCGAATCGCCGGTCCGATGCCACCGTCCCTCTCTGACGGCCGCCGTCTCCGCCGGTCTGTCGAAGTATTCGAGATACATTGTCGGGTTGTCGTCCGTCGCGACCGCCAGTTCGCCCGCCTCGCCCGCGGGGAGTTCGGTCCCGTCGTCGTCGAGGATCGTCACCTCGCAGCCCGGCAGCGGCTTGCCGAGCGCGCCGAGCTTCTCCGCTCGCTCGTCGCCGAGCGGCGGATACCCGACGCTGTAACACTCGGTCTGGCCGTAGCCGAGCGTCCCGAACGCGTCGAAGCACTCCTCGGCCCACTCGAGCATATCGGGCGTGACGCGCTCCCCGCCCGCCGAGACGACGCGAAGGGAGAGATCGTACGAATCGATCGTCTCACGGGGCAGATCCATCATCTGCCGGAGGGCTGTCGGCGCGGTGACGAAGATCGTCACGCCATAGGCCTCGAGTAGCGCCAGCGCGCGCTCCGGATCGAACTTGCCGTCGTACTTCACGATCGGCATCCCGAGCGTCCAGGCCTCGAGCAGGTTCGCGAAGCCGCCCGCCCAGGCGAGGTCTCCCGAGTGCCAGAGGAGATCGGTCTCGTGGAAGTCGCGCATGTACTGGCCGACGTACCGGTGTCCCAGGGCGTACCGGTGAGCGTGGAGGACACCTTTCGGATCGCCGGTCGTTCCGGACGTGTAGAACAGTTGAGCCGGATCGCTCGGCGACGTCTCGACGGGGTCGAACGAACTCGAGCGATCGGCGAGCAACTCCGCGAACGGAATCGGCCGGTCGTCGAGAGCGACTCCGGTATCGGTCTCTGCTCCATCGTCGGAAGCGACTCCGTGACCGTCGTCGCCCCGAACGACGACGACGTCGAGCGACTCGGGAGTGTCTATTTCCGCGAGTTTCTCGAGGCCGCGCTCGTCGGTGACGACGAGTTCGGGCGATGCGTCTCGGATGCGGTCCGCGATCCCGTCGGGCGCGAACAGGTGATACAGCGGCATGTTGATCGCGCCGAGCTTGTGACCGGCCAGCGTCGCGATCAGGGATTCGGGAAGCGTCGGGAGGAAGATCGCGACGATATCCTCGCGGCCGATCCCGCGGTCGCGAAACGCGTTCGCGCACCGATTCGACAGCCGAGAGAGTTCGTGAAACGTGTAGGACTCCGCATCGCCAGTGTCGTTCTCCCAGTAGAGGGCTACGGCGGACCGGTCGGCGGCCCACCGATCGCAGACGGCCTCCGCCATGTTGTACGTCTCCGGGCTCTCCCACTCGAACGACTCGTAGATCTCGTCGTAACGCCCCGGTTCCAGGTGCCGCAGGTCGTACGCGCTCTCGGTCATTCCGGGCCTCCCGCCGACGCGATCGGCTGAAGGCGAATCTCGGAAAACTCGCCCGGTGTCAGCGTTACCGGTTGTCTCTGCTCGATAAGTTCGAACGGTGCCATCGTGACACGATTTCACACACCAGCGCATAAAACTAGGTCACGACCGGCTCCGAGCGGGGCTACTGGTGGGAAACCGACGAACACCTCGGAGACCGCTCGTCGGTGACATCGGATAGGTTCGCCTCGACGGTGCCGCCGGCACAGTGTGGCCGCTGACGGAGAGCGGACCGGACTCGTCGCCTCGTGGTCGAACTCGCGCCGGAGCTTACTCGATGACGCCGTTGTTTCGGAGGGTTTCGATCCGTTCGTCGGAATACGCGAACTCCTCGAGCACTTCCGTCGTGTGCTGCCCCTTCGTCGGCGGTGGACTGCTGTATCCGGGCCGTTCGCCGTCGGACTCGAACGTGAACGGGAGGGCCGCGATGTCGACCGGCTCGTCCACTTCCGGGTTGTACGATTCGGTGAGCATGGATCGCGCCTCGAGATGCGGCAGTTCGACGACCTCGTCGATCGAGCGCACCGCGGCCGCGGGAACGCGCGCCTCTAACAGGAGCTGCTCGAGTTCCTCGGCGGTGTACGAGGCGAACGCCTCGTGTAGTTCCTCCCGCAACTTCGGCCGGTGTTCGATCCGATCGTCCATCGTTTGATACTCGGTTCTGTCGAGCAGATCGGACCGATCCACGGCCTCACAGAGTCGTTCGAACATGGTCTGGGTCATCGTGATCAGATACACGTAGCCGTCCGCTGCCTCGAAGAGTCCGTTGGGGGCGCTTCCGATTCCCAGCTCGCCGTTCCGTTCCGGCACCTCTCCCGTCGTGTCGTAGTTGGCGATCCAGTAGGACATCCAGGAGATTCCGACGTCGAACAGCGAGACGTCGATGTGGTCCCCCTCGCCCGTCTTGTCGCGCTCGCGGATCGCGGCCATGACTGCGAAGGCGGCGTTGGTCCCGGTGCCGCAGTCGATCAGGCTCGAGCGGATTCGGACGGGCGGTCGGTCCGGGTAGCCCGTCGTCGCCATCAGGCCCGACATCGCCTGAATGCACGGATCGTATCCGGGAAAGCTGCGGTTCGGACCAGTCTGTCCGTACCCCGACAACGAGCAGTAGACGATGTCCGGATTGTCCGCGGAGATTGAGTCGTAGTCCAGACCGTACTCGTCCAGGACGCCCGGGCGGAAACTCTCGATCAACACGTCGGCTTTCGCGGCGAGGTCCGTGAGGAGCTCCTGTCCTTCGTCGGTCTTTAGATCGACGCAGATGCTCTTCTTCCCGTTATTGTAGGCGGAAAAGAGGCTCCCCTTCATCAGGGGTCGAAAAGCGTCCCCGTTCGGCGGCTCGACCTTGATCACTTCCGCACCCATCTCACCCAACATCTGCGTGCAGACCGGCCCGGCGATCGACTGGGTAAAGTCTATGACATCTATGTCTGCTAACGGTTGCATGCGAAGTAGTCGCAGAGATGGATATATAAACATTCGGTCGCGGCCGCTTCGGAGCGTTCGTCCCGCCGGGCTGATCGTCCGCGTTCGGACTGCGGGCCGATAATTCCCACGTCACTGACGGACTGCTCCCTCTCTCGAGCACACCGGCCGACGGGACGAATATCGCCCCGCTCGAGACGGGATGGACCGTGCTCACCGGTAGTACGATAACGGTGGGGGCCTAGTATCGAGGAGAAGATCATGAAAGTCCACGACGCAGTCATCAGACTGTTCAACGAGGAGGGGGTCGAGACGCTATTCGCGCTGATGAGCGAAGATACGATGAGTACGCTCTCGACGATACAGGAGCAGTGGAGCGAAGAGATGCACGTCGTCCACACGCGCCATGAGCAGGGTGCCGTCGCGATGGCCGACGGCTACTCGCGGGCAAGTGACGACGTCGGCGTCTGTCTGATCGGTCGAGGGCCCGCCGTCGCACAGACCGGTACCTCGCTCGTCACGGCTCAAAAGAAGGGGTCGAAGTTGCTCGTCATCGTTCCGGAGATGTCCGTGTCCGACTCCTACGATATCAAGGACTTCGAACAGGAGTCCTTCCTGAAGTCGACGGTCGGTACCGTCCGTACCGCTCGAAGCCCCGAAACACTGCTTTCGACGCTCGAGGAGGCCTTCCGGAGCCTCCGAGTCGGAGAGGGGCCGATAGCGGTCCAGGTTCCGTGGGACGTACTCGACGGCGAACTGCCCGACTCTGACGTCGAGACCGACCGAAATCGATCGGTAGCGGCGACGGACGCCGCCACATCGAACGCTCGACTCCACCCCGACGACGACGCGATCGATGCGGCCGTCGACCTGTACCTCGATTCGGACGCGACCAAAGTCCCGATAGTCGTGGCCGGTCGCGGCGCGATTGCGGCGGACGCGAAGGATGCGATCGAGTCGTTCGCCGAGCGGACGAACGCCGTGCTCGCCACCACCCTGCAGGCTCGAGGCTACTTCGACGATCATCCGTTCTCGCTCGGGTTCGTCGGCGATTTCGGGAGCAATATCGCGAACGAACACCTGCACGAGAGCGACTTCGTGCTAGCGGTCGGCTGTAGCCTGAACCCGTATACGACGGATTCCGGCCACCTCGTCGAGGACGAGACCAAAGTCGTCCACGTCGATACGGACCCGAGCGCCATCGGGCGGTACGAGCCCGTCGATCTCGGCGTCCGAGGGGACGCCCGGCTGACGGTCGACGCGCTGACCGAACGGCTGGAGGCACACGGGATCGACCGAAGCGACGAGTTCTGGACCGATCGGTTCCGGAACCGGATCGCGGACACGCCGTCGCTAGACGAGGACGAGTTCCCCGAACAGGAGGGGCGAATCGATCCGCGAGAACTGGTCCGGGGTCTCGATTGTATCCTGCCCGAAAACCGCGTGGTCGTCAGCGACGGTGGACACTTCTCACGATGGGTCCTCGACGGAATTTCGACGCCGGAGCCGGCCGATTTCCACTGGACGCTCGACTTCGCGGCGATCGGACAGGGACTGTCCCACGGGATCGGCGCGGCGCTGAACTCTGGCGACCGCACCCCCGTCACGTTCTGTGGTGATGCGGGATTCATGATGGCGCTTCAGGAGGTGGACACCGCCGTCCGCCACGAGATCCCCGTAACGATCGTCGTCATGAGCGACAGCGCGCTCGGAACTGAGTATCACAGTCTCCAAACCGCCAACAAGTACGCCGACGTCGCTCTCCTGGAAGCACCCGACATCGCGGACGTCGCACAGTCGCTCGGCGCGGACGGCTACACCGTTCGCTCGAGCGATGATCTGGACGCTCTCAGTGACGTTCTTGACCACCGACCGGACGGACCGGTCGTCGTCGACTGCAAGACCAACAGCGCCGTCCGCCATCGAAGCAAGATGTAGTGGATGCTGAAAGCGTGTGACGCCGAATCGATGTCGTTTCCACCGTCTCCCCTGTCGAACCCACATCGTCCGTCCGACCACATCCGTCAGTAAACCGAGTGAGGTCGTTGGCGGATATCCGCCATAGTTCCGTTTCAGCGCCGGCACCGGTACGTTTTCGTTCGTGTGCAGTCATGGTGACGTATGGATCTCGGACTGGACGGTACCGTCGCGCTGGTTACGGCCTCAAGTAGCGGTCTCGGAAAGGCGTCCGCGAAAGCCCTCGCGAGGGAGGGTGTACACGTGGTTATCAACGGGCGAGACGAACAGCGGTTGGCCGACGCCGCCGAGGAGATTCGGGCGGTCGCCTCGGGAGACGTGATCGCACAGTCGGGCGATCTCACGGACCCCGAGGACGTCGAAACGCTCGTGGCGCGACCCGTCGAGGAGTTCGGACGATTGGATCACCTCGTGACGAGCGCCGGCGGACCGACGCCGATGCGCCCGCTCGAGCCGGACGACGACGAGTGGTACGAGGCGTTCGACCTGCTGACGATGAGCGTCGTTCGGGTCGTCCGCGAAGCGGCGGAACACCTCCGGAGCGGTGACGGCGGCTCCATCGTCGCCATCGCCTCGATAGCCGCCAAGCGAGCGGACGGTGGGAACGTCCTCTCGAGTTCGGTGCGGACGAGCGTCGTCGGCCTCGAGAAGGTGCTCTCGAAGGATCTCGGTCCCGACGTTCGCGCCAACGCTGTCTTGCCGGGCGTCCACGAAACGCCGCGTCTCCAGGACGTGTTCGAAGCGGCGGTCGAACGGGGCGAGTACGACTCCTACGAGGAGGCGAAGGCCGCTAGAGTGGCATCGATTCCGGTCGAGCAGATCGGCGATCCGGACGCCTTCGGCGACGCCGTCGCGTTCCTCTGCTCCGACCGGGCAGGCCAGATAAACGGTGCGGCGGTCCCGATCGACGGCGGGGAGAGCGACTCCATTTTCTGAGGGGGTAACCGTTTGCAGTGGGTTCGACTACGGAACACCGGTTCGCAGCCCTACGCGGTCGGAGGTGGCAGTTGTTTCTGCCTCATCGGCAATCCACGTCGGCGGTTTCGTCCGTCGCTGAGATCGTGATGCGTCGCTGAGACGGGAGCACTCGAAATACTCGCGCCTGACACTGGAACCCGCTCCACTCGATCCGGAGCACGGAGTACGAGCGTTCTATTCAGGGTGGAAGCACAGATAGTTACAAAACCGCCCGAATTCTCCGGAATAGTTCGGAAAGTGTGGGTCTCGATCGGGGCTGATGGGTGTTCGAGTATACGGAATATTTATGCACCAAGATACGCTATCTGTTCCCATGGAAACGTACACCGATCCGGGAACGGTGAAGGCGACGCGGACGACGTTCGAGATCATCGAAACGCTCGCCGAAGCGGACGGCGGTCAGGTCACCGAGATCGCGGACGAACTCGGCCTCGCGAAGAGCACCATCCACCGGCATCTGGCGACGCTCGAGGACCTCGAATACGTCGTCAAAGACGGGAACAGGTATCGGATCGGCTTTCGGTTCCTGAAGCTGGGTGAAGAGACGAGAAAGCACACCGATACGTACCAGATGGCGAGTCAGAAAGTCGAGAAGATCGCCGAGCAAACCGCCGAGCGAGCGCAGTTCGTTGTCGAGGAACACGGAAAGGCCGTCTACGTCTTTGGAGCGACCGGTGAACACGCCGTGCAAACGGACTCCGTGATCGGCAAGTACCGGCCGCTTCAATCGATGGCCGCGGGAAAGGCGATCCTCGCACACCTCCCCGAGGAGCGCGTCGAAGAGATCGTTCGGCAGCACGGATTGCCGTCGCTGACCGAGAACACGATTACGGACGAGGACGAACTCTACGAGGAACTCGCGGAGATCCGAGAGCGAGGGTACAGCATCAACAATCAGGAGACGATCCCCGGGCTCCGGGCGATCGGCGTCCCGATCGAGTGCCCGGACGGCGGCGTTTTTGGCGCGTTCAGCGTGTCCGGCCCCACACACCGCGTGCAAGGCGACCGCCTCGATGAAACGATTCCGAACGTTCTCCTCGGGACGGCGAACGAACTCGAACTGGATATGAAATACTCCTGAACCCGGACTGTAACGTTCGTTTCCGGGAGAACACCGTGGTCCGAATTTCGGCCCGATCTGACCGTCTCATCCCAAAACACGTCCCGATCGGTCCGTAGCGTCTCTTCCCCAAACCCGTTCTAATCGGTCCGCAGCCGTTCGATTTACCGACACGGCGCTATCGCTGGGTTCTCGATAGAGAACGGAATCCCGCTGTCGCGTCGGGACGGGCTAGCCGGAAAACTTGTCGCGACGGTACAGGTCCAGTTCGCTCACCGTGTTCGGCGTCTCCTGACGCGCGGCGAACGCGATCGCGTCGGCGACTGCTCGAGGACCGGTGACTTCGTCCCGTTCGTAGCGTTCCTCCGAGGTCTGTTCTCGGAACTCCTTGCCGAACTCCGTCCGGACTTCCGACGGGTTGACGATGCTGACGGCGATATCGTCCGTCCCGACCTGTCCCGCGAGGCTCTTCGCGAACCCCCGGGTCCACCACTTCGTCGCCGCGTACAGCGGCGCGTCCGGACGGGGGTTCTTGCCCGCGTAACTCGCGACGAAAATCGCCGTTCCGTTCGTCTCGCGCAGGTACGGAATCGCCGCCCGGGCCGCGTAGAACATCCCGTCGACGTTCACCCCCATGACGGTTCGATACTGGTCGGTCGGAAACTCTTCGACGGGCGTCTCGGAATCGGTCGCGATCCCCGCGTTGTTCACCAGCACGTCGAGATGCCCGAACTCCGAGACCGTCTTCTCGACGGCCGCTTCGACCTCGTCTTCGTCGCTCACGTCCGCGGGACAGACGAGCGCCGACGCGTCGGTCTCGGATTCGATTTCGGCAGCGAGTTCCGTCAACCGATCCGCTCGACGGGCGACGAGTGCGACGTCGGCACCGTCGGACGCGAGTGCGCGAGCCGTTTCCCGTCCGATTCCCGCACTCGCGCCGGTAACGATCGCTCCGTTGTCTGCCAGTGGGTTGGTTGCCATCGGTGAGACATTGTCGCAGTGATGCTAAACTCTACGTGTTACTGCTGTGACCGTATTCAGCCCCGTGTCGTTTCCGACGGGGCCGCTCGAGGGGCTTTCCCGACTCACGGCGCATGCGTTCCATCAGCGGTGGAGATCCGATGATCGACCGCCGGAAGAGGATGAAACGGTCGGCTACAATCCGAGCCGAAAGAGACGGTTCGCCACGAGGATACCGAGTCCGAGGATCATGATTCCGGCGAGCAACGTGAACGAGACGTCCCACCCGTACAGGTCGGCGAGAATACCGACCACGACGCTCCCCGTCGCGCCCGTCGTCATGTACGCGGTCCTGACGAGCCCGAATCCGGTACCGCGCTCGGACGCCCCAAGGAGATCCATGAATCGCGACTGGATCGGCGCTCCCCAGCTCATCGCGAGGCCGATGAACAACACCCCCGCGACGAACTGTGGGAGGCTCCCGGCGACGACGAGCAGTCCGTACCCGACGATGCCGGCGCTCATCGTCACGATCGCGGCCGAATCGCGACCGATTCGATCCGAGAGCCCGCCCATCAGCGGTTGCGTGAGCCCGTGGACGACGAAATACAGCGAGAAGAGCGCGCTCGCGATCGCCGGCGAGAGTCCTTGCCCCTCGGCGAAAAACGTCGGCAGGAACGACGCCGTCGCCTGCCAGACGAACGCACAGAGAAACGAGAGCAGCGTCGTGTACGCGATCGACGGCCGGGAGAGCAGTTCGACCATCGCGCCGAGTTCGGCCCGTTCGCGCATCGGCTGCTCGGGTCGGTCCGGCTCCGTCGGGCGGATTCGCCACGCGAACAGGACGAAAATCGGGGCTGCGACGAAGAATCCGAGTAACACGCCCGCTCGCCACCCGTACCGAACGGCGATCAGCGTCGCGGCGATCGGCGCGACGAGGCCCGCAACGGGGCCGCCTGCGATATGCAACCCGATCGCGCGACCCGTGTTCGCGAACTGCTTCGTGAGATATGTCGTTGCGACCGTGTAGTGGAGCCCAGCACCGACGCCGAGAACGATCGTGAAGAGGACGAAAAATTCGTACGACGGAGAAACGGCGAGCAGCAGACTGGCGATCGCGGTCAACCCGAGTGCGACGAGGATGACCCGTCGTTCTCCGAAGCGATCACCGAAGATACCGCTCGGAAACTGGGTGAGCGCGTACGTCGCCCACATCAGCGATAACGCGGTTCCGAGAGCCGCGTTCGAAACGGCGAAATCGTCGGTAATAGCGGGAACGAGCGGACTAATCGCGAGACGAGCGGCCATCGTCGCCATGAACGCAAACGTACAGAGAAGGAGTGCCGTCTGTTGATATCGCCAGTTCACAGGCACTCTACAGAGAGCCGATGAAAACGATTTGCGGTATCGGACTATCTGGCCGAATTACGAGTCGCCGCCGGAACGCATTGTGCCGGTCCGTACGGACGGGCTCGAGACGGACAGTGGCGGACTCGAGACGGACTGGATTCGACGGCGGTCATTACGACGACAGCAGGTCGTCGGCGATGATGCGTTTCTGTATCTCGTTGGTTCCCTCGAAGATTCGAGTCACTCGAGCGTCCCGCCAGTATCGCTCGACGTCGAAGTCAGTCGTGTAGCCGTAGCCGCCGTGAATCTGAATCCCCTCGCTGGTGACCTCCTCGGCGATATCGCTGGCGAAGAGCTTCGCCATCGCGGCTTCGGCGTCGGCTCGCTCGCCGGAATCGACCGCGTCGGCGACGAGCAGCGTCAGCGCCCGCGCGGCCTCGACCTGCGTCGCCATGTCCGCCAACTTGAATCGAATCGCCTGAAACTCCGAGATCGGTTCGTCGAACTGCACGCGTTCCTTCGCGTACTGCACCGAATCCTCGATCGCGCCGCGGGCTAATCCCACCGACCGGGCGGCGGTGTGGACGCGGCCTTCCTCGAAGAAATCCATGATCTGATAGAATCCGTTCCCTTCCTCACCGCCGACGAGCTTGTCGGCGCTAACGCGCACGTCGTCGAAATTCACCTCCCACGTTTTCCAGCCGTGGTAGCCGATCTTATCGATCGCCTGGCCGCTAAGGCCGTCGCGATCGAACGTCCCGGCCGGCTTCTCGACGATGAAGCCGGAAATACCGCGGTGTGCTGGCTCCGCGTCCGGGTCAGTGACCGCGTACGTCAGAATGAAATCCGATCCCTTCGCGAACGTCGTCCACGTCTTCTGGCCGTTGAGGACGTATTCGTCGCCGTCGCGCTCGGCGCGGGTCTGCATGTTCGCGACGTCGCTGCCCGCGCTCGGCTCGCTGATCGCGATACTCTTGAGCGCGTCTCCGGACGCCATCTTCGGCAAATATTCCTCTTTCTGCTCGTCCGTCGCTCCCGCGAGGCTCTGTCCGCGGGCGATGATACTGCCGACGCTGAGCCACCCTCGAGAGAGTTCTTCGGCGATAACCGCGTACGACTTCAGGTCCATCCCGAGTCCGCCGTACTCCTCGTCGATGAGAACGCCGAAAAACCCCATCTCCCCGAGCTGGTCGACGAGTTCGGCCGACATCTCCGCTTTCTTCGGGTCGCGTTCGCTCGCCTCCGGGCGAACCTCGTTCGTGACGAATCGCTTCGTTTCGTCGCGCAGTAGCTTGTGTTCATCTGACAATATTGTGTCCGAGATGTTGTTCATACACGTAGAACGTCGCGCCGATATTTATTAAACCTTCTACTATATTCCAGATGCGTCACGTAGTGAGTGACGAACAATGTCGATTCGATGGTGGCATTTGTTCTCACATGACGTTCGAGCGGCGGCCGACTAAACGAATATAAGCGAGGTTCGCATTGGCATACCACGATGGATGAAATCGATCACATCGCACACGCAGTCTGGGACCTGTCGGACGCGCTCGAGACCGTCACCGCCGCGGACGGCGTCGAACACGTCTGGACCCTCGAGAGCGAGAAGTGGCAGTACCGAACGGCGTACCTCCTGTTCGGTAGCGATATGTTCACCCTGCTCTCCCCGACGAGCGAGGAGAGTTTCGTCGCCGACTACCTCGAGCGAAACGGCCAGGGGCTTCATCACATCGGTGCCACCGTTGCGGACCTTGAGACGGCCGTTGCACAGCTGACGGCGGCCGGCGGGGAGGTCGTCATGGAAGACGTGGTTTCGGGCGTCCGAAGCGAGGCGACCCTGCATCCCAAATCGCTGTTCGGTCTCCAACTGCAACTCATCGAGTGGCACGACGATGTCGGTCCGACCGCGCGCGATCACATCGAGGCGATGCGCGACGCCGCGGCGGACGATCGACTCTGAGTCGACGAGTTATGCGACCGTCTCGCCGACGTTGTCGATCGTCTCGTGTATCTCTTCGACGGTGGCGGTGGTCGGCGGAAGCAGCGCGAGCGTGTCGGCGATCCCCTCGTACCGCTCGAAGAGGTGCTCGACGGCGTCCGGACTGCCGGCGATCGCGATCTCGTCGAGGAGGTCGTCGCTGACGGCCGCTCGGGCCGCGTCCTTCTCCCCGGCCTCCCACTCGTCCTGGATCCGGTCGGCAGCGTCCCGGAACCCGTGATCGGCCACCGCATCGTAATGGAAATCGCCCATCGCGCCGACGTAAAACGCGATCATCTCCCGGCACCGCTCTCGGGCCCGCTCGCCGTCTTCGAGGACGCACGTCGTCACCCACGGGATCGTCGCGACCGCTCCGGGGTCGCGATCTCGCTTTCGAGCGCCGCGATCGACGTGTTCGCGCTTCGCCGGGAGCGCCGACACCGGAATGCGGTTCGGCATCCATCCGTCGCCGAATCCGCCCGTCAGTTCGGTGTTCGTCTCGCCCTGTGCGGCGACGTAAATCGGAACGTCCGACCGAAGGGGTCCGAATCGGAGACGGAAGTGCTGGAGGTCGAACAGTTGGCCGTCGTAGGTCACCTCGGTTCCGGAGAGGACGCGCCGGACGATCTCGATCGTTTCGCGCTGGCGGCGCAACGCCGGCTGAAAGTCCACGCCGTGCCAGTTCTCGATGACCTTCGGCCCCGACAGGCCAAGCCCGAGTACCGCCCGTCCGTCCGTGAGTTCGTCCAGCGTCGCCGCTCCCTGCGCGATCAGCGCGGGCGACCTCGAGTAGACGGGGATGATTCCCGTTCCGAGCCCGATCGTTTCCGTACGGGCCGCGAGGTAGCCGAGACGGGTGAACGCTTCCCGGCCCCACGTTTCGGGGACCATCACGAGGTCGTATCCGGCGTCCTCCGCCGCGATCGCGAGGTCACACTGCTCGATTGTGGTGACGTCGCCGGTGGCTGGCAACGGTAGCGCGAGGTCGTACGATGGCATACTGTGACAAACGAGGAGAGACCGTGTTAGCTGTTTCCCACTCGAGAATTCGCCGTACATTAATGAGGCCACCGCTCGCTCTAGTCGGTACGATGTCGAACGAAGGAACGTCCAGAGTGCCGTATATCACCGCCAAAGAGCAGCTTTCGGACGACTGGCACGACCACTACGATCGGATCGCGGCCAGCCGGGGCCACGTTCGGGGTCCCTTCAGCGTCCTCATGAACAGCCCGGAGGTCGCGACTAGAATCGCAGACGTCGGAACGCACGTGCGCTTCGAGGGTACGCTCCCGGGCCCGGTGCGAGAACTCGCGATCATCACGACGGCCCGGGAACTCGACTGCGCCTACGAGTGGGCGATACACGAGCCGCTGGCTCGAGAGGAGGGGGTCACTGACGACACGATCGATATCGTTGCCGCTCGAGCGCCGACGGATCCCCTTCCGGCGGTCGACGCGCTCGTCGTCCGCTACGGTCGCGCGTTGTTCCGCGAAAACGAGGTCCCGGAGTCGCTCTTTCGGTCGGCGAGAGATCGGTTCGGCGTCGAAGGAGTCACTGAACTGACGGTGACGTTCGGCTACTACAGTATGCTGGCCTGCGTCCTGAACGCCTTCGCGGTCGACCCGGGAGAATCGCTCGAGCAGTGGTGATCCCGTCTCGAGTGCGTGTCTCACAGGTATCGACGCGCCAGTGCGAGCCACATTCTCAGCAGGTAGCTCTCTCAGTCGTTCGAGCGAGCGACCAACACGACGGCGAGACCGGCACAAAGTACCGTCACGCAGGTGAGCACTGTGAATAACGCTGGCGTACCGCCGTAATCGAGCGTGACGCCAGCAACGGCCGAGCCGACCGCGCCGATGCCGAACAGTCCCAGATAGATGTACCCGAACGAGAGGCCGTGGCTCTCCGCCGGGACGTACTCCGCGATGAGACTCTGTGCGATCGGTGCGAACATGTAGATGAAAAATCCGAGTGCGACGCAGACGGCCAGCAGCGGGGCGACGCCGATTGCGGAGGCGGGAACGAACAGCGCGGATGCGATACCGAGCGCGATGAACGTTCCGAGAAGGGCCGTCTCGGAGCGTCCCCTGTCGCTGATCTTGCCGCCGGTGTACTGCCCGAAGATACCGACCAGCAGGAGTCCTGAGTAGGCGATCTGGCCCGCTTCGATCTCTCGATCGCCGACTGCGACGGTCTCGAACATCGGCAAGTCCGTGAGGACGTCGGGGAGGAACGTGAAGATCCCTCGATAGTAGACGCCGTACAGGATCTGTATCGCGAACACGAGAACGAACCCACCGATCAGCAGGGTCCGCGTGTTCATTACGACGTTACGAAGCGACGCGACGAGGGTCGGATTCGCCGTTCGGTCCGAATCGGGCTGCGCCGAGGCCGCCTCGGAAACGGTGTCGTCGAACGAGACGAAGAGACCGACAATAACGCAGATCGCTGCCGGGGCGGTGAGGAGGAGCGCGACCAGTCGCCACTGGAAAAACGCGAGCAGGACGATCGCAGCGAGCGGAACGACGACCATTCCGACGTTTCCCCCGGCGCCGTGGTACGCGAGCACCGTCCCTCGTTGCTCCGCGCTCCGACTGATGAGCGACAGTCCGGACGGATGGTAGAGACTCGCCATCGCGCCCCAGATCATCAGCGTCACGGTGAGCGCCGCGACGGACTGAAGCACGCTCAGCGCGGCGAACGAGAGACCCATGCCACCAGTGGAGAGCAAGACGAGCCGTTTCGATCCGTATACATCCGCCAACACGCCCGCGAGGGGCGCGAACAGTCCGATGAGGGCGTACCCCGCCCCGACGACGAGTCCGAGCGTCGTCGCCGAGACGTCGAACATCGAGAGCCAGATCGGGACGAAAAGCGGAATTGCCAGCTCGAATCCGTGAAACACCCCGTGACCGAGACCCGTGAAGACCGCAATAGAGGAGTCGTTGTTCTTCATCGTCCGTCTCTCACGAAGGCAATGTTCAATATTCTACTGATCACGGAACGGTGCCGCGTCGCCGTGTCCGATTTCGACGTTCCGGCCCCCTCGAGACTCAGTCACTCGTGGCGACGATCACGGGGCGGTCGGCAGAGAGGAGCAGGGACTGTGTGACGCTTCCGAAGATGGCCTTCCCGGCGGGGCTGCGCTTTCGCCCGCTGACTGCGATACTGTCCGCGTCGATTTCCTCGGCGACCGAGAGGATCACTTCGGTGGGTTCGCCGTGTTCGCGTCGCTTCACCGGATCGATACCGGCCGCCTCGAGGATGCCCTCCGCGGCCGTCACGCTCTCCGGGAGATCGTCTTCGTCGTATAGTTCGGACGAATCGATCCGCGCATCGCCGTCGGTTACGTTGAACTCTTCGAACACGTTCAAGAGGACGACCTCGATCTCTCCCGGGAGATTCGCGACGGCTTCGGCCGCCAGCGTGGAACGATCTTCGTTCGTATCGACCGCTAGTAGTACCTTGTACATAGTTGTGCTACCAGTTCCACCTACTTATCTCTCCGGTAAGTTCCACCGACGGTCGCCCGCGAGTCGGTGAGTTCGGGTCCAACACGCAGTTCCACCGACGTTCCCAGCGACGATGCTCCCACCGAGTTCGAGCGACGAGGGCTCGAAAAGACGCGTCGCACGGACGGAACCGATACGTTCGACCGGGTATCGACGATTCGGCGGACGGTGGCGGTCGGGAAGGCGTCGATGCGCGAACGACGACTCGCCGCGGAAATCCGGATTCGGTATCTGACTAAACAGAAGACTTTACTGTGAGAGCCGTAGTATTCGTGGTAATGCTGTCGCTATCGGCGGAACAGGAGATGGTCGTATCGTCACTGGAAGAGCTCGCCCAAAACGAATTTTCCGACGCTGCGTTCTCGTGGGACGGGGACATTCCGTTGGAGAACATCGAACTGCTCGCGGACCGCGGCTATCTCGGACTGAACATCTCCGAGGAGTACGGCGGCGGCGGCATGGGCGAATTCGAGGCGATGCTCAGCATCGAAGCCGTCGGACAAGTCTGTCCGGATACGGCCGAATACCTCTACAACCAGCAGATGGTCGCCCCTCGCGGTATCGAGATGTTCGGGAGCGACACCGTGAAAGACCGGTACCTCCCCGGCGTCACCGCGGGCGAAGACGCGATCGCGATCGCCATTTCCGAACCCGAAGCCGGATCGGACGTCGGTGCGATGAGTACCACGGTCGAAGAGGAGAACGGCGAACTCGTCCTGAACGGCGAAAAAGTGTGGGTGAGTAATATCCCGCACGCGTCTGCCTGCGTCGTCTGGGCGAGGTTCCCGGACGGACTCGGCTCGGTCATCATCGACCTCGATGACAACGAGGACAGCGTCGAGATCGAGCAACACTACACGAACATGGCGAACCACACCCAGACGCAGTTCCGCATGCACGACATCGTCGTTCCAGAAACGCACGTCCTGACTCGAGGGAAGGACGGGTTCAAACAGCAACTCCAGGCGCTGAACTGGGAGCGTCTCGGAAGCGCGACGCTCTCGAACGCCATCGGCCGGTGTGCCCTCGACAAGGCGCTGGAGTACGGCCAACAGCGCGAACAGTTCGATCAGCCGATCGCGGATTTCCAGGGCATCGAGTGGAAGCTCGCCGATATGGTCAAGGAACTCGAGGCGTCGCGCTCGCTCACGTACCGGGCAGCGCTCAACGCGGAAGAGCAGGGACGGATCCCCGATCGGATGGACGCGTCGCTGGCGAAGCTCTACTCCGGGGAAATGGTCGAAACGGTGGTCAGCGAATCGCTGCAGATCCACGGTGCAAACGGCTATCAGCAGGGACACGCGTTGGAGTACCTCCACCGACTCGCGCGAGGTCGCCGGCTCGCGGCGGGGACCGACGAAATCCAGAAGAATCAGATCGCGGCGGCCCTCAAACGGGACGGCCTCCCCTCGCTCACGTAACTCCCCTCGCGGAGACGCTGCTCCCTCGTCGATCGAGTCCTGACGTGTCTTCGCGGTCGGCGTTGGCCGCCGCATCGGTGTTTCCTTCTTGACCACCGACGAACGCCCGTAGTACCACGAGACGTTTTACTTCGGTCCAACGTTCCAATAGCCGTCGATACCTCAACCCCGGCCCGGTTCGGACTCGTCCGACGCTCGGCAGGAAACCGGTACGTCGTTCGAATCTCGAACCGCGTCGGTCAAAGCGTTTCGAACAGTGTCGATCGAGGCGTTTCGAATCGTTTCGAAACGCTCTCGAGTCGGCTTCCGCAAGACGGTTTCGGATAGCAGAACAGAACCGCCAGACGGGAGCGGTCGCCTCCGTGACGGACGGGGATATCGATCAATCGGAGTCGACGTGCCCGGGCTGGTGTGGAAGCGGTGACGCCGTACGGGCGACGACGAGACAGGCGATACCGACGAGGCCGCCGCCGACGCCGATACCGCCGACCATGAGCTGTAACGACTCCGTCTGGGGAACCGACCCGTCGAGGTACTCGATCCCGAACCCGACGACGATTGGCGCTGTGGTCGCCGAAAGCCGACCCGCCGATTCGAATACGCTCACGAGGCCACCCCTGAGTTCCGTGGGTGCAAAGCCGGTCGCGACGCTTCGGAGGAGAGATAGCGACATGCCGAACCCGACCCCGAGTGCCAACGCGCCGACGGTCGCCAGGGCGACCGTCGGGACGAACGCGACGATCACGAGGCCGACCGCCATGAGCGATATCGCGGTCGCGAGGGGAAAGATCCGTCCGGCGAACGACGAGCCGAATCGTCCGGCCTGCGTCGCCGCGACGGCGTAGGTGGCGCTGGCCAACGCGACCAGGATACCGGCCTGCCCCGCCGTGCCGCCCATCGATCTCACGACTAACAGCGACACGTACGTCATGAACGTGATATACAGGAGTATCGGTATCATGCGGAACACGAGAACCGAGGCGACGCGCGGTCGGAGCAGGACGGCAGTCAGTTCGCGAACATAGGTCCCACGGTCGGCTCGATCAGCCGCTGACGCGGTCTCCCGAGACGGTGCCGTCGGTTCGGTAAACCACAGCGCGAGAACGATCGAGATCGGGATACCGATCGCGTACAGCAACAGGGGGTACTGCCACGCGACGCCGACCAGTACACCGCCGATCAGCGGGAAGAACCCCTGTGTCAGGCCGGATACCGAAAACCGCAATCCCTGCCCCGTCGCTTCGGCACGACCGGTATAGAGGTCGCCGATACTCGTGATGATAACCGGTGTCACCGCGGCGAAGCTGACGCCCTGACAGAACCGAAGGAACAGGACGACGCGAAAGCTCGTCGTTACCGCGAGTGCGGTTCCGGCGACCGAAAAAACGAACAATCCGACGACGAGGAACGGCTTCCGCCCGTATCTGTCGGCCAGAACACCGACCACCGGAATCATCAGGATGCTCGGGGCGGTGAACACGGTCATCAGCAATCCGATGGTCGCGTCCGTCGCACCGTAGGGGTGCTGGAGGGACTCGAGAAGCGGAGAGATAAGTGCCGTTCCGAGTGGCGCGACGAGGTTTGCCAGCAACAGAAGCTGAAAATTCGTGTCGCGTAAAACCGCCGCTTTCTCTCCGAAGAGCGACTGTATCATCGGCACGTCGCCGAGTTTCTCGGCGAGGCTCAAAAAGATTCCCTCACCGACGCCGTCGGAAATCGTGTCGATCGCAGGGCGGGAGGACGATTGCATACGATGTCCTCGGTGCCCATGCTTTGGTACAGTTTCAGCGCCGCCGGGCGCTCGACGTCCCCTCCGAACGGCGCGGCCAAGAGCCCGGCCTCCAGGAGAAACAGTTCCCGGAGGACGTGTTGGAAATAGTAGCCGTTCGTTCCGCCCTACAACAGTTCTCGAAACCGACGGAGTTGCGCGTGCTGATCCGTCGTCGCGAACCGCGTGACGAACGTCTCGACGCCCGCGTCGGCATACCGTTCGAGATGCTCGGCGACGACCGACGGCGGGCCGAACGCGCCCCGACGCTCGAGTTGCTCGTCAGACATCTGTCCCCATTCGGGATAGTACGCTGCGATGAAGTCGCGAGCCTGATCGAGGGCCGCCTCGCGCGTCTCGTCGATGACGATGTCCTGATAGTACGCGGCGCCGAACGCCGACGGATTGCGGCCGGCGTCGTCGACGATCTCTCGAGCGCGGTCGATTCCGCCGGCGTACATCTCCGGTGACTTCGAAATCGGCAGCCAGCCGTCGCCGTGGTCCGCGATCCGCCGACGGATCTGTTTCGGATATCCGTCGCGCGGGTCGAACGTCGCCGATGCGACGTAGATGGGAAGCTCCCCGGTCGGCCGTAATCCGATATCGGCGTCCTCGAGCGTGACGAAGTCGCCGTCGTACGTGTCTATCGCGCCGTCCCACAGTCCGCGAATCACGTCGAGGGTCTCGTCGAGCACGCGGCCGCGTCGGTCGAACGGCACGCCGAGTTGTTCGTGTTCGGTCGCGACCGACGCACCGCTTCCGACGCCGACCCCGAGCGACAGACGGCCGCCAGAGAGCAAATCGACCGTCGCCGCCTGTTGGGCGACGGCGACCGGACGCCGGAGATGCGGGAGGTGGATCGCAGTCCCTAGTTCGATCGCGTCCGTCTCGGCCGCCACAGCCGCGAGCGTCGACAGCGGATCGAGGCGCGGTTTCGCGAGGACGCTGTCGCCTGCCCAGACCGATTCGAATCCCATCGACTCGGCCGCTCGAGCGAGCGTCGAACACGACTGCGTGCGTGCGAGCTGGTCCTGTGCCCCATCGGAATCGAGTACGATGCCCCGCGTCGGAAGGACGTATCCATGATCGACCATACAGTCCGTCTCTCGAGTTCCTCCTTAACAGCTCCGTCGGTCGAATATGCTTCTCGACGGTAATTTCCGAACGGCCCCGCTTTCGACACCGTTCTGTAGAAAGGAACGTTAGAATAAACGCATTAGATGAGGGTATATATTCCAATATCTCTCGAATAGAGGTACATATGTACAAATTATAGGGGAAAAGAAGCTAGTTATCTATTCAAATATGTGTGGTATATATTACCAGAGGAGACGGATCGTTCGAGATTATCGAACGTAATTATCGACGCACGAGCGGAACGACAGGAACGATCACTACTCGGTGACTCCTCGAGCCGTCAGTCGCGACGGCAATACAATGACTGAATTCACGGTGGCTCGCGTGGTATCGATCAGCAACAATAGCCGTTCGACGCATTCCTCGGAACGGAAAGACGGATGGGAGCGGAGCCGCGCACCGAGGGTCGCCAGCCCAGGGATAGATCGGCGAGTTTCGTCTCGCGGAACGAACCGTGACAGAGCCCGCTACCGACGGCGTGGTTTACAACAGTACGACTGGAAAGCAGGTGCTGCACGAACGTGACGAGAGTCGTCATAAGGGAGACGGTCTTCCCCGCGATACACCATGAACGACAAAGATAACATGTCAGGGTTCGGGCGATCGCGGGAGCTATCGGAGGGCGAAGCCGGAACGAGTGATGCGATCGAACTATAGTAGCCACTGAAACGATTCACAGACTGATCGTACAGCTATCGTTCGATCAGATGTGCAATGACTTTCAGTGACTACTATAGGGGTGGAACGGTAATAAGTGATGCTCTCGAGAACGAATACCAGTGCCCGTGCAAAATCGGCGGCGCCATCGATCGGTACGATCTCGACGGACTAAACGGAGAACTCCTGCACCGACGCGACATGGCGGACGCGAGTCTTCTGACGCTCGCGGAGTATAGCAACGAGCGGATCCTCGAGACGGCGCTCGCCGAGGCAGAGACTGATCTAACGGACGTCGGTACGGGGCAGTTAGCGCCGAAAACGTCCTCTCAGCGGTGTATGAAACGCTGACGAGCGACACAGCGCCGGCCGATCGGAAGCGCGAGTCCGAAAACACTTCGAACAGAACGGCTGCGTTAAATCACTAGACTGCGTCGGGGAAGGTCAGTAAATCAAAGGAGTGGAAACGGGAGACGTCAGTTGTTCATGACCCAAATCTCCCGCTTCACCGAGCGTTGCGTCTCGATAGCACAAAGCGTTACGGGTGAACGAGGCGAATCCGCTGCCCCGAGCGGTGGCGGCGGATTCGCCGACTATGCCCTCGTTTCGCTGCATTGTCTCCGGATTTACCTCGATACGTCCTATCGAATGACGATCGATCTCCTGCAGGAAATGCCGCAAATAACAGGGAAGATCGGCCTTACTGTGGCCGATCTTCCCGCACCTTCTACGCTGTGTAAGGTGTTTGATCGAATTGAGATGAGCCGCTGTCGAGTGCTGCTGCGCCAGTCGGCGCAGCTGCACGATCCGTCTGAACACGCTGCAATCGACGCTACGTTCTATGAACGAGATCGTGCAAGCCGCCACTACTGTCACCGAACGGAGTATCGCGTTCAGACGCTCAAAGTTACAAAACTCGTCGATACAGCAACGCAAGCTGTGCTCGATTTTCACTGCTCGACGACGGTAGAAGGCAGCGACGCAGACCTCTGTGAGCAGATCGCCCGCCGGAACGCGGGCGATCTGCGGTCTCTAGCTGCTGATACGGGCACGACAAGCAACAACTCCGCGAACAACGCCGTGAACTCGACATTCGCCCGCTGATCAAACACCGGATCTTCGCTCCATGCGATCACGCACACAACGCCCGTATTGACGGATATCGTACGCTCAGCGGTCAATCACCGAAACCGTCAACTCCGCCGTCAATCGCTCGCTCGGCTCCGCCGTGCGAGCGCGAACTTGGTACGAGAGTCCGTGAAATTGCTCTGATGTGTGTCGTCTACAACAGCAAGCGTGCCGTTAAACAGTGAAATTCACCGCCTTACAGCGATTCAACAGAAGCGAAAAAAGCTACTGCTCCGACGGTGACGGCTCCCCGGACCGAGACGTTGTGTGGGCGAAACACGCATTGGAGCACCGTTAACGCAGTACTCTCGGTGCCGTCTATCCGCTGAATGACTCGTACCGCTACGACGCGCCGTCTATAGTATGCGTTAGAAGTAATCACTCACTCCTGAGCTGAGAGTTGAGTAAGCGCAGTGCAGTCGCTGTTAGTAACTCGCTAGGGATGTCAGAACCGATTCCTGAGAGGGGTGCAGCCGTCGTCACCACGCCCGACTGGATTCGGTTCCGGCGAATACGCCGGAAACGTGGCGAATGCAGGGTCGTCACGGTCCTCGAGGACAGTGACGACCGATGCCAGGACGGACGGCGCTCCCTCCGGAACGACAATCGAGTTATCATTATACCATTGTATAATTCGAAACTGACATTCTTTGAGTAATGCTCAGTAACGTACATCTCTGATCGAGAGAAAAAGTGAGTACCGCCCTCGGTGGTCGCGCCCGAGAGAGGCATCCAGCCGCGTTGTCTGGATAATTCGACAGACGGCCGCGACCCGCACGGAAACAACGTGGCACGCGGCTCGACGTGGACGGATTTCTCGGTTTGATCGAAAGAGACTACTGTGGCGTCCATTTCCCGCCGCTTTTTTCGGGTCCCTCACGAAACGGGTCTTGCTCGTCAACATCAGATTCAGCGGCTGTCTGGCGAGGTTTTTGATAGCTCAATCCCGCTTGGTTGAGCAGCCGCCGACAACTCGGGATCGAGTATTCGACGGCATAGCTCTCGTCGAGATATTGCTGGACGAGCACCGGCGTCCACGTCGTCGCATCGAAACCGACCTCCTCGGGTGATTCGTGGAAAGCTTCCTCGAATTTATTTTATCTTTCCTGATAACTTTCGTTTTCTCTCAGATCGATGAGCATCAGTTACTGCTACTCGAGCGACTCGTCGGTGTCGAGTCGTTTGAGCCAACTGTAGATCGTCCGTCGTTGAACGTCGTACCACTCGGCTAGCTCGGTCTGCGTGAGGCTATTTTTGTACGCTATTGCCGCTAATAGCCGTTGTGTCGGTTCCTTTCCACGCTGTCGAGAGCATCTTGCAATTCCTCGACAGAGATCTCGTCGAGGTGAGCCACTGTGTTCAGTACCAATTTTTGAGTAGAAAGTTCTAACGGATACTATGAGACCATGTTCAGTTTCGTTGACTCCATACGTACGCGTAGTTCTGGAGCCACGTTTCGGCGGTATTCGGTTCGGCGTTTCTGAAGAAATTTCCGAACTGGTAGGTTCACTGTTTTACTTCTTGAAAGAGACGTTCAACGGCGTTCCGATTTCCGCGTGTCTCGTGTCGAAATCGGAGGCTGTGTTGGTTGCGTGTAGCTTTCAGCCACGGTCCAGAACCGACGAGAAACACGGCGTCATCACGGTCATATTTCTCGGCAATCTCCCGCAAGAACGTTCTGTCATCGCGGTCGTAATCGTCGGATATAGCCGTTTATGGTGTAGTGTGTTCGATTCTGGGTTGACGGCAGTATACAACCAATAGCGATGTTCGTCAAGGTGAATCACCATCTCGTCGAGCGCAACGTGATTCGGCCTCTCGTCAACTGCCGGCTGTAGTTCGCAATTGTGAACCCAACCGTGGACTGCCTTTCGACTTCGTCTGACATCAAAATCATCCAATTATTGAACTATATCCGAAAGCAAGAGGCTGGCAAGATAAAGTCGAATACCAAGCTCCATCAGCTGACGCGATGTCCGCTCTCGTTCCACAAAACTCAGATCAATCCAGTCGATATACCCCTGAGGCGGCCGATTTTTGGCAGAAAGACTACAAAATCGAACCCGGCTCACTCTTCACGCGTAACGAAACAGCCCCTACTGCCCCTACTTACTGGACATGCGGCGGCAGGTAATCGAGAGAATCGGGCACGCTGTGGGACTCACAGGCACTACTCAAATGAGAGCGACCGCTGTCGGCCATCGATCGCAGAGAAAATTCGGGGTTGACTGGCTCGTCTTCGAATCGACTGCCCTACTCGAAGTGGCCGAGGCAGGTCTGGTACTCCTCTTCGGCCTTCTCCCAGTTGACGACGTCGAAGAAGGCGTCGATGAAGTCTCCGCGGTCCGGTCCGTAGTCGTAGTAGTAGGAGTGTTCCCAGACGTCCAGCGCGAGGATGGGGTGAGAGCCCCAGAGTGCGCCCTGGTCGTGCTTGTCGACCGCGACGTTGCGAAGCTGCTTGGAAACCGGGTCGTACACGAGCAGTGCCCAGCCACCGGCGGCACCGGCGGCGGCCTCGAACTCGCCCTTCCAGCCCTCGTAGGAGCCGAAGTCCTCCTCGATGCGGTCGGCGAGGTCGCCCTCCGGCTCCCCGCCGCCGTTGGGGGACATGTTCTCCCAGAACAGCGTGTGGAGATAGTGTCCACAGCCGTTGTGGGTGACGTTCTTGAGGGCTCCGGGCGTGGAGCCGAAGTCGCCCTCCTCGCGGTTTTCCGCGAGGGTCTCCTCGGCGGAGTTCAGTCCGTTAACGTAGCCCTGGTGGTGGGTATCGTGATGCCAGGTCAGTACCTGTTCGGACAGTGCCGGTTCGAGCGCGTCGTAATCGTACGGAAGCGGTGGAAGTTCGTGATCAGCCATAGTATGCACCTCACGTTCTGTATCGGTATCTCGCCTGTTAAGTTTTGAGGAGTGAGACGATATCACACCTCATCGCTCGACGACCTTCTCGTCGTGCGATTTACCGACACCTCAGTCGATTCACAACGAATGGGGTATTAAAACTTTCAGCGATCGGCGGCTGCCCGCTCCCCCAGCGGTCGTTCGTGGCTGCTGGCCGGTTCGATATCCCCGCGACTACGCTGTTTCCTTGTGCTGTGCATGCTCGAGCCACTCCTCGACCGACGGCTGGCTCCAGTATCGAACCGTCTCGCTCCGTGGATCCTGTTCGAGGATTCCCGCGTCCTCGAGTTTCGGAAGGTGGATGTGCTGGAGTTCCATTCGCACGCTCGCTCGTTGGTCCGCCGAGCCGTCCCCCGGATCGTGACCGGATACCGTCTCCGTCTTGGCCGTCGTCTCCTCGTCGGCGCCGGCCGACCGTTCGAGGGCGATAACGTTTTTCGTGAGGTTTTCGATCGTTGCGACGCCGTCGGGCTGATCGTTCAGGTAGTACAGTGCGTATCGCCGTCGGCTGTCGGAGAGGAGATCGAAAACGAGATCTAGCGACGGTGTCGCGTCCGGCGCCAACGCTGTCGCCTCTCCCTCCGTTTCACGCATCCACGAACCACCTACCGTGTGTTACCATTCGAAACCACCACGGGCCTCTACTGCAGCCGACACATTAGATGTTACGTCTACCTAGAAAAATAGATGTTTAAAATACATCATTATTCTGCGATAGTATAATAGAAATGATAAGAGAACGCGATCTACTGACAAACGTCTCAACCGTCGCCGAACAGTGATTGTCGGCGAGCAGTCGGAACGCATTCAATTGAGCGAACCACGACGATCGGGACTCGTCGGCCGATCGAGACCGGTTACTCGTAGAGCCACTCGGCGTCGTGCTGATCGTAATCGATCAGTTCGTCGTCGTCGAAGTGGATCCCGATTTCGCGCTCGTTTGCGCCCTCGTCCTCGTGGTCTGCGGCGTGAACGACGTTTCGACCGAGATCGAGCGCGTAATCTCCCCGAATCGTTCCGGGAGCTGCCTCGAGCGGGTCGGTCTCGCCGATCATCTGGCGGACCTGTCGGGTCGCATCCTGTCCTTCCCAGACCATCGGGACGACAGGTCCCGAGGTGATGAAGTCGACGAGGTCGTCGTAGAACGGCTTGTCCTCGTGTTCGCCGTAGTGTTCTTCCGCCCGTTCGCGGGGCATCGTTTCGACTTTGATACCGACGAGCTTGAGCCCGCGGTCCTCGAGTCGAGAGACGACAGTTCCCACGAGCCCGCGTGCGAACGCGTCGGGCTTGACCATCACGAACGTGCGCTCGTGATCACTCATGCTTCCTCGGCTTCGGTCTCGGTTTCTTCAGCGTCGGTTTCCTCGGCGTCGGCGTCTGCGTTGGTCTCCTCGGCGTCGGTCTCCGCAGTGTCGTCCTCGGCAGCCACGTCTTCTTCGGGCTCGTCGACGGCGCCTGCTTCCGTCTCGAGGTCCTCGTCGTCATCGACTGCAACCTGCTCGGCTTCCTCGTCGGCAGGTGCGTCTTCTTGGGCGGGACCCTTGCCGCGACGACCGTCCTCGGTCCACTCGAGGTCGCGTGGTTCGCGCCCGAGCTTGAAGTTTTTCTCCGCCTTGGAGTCGACGAAGTGGAGCACGGTACCGTCCTTCTGGACGTACATGATGCCCGTGCCGGGTTCGATCTCTTCGCCCGTGTAGTCGCAGGTACGTTTCTCGACCATTGGTTATTGTCCTCCGATGGAGTCCGCCTCACGGGCGGTCTCGCGAAGCTGGAGTACGTCCCCTTCGCGGACCGGCCCGAGGCAGTTTCGGGTAATGATTCGTCCCTGATTCTCGCCCTCCTTGATCCGGCACTTGACCTGCATGGCTTCGCCGTGCATGCCGGTCTTACCGACGACCTCGATGACCTCGGCGGGCGTAGAGCCGCTTTCTTCCTCTTCAGCACTCATCTCTGATCACCTCAGTCGAGGTCCTCGACCTTGTCGGCGATGTCCTCGACGTCGTCTTCGGCTTCGCCGGCGTCGACGATTGCCGCGGCGGCCGAGCCGACCTCGAGGCCGGCGGCGTGGCCGACGTCGTCCTGGGTCTCGATGAAGACGACAGGAATACCCTTCTCGTCTGCGAGTTCGGGCAGATGCATGACGATCTCCTCGGGGGAGACGTCTTCGGCGACGTAGACGAGCTCGGCGTTGCCGCGCTCGATCGCCTTCGTGGTTTCGTTCGTTCCTTTCTTTACTCGACCGGTGTCTCGTGCGACCTCGAGCGCCTCAAGGGCGTCGTCGGCGAGGTCGGCTGGGATGTCCGTAGTTACGTAAACTGACATTGGTTGTTCACCTCTCCTACACGTGGGCTCGCGCTCCCCTGCCGTCCGGGCACTGGGTACCCGTGCCGGGTCGATCCCGGCGGAAGTCCTGTGAAGCTAGGAGCATCATCAACCCCGCGTAGGGTGTACACTCGAATAGCGTTGCCCCCCTTAAAAGCGTGTTCAAACGCGTGAGGCTGTGGGACGCCACCACACGGATTGTTCGCCATCGTGAACCCTCCAACACGAACACCCATACATATATTTGAACTGACAACCACACGGCGGGCCGTCGCGGGTCGGTGCCTATTACTCCCGAGGCACCAAGCCGAACGCATGAACGTCGATGTCGTCGGACTCGTCGAGTCGCTCGCCGAGGAGGCGACGCGAGCAAACGAACGACGAATGCTGGTGCTCGCGGGCGATCGCGAGCGGGGGTACGACGCGCTCGAGTCGATCCTCGATACGCTCCCAGTTGGGATCACCGAGACGACGCTCGTCGGTCCCGACGACCGATTCCGCTGCGAACAGATTCCGCAGGTCAACGCGGGCGACCTCCTCGGGACGACGCGGGACGTAATCGCTATCGACGCTCACGAGGAACTTCAGCCGAACGCGCTCGGGAAAGTCGTCGGCGCGGTCGACGGTGGGGGACTCCTCGTGGTACTCACACCGCCGCTCGAGGCGTGGCCGGACCGCCGCGACGGATTCGATGCCTCCCTCGCCGTCCCGCCGTTCGAACTGGACGACGTTACCGGTCGGTTCAGACGCCGTCTCGTCGAGACGCTGCGAGAACACCGCGGGATCGCTATCCTCGACCTCGATACTGATCAGATCGAGGCCGACGGACTGACCGACTCGGCCCCGCGGCTGTCACCGAAGACGCCGACTCCACCCCCGGACCACCGGTTTCCGGCCGCCGCCTACGAAGCCTGTCTCACGGCGGATCAGATCGACGCCGTCGCCGCATTCGAGTCGCTACTCGATAGCGACCGGGCCGTCGTCCTCGAGGCCGATCGCGGTCGCGGCAAGTCCAGCGCGGCGGGTCTGGCTGCGGGGGCGTTCGCCATCGATGGCGAGGACGTCCTGGTAACCGCTCCCGCCGCGCGGAACGCGGCGGAACTGTTCAACCGCGCGGGAGAACTCTGCAAACGCCTCGAGGGCGATACCGCGATCGTCGAACCCCGCCGAATCGAGACGGCTACCGGAGGCTCGATCGGATTCCGCGAACCTCCCGACGCGATCGCGGACCTCGAGTCGGCGGACGTCGTCGTCGTCGACGAGGCGGCCGCGCTCCCGGTCGCGACCCTCGAGTCGCTACTGACGGCCGATCGCGTCGCGTTCGCCACGACAATCCACGGCTACGAGGGAGCCGGACGGGGGTTCTCGGTCCGATTCCGCGATCGGCTCATCGAGAGCGACCACGCCGTTACCGACTGCACGCTCGTGGAACCCATCCGGTACGCGGCGGGCGATCCGATCGAAGTGTGGGCCTTCCGTGCGTTGTTGCTCGACGCTCGTCCACCGGTAGAGCCGCTCGTGGACGCCGCCACACCTGAATCGGTCGACTACCGGCGACTCGAGGCGGCCGAAGCGCTCGCGGACGAACGCCTGCTCCGCGAGGCCTTCGGGCTGCTCGTCCTCGCACACTACCGGACCGAGCCGAACGACCTCGCTCGATTGCTCGACGCGCCGAACCTCGAGGCCCGCGCACTCACCCACGACGGTCACGTCGTCAGCGTCGCGCTGCTCGCACGCGAGGGAAACCTCTCGGCGGAGACCCGAGCGATGATGTACGAGGGCGGCCGTGTCCGCGGAAACATGCTGCCCGACATACTGACGAGTCAGCTCCGGGACGAGGCGGCGGGCGAGCCGGCGGGACTCCGCGTCGTCCGCATCGCCACCCACCACGCTGCCCGCTCGCAAGGACTTGGCTCGCGGTTGCTCGAGCGGGTTCGCGAGGAGTTTACCGATAGCTTTGATAACACCGCTAGCACCGATAGCGCCGGTCGAGATCGCGGCGAGGGTGGCGACGACGCCACAATCGACTGGCTCGGAACCGGCTTCGGCGCGACCCCCGGCCTCCTCGAGTTCTGGCGCGAGAACGGCTACCGGACGGTCCACGTCTCGACGACGCGCAACGACGCCAGCGGCGAGTACTCCGCACTCATGCTCGCGCCGACCAGCGACGCGGGCCGGGCGTTACACGACCGCCACGCCGACTGGTTCGCCGCCCGGTTCGCCGCCCTCTGTTCGGACGCGCTCGACGATCTCGAGCCAGATATCGCCCGCGCGGTGCTCCGAAGCGTCGACGCCGACGCCGGGCCGCCACTCGTGCTGACCGACCACGAGTGGCGCGTCGTCGCGGGTGCCGCCTACGGACCGGGGCTGTTCGATGTCGATCCCGGCCCGTTCAGAGATCTCGTCGTGCGGTACTTCGTCGACGACCCCGCCACCGTCGACCTGGCCGATCGCGAGGAACGGCTGCTCGTCTCGCGCGTTCTCCAGGGACGAGACGCGGAGACCATCGCCGAACGGCTCGAGTACCACTCCTCGGGACAGTGTATGCGGGCGCTCGGCGACGCGTTCCGTCCGCTCGTCGATCGCTACGGGACGGACGCGGCGCTCGAGGTCCGGAAGCGATTCAACGATGGCTGATTTCGATCCCGCTACGATCGATGGGAGAAACGGAGGGGAGACGCTCAATATACCGTACCGTCGTATCGAACCAAACTGATCAACTGGCATGCGGTGGCGCACGCTGTGCCGCGGTGAGTGCCAATGAACCGCGGCTCGAAGCCGTGCGAGGTCTTCGCGAACTCGTGAGCGAAGGCTTGTCAGAGCAAGCTCTGACAGTGGATGAGCGAAGGGACGAAGTGACTGAGCGAATCGGTTGGGGAGGGCGTGGCGATTCCCAGTTGCCACGATAGCAGGACGCTTCGTCTCACCTAATACCCATCAGTAGCCCACTGTTCCGTTCACTGGTACACTGAGCGCGCCTCGAGCGTCGACCTCACAACAGCCGTCGAAGCAGCGCTTCCGGAGCCAGATCGAGAAGCCACGCAATCGCTCGCCAGCGCCGAGTGACGTAGGCGTGGGTTCGTTTCTTAGCTATCGCTCGAGCGATCTGTTCGGCCGCCGTCTCGGGCGAACACTCCCAGAACCCGCCCATCGAAAGTTCGGTGTCGACGAACCCCGGTTCGATGGTCGTGATCGTCACGTCGGCGTCGCGATCGGTCTGTCGGTAGCGCAACCCCTCGAGGTAGGTCGACACGTACGCCTTCGAGGCGTTGTACGCCGGGGCGTCGTCGTTGCCGACGTGGGCCGCGACCGAGGACAGTCCCACGAGGTGGCCGTTCGCCTCGCTCGCGTGGTCCGAATTCTGCTCGAAGTACTCCATCGCGGCCGTCGCGACGGCCGTAAAGCCCCGGACGTTGACGTCGATCGTTCGTCGCTCGGGTTCCCACTCGAGGTCGCGATTGCGGGCCGCGGTCCCGGCGCTGATGACGACGAGGTCGACCGACGGCATCGCTTCGGTGAGCTCGAAAAAGCCCGCTCGAGCGTCCTCCGTCGCGGTGACATCCATCGTCGCGACGTAGGATTTCGTCGGGAGGGCCGCGCCGATCCGCTGCATCCGCTCCGTTCGCCGGGCCGCCATGCCGATCTCGTAGCCGTCGTTGGCGAGCCGCCGGGCCAGCGCCTCGCCGATACCCGACGACGCGCCGACGATGATCGCTCCGCGCTGGTTGGCCATATCCCACACGTTCGGTCCCCGATACGTATACCGTTCGCTGTCTTCCCACGACCGACTCCTGACGACCGCCTCCCGACGACCGACTCCCGACGACCGACTCCCGACGACCGACTCCCGACGACCGACTCTGCCGGCACGCTGTGGATCCGCGAACTCATTCGAGTGACAGACATACCAGTACCGAAGGCAGTACGCCTTTGTCGCGGTCCGTTGTCACCGCCGGTATGGTCGATGTCGTCACCGTCGTCGCGGTCGCGTTGCTCGTGGGTGCCATCGCCGGAGCCGCCGTCCCGATGGTCCCGAGCGGCCTCCTCTCACTTTCCGGGCTCGGCGTCTACTGGTGGGGGGCCGGACTCGAGGAGCTGAGCGTTCTCACCTTCGCCGTCCTCGTGTTCATCGCCGTCATCACCGCACTCGTCGAGTTCTTCGGCGGCTCGATCGCCGCCCGAGCCGGCGGTGCCTCGTGGCTGACGACCGCAGCCGCGGCCACCGTCGGCATCATCCTGATGGTCGTCACCGGCCCGCTGGGGTTGCTCGTCGGCCTCTTCGGCACCGTCTTCGTCCTCGAGTTCGTTCGCAACGGCGAACTCGAGGGGAGCACGCGCTCGGCGGTCTACACGACGATCGGCGTCCTCGCGTCGACGGCGGTGCAAGTTCTGCTGACGGTGTCGATCCTACTCGGATTCCTCGCGGCCGTCTTTCTCCTGTGATCTCGGGGAAACACTGAAGCCGTGGGTGTCGTTGGCACGACTAGATGGAGTGTTCCGAGGCCGATTGCGAGCGCCCCGCCGCGGTCGAGTTGCACATCCCCTGGGACGAGAATCGACTCGTCTGCGCCGCCCACGCCCGCGTGCTGGGGCGTCAGGACGGCGTCGTGGCCGACCCGGATCCCGAACGAGGGGACGCGTTGCTCGAGGAAGAGTAATCCGCTGAGGTGCGAGCACCGAATGGGGAACCGATCGGTTCGGGGACGGTCGCTCGACGAGCGACGGACCCGTTCAGGGATGCGCGTAGTACGCGACCGTCTCCTCGTCCGCCTCGTCGTGCCGATCGATTCTGGCGAAGCCGACCCGCTCGAATTGCACCATCTCGTCGCTCTCGAGGTCGCCGACGCCGGGTTCCGCGTGGCCCCGAACGTCGCCGTCCATCGTTCGCATGCGGACGGGGACGCGCTCGTCGGCCGGCACCCAGTGGATCACGTCCACGTCGCCCTCGCGGACGACTTCGATGTCCTCGCCCGTGTACTGGAGGACGTCGCGGGTGAACTGGAAACAGCCCAACCCCTTGAGCCAGATGCGCTCCTCGCGCTCGGGGAGGTCGTCGGGCTCGAGCATCACCGAATCGCCGACGGGGATCTCGCGAACGCCGCGCTCCTCGTGGTTGGGATGAAGCGGCGGCGTCCCCACGTCGGGCGGGCTCCCGCCGAGGGGGATCTGGTTGCCGTCGCGGACGAGGAATCGGCGGTCGGTCTCCTCGTCGATCAGGTCGCGGTTGTTCGCGTAGATCGAACTCATCGCGAGGTCGACGTCGGTGGTCGAAGTGCCGAGCCCGGTCATCGCCTCGACGATTGCCTCGCCGCGGATACCGCGCCGGCGAAGGCTCTTCAGCGTCGGCGCTCGCGGGTCGTCCCAGCCGTCAAGTTCGCCGTCTTCGATCAGCTTCGAAATCGTCGACGTGCTCATCTTCACGTCGTAGTCGTCGAGTTGGACGTGGCCCCAGTGGATGACCTCGGGGTACTCCCAGTCGAAGTAGTCGTAGACGAAGCGCTGTCGTTTGGCCGAATCCTGCAGGTCGATCCCGCGAATGATGTGCGTGATCTCGAGGAGGTAGTCGTCGACCCCCGACTGAAAGTCGAGCATCGGCCAGCAGCGGTACTCGCTGGCCTCTTCGCGGGGGTGGGGCGTATCGATCATCCGGAACGCGACCCAATCGCGCAGCGCGGGGTTCTTGTGCTCGATGTCGGTCTTGACCCGCAGGACCATTTCGCCGCTGCTGTACTCGCCGTCGATCATCCCGTCGAACTCCTCGAGCACGGTCGCCTCGTCTTTCTGTCGGTGGGGACAGGCCTCACCCGAGTTCTTCAGCTCCGAGAATTCCTCGCCCGAACACGAGCAGGTGTAGGCCCCGCCCATCTCGATCAGGTCGCGGGCGTGGTCGTAGTAGGTCTCGAGGCGATCACTCGCCCTGTAGGTCGCGTCCGGCTCGAAGCCGAGGTAGTTGAGGTCCTCGAGGATCGCGTCGTAGGCCTCGAGATCCGGCCGTTTGGTCTCGGGGTCGGTGTCGTCGAAGCGCACGCAGAACCAGCCGTCGTAGCGCTCGCGGTAGGTGCCGATGACGGCGGGCATCCGGGCGTGGCCGACGTGCCACGGACCGTTCGGGTTCGGCGCACACCGCATCCGGATGGCGTCGTAGTCATCGGCGTTGGGAAGCTCCGGAAGATCGTGCTCGTCTTCCTCCTCCTCGGCCTCGATCTCAGCGAGTTCCTCAGGTGCGAGTTCCTCGAGCCGTTCGCGTTTGTCCGTGTAGTCGAGGTCGTTCATTCGACCCACGACGCCGCCGACGATACCCGGAATCTCGTCGCCGTGCTCGCGGAAGTCGGGGTTGTCGCCCATCAGCGGTCCCATGATGGCACCGACATCGGCGTCGCTCTCGTGTTTCACGGCGTTCAACAGCGCGTGCTTCTCGGCCTCGCGCTCGACGCGCTCGCGTAACTCGTCGTTCATTACCCAGCGGTAGTCGCGCCCGTCCCAAAACCTTCGCGATTCGCCGTCTCGTTCGGCCCGTGTTCGACTCCGACGTTAGCGTCCTGAGCCGCTGATCCGGTTTCCGGTACAGTCCCCGACGACATCCTTAGTTCTCGATGTCGTCATCGTACACCCGCGTGTTGAGGACGTTGCTCATGAGGACCATCGCGGCCCGGCCCACCGAGGACGTGCCATCCTCGGTACTGTTGCCGTCATTATCCGTTGTGTCGGTACTATTTCCGTCGCTCTCCGTTGTATCGGTACTGTTGTCGTCGCTCTCGGTTTCGTTGGAGCCGTCGGACTCCTCGGTATCGCCCTCTGCATCGGTCGACCCATCGTCATCACTGCCGGTCTCGGTGTCGCCGCCCTCGCTGTCGGCGACGGCCGTGTTATACTGCTTACACCACTCGGTCTTGACGCCCCAACCGTAGGCCTGCCCGTCGAACGGGTTCGTGACCTCCGCGTAGAGCATGTCGACCTCGGCGTCGTTTTTCACGAGGTTCTCGTTGTAGACGGTCGTGATTACTTCGATCTCCGTCGTCGACTCCGATTCGCTCGAGGCACTCGAGTCGTACTGGAGAACCAGATCCGATCCGTCCCACCGGAGCGATTCAACGGGGATGTCGTTTCGCTCGACAAGCGTGTAGAACTCGCCGGGCGTTCCCTTCCGGGGCTCGCTGGGCGCTTCGGGTTCGATCTCGTTCGAATCGGACGTGTCGAGCAGCGATCCGACACAGCCGGCGGTCGCGGCCATGCCAGTGGCCACGGCCGTGCCGAGAAATCGTCGTCGAGAGGAGGAAGCGGCGGGTACGTCCGAGGAGTCGTCAGTCATGTCCTTCGCTCAGTGTGGGACCCGCAAAAAGACCCGGACGATATCGAACGTTGAGTTCGGCCGAGAACGAACCCGTTCCGCCCGACTCGAGCAGGAAGCGCACGGAACACGACTCGAGCGAGGAATATGCAGAAACTCCGCAAAACAGGGCCGCGGCTTCGTTCAGTAGCCGCGTTCGATCAGGTAATGGGCAATTTCACAGAGGAGTTCACGGGCCTCGTTGTCCGGCAGGACCTCGAGTCGCTCTTTCCCTTGCTCGACTAGCTCCTGGGCGGTCTCGTTCGCATAGGTGATCGAACCGGCTGCCTCGAGTTCGGCGACCGCCTCGTCGATCTCGGCCTCCGTGACCGCGTCGACGTCGTCGGTGTCGACCAGTCCGTCGATATCGACACCCTGCTCGCGAGCGTGAACGGTGATCAGTGTCTGTTTGTTCTCGACGAGGTCGCTCCCCCGCTGTTTGCCGAGTTCCTCGCTAGGGACCGTCAGATCGAGCACGTCGTCTTGAATCTGGAACGCACGGCCGATGTCGAGTCCGTAGCCGTAGAGTTCGTCGATCGTTTCGTCGTCGGCTCCGAGCAAGATCGCCGGAAGACAGGCCGAGGCCGCGTACAGGACGGCCGTCTTCTGTTCGACCATCTCCAGGTACTCGTCGGGGGTGACATCGGTGCGCTGCTCGAAGGTGACGTCCAGCGATTGGCCCTCGCAGATGTCCGTGCAGGTGGTGGCGAGGACGGAGAGCGCATCGACGATGCGATCGGACTCCGCTCCCGTCTCGAGCATGATCTCGAAGGCCTTCGAGTAGAGCGTATCGCCCGCGAGAATGGCCGTCTCGAGGTCGTACTCCTTGTGGACAGCGGGAACACCGCGGCGGAGGTCGTCGTCGTCCATGATGTCGTCGTGGATCAGGGTGAACGACTGGATGACCTCGACGCTGACCGCGGCGGCCATCATGTCGACCGGACCGCTCTCGTCGAGCGGAGCGAACGACCGATACGCCGCCGAGAGCGGATGGATGTCGGTCAGCGCCTCCGCCGTCGTCAGGAGGACGGTCGGGCGGAGCCGCTTGCCGCCCGCGTCCAGCAGGTATCTGGATGCCTCGTAGAGCCGTTCGGGCCGCTGGATCGGTAGCTCCTCGGGAATCGCGTCGTTAACCAGCTCGCGGCGCTGCCGGACCGCCTCGAGCACCGCCTCTTCGCGTGCCTCGGGACTCGTCATATCAGTCGACTAATTGGATGAGGTTCCCGTTGCGCGTGACGTGGAGGTCTCGTCCCATCTTGTACCCCTCGCTCTCACAGAGATCAACGTAGCTCGAGTAGCCTTTCATGTCCTGGTGTGCGGGGATGATGTTCTGGGGTTGTAGTGCGTCGAGCATCTCGTAGTGACCCTCTTGATTGAGGTGGCCCGAAACGTGGATGTCGTCGTAGACCCGTGCGCCCTGCATGCCGAGCAGTTTCTCGGCCTGGTAGCGCTGACCCTCGTTGGTCGGTTCCGGAATCACGCGGGCGGAGAAGACAACCTTGTCGCCGTCTTCCAGTTCGTACGGCGTCTCGCCGCGGGCCATCCGAGTGAGCATCGCGCGAGGCTCGCCCTGGTGGCCGGTGACGATCGGCAGGTAGTCGCCCTTGCCCTCGTTCATGATCCGCTTGAACGTGCGGTCGACGGACTTGCGGTGGCCGAACATCCCCAGATCGGAGGGGAAGTCGATGAAGTCGAGTCGTTCCGCGGTGCCCGAGTACTTCTCCATCGACCGACCCAGCAACACGGGCTGGCGGCCGATGTCGTCGGCGAACTCCACCAGCGACTTCACGCGAGCGATGTGGCTCGAGAAGGTAGTGGCGACGATGCCGCCGTCGTAGTCCTCCATACTGTAGAGCACGTCCCGGAGGTGTTCGCGGGCGACGCTCTCGGAGGGGGTTCGCCCCTTCTTGTTTGCGTTGGTACAGTCCTCGATGTAACAGAGGACGCCCTCACCCTCGCGGCCGATCTCGCGGAAGCGCTCCATGTCGATCGGATCGCCGATGACCGGCGTGTGATCCATGCGCTTGTCGAGTCCGTAGACGACCGCGCCTTCGGGCGTGTGGAGAACGGGGTTGATCGCGTCGATGATCGAGTGCGTGACGTTGACGAACTCGAGGTCGACTTTGCCGGAGTCGCCGATCGACATCGTCTCGCCGGCCTCCATCTTGATGAGGTCGTTCTCGACGCCGAACTTCTGTTCGCCCTCGATCTGCTGTTTGACCAGCTCGATCGTAAAGGGCGATGCGACGACCGGCGCGTCGTACCGGTGGGCCAGCTTCGAGATGGCACCGATGTGGTCGAGGTGGCCGTGCGTCGGGACGATGGCCTTCACGTCGCCCTCGAGGTCGCTCATGACCCGGTCGTCGGGAATAGCGCCCATATCGATCAGGTCGAGGCTGTGCATCCGTTCGGTTTCGACGTTGTCGTGGATCAGAACCTGTGAGAGGTTCAGACCCATGTCGAAGATAACGACGTCGTCGCCTGCGCGGACGGCAGTCATCTGCCGTCCGACTTCTTCGTAGCCGCCGATGGTTGCGATTTCGATTTCCATGGTTCCTCGTACTGAAAGTCACTGCCTGGACTCTCGTCGAAACGGTCCGCGGACTCCCGGTTGTGCGGCCCCGGCGTCTTACAGCACGTCGGCCATCCCGCTATGCGCTCGGTGCGACGGCGGTTCCGTCTTCGATAGCTCGCGACATCGCAAGCCCCGAACGCACTTGCCCGCGGGTTTCGCTAGTGGCTTCTACACGCCCGGGTGTTAAAAACGCAGTGGGTTGGCTTGCCCGTCGTCGCATCGCCCCTACCGTCCATTGAGGGCACTCCCCGGAGAACGCGCAGACTCTTTCATACGGATTGCTGTGACGGTGTTCCGGTGCAAATACAGGAGTCGCAGTCGCGCCGAAAACGACTGACAGTAGTCAGTATCAGGCACCGAAATCCATTTCCCCGTCGCCTCGAAACGGATCTCACTAACTATGATTTCGGAGGGACCGTCGTGTACGTAATCATCGTCGGGGCCGGCGAAGTCGGTCGATCGATCGCCGCCAACCTAGAGGACACCCACGACGTTGCCCTGGTCGATCGCGACGGCGACGTTACCGAGGAACTCACGTACTCGCTGGACGTGCTCACGATCCGCGGTGACGGCACCGACCTCGAGACGCTGCGCGAGGCCGGTCTCGAGCAAGCGGGTCTCGTCATCGCCTGTACCGACAACGACGAGACGAACGCGGTCGTCTGCGGCGCGGCGAAGGCTACGGGCGACGTCTTTACCATCGCGCGAGTGCGTCGCCGGACGTTGCTCGAGACGTGGCAGGGCTCGAAGGGGGCCTTCGGCGTCGATTTCATGGTCTGTACCGACCTTTTGACCGCACAGGCAATCTTCCGGATTTCCGGGTTGCCGAGCGCGCACGACGTCGATACGTTCGCCGGCGGGCTCATTCGCATGGCCGAGTTCGACATTCCAGTGGACAGCCCGATCGCAGATCGGACCGTCAGGGAAGCTGACTGTTACGATTCGCTCACGTTCGCCGCGATCTTTCGGGACGACGAGATGGTCGTCACCAGAGGTGACACCGTTATTCAGGCCGGGGATCGGGTCGTCGTGATCGGGAGCCCGACTTCGATCAACGACTTCGCCAACGAAGTCGCTATGACGCCCGAGGAAGCGGAGGAAGTCGTCATCGTCGGTGCCAGCGAGATCGGATTTCAGACCGCCCGGGAGTTCGAGGATCACGGCTTTCGTCCGCGGCTGATCGAACGCGACCACGGACGGGCTCGCGAGGTCGCCGAGTCGCTCCCGAACACGATGGTCATGGAGAGCGACGCGACCAATCAGGAGTTCCTCGCCCGCGAGCACGTCGGCGAGGCCGACGTCGTGATCGCCGCCCTCGACAGCGACGAGAAGAACCTCCTCGTCTCCCTGCTCGCCGACCGCCTCGGCGTCGACCGCACCGTCGCGATCATCGAGAATCCCGAGTACGCCGACCTCTTCGAGACCGTCGGCGTCGACGTCGCGATCAACCCGCGAGAGGAAACCGCGGAGGAAATCATCCGGTTCACCCGGACGGACAACACCGAGAAGGTTGCGATGCTCGAGCACGATCGCGCGGAAGTCATCGAGATCGAAGTCGATTCGGAGAGCGTTCTCGTCGGGCGAGAGATCGTCGATGCGACGAATGACCTTCCTGAGGGCGTCGTCATTGGTGCGATTTCGCGGGACGGGGCGCATATCACGCCGCGCGGATCGACAGTCGTCCAGTCCGGCGACCACGTGATCATCTTCGTCGCCGCGGACGCTCTCGACGAAGTCATCGAAGTGATCTAGGACTCGAAGGGACCGCGTGAGTTCTCCCTTTCGAAGGCAGTCGAACGGCCCTTAGCCACGCACACCGCGGTAGAGGACGTATGCGGTGAAGAAAACGACATAGGAGAGTGCGAGTCCGGTCGTGAGGATCGACCGTCCAACGAGGGCGATAAAGAGGATCAAAAGCGGGCCGACGAGCAAGAGCGAATCGAAGACCCGATCTTCGGCACCCGATTCGAGCAGCTCACCGACGATCGGGAGGTCGTTGGCTCTCATCGGTAGATCCCTCCGCGGCGGAAGACCGCTCGAATCGTCACGAGGACGGGAATAATCTCGAGGCGACCGATCCACATGTTAAAGAGGAACATGATCTTACCGAGCGTCGGTAGCGATTCCGGACCGGTGATCCCCGCGGAGAGGCCGACGTTCCCCTGTGCGCTGGCGACTTCGAAAATAACGTTCTCGAGCGTGTACGCTCCCTCCGGGAGTAGCAAGAGGAGAACGAACGTGCCGATACCGAGGAAGACGAACCAGAGGAACGCGATGATCGCTGCTTCCTCGAACTCCTGGCGCATTTCCCGTTCGTTGAGGCGGCGACCGTTGATTTTCAGTCGCCGGACGGCCGTTTCGGGGTAGAACACATCCGAAATCCGGAACCCGATCCCCTTCAACAGCGTGAGCGCCCGAATTAGCTTGATTCCGCCGACCGTCGATCCGGCGGCACCGCCGACGATCATCCCGAACGTCACGGTGAGCTGGGCCTGTGCCGGCCACCGTCCCAGCGCCACGTTGGTCGAGTCGACGGCAGTCTGGAAACCGGCACAGGTGGCGGCCGAGACGAACTGGAACGACCCGTATCGGAACGCCGTGAACAGGGAATCGTACGTGTCGCCGACGTACACTAATGCGGTGAGAGCGAGCGTTCCGAGGCTCATGTACATGAACACCCACCGGGTCTGTAGGTCTGCGTAGAGGTTCCGCAGATCGCCCTGCAGAATGAGATAGTGGATCGGGAACGCGATACTGCCCAACAGCATGACTGGCAGCAGTGCAAAATCGATAGCCGCACTGTCGTAGGTGGCGATCGAGTTGTCGGTGATCGAGAACCCGCCGGTTGCCAGACCCGTCATCCCGTGGTTGATCGCACCCCAGATCGGCATTCCAACGGTCCAGAGGAGCAAGATCGAGACGAACGTAAAGAGGATGAAGATCCACCAGATCGTCTGGACGGTAGAGACGATGCTCGGATGGATCCGCTCGGAGCGGGCTTCGCTCTCGTACAGGGTCAACGAACCGCTCCCGGGTCGCGCGAGAATCGCCGTCGTAAGGACGATCACGCCCACGCCGCCGACCCACTCGATGAACGACCGCCACCACTGAAGCGTCCGTGGCAGGACCTCCTCGTTGTCGGTCATCGTCAGTCCCGTTCCGGTAAAGCCGCTCATGCTCTCGAACAGCGCGTTGAGCGGATCAGTAAACGCCGCGAGCGTCGTCGTCTGTGAGGGTGTCCCCAAGAGCGTCGGCGAGAACTCAACGGTCCACGCGATAAAATAGAAGGGCAACGATCCGAAGATCGCGACGCAGAACCAACCGACCGCGGCGATAATCATCCCGTGTAGCTTCCCGGGTTTGGTCGCCTCTTGAAACTTAGTCGTGAAAAAATAGCCGATGGCCAACGGAACCAGTCCAGAGACGATCAGTGCAGGAATCGCGTAGTATTCGGCCCAGACGATCGGAATGAGAAGGGAGACGAACATCAGGACGGCCAGCGCCTTGAGTATCCGCCCCAGGTCCCGACCGATCGTTTCTATCGCCTCGTTCATGTGTCGCTCACTGCCCGAGCCCGGGCCATATACGCGTTGAAATCCTGCCGGTATGTTCGAATTCCGGCATCCGGTACCGACCCGCGCGGCCGACGGGTACATGGCCGTCGTCCGCTCGTTTCGCTCGTCATCGTAACTGGTCTTCTTGATGGCCGAACACGTCCGTAAGCGACGGCTCTGCCCCGAATGCCGAATACACGGTGAGTAAATCGCCGGCCTTGATACGCGTATTCCCCCGCGGCGTAATCGGTGGATCTTCCCCTTCGCGTTCGATAGCAACGATCAGGACGTCCTCGGGAAGGAGATCCTCGTCCGCTGCTTCGATGAGGTTCTTCCCGTCGATCGGCGCGTTTTCAGTGACGCGGATCTCGAATACCTCCGCTTCCTCCCCGATTCGCATGTAGTCGACGATCGCCGGGCGAGCCACCGATCGGTAGAGGTACTCGGCGATGAGTTCCTGGGGGTTTTCCATTGTGTTCACGCCGATCTGGCTGAACACGTTCATATGCTGCGGGTCGTGAACGACCGAGACGATATTGGGGACCTCATGTTCCTGTGCGAGCAGACAGACCATGATGTTGGTCGCGTCCCGGTCGGTCGTACTGATCATGGCGTCCGCGTTCTCGATTCCAGCGTCTCGAAGCGCGTTGTGGGCCGTCGCATCGTCGTTGAGAACCAGACAGTCGTATTCACCGGCGACCTGGTCCGCTCGTTCGGAATCGTTCTCGATAACGACGACCTCGTTTCCCGACTGGGTCGCGATATCAATGAGGGGTATTCCGATATCGCCCGCACCGACGATGACGATATACATTGCGTCGGTATTCTTGCCTGACCATTGAAAATATATCGTTTCAGTAACCACGATCGGCCCCCGTTATCTCGTGACAGGAGCGAAGCGTCAGTCGATCGTTCGTCGATACTCGGATTGTGGATGCCGGGTTTCTATCGCAACGATATCATTTCCAGGGAGGGCTTCGCCGCTGTCGCCGTCTCGATCGTTCTCTGGATTCCGCTAAAATCCGTTCGATTGCCCAGCCAGCCCACAGAAAGACGAGCGTCATGAAAACGACTATTTCTAACCGGATGACCCATCCGTACCGAACGGCGAGAACGAGGGCCGTGATCGCCACCGCAGTGATGACGACGCCGAACACGTCGTAAAAGGAGTGCGGATGGCGAACGCTTGGTAATCGAACGCCCATGAGTCAACGTACGCACAGTTCGTATATAGATCCTCGTCTCAGAGCGGAGTGTCGGAGACATCTGCTCCGAGATGATCGATCTCCGACGTTATTTCCGGCCGATCCGAACGAGGGCGACTCGCGACGGAGTGGCGCCTTACGATGGATTAATACGATCCAATCAAAATTCCATTAGATACCGTGTCCAGACGTGACTGCGCAAACGTGGTGTTCCATGCGGATCCGAACTGACTGGCGCGCCAGTTTCGCGCTCGTCGGGATCGTCCTCAAATATCTCGCCGTCCCACTGGTGATTCCGCTCATCGTGGCGCTCTTCTACGGCGATCCCGTCTTCCCGTTCGTCGCAACGATCGCCCTCACGATCGCTGTCGGCTACGGCCTCGAGCGACTCAGTCCCGATCCGGACCTGCAGGTCCGCGAGGCGATGCTCTTCGTCGCGATCACGTGGCTCGCAGTGGCGATCATCGGTGCAGTGCCGTACGTGCTCGCGGGTTGGGGGACCGAATCAACGCTCGCCCATCCTGTCAACGCCTTGTTCGAGTCGATGTCTGGGTTTACGACGACAGGGGCGACCGTGCTGGGGGAGATCTCGCTCGAGCAACATTCACACGCCGTGATGATGTGGCGACAGCTGACCCAGTGGCTCGGCGGAATGGGGATCATCGTCCTGATGGTCGCGATCTTGCCGGAGCTTGCGGTCAGCGGTGCACAGCTCGTCGAGTCCGAAGCGCCGGGACCGCAGTTACAGAAACTCACGCCGCGAATCGCCGAGACAGCACGCATCCTCTGGCTCGTCTACTTCGCGTTCACCGTCATTTACATCGCTATTCTCTACGGGTTCCACCTCGCTGGGATGGCCCCCAATATGGGTCTATACAATGCCATCGCCCACGGGTTCACGACGCTTCCCACGGGCGGGTTCTCGCCGGAGGCAGACAGCGTCGCGGCGTTCTCTGCGATCGTTCAGTGGACCGCCATCCCGTTCATGATTATCGCCGGTACCAACTTCGCCCTGTTCTGGCACGTCTTTAGCGGCGAGGGCCACCGCTTTGTCCGCAACTCCGAGTTCCGTGCATACGTTAGCGCGATTGCCGGGCTGACGATCCTTCTCGCCGGGATGCTCTACGTCGGTACCGCTCCGGCACTCGCAGAGCTCGGTGGCCTAACGGAGGGCGTGCTCGAGAACTCACTGCGACAGAGCGCCTTCCAGATCGTGTCGCTGTTGACCTCGACCGGCTACGCGACAAGCGATTTCGCGGCGTGGTCCGCGACCGGCAAGGTCGTCCTCCTGTTCGCCATGCTCGTCGGCGGCTGTGCTGGCTCGACCGGCGGCGGAGTCAAAGTCGTACGATGGGTGATCGTGCTAAAAGTGCTCCGGCGTGAACTGTTCACGGCTGCTCACCCCGAAGTCGTCCGGCCGATTCGACTCGGCGGAAACGTAGTCGACGAGGACGCCATCCGCGGCGTCCTCGGGTTCTCCTTCATGTACCTCTTCATCTTCGGCATCGCAGCGCTGCTCATCGCGCTCGACGCCAGCCGAATCGGGTACTCGCTGACGCCACTCGAGGCGTTCAGCGCGAGTCTGGCAACGATCGGGAACATCGGTCCCGGGTTTGGCTCACTGGGCCCCTTCGGGAGCTATCTCGAGTTTCCGATGAGTTCGAAACTCCTGATGATCTTCCTGATGTGGATCGGCCGCCTGGAGATCATCCCCGTGCTCGTCATGTTCACCGGCGGGTTCTGGACCCGCTAAGAGAAGCGTCTCGTCGTTCTGTTTTGCTCCGGCGGTCCGTCGGTCGTTCGTCGACCTCAATCGATCGTCGTTCCCGAATCTGCACCGTCGAGGAACGACTCGAGCGCGTCGAGGCCGAAAATCGATGCCTCGGCCTCGAGATCGAGCAGCGTTCGGACCTTGCCTGCCATCCCGCCGGTCACGTCGGTCGCCTCGCTGGCCCCGAGCACCGCGGCCACCGCGTCGAAGTCGTCGATCCGATCGATCACTGCGTCGTCTTCGTCCAGTACGCCGGGAACCGTCGAGCAGAGACCGACGCGGTCCGCAGTGAGGTCGCGGGCGAGTACCGCCACGAGTTCGTCGCCGCTGATCACCGTCGCACCCGCGCCGGCGTGGGCGATCACGTCACCGTGGAGGACGGGAACGAACCCCTCCTCGAGCATCGTTTCGATCTGCCCAGTCGCTAGATCGAGGTGCCCCTCGCGATCGCGATGCGCCGCCGAAAACGGATGGACCGGGACCGCGTCGACGTCCCGCTCGAGCAATCGAGTCAGAACGAACTGGTTCAGCGTTTTCATCGCCCCGTGGATGTCCAGCACCGCAGTCGCGTCGTGGGTCCCGTCGGTCGTACTGACGCCGTGTTCGCTGGCGTTGTAGTGCCCGAAGCTCCCGCCGCCGTGGACGACGACGAGCTCGTCGAGCCCCGCCTCGAGCGCCGCAGCGATAGCGTCCGCCGCTCGCTCGAGCGCGTCGCCGTCGAGCGTCTCCGGCCGGTCCTTCTCGGTGATGACGCTGCCGCCGAGTTTCAGGACGATCATTCGAGTCGCGCCACCCCTTCGTCGGCGAGTTCGGCGCGGAACGCCTCCTCACACCCCGGCGTAAAGGAGAGGGCCGTCTCGGTTTCCGGCGTCGGGTCCAGCGCGACGATGCAGCCGCCGCCGCCGGCACCGGTCAGCTTCGCGCCGTATGCGCCCGCGTCGCGGGCCGCCCAGACCATCGTATCGAGCGAGCGCGAGGAGACCCCCAGCGCGGAGAGCAGACCGTGATTGAAGTCCATCAGCCGACCGATCTCCTCGATGTCGCCGTCGGCGAGCGCGTCCTCGCCGTTCCGGACCACGTCGCCGATCGCTTCGACCGTGTCGGCCGCGAAATCGTACTCCGCGCGGAGTTCTCGAACGCCCGCGACCAACTGGCCGGTATCCCCCGCGCCACCGTCGAAGCCGATCACGATCGGTAGATCGGGCGCCTCGAGCGTGCGACAGTCCTCGCCCTCGACGCGGACCGCGCCGCCGGTCGCGGAACAGAACGTGTCGGCCCGGGAGGCCTGGCCGTCCTGAACCCGGGACTCCGTCTGATAGGCCCGCTCGGCGAGTTCGGCGGTCTCGAGGGTGACGCCGAGTTCTCGAGTCGCGGCGTCGATCGCGGCAACGACGACGGCCGCTGAGGACCCCAGTCCGGCACCGAGGGGAATGTCGCTCTCGATCGTCACGTCGAAGCCGGCGTCGTCCTCGCCGGTGACCTCGCGAACCTGTTCGATCGCGCCGTCGACGTACCCCATCGCCGCGCTAACGAGCGATTTCGAGACATCGATGTCTGGTCCGTCCTCCGTCGTCCCGTCGTACTCGACCGTGAATCCGTCCAGACTGAGATCGTCCGCCCGAACGCGGAGCTTGCCGTCGTCGCGTCGTTGCACGCCGACCCGCGCCCGCCGCTCGATCGCACATGGGACAGCGGGCTCGCCGTAAACGACCGCGTGCTCCCCGAACAGGTACACCTTCCCGGGAGCGCTCGAGAGTGTCATGCCCGGCCGTTTGTCCGAAGACAAGTAATACCTGTCTGTGTCGTCGCTGTCGTCCGCGGTGATACGGTCTGCTGTAACGATGTACCGGTGCGACCGCAGGCCGGATCACGGTCGCGCCGGAACTGACTGACAGCAGACCGTATGAGCCGTCGGCCGTTCGCTCGGAGTCGGACTTATGCCCCTGCAGTCGAACGTCGGTCGTATGTCGCTCGTTCTCCCGAGTGAACTCGTCGTCGAACGGTTCCTGCCGACCGTGCGGGCGATGTTGGCCACCCGACTCGCCGACCGCGGGATGACACAACAGGAGATCGCCGCCGAACTCGGCGTGACCCAGGCCGCGGTCAGCAAGTACGTCAGCGGTGACGGCGGCGGTGACGATCGGTTTCGTGACGACCCCGAAACCGTCGCCACCGTCGATCACATCGCGGACGGACTGGCCGGCGGCGAGCTGGACGCCTACGACGCGCTCGCCGAACTCCTCTCGCTGGTCCGGAGCCTCGAGGACCGCGGCCCAATCTGCGAACTTCACGAAGAAGCGATGCCGGAGCTGCGGGGACTCGGCTGCGACCTCTGCGTGCGCGGGCTCGATCCAGATATCCGTGCCGAACGGGACGTTCTCGCGAACGTCCGCACCGCCGCGCGGACGCTCGCCTCGATCCCCGGCATGGCCGACTCCGTCCCGAACGTGGGGACGAACGTCGGTATGTGCTTGCCCGAGCCGCGCGACGAGACCGATATCGCCGCGGTTCCCGGTCGGATCTACGCGATGGGCGGCCGGATCGAAATTCCGGCCAACCCCGAGTTCGGCGCCTCGAAACACGTCTCGACGGCGATACTCGCCGCCAACGACGCTGATCCATCCGTTCGCGGCGCGATCAACGTTGCTACTGACGACGATTTACTCGAGGCCGCGGCGGCGATGGGGATCGATCCGCTCGAGTTCGATGCCGACTACGAGGACCGCGGGGACCACCTCCGAAATCGGTTCGCGGACCGCGGCGAGGTTCCCCGCATCGCCTACCATCGAGGCGCGTTCGGGATCGAACCCGCGACCTACGTCTTCGGTGCGACGGCGACGGACGCCGCCGAACTGATCGAGGCGATGCTATAGTAGCCACTGAAAGTCATTGCACACCTGATCGAACGACAGCTATACGATCAGTGTGTGAATCGTTTCAGTGGCTACTATAGATATGGCGTCTTCGTCGTGAGGCCCCTCGAGCCACCCCCGAACGTCAGGAGCGGCTCGCGTTGATCGTCACCGTAACGGCGTCGATGACGGTCGCGTTTGCCCCGCGTTCGACCCGGATCTGATACGTCGGGTCGGGTTCGTCCGGAAGCGGCGACCCGACGGAGAATTCGGTGTGATACCTGTTCGGGTCGAGGCTGTAGGTACCGTCCCATTCAAACGAGTCGTTCCGGCGCTCGTAGACGACGAGAGAGTAGGTTTCGTTCGCGGTCGCGTCGATAGAGTAGTCCACGTCGAAGCGAGCGCCGTTTTGCTGGTCGATAGTATCAACGGAGACGTTGTCAATCACGTCACCGGTCGACGGATCGCTGATCGTCGAGTTGTATTCTCTGCTCGTAGTATCGGTACAGCCGGCAATGAGAAGCGCGCTGACGACCATCACGGTCGCGATAACGGCCCGCCAGTCCCGGTCGAAGGGTGCCGAGGACATTATCGCTTCTTTCTACTAGTTGTGTATAAGTCTTATCATACAGTTGACTTCTTTACGCCGATCCGAACGCCGATGGAGTGGCCGTCGAATTGCCCAGAAGAAGTCTCACCGATCACACACCGTTTAAGGGCAGTGATAGTCCGTCGCCACGCGCTCGGAGATCGGGCTCGAGCGAAAGTCGGCGAGAAAACGAACAGCGTCGATATCTACAGCGTTAGACCGTACTTTCGAAGTCCTCGAGCGAGTACGACGGCTCGGCACCGCGTCGATCGAGGACCTCGTTGGCGAGGAGCCAGTAGACGACCGAGAGGGCCTTGCGACCCTTGTTGTTCGTCGGGATGACGAGGTCGACGTTACTGACCTGGTTGTTCGAGTCACACATCGCGATGACCGGGATGCCGACCGTGATAGCCTCTTTGACGGCCTGGGCGTCACCGATCGGGTCGGTGACGACCAGCACGTCCGGCTCGATGTAGCCATCGTACTTCGGGTTCGTCAGCGTGCCCGGGATGAAGCGGCCGGTGCGGGCGCGAGCGCCCACGGCATCGGCGAACTTCTCCGCCGGGAACCGACCGTACTGACGACTCGAGGTGACCAGGATCTGCTCCGGGTCGTAGTTTGCGAGGAAGTCCGCGGCCGTGCGGATGCGGCCGTCGGTCTTCGAGACGTCGAGCACGTAGAGGCCGTCGGTTCGGACACGGTGGATGAACCGACCCATGTCCTCGGTCTTCTGTTGGGTCCCGATGTGGACGCCAGCGCCGAGGTAGTCCTCGACGGGGATCAACAGGTCCGCCTCCTCGTCGGACATGACGTCGTCGTCGAGGGTTGGACCGGCGTCTTCTTCCTCGGCGTCGTCGTCGGCTGGTTCTGCGTCGGCCGCGGGCGCTCCCTCGGCGTCGGCGGGCTGTTCGTCTACTGGCTCGACATCCTCCTCGGCGGCGGGGCCAGCCCCTTCGGCTGGCTCCTCGTCGATTTCCTCCTCGGCGGCGTCGAGCCCTTCCTGGGTTGCGTCGTTTTCTGTCATGTCGCGTCGTCTGCGATTCGAATGAGCTCGTTGAGCTTTGCGGTTCGCTCGCCGCCGACAGTCCCCGTTTTGATGAAGGGAGCGTCGGTCGCAACGGCGAGGTGTGCGATCGTCGCGTCTTCGGTCTCGCCCGACCGGTGGGAGACGACCGAGTCGTAGCCGTTCTCCGTCGCGAGTTCGATCGCGTCGAACGCGTCCGACAGCGTCCCGATCTGGTTCGGCTTGATCAGGATGCTGTTGGCCGCGCCGCGGTCGATTCCCTCGACGAGACGGTCGGTATTGGTGACGAACAGGTCATCACCGCAGATCAGCGTCTGGTCGCCGACTTCCTCGGTCAGTTCGGCGAAGGCATCGTAATCGTCCTCGTCGAGGGGATCCTCGACGTAGACGAGGTCGTACTCCTCGACGAGTTCGGCGATGTACGCGATCTGCTCGTCCGTATCGCGGCTCCGGTCGCTGTACTCGTACGTTTCCGACTCGGAATCGTACAGTTCAGCGCCGGCGACATCCAGCCCGAAGCCGACGTTGAAGCCGACCTCGTCTTGGACCATCGAGACCGCCTCGGCGACGATTTCGAAGGCCTCGCCGTCGTCGATCGACGGTGCCCACGCGCCCTCGTCGCCCTTGCCACAGGGAACACCGCGTTCCTCGAGCAGGTCGGCGACTGCGGCGTGGACGGCCGCGTTCGCGAAGACCGCATCTTCGACGCTCGGCGCGCCGACGGGTGCGGCGAGGAACTCCTGAATGTCGGTCGCGTCGGCGGCGTGTTCGCCGCCACCGACGACATTACCGAGCGGAATCGGGAAGCTCTCGCCGCGGAACGTGCCACCGAGGTGCTGAAAGAGCGGCGCACCCAGCACGTCGGCACCGGCTTTTGCAGCGGCCATCGAGATCGCGACCGCGCTGTTTGCGCCGATCTCCGAGAAGTCGTCGGTGCCGTCAGCAGCGTGGAGCGCGGCGTCGACGTCGCGCTGATTGCCCGCATAGATCTCGCCGACGAGCCGGGGAACGGCGCGCTCCCGGGCCGCCGCGATCGCCTCGCCTGGGGGTCGTTCGACGGCTTCGTACTCGCCCGTGCTGGCCCCGCTGGGTGCTGCGGCGCGGCCGAAACCGCCGCTCTCGGTCACGACATCCGCCTCGACTGTTGGATTCCCTCGCGAGTCGAGGATCCGACGCAGCCGGATGTCGGTGATGAGCGTCATTTCCGGTCGTACCCCCGCTTGACGGTAAAGGGCAACACGCCGGCGTCGTACTCCTCGGCGGCGATGAGGATCGGTTGGGTCTGCTCCGTCTCGATCAACACCGGCGCGCCGTAGGAGACCTGCAACGCTCGAGCGCCGAGGATGCGTGCCTTCTCGTAGCGGTTGTGCTGTTGTTGTTGCATGGTTACTGGTACGGGGAGACGACGTCGACGAGGTCCTTGTGACTGACGAGCATGCGCCGACAGCAGTAGCGCTCGACGCCGAGTTCGTCCAGAACCTCTTCCGGATCCTCGTCGCCCTCGTTCGCTCGCTCGTCGAACGCTTCCCAGTGTTCGGCGACGACGTTGCCACAGGTGAAACACCGGACCGGTACCATCATGATTGAATCACCTTAGCGGTAGGACTTCTGGTAGCGCGCCCGAGCGCCTGGGCCGCCCCACTTCTTCGGTTCAGACTGGCGAACGTCGTTGACCAGCAGCGATCGGTCGAACTCCATGAACGCGTCGCGGAGTTCGGCGTCGTTGGAGTGCTGGACGATCCCGCGTGCGACGGCGGTGCGGACGGCGTCTGCCTGTCCGCTGATACCGCCACCCTCGACGCGAACATCGATGTCCATCTCGCCGCGCAGATCGTCGCCGACGATGCGAAACGGCTCGAGCATCTTGAGTCGGGACGTCTCCGGTTCGACCAGTTCGACAGGTTTCGAATTAATTCGAACGCGACCCTCGCCCTCGCGCACCGTGGCGCGGGCGACGGCCGTCTTTTTCTTGCCACTCGTGTTGGTTACCATGTGACGTTAGCACCTAACTGTTCGGACACTTCGTGTAGGTGGACGAAGCGGATGTTCGACAGCCGATCCAGTGACGTCCCCTCGAGCACTTCCAGCTCGTGATCGTCGTCGTTCTCGTAGGGGTTGCCGACGTAGACGCGGACGCTGTCGAGTGCCTCGCGGCCACGGGTTTTCTTGTACGGCAACATCCCGCGAACGGACCGCTTGAAGATCGTGTCCGGTCGCTTGGGGTAGTAGGGTCCGCGGTCCGAACCCAGCTGTAGCCGCGTGCGGTACGTCTCGAAGATGTCTTCCTTGTCGCCGGTGATGACCGCGTCCTCTGCATTGACGATCGCGACGCGATCGCCGTCCAGCGCGCGCTGGGCGACCTCGCTCGCGACTCGTCCAAGGATACAGTCACCGGCATCGACGACGAGATCTGCGTCAAACTCTGCGAGACTCATCGAATCACCCGGACATCTGATCCGTCGGGGTTCTCTTCGAGCACTTGCTCGAGCGATACCGGCTCGCCGACCTGGTCGATCTTCGTCTCTGCGGACGAAGAGAACTTGACGGCGGCGACGGTGACGTTCTTCTGTAGTGCGCCAGATCCCAGCACTTTGCCGGGAACGACGACAGTCTCTTCTTCGCGTGCGTACCGCTCGATGCGGCCCAGATTCACCTCAGCGTGGGTGCGTCGGGGCTTCTCGAGTCGATCCGCAACGTCTCGCCAGACATCGGCGTCCGTTTCGCGGGACGTCGACTTCAGCTCGGCGATGAGATCGTTGAGCCTCGGATTAGTCTTGCTACTCATTGGTTTCCTCCAAATACTGCAACTGCCGGCACGTCGGCGACGCGGGATACTGCGCCGTCGACGGTGGAATCGAGTTTAGAGAAGTGATGCAGGGAGCAGGATTTGAACCTGCGGACTCCTACGAGACAGCGCCCTGAACGCTGCGCCGTTGGCCTGACTTGGCTATCCCTGCTCGCACTTCCGTCTACCCGTCGCCCCTTCAAACCCCTTTCGATTCCAGCAGGAACGCGATCGCCGGTCTCGTCGCTCACGGCGTCGGCGAACGGCGTTCCTTGATCGGGTCGGGGGCGTCGGTTCATATCTATAGCTGTACTGCGTCTTCGAGGTCGGTCGCGCGTTCGGTGAGCGTCTCCGCTGCTCGCGTCACGAGTTCCTCGATGGGGAACGAGCCGTCGGTCTCCACGTGGAAGACGAAGGCGTTCGGCACGTCCTCGACCCGGACCTCCTTGCCCGGGTAACGATTCGAGAGGTCGTGGTCGAACTCGCTCGTCGACACGAGTTCGCCGTCGTCCTCAATGACGCCGCGGATGATCCGGCTCTCCTCGTCCTCGAACTCGGGAAGATCACCGTCGACCGCCACGCGCTGGAGGTGTCGATACCCGACCGCGACCCCACCCTGATGCTTGGCGTGGTTTCGTCCGCGGTCGATCACGGTATCGGCCTCGGCTTCGAGGCGCTGGCCGTCCTTGAGGTCGATGATCGGAATGTTCTCGTCCGCGGGACGGACGAGGTCGTCGCTCGAGACGAGATCGCCGGAGTAGGCGGTCGCCGGCCCTTCGACGTCGATCGAGAGCGTAACGGTGTCGTCCTCGGTGAACTCGCCGACCGGCGGGGTCGTCAGCGGGACGAGCCCGAGTCGGAGCGCGAGTTGCTCGTCGAACATGACCGACGAGTTCTCGACGAACCGGACGGTGTCGATCGCCATCGTAGGTACGTCGGCGACCATCGCGCGGCGGATGCCGTTCGCGAATGCGGGCGTCACGCCGCGAACGAGGAACCGTGCCTCACGATCCTCGCGTTCGACGAACTCGACGTCGTACTCCTCTGTCATGGTCTAGTAGCCGCCCTTGCCTTTCGGTGCGCGCGATCCGTCGTGGGGGATCGGCGTGACGTCCTCGATTCGCCCGATCTCGATGCCCGAGCGGGCGAGCGCGCGGATCGTCGCCTGCGCGCCGGGACCGGGGGATTTCTGGAGGTTGCCGCCGGGGCCGCGCACGCGAACGTGGAGGCCCGTGATACCGGCTGCTTTGACCTCTTCGGCGACGGACTCGGCCATCTGCATGGCCGCGTACGGCGACGCCTCGTCGCGGTTTTGCTTGACCGCCGTCCCGCCGGAGGACTTGGCGATCGTCTCCGCGCCCGTGAGGTCGGTCACGGTCATGACGGTGTTGTTGAACGATGCGTGTACGTGGGCGATTCCCCATTTATCGTCGTTCTGGCTCATTGGTTACCCTCCGCGCGTTCGGGGTGGAGTTCGTCCGCGAGCGGACTGTTCTCGTCGAAGGCCACCAGATCCTCCTCGTCGGTGTCGACGACGTAGGACGGAACGAGGTGGCGCTGCCCGTCGACCATGACGTGGCCGTGGACGATGAACTGGCGGGCCTGCTGGGGTGTGTTCGCCAGTCCCGTCCGGTAGACGACCGTCTGAAGTCGGCGCTCAAGGATGTCCTCGATCTCGAGCGACAGGATGTCGCCGAGTTCGTCCGTCTCGTTGAGGATGCCGACGCGTTTGAGTCGGTTGAGGAATTCCTCGGAGCGTCGGATGACGGTTTCGTCGTCCTGGGCCTGGCCGAGCAGTTCTCGAGCCTCGCGCCGGTAGGAGCGAAGTTCGGACTGCGCTCGCCAGAGCTCTTCTTTGTTCGAGAGCCCGTAGCGGTCGACGAGGGAGTGTTCGGAGGCAATGCGCTCACCCTGGTAGGGGTGGTTCGGCGTCTCGTATTGCTTGGTGTCAGTGCCGAGTGGCATTATTCACCCTCGTCCTCTTCTTCTTCTTCGGCGGCTGCGGCCTCTTCGGCCTGTTCTTCGCGGATCTCTTCGACGTTGACTCCGATGGTGCCCTCCGTTCGGCCGGTGGACTTGGTTCGCTGACCGCGAACCTTCTGGCCTCGCTTGTGGCGAGAGCCCTTGTAGGAGTCGATCATCTTCATCCGGTTGATGTCGTGCTGTCGGGTCAACTGGAGATCGTTCCCGATCTCGTGGGTCGTTTCGCCGCTGTAGAAGTCTCCCTGACGGTTGTTGAGCCAGTCGGGGACCTGTTCGGCGTAGTTCTCCACGGCCTCGATGACGCCGTCGATGACGTCGTCGTCGAGTCGACCGAACGTCGCGGTTCGGTCGACGCCCGCTTCCTCGGCGATGAGTCGGGCGGTCCGGCGACCGATCCCGTTCATCTCCGAGAGCGAGCGCTCGACGGACTTCGTCCCATCGAGGTCCGTTTGTCCGATGCGGACGAAGTATCGGAGGTCTTCGTCGTCTTCTTGTTCTTGAGGTTCTTCCGCGCTCATGTATCGTGTATCTGTCTCTGGTCTGCCTGCGATGCAAATCGACTGGCGGGAAAACGCCAGCGAAGTGTCCGACGTTGTGGCGGGGATTTGAACCCCGGAGGCTTGACGCCACATGGTTAGCAACCATGCGCCTTGGGCCGCTTGGCTACCACAACACCGTTCCGTCTATCATCGCCCTCTCGGACTCGGGGATCACTCCCCTACACGTATTGCACCCGAACCTACCCCCGTCGACTACTTAAGGGCAACGAAAGGTAGCCGCTCCTCGTTCAAATCGATTCCACTGTTGATCGCACTCGAGTCCGACTATTCGGCTCGACCCGGTGCCGGAACGGATATGACAAAAACGGAGACGTGGGGTGAAATCAGGCTCCGGCGTACTCTTCGATGTACTTCTCGTTGATCTCCCACTGCCCCTCCTCGTTCTGGATCATGTACTCGCCGTAGTAGGGAACCCGGTTCGCGACGGTATTGCGGAATGCCTCGCGGATCTCTGACTTAGTCATCTCGCCCATCGACTTGAGGTCGTCATTGCGGTTGAGACAGCCCTTCAGGTAGCCCTCGTGGGTGACCCGAACCCGATGGCAGTTCGCACAGAACGTCGGGTTCTCGACGGGGTCGACGATCTCGACCATGCCACCGCCGCTCCCATCGTCGCCGCCGATCCAGTAGCGCTTTCGATCGTGCATCTCCCGGTGTTCGATTTCGTCGGCCTGCTCGGCCAACCAGTCGTGAACCCGCTGGATGTCGATGTTCCACTCCGGCTTCCCCGTCAGCTCCGGCATGTACTCGATCAGCTGGAGCTGCAGCCCCTCGTTCTCGGCGACGTGATCGACCATCTCCGGCACGTACCCCGCAGTGTGCTCGAAGACGACCATGTTGAGTTTAACCGGGTCCAGGCCAGCCTCGAGCGCCGCCTCGACGCCCTCGAGGACCTTCTCGTAGGCCCCGCTCTTGGTCACCGCGGCGAAATCCTCCGGATCGAGCGCGTCCTGCGAGACGTTGACCCGCTCGAGGCCGGCGTCCACGAGCGCTTCGGCGCGGCCGGGGAGGAACGTCCCGTTCGTGGTCAGCGAAACCTCCATCTGGTCGGGTGTGCGCTCGATGATCTCTTCCAGGTCCTGTCGAAGCATCGGCTCCCCACCGGTGAACTTGACCGCATCGACGTCGAACTCGGCGGCGACCTCGAGGAATCGGACGACGTCGTCGGTCGACATTTCGTCGTCCTGCGGATCCATCGGTCCGCGAGTGTCCCCGAGCCCCTCGTTGTGACAGTAGACGCAGTCGAAGTTACACCGATCGGTGAGAGAGACGCGAACCCCGGAGACCTCTCGCCCGAACTCGTCGGTGAGCATGCCACTGGGTTGCAGCCGGATCCGCTTAAACACGCCGGGGATTTTAGCGGCTCGTAACCGATTTCGGTTTCTAGATACTGTCAACAAGGTTGTGGGATGACGTTCGACTCGAGAGTTCGCACCGAATTATCAGGACCGCGAGATCAGACGGGGCGGGTGTCCCACAGAACGGGACCTCTCACCTTCCGACGGAAGACATACCTCTCCGCCGCTCGAACGAGACGCTATGGACGAGGACATGCTCGCGGACCAGCGCCGGCTCGTGGAACTCGTCGAGGAGGAGGGATGGGACGTGACCGACCTCGAGATTTCGGCCTACGACAGCCCGTGGGCCGACGAGGACGACCCCGAGGCGACCGTGACGATCACGGCGCGGAAGCCGTACGAGAGCGAGGACAACGATGACGGTCGCGAAACGGACGAGGACGACGAGAGTCCGTTCCGCGTAAAGTAGCAATCGAGCGCACCGACAGATAGTTTCGTTCTTCTCATTCGACCCGGTCAGCGTCGCCGTCGCAATCCGATTCTATCGAACTCGGTTTCAGTGTTTCACTCGCCAGCTTCTTCGAGCGCCTCTTTCAGTGCGCTCTCCTCGAGTTGTGCTACTGTTTTCTCGCTCGCAGCGGTCTCGTCTCGAAGCGCCTCGAGCGGCTCGTCTGGAACCGGGACGAGAATCAGTCGGTCGCTACGCTCGATGAGTTCGAATTCCTCACCGAACTGTTCCCGAATCGATTTCGGGAGAGAAAGATGACCGTCGTCGGCACTGACGCGCATATCCCGTGTATTCTACAGAAATACGTGATTCTTCTGCTTGTCCGAAGTAGCGGATGTAACCCGATTAGCCCTTGATGTTACAGACGGGGAACGTCCGTGCCACCTTGTCGCCGATACCGAGTTCGTCGGAGACGCGGACGACCTCGTCGACGTCCTTGTAGACGCCCGGCGCTTCCTCGGCGATCGTTGCTCCCGACTGGGCCTTGACGTAGATCGCCTGCTGGTCCTCGAGGCCCTGCTGGACGTCGCCGCCCCAGAACTCGTTTTTGGCCTGCGTGCGACTCATCAGCCGACCCGCACCGTGAGCGGTCGAGCCGAAGGTCAGCTCCATCGAGTTCTCGCCGCCCCGGAGGACGTAGCTGCCCGCGCCCATGCTGCCGGGGATGATCACCGGTTGGCCGACATCGCGGTACGCCTTCGGAACCTCCGGGTGGCCGGCGGGGAACGCTCGCGTCGCGCCCTTGCGGTGAACATAGAGTTCGCGCTCGTCGCCCTCGTCGTTCACGGTATGGGTCTCCTTCTTCGCGATGTTGTGTGCCACGTCGTACAGCAGGTCCATCTCCATCGACTCCCAGGATCGATCGAAGACGCGCTCGAAGACCTGCCGCGTGCGGTGCATGATCAGCTGCCGGTTGACCCACGCGAAGTTGATCGCCGCGTTCATCGCGCCGTAGTAGTCCTCGGCGAGTTGTGATCCCGCGGGCGCGGCCGCGAGTTCCTTGTCGGGCAACTGGTCCAACAGCCCCTTGTGTTGTTGCTCGATCTTCCGCAGGTAGTCGTTGCAGGTCTGATGGCCCAGTCCGCGGGAGCCACAGTGGATCAACACGACGATCTGGTCTTCCTCGAGCCCGTAGGCCTCGCCCACGCCCGAATCGAAGACGTCGGTCACGCGCTGGACCTCGAGGAAGTGGTTCCCAGAGCCCAGCGAGCCGATCTGGTTCTTCCCGCGGTCTTTCGCTTTCTGGCTGATCTTATCCGGATCCGCGCCCTCGCGCATCCCTTCGTCCTCGCAGTGCAGGAGGTCGTCCTCGACGGCGTGGCCGTTCTCGAGCGCCCAGTCGACACCGCGGGCGAGGATTTCGTCGATCGTATCGACGCCGGCTTCGACGATGCCGCCCCCGCCGAGACCTGACGGGATGTTGGCGAATAGCGAGTCGACGAGCTCCTCCTCGTGGCCCTGCACTTCGTCGTAGGTCAGGTTCGTCCGCATCATCCGTACGCCGCAATTGATGTCATAGCCGACCGCTCCCGGCGAAATACAGCCGTTCTCGGCGTCGAGCGCGCCCACCCCACCGACCGGGAAGCCGTATCCCTGATGGGTGTCGGGCATACAGATCGCGTGGTTGGTTATTCCGGGCAAATGGGTCGTGTTTTTGATCTGCTCGAGGGAGTTGTCCTCCTTGATCTCCTCGAGCAGTGCTTCGCTCGCCAGTACCCGCGCTGGGACGCGCATGTCTCCCTCCTGGGGGATCTCCCAGACGTGTTCGCGCACCCGCTCGAGCGTGATGCCGTTCGCGTCAAACGTGGTCATACGCGAAACTCGGACTGCAGCGATGAAAGATGTTCGTCTCGCCTCGCGGCTTCCCTTGGCAGTCGATTTCGCGTCGCCGGATCCACCGACCGCTCAGACGTCGAAGACGACGTACGCCTCCCAGCCGTCGTCGGTTCGCTCGAGGCGCATCTCCGAATACGTCACTGCTTTTACTTCTCGTGCGTCGATCTCGGCGAGTGGGACGCCGCGTGCGCTGGCCTCGAGACGGAACGCCTCGGAACCGTCAGCCGACTCGGTGCGTTCGATCGATTCGACCCGATGGTCGACGGGGAGTTCCACTCGGGTGTCTCGCAGGTAGATCAGTTCGTCGAGGAAGTCGAACAACAGTGCTTCGCGGTTCTCCGCGGTCACGGTCACCGAAAACCGATCGCCGGCCTCGTCCGGAATCTCGTCGCACGACGCGGCCGCGAGGCCGTCGGCTACCGAGCCGAAAACCCCCTCGAGCGATTCGCCGGTCGCCGAGACCGCGATATCGGCCGTATGATCGCGGAGTTCGAATCCCATGTCCAATTGGGATTTTACGTCCGGCCCCCTATGTCCGTCGTTTCGGCCCCATCGCCCGCAGTTTCTTCTGGTCGGGAGTCACGTTCAGGTAGAACTGCCAGCGAATACATTGCTGTCTGACGTTCCGGAGCGTTGACTGCCGGTGGAATTATATTGACCACGATGGTATGCTGTGGTAGTGAGCGTCAACATCGACAGTCGCGTCGTCGCCCCGGGGAGCGACGATTACGTCGACGAAGCCTGGCAGCTAAAGGAGGAGATCAATCGTCAGGAGGATGTGCTCAAACAGCGGTACGACTTCTTTACTGATGCGTATCGCCGGTCGAAGGTACACTGTTACGTTCAGGACAGCGACCTCGTCGGATTCGCCGCCGTTCGACGCGACGGGTACATTCTCTTTCTGGCCGTGGACCCCGAATTCCGCGGCCAGGGCGTCGGCAAACGGCTCGTCGCCCACGTCGCGGAGGACCACGATACGATTACGTGTCACGCCCGGACGAGCAACGAAAACGCGTTACAGTTCTACGAGTATCTCGGCTTCGAGATCAAACGGCGGATCGACGACTATTACGAGGACGGCGGCGACGCCTACTACCTGAAACTCGGCTCGGACGTCGGTATCGCCGATCGGATTTCCGACCTGATCCGGCGGTAACGAGCAGGTCGTGGTCTCGGCGGCCCTCAACGAGTCGGTGGGTCGTCCCTCTCGTTCCGGACGGTTCCCTCGACGAACGCTCGACGGAGAACCGTCAGCAGCAGGTACGTTTCGTACTTCTGGCTCCGACAGTGCGCACAGGGCGCCATCTCGTCAGCGATCCGATCTATGGTTTCGCCGTACTCCGCTTTGAGGTCCGCCACGAGAGCGGCCACGTCGGGTGCGAGAGCGTGGGCCATTTCCCCGATATCGTCCCGTGCATCGTCGGGAAGTGCGTACGAGAGAACGATCGTGTTCGCACGGTAGTACTTGGTCGTCCCGCCGTTGTGTTCCTCGAGCCGGGCGACCTCGACGAGACCCGCGTCGCGGAGTTCGTTGACGTGGTGACGAACCGTATTGAGCGTCCGGTCGTAGCCCCGTCCTTCCAGGTCGTCGTCGATCTCCGCCACGGAGAGCGTCTCTTCGGCGAGCATGTCGAGGATCATCGCACGGACCGGTTCGTCGACGGCGCTCGAGACGTTCGTGTCCCGGACTGCGATGTCTTCGATCGTCACGTCAGACGTGAATTCGGGCATCGGTTACCCGGCCGTTAGGCCGCGACCCGTATAAGTCGCTCAGACCGCGCGACCGTCTAGACGAGTCGTTTCACCGGTGGAATCGACCGTGATGGAACTCAAACAGGTCATTTGAGTGATATATTTACGGACGGGGTACGTAGGCCTATTCGAGACGCAATGACCCGAACCGAAGAATACCGCGTGACCGACTTCGACTGCCCGACGTGTGCGAGCAACGTCGAACGATCGCTTTCGAAAACTGACGGCGTCGAGCGCGTCGAGGTCCATTACACGACCGGGCGCGTCGAAATCGAGTACGACGAGGGCACCGTCGATCCCGACGTCTTCGAACGGACGATTTCGAACCAGGGGTATACGCCCCAGGAACGGTGACGGCTAGTGAATCTTAACCGATACTTCCGGAAACACCGACAGCCGGTCATCGTCGCCGCCAGCGGCCTGCTCCTCGCGGGTGGCTGGATCCTCGGCTACGCCCACGACCTCGATCAGGCAAGCGCGGTGCTCGTGATCCTCGCGGCGGTCGTCGGCGGGTACGACGTCGCGAAGAAGGCCTCCTATACGCTACGCAGCGGCACCGTCGGCATCAACATCCTCGTCACCCTGGCCGCGATCGGCGCGATCGTCATCGGCGAGTACTGGGAGGCCGGCGCCGTCGTCTTCCTGTTCGCGCTCGGGAACTACCTCGAGGCGCGGACGATGAGCAAGACTCGAAACGCGCTCCAGGAGCTACTCGAAATGACACCGGACACAGCGGTCGTTCGCCGGAACGGCGAAGACCTTGAGGTACCGGCTCGCGAGGTCGAACCGGGCGAGACAGTGATCGTCAAGCCCGGCACAAAGGTCCCCGTCGACGGCGAGGTCACCGACGGCGAGAGTGCGATCGATCAGGCCCCAGTCACCGGCGAAAGCGCGCCCGTCCACAAATCGGCCGGCGACGAGGTTTACGCCGGGACGGTCAATCAGGAGGGGGCACTCGAGGTCGCCGCCACGGACACCGGCTCGGACACGACGCTCGAGCGGATCGTCCGCCGGGTCGAGGAGGCCCAGGAGGCGAAAGCGCCGACGGAGACGATCATCGAGCGCTTCGCGAAATACTACACGCCCGCGATCATCGTGCTGGCGGTCGGGACGTACGCGAGTACCGGGAGCGCCATCGTGTCGCTGACGCTGCTCGTCATCGGCTGTCCCGGGGCGCTCGTCATCGGCCCGCCGGTCAGCATCGTCAGCGCCATCGGCAACGCCGCGCGCTCGGGTGTGCTTATGAAAGGCGGCGAGCACCTCGAGACGGCCGGCAAGATCGACCTCGTCGCGTTCGACAAGACCGGGACCCTGACGAGAGGCGAGACGACCGTTTCGCACGTCGAGGGGTTCGGTACCGCCGACGACGAGGTGCTCCGCTACGCGGCCATCGCGGAGAAGAAGAGCGAACACCACCTCGCGGACGCCGTTCTCGAGGCTGCCGGGGCGGGGGACGGAGCCGGTACTGTCCACGCGACCGACGGCGGTGAGTCGACCGTCGCGAGACGACCCTCGTCGGAGCACCGCACCGATGGCGGCGCGGTCGTCGAACGTCCGACGATTCCCGATCCCGACGAGTTCGAAGTCGTCGCCGGGAAAGGCGTCGTCGCCCGGTACGACGGCCGTCGGATCCTCGTCGGCAACCGCGCGCTCCTCGAGGACCGTGGGATAGATGTTCCGACCCGGATCACCGACCGCCTTCGCGAGCGCGAGGCGACCGGTGAGACCGCGGTTCACGTCGTTCTCGACGGGAACGTCGTCGGCATCGTTTCGCTCCGGGACGAACTCCGTCCCGACGCGGCCGGCGTCGTGGCGGCACTGAAAGACGCCGGCGTCCGCACGGTGATGCTGACCGGTGACAACGAACGAACGGCACGCAGCGCCGCCGAAACGGTCGATATTGACGACTACCGGGCGGCGCTACTGCCCGAGGAGAAACAGGACGCCATCCGGTCGTTTCAGGACGAGGGCCACGTCGTGGCGATGGTCGGCGACGGCATCAACGACGCGCCCTCGCTGGCGACCGCCGACGTCGGCATCGCGATGGGTGCCGCCGGAACCGACACCGCGATCGAGACGGCGGACATGGCGCTGATGGCCGACGACCTGACACGCATTCCGTACGCCGTGACGCTCAGCAAGGCGACCCGGTGGAACATCTTCGAGAACGTCGCCGTCGCCGTGGCGACGGTCGCCCTGCTGCTGGCCGGCGTCTTCGCGGGCTACGTCCACATGGCGGGCGGCATGCTCGTTCACATCGGAAGCGTGCTACTGGTCATCCTCAACGGGATGCGGCTGCTGCGGTACTGACGACGACCACTGCGATCACAGATCCGATAATGACTCAATCGACCCACGAAACAGACCGAACGAACTGGACCGTCGACTACACTGACATCGAGCCGATCCGACTTCGAGACCCCGTTGCAGAAGCGCTTGCCGTCCTCGAGCCCGGCGACCCGTTCGTCGTCACGTACAGGGACGTCGTAAAAATAGCCGGTCACTCCTGTCCCACGGCGGCCGGTGCGTACCGGATTGTCACGGACGGACTCGAGGCACTCTATCCGGACGAACTCCCCGTCCGCGGCGAGGTCGCTGTGCTCGCGGGCGGACCACGAACCGATCCGAGTTACGGCGTCACGTCGCGACTGATCTCGTACGTGACGGGTGCCGCCGGCGAGGACGGCTTCGGCGGTCTAGCCGGAGGCCACGGCGGCCGGACGGACTTGCTGCGGTTCGGGGCCATCGGCACGGAGGGCATCACGTACGAGTTCACGCGAACCGATACGGACGAGACGGTCCGCGTCACCTACGATACTTCGAAGATTCCGGATGCCGGACCGGCCACACGGCACCTCCCGTCGCTGATCGACGGCGAGGCGACCGCGGACGAACGCGCGGCCTTCGCCGAGGCCTGGCACGGCCGAGTCGAACGGATCTTGCGCGGTGACGGGTTCGTCACGGTCGACGGACCCACGGAGCGGAGCGCCGACGGATAACCGTCGTCGACCCGTCGGTCCCGTTCGAACTCACACGGTCAGTCCAATACAATTATACCCGGCCCACGATGAGTAGGCGAAGCGTATGGAAGAGCGAACGAGGGCCTACCTCCGCGGGAGATTCCGCGATCACTACCGGCGGACAGAGATCACGCCACCGCCCGCGGCCAACGAACGCGAGTGGGGGTTCATCCCCTGGACAGACGGCCCCGACACGACGATGGTCCGCCACCGTTCGCTCCTCGAGTTGGGCGATCTGTCGGAGTTTCTCGTCCGAAAGCGCCCGCGACACGTGTATTTCTCCGCGGGGCGATTTCGGGATCCCGGCGCGAGTTCGATGAGCGAGAAAGACTGGCAGTCCGCGGATCTCGTCTTCGACCTCGACGCCGACCACTTGCCGAGCGTCACGCTCGGCGAGGACACGTACGCCGAGATGCTCGCGAAGTGTAAGGACGCCCTGTTTCGACTGCTCGAGTTTCTCGAGGATGACTTCGCATTCGAGGACCTCGAGATCGTCTTTTCGGGCGGCCGCGGCTATCACGTTCACGTCCGGGACGAAAACGTCCTGCACTTAGAGCGGGAACACCGCCGTGAAATCGTCGACTACGTCCGCGGCATCGGCCTCGAGTACGACGAACTGATCGAGACCGAGACCGTCGCGGGGCTCGGGCGAAAGACGCCGACCGAACGCCGCACGCTCCGGATCGAGGGCGGCTGGGGGGGCCGGACGCACGCCCACTTCATGGAGTTCGTCGACGAGTTGCTCGAGTTGGACGACGACGCGGCCCTCGAGCGCTTGCAGGAGTTCGACGGCATCGGCGAGGGGAAGGCAGCGGCCACGCTGAACGCGGCCCGCAACAATCGAGAGCAACTCGAGGCCGGTAACGTGACCGTCCACACTGCAGTCTCGCAGTTGGCCGAACGGTTCGCGAGTCAGGCCGTCGAGCGGGACAACGCGCCCATCGACGAGCCGGTCACCACCGACACGAACCGCCTCATTCGCCTGCCCGGGAGCCTCCACGGCGGGAGCGGGCTGAAAACGGTCCGCCTCGAGCGCGACGAGATCGCAGACTTCGATCCGCTCGTCGACGCCGTCCCCGAGACGTTTACGGGCCATGAGATCACCGTCGACGTCACCGACGGCGGGGAGATCGAACTCGGTGGGGATAGCTTTACGGTCTCCGAGGGAGACCAGTCACTACCCGAGTACGTTGCCGTGTTCCTGATGGCACGCGGCCGCGCCGAGAAGGAGAAAGAATGAATCTAGACGAGTTGCGTTCGGTCCAGAGCAAGGAGCGCCAGAAGGATAGCCTCCAGAATCTGCGCCCCTCGTTCTACCAGGAGGTCGGCGACTACATCGCCGACCTCGAGGACGAACGCGACCGCGCCGCCGAGCGGGCCGACAACCCCTTTTCCGCGCCCGAGGTCGGCCAGCTGACCGACGAGATCGAGACCGCGAAGGACGTCGTCGAGGCAATCTACGAGCGACGGATGGGAAAACTCGTCAAGCAGGCTAGCCTCGCCGCGGCCGGCATGGCGGCCGACGACGAGGGGCTGACGGCAGAAGAAGCCGACCTCTTCGACGATCTCGTCGACCGAATCGGCTCGAACAAGACGCGCGTCCTTGACGTCCTCGAGGGTGTCGAAGGTGGCGCTGGCGCTTCGGGCACCGACGCGCCCGCGGCGACCAATACCGGACCGACACCGGCCGGTGAGTCCACCGATCCAGCGGACCAGCCCGGAGAACAGTCGTCCGGTCGATCGCCCGCGGACGACGCTTCACCGGTGCCGTCCGAAGATCGATCGGCGGACATCGGTCCCGCCGCCGACCCGGATCCGGGAACGGGCGACTCCGGCGGCGTCTCCCCTGCGGACGTCATGGGCGGAGAGGGGCTGGGCGGAGACGGTCCGGGCGGAGACGGTCCGCCGGTCAACGAGGCGGACCGAACCGATGGGAACGACGCACCGGATTCGACGGCCGACCGGCCGGATCAGTCAGCGGCCGGCCCCGATTCGGATGCCGGCATCGATTCGGAACCGACGGAATCCGCTGCCGGTTCGGGGATCGGCGGGCAGGCCGATGACGTCGATCGCACGACCGTCAGGATCACCAGCGATATCGGCGACATTCTCGGCGTCGACGACCGCGAGTACACCCTGAGCAGCGATGACGTCGTCACGCTCCCGGAGCAAAACGCCGCCCCCCTCGTCAATCGGGAGGCGGCCGAGCGCCTCGAGTGAGCGCGCCTCGAGCCCTATTGTGAGAAACGGCTTCGTCTCGACGACACGCTGTTCGCGAACCGCAGTGTGAAATCGCAACGCATACATGAGCGCTCGCTAACTCCAGTGCATGCTCGATGTCGGCGACGAGGCACCGGAGTTCGAACTGCTCAATCAACACGGCGAGACGGTCAAGCGCTCCGATTTCGAGGGGCAGCGACTCGTCGTCTACTTCTACCCTCGCGCCAACACTGAGGGCTGTACGACCGAGGCCCGCGGGTTCAACGACGCGCTCTCGCAACTCGCGGACCGCGACGCCGCGGTCGTCGGGATCAGCGACGATCCGGTCGACGACCTCGCGGACTTCGCGGCCGACTACGATCTCGAGTTCGACCTGCTGTCCGACGAGTTCGGCGAAGTCGCGACGCTGTATGACTCCTACGGCGAGAAACAGATGTTCGGCAACACCTTCGACGGCGTCTTCCGGAACACCTACATCGTGGATCCGGACGGGCGGATCGAAGCGGTGTACGAAGGGGTCTCCCCGGAGGGCCACGCCGACGAGGTACTGGCGGATCTCGAACCGGTCGACGTCACACACTGAGGAAGCCGCTTGCGAGTTGGCTGAATCACGCAGCCCACCCTCGCTATCCACCGGGGACCGCGTGCAGGTTCAGAGTCTGTACTCACGAGTGCTGGCCGTCAGCAGAAGTACACCCAGAACCTGTGACCGGCAGAACACTCGACGGTCGTATGATCGCCGTAAAGTGCGACGGATCGTCTGACCTCGAGTTCTACGTCTCCGTCCGGAACCGAAATGGTCGTTTCCTGCTCGCAGTACGGACACGGTATCGCCGCCATCTCCTGGTTTTGTGTCGTCGCCATCGTTATTCACCCATTTTGGCCGCCATATGTTCGAAGACGTCCGTGTGCTCCTCGTGCGGGCTAAAGAGGATGAACTCCGTGTCTTCGTCCACCCAGAGCGTGTGGCCCGGCGGCCAGTAGACGAGATCTCCGGCGTTGTCGACCGCCTCCGAGCCGTCGGCGTACCGAACGGAGATCGCTCCGTCTATCACGTACCCCCAGTGGGGACACTGGCACGTGTCATCCTGAAGCCCCTCCAGCAGGGGCGTGAGATCGGTTCCCGCGCTCACACGGAAGTGTTCCGCGGCCAGGTCATCGTGTTCGGTTGCCACACCGAACCCCGCCTGCTGTTGGATCGTCGCGCCCGGCGTTTCCATACCGACTGTCAGCTCCGCTTTGGATTGATGCATTGGAATCGGCTCGCGTTCCGCTATAGTAGCCACTGCAAGTCATTGCACGTCTGATCGAACGACAGCTGTCCGATCAGTGTGTGAATCGTTTCAGTGGCTACTATAGGAGAACTACGAGCGAACGGAATATGTAGGTACCTCGTGGTATGCTGCCAGTCACTGACCGCCGTGCAGACGATGACCGGCGGTCACCGACTGCAAGCGGGAACGATTACTCGCAAAGAAGAATTGCTATTCGCGGACCGAACGACGACTGTGGCCGTCGACCTTACTGGAAGGTGCGGCCGAGCTGTTCGTCCTGGCCCGGTTCGGCCTGCTGGAACTGCTCTTCGAGTTCCTCGTATTGCTCCCGGGTTTCGGGAGCGACGCTCGGGTTGACCTCCTCGAGCGCGTGCTCGAAGTGGTCGCGGCTGATGCGGACGTTGCCGATGGTGTCAGCCATCTCATCGGGGTCGACCGAGTTGATGAACTCGCGGCTGGCGGCCATCGAGGCCTCTCGGCAGACCGCTTCGATGTCGGCACCGACGTAGCCGTCCGTCCGACCGGCGAGCCACTCGAGGTCGACCGATTCGGCCAGCGGCTTGTCGCGGGTGTGGACCTCGAAGATCGCCTTGCGAGCGTCCTCGTCGGGGACCGGCACGTGGACGTGGCGGTCGAGTCGACCGGGACGGAGCAGGGCGCTGTCGATCAGATCCGGCCGGTTGGTCGTGGCGATCACGACGACGTCCTCGAGTTCCTCGAGGCCGTCCAGTTCCGTCAGGAGCTGAGAGACGACGCGTTCGCCGACGCCGGAGTCGCCCTGTCGCTGGCCGCGTTCGCCAGCGATCGAGTCGATCTCGTCGAAGAAGATCACGGTCGGTGCGTTCGACCGCGCCTTCTCGAAGACCTCGCGAACGCCCTTCTCGGACTCCCCGACGTACTTGTTCAGCAGTTCGGGGCCTTTGATCGAGATGAAGTTCGACTGGGCCTCGTTGGCGACAGCCTTGGCGAGCAGGGTCTTCCCGGTGCCCGGCGGGCCGTACATGAGGACGCCCTTGGCGGCCTGCATGTCCATCTGCTCGAACACCTCGGGGTAGTCGAGCGGCCACTGGATCGTCTCGCGCAGTTGCTCTTTGGTCTCGCCGAGTCCGCCGACGTCGTTCCAGATGACGTCGGGGACTTCGACGAAGACCTCGCGCATCGCAGAGGGCTGGATGCCCTTGAGCGCCTCCTTGAAGTCCCGTTCAGAGACCTCCAGCGAGTCGAGCACGTCGGCGTCGATCTCCTCGGACTCGAGATCGAGTTCGGGGCGGATCCGCCGGAGCGCGTTCATCGCGCTCTCGCGGGCGAGCGACTCGAGGTCGGCACCGACGAAGCCGTGCGTGTTCTCGGCGTACTGATCGAGGTCGATCCCCTCGTCGAGGGGCATCCCGCGGGTGTGGACCTGCAGGATCTCCTTGCGACCCGCCTTGTCGGGGACGCCGATCTCGATTTCGCGGTCGAAGCGACCGCCGCGTCGGAGCGCGGGGTCGATGGCGTCGACGCGGTTGGTTGCAGCGATGACCGTGACGCGGCCGCGCTCCTCGAGGCCGTCCATCAGGCTGAGCAGTTGGGCGACGACGCGTCGTTCGACGTCACCGCCGGCCTCTTCACGTTTGGCGGCGATGGAGTCGAGCTCGTCGATGAAGACGATCGCGGGAGCGTTCTCTTCGGCGTCCTCGAAGACCTCCCGGAGTTTCTCTTCGCTCTCGCCGTAGTACTTCGACATGATCTCCGGCCCGGAGATTGTCTCGAAGTGGGCGTCGATCTCGTTTGCGACGGCCTTGGCCATCAGGGTCTTCCCCGTGCCCGGCGGGCCGTGCAGGAGGACGCCCTTCGGCGGCTCGATGCCCAGCTGTTGGAACAGCTCGGGGTGGCGCATCGGCAGTTCGATCATCTCGCGGACCTGGTCGAGTTCGTCGTCCAGGCCGCCGATGTCCTCGTAGGCGACGTTCGGGACGCCCTCCGCGGACGCACCGCCGCCGGATTGGACCTGCTCGGCGGGCGTCTCGGAAATCTCGATGCTCGTCGAGTCCGTGATGACGACGGTACCCGACGGTGAGGTGCTCGCGATCTTCAGCGGGACCGACTGACCGGAGCTGGCCATGGGCCCGAACGAGAGCGAGAACGGTACCGTCTGGCCCTCGGTAACGGCCTGCCCGCTCAGCTTGTCGCGGACGAGTGGCCCGATGTCACCGCGGATCCGCAGGTTCTGTGGCAGCGCCACGGTGACCGATTTGGCGGGTTTGACGTCAGCGGGTTCGATGGTGACGTTGTCGTCGATCCCGACGTCAGCCTCCTGACGCAGGCGGCCGTCGATCCGGACGATACCGCGTCCCTCGTCTTCGGGGTAGCCGGGCCAGACGCGAGCGACAGCCTGTGCCTCGCTCTTGCCCTTGATGACGATGTAGTCCCCGTTCTCGAGGTCGAGTTCGTTCATGGAGACGCGGTCGATCGCGGCCAGTCCGCGGCCGGCGTCCTTCTGTTTGAGTGGTTTGACAGTGAGTTTCATCGTTCCTCCTCCAATTCGACAGTGAGAACGCCGTTTTTGATAAACGTGTGCGGGTTCTCGCTATTCGCAGGGAGTTCGATTTCGTACTGATCGTCGGTGAGGACGACAATAACCGTGTCGTCGACAACGTCGACCGACGCATCGGCTTCTTCGGTACCGAAGTCGACAGCCATCACCGTGCTGTCGTCGTATTCGTACCGGCGGGCCACCTGCCCCTCGTCGAGGGTGAATTGTTCGAGAGTCATGCTGTAACTAACCCAAGGTAAGCGCCACTCACATATATATGTTTCGCCGACAGACCGCATGAGGGCAGCGTATCGGCTGGAAAGTGATTGTTCGTAGTTCACGTTCATACTGTGAGTTCACGCGGTTATGCGATCGGTCCAGTGATACCCGATTGGTTCGGAACGATAATATCCTCGTTGCTGGCGTACTCCGGTCTCCACCGAATCGAGTCTTTATGCCGGTTCCGGTTGTGTCGTTCCGTATGGAAACGGTAACACACTACGGACGGGAGACGGCGTACGAGGTCGTCGACCGGGGCAGCGACGGACCACCTATCTGTTGTATCCATGGGAGCGGCGGGTCTCACGACGTCTGGGACGGACAGCGGCCGCTCGCGGATCACGCACCGCTCGTCACGGTCGACCTCAGCGGCCACGGTGAGTCGGATGACATCGATGCCAGCGCGGGGTACTCGGCGCTGTCGGCCTACGCCGACGACGTGCTGGCCGTCGTCGAGGCGACCGACGCGGCGGTCCTCGTCGGAAACTCCCTCGGCGGTGCCGTCGTCCTCCACATCTTGCTCGAGCGCGAGTTCGATCCCGCGGCGGCCGTCCTGACGGGGACCGGCGCTCGACTCGGCGTGCTCGAGGATCTCCTGGCGTGGCTTCGGTCCGATTTCGAGCGCGCGGTCGAATTCCTCCACGGCCCGGATCGGCTCTTTCACGACCCCGACTCGGGTCTCCGCGAGCGATCAATGGAACGGATGCACGATACCGGCCAGGCGGTCACGCGCCGGGACTTTCTAACCAGCCACGAGTTCGACGTTCGCGATCGCGTCGACGAGATCGACACACCCACGCTCGCAGTGTATGGGGAGTACGACCAGTTGACCCCGCCGTGGTTTCACGAGTACCTCGCCGATGAAATCGACGAGGCCAGACTCGTCGAGATCGAGGACGCTGCACATCTGGCGATGATCGAGCGGCCGACCGCGTTCAACACGGTCGTCGACGAATTCCTGTCGGAGATCGACGGTGACCGAAATCGAGACTGGTACTGAGAACCGACTCGAGATCACGAGGGGGCCGATCTCCGCTATCGGGCCGGGCGACGACGGCTCAGTAAATGTCCTCGAGATCGCTCTCCTCGTGACTGTGTTCGTCGGCGGGGAACTCGCCGGATTCGACCGCTGAGACGTACTCCCCGACCGCGGACTCCATCTCCTCGCGGACGTTCCCGAACCGTTTCGAGAAGGAGGGCGACCACTCGCTGAGCCCGATCGCGTCGTCGACGACGAGCACCTGTCCGTCGCAGTCCGGGCCGGCACCGATCCCGATCGTCGGAATGTCCAGCGCCGCGGTCACGTCGGCCGCGAGATTCGACGGCACGTGCTCGAGGACGAGCGAGAACGCCCCGGCCGCCTCGTGGGCTTCGGCCAGTTCGAGGATGCGCTCGGCTCCATCCCGATCCGTCCCCTGCCGCGGATAGCCGCCGTACTGGTTGACGTGCTGGGGCGTCAGTCCAAGGTGGGCCATCACGGGAATTCCGAGCCGGACCAGTTTCTCGGTTAGCTCGACGGTGTGGGGCCCGCACTCGAGTTTGACCGCGTGGGCGTCCTCCTCTTTGAGCATCCGGCCCGCGTTCTCGACGCTCGCCGCCTCGTCGACCCCGATCGAGAGAAACGGCATGTCGGCGACGACGAGGGCGTCGTCGGTCGCGCGGGCGACCGCACCGGTGTGGCGAGCCATGTCGTCGACGGTAACCGGGAGCGTCGTCTCGTACCCCAGATTGGTGTTTCCAAGGCTGTCACCGACGAGGATGATGTCGACGCCAGCCTCGTCGACGACCGCCGCCGTCGGCGCGTCGTACGCGGTCAGCATCGTGATCGGCTCGTCACCGGCCTTCGCTCTGAGATCCCGCACGGTAGGCATACCCACAGCTTAGCCGCCGAGAACTAAACAGCGTTGTTCTTCCGCCAGTGACGGTCGAGGGTCCGCTGGGGCCGTATCCGCGGCGCTTAAGAGGAGTCGGTCGCGATACTCACACGTGCCAGAACCCGTCGAAACGACCTCACCCGACGGCATCGATTACGGCTGGGTGATGCAGACGACCTTCGTCGCAACCATTCTGGTCGGCGCGCCGGTCGTCGTCCTGCTATCCACGGCGGCGACCCTCCCGACGTGGGCCGACCGGGTCGAGTTCGCGATCCGAGTCGGTGCGCCCGTCTGGTTAGTCACGTCGATCGTCGTCTTCGCCTACGCGAAGCGAACGCAGACCTAACGGGCTCGAGCCGAGCGCTCAGACGCCCGACGGCCCCTCGCCGACGTACTCGAAGTCCATTCCCGCTCGTTCTGCGGCGTGTCGATCGCGCGCGGAATCACCGATAAATAGCGCCGCCGCCGGCTCGACCTCGAGGACTCGAACCGTCGCAAGCAACGGTTCCGGATCCGGTTTCCACGTGTCGACCGTATCGCGACCGACGACGGCATCGACCGCGTCGTCGAGCGCGTGTTCGTCGAGCGCGATCCGACACGCTCGCTCGCAATTGAGCGAACAGACGCCCGCCGGCAGCGACCGCTCGAGCAGTTCGTCGGCATGTGCGAGTCGAACGGAGGTCCGCGCCCCGTCGTGCTCGTGGGCCGCGATAGCGGCTTCCACCTCATCGGCCAGCCCCACGTCGGCCGCGACCTCGAGCATGTCCCAGAGCCCGTCGCTCGGCGGGTCGACGTTCGCGGCGGTGTACACCTCGCGGACGTCGACGGCGACGGCGTTCCAGTCGACATCGAGATCGACGAGCGTTCCGTCCAGATCGTAGACGATGGCCTCGTACCCGGTCACGGCTGCCAATACGTGCGGGACGCGAATATACTGTTCGCCGTGTCGCCCGCCGCGAACCACCGACTCGGTACTGGACTCTACTCGCCACCGCGCTCTACCCGCTCTCTTATTCGAGCAGTTCCCGAGCGATCACCGTCTTCTGGATCTCGGTCGTCCCCTCGTAGATTTCGGTAATCTTGGCGTCGCGATAGAGCCGTTCGACCTCGCCCTCGGTGACGTAGCCGTAGCCGCCGTGGATCTGGACCGCCTCGTTCGTCACGAACATCGCCGCCTCGCTCGCGAAGTACTTCGCCATGCTCGCCTCGAGTGCTGCGCCGCCGGCCGCTCGCTTTCGGGCAGCGTCTCGAGTCAGCAGGCGCGCGGCCCGAATTTTGGTCGCCATCTCGGCGAGTTTGTGCCGGATCGTCTGGATGTCCGAAATGGGGCCGCCGAACTGGTCGCGCTCTTGGCTGTAAGCCAGCGCCTCGTCGAGCGCACACTGTGCGAGGCCCACCGACTGGGCGGCGATGGCGATCCGGCCGCCGGTGAGGATGTGAAACGCGGCCGAGAGCCCTTTTCCCTCCTCAGTCAACCGATTTGCGGCCGGGATCCGAACGTCGTCGAAGGTGAGGCTCGTGGTGTCGCTCGCGCGCAGGCCGAGTTTGTCCTCTTTCTCGCCAACCGAGAGGCCGTCCACGTCGGCTGGAACGAGAAACTGGGTGACCGAGCCGGGGTCGTCGCGGTCGGTCTTCGCGAAGAGGACGTAGACGCCCGCGCGCTCGCCGTTCGTGATCCACTGCTTTTCGCCGTCGATAACGTACTCGTCGCTCTCGCGTCTCGCTTCCGTCGACATCTCCGCCGGGTTCGACCCCGCGTGGGGTTCCGAGAGCGCGAACGCGCCCACGGGGCGGCCCGCGGCCATCTCGGGGAGCCAGTGCTCACGCTGATCCGGGCTCCCGAACTCGGCGATACACGAGGTCGCAAGCGAGTGGACCGACAGCGCCGTTGCGACCGAGAGCATCCCGTACGCGACTTCCTCGTTGACTACGGCGGCCGTCACCGGATCCGCCTCGTAGCCGCCGTACTCCTCGGGGACCGTCAGTCCCGTCAGATCGAGGTCGGCGAGGCCGTCCCAGACGGCTTCGGGGAACTCCTGCTCCCTGTTGGCCTCGAGTGCAGTCGGCCGAATCTCTTCGCTGGCGAACTCTCGGACGGTCTCCCGGATCGCTGCCTGTTCGTCGGTGAGCGTCATACCCGCACCCACGAAGTCGTTACACAAAGAGACTCACGTCGGAACGACCGGCGACGCGATCATCCCTTGGCCGGGAGACGGGACGAGTCGGCCTCGAGTCTGCTTCGAGTTCGTTCTCGTGGACGCTGCGTTCGAGTTGGGGTCGCCGATCCGGCGATATAGTAGTCACTGAAACGGTTCACACGCTGGTCGCATCGCTGTCACGCGATCAGGTGTGTATTGACTTTCAGTGACTACTATAGCCTCTCGATCCCGCCGAACGGAAGGGCCGCGATACGACGCTGTTCGCCGACTCTCCTTCTGAAACGCAAATATGTACGTCAGCCAGAAATACTATATATAAATACTGTCTCCTCAAGAGGGATGGAAGAGGATATTTCACGGCGAACGCTTCTTCGAAGCGGTAGCGCAGGTTTGGCCGCGGTCAGTTCCGCGGGACTGGCCGGTTGTGCGGGAAGCCTCCCGTTCCTCGGCGACGAGGAAGACGGGAGTTCCGGGCCGCCGGTCGGAAACTGGCTCGCCGCGCCGGCAGTTACCGACCTTCTCGACACGGAAGCGCTGACCGAGCGCTACACCGATGGAACGGTCGACTCATCGGAGGAGATCGATCGACAGTTCAACGCTGTCGTTCCCGATTCGGTCTTCGAGCACGAGGAGGAACTCGTTGTGTACTGGCCCCTCGAGAGGGGTGCGGCTCATCGGAGCAGGGCTGGCGTTGCCGCAACCGACCTCGACTGGGAGCTCTCCCAGACCGTTTCCTGGGAGTTCGAGGTGAGCCATACGCGACAGACCTGGGATGGAACAACGACCCAAACGGACACGGTGGAGTCGTCGGTCGAGTACGCGTTCCTCGCCGGTTCCTTCGATCCCGCGTCTATCGAGGAGAATCTGCAGGACTGGGTCGACGACGAGTACGCCGAGGACGACGAACTCTCGAGCGAGGGAGACCACGAGGGATACGAGCTGTACGCGATCGAGAACTGGGCCTTCGGGGTCAGTGAGGGGTCCATCGTCCAGGCCAACGGGGGGAGCTACCTCGATGCGGTCAGCGCCGTCGAAGCGGCCATCGACGCCAACGCGAGCGCGAGCGGACTGTGGTCCGAGACGGACGATGGCGGGGCGATGCTGGGCGAGTTCAGCGTCAAACACATGTCCAGCGGGAGCGTTCACGAGCCCCGAACCGTCGAGACCGAACTCGAGCGTCAGTACGGCGACCCCGACAACATTCCCGATCAGCAGCGCCAGGAGATCGAAGACCGCATCGAAGACCAGTTCGATGACTGGGAACGAGGGCTAACGGGGACGGCGACCACCTACGAGTTCGACGGCGACACGTCCGAATTCACCGAGGTGTTCCTCTACGACAGCGAGAGCGACGCGAACGCGGAGGCACTCAGCGACCACGTCGACTCCAACCGCGACGTCAGCGATCGCTGGGCGACCCTCGAAGATTCCTCGATCGACGGGAGCGGGCGCACGCTGGTATTGAGCGGAACCGTGCGGACGCGGTCGCTCCTGTAGCCGCCGTCCACCTCAGAGAACGTCTATTTTCTCGAGCCGGGAGCGCATCTCCCGTGCGGAGTCGTCGTCTTTCAGCCGGAGCGGGCTCCGAAGTGGGCCGGCGTCGAAGTCCCGCATTCTGAGTGCGGTCTTGACGCCGGACATGTACGCGCCGCCGGTCTTGAACGCGTCCCGAACGCGGAATATTTCGCTCTGGAGTTCGCGCGCTCGTCCCTCGTTGCCCGCGTCGTAGGCCTCGTAGCAGTCGACAACGAGTTCCGGGAAGACGTTCGCGACGGCGCTGACGAGTCCCGAGCAGCCAATCTCGAGGCCCGTGAAGATGAGTGAGTCCGACCCCGCAAGGAAGGTCAGATCGGGGTGGGAATCGATCGCCTGTGCGAGCCATGGCACGTCCTTGCTCGAGTCCTTGACGCCCGCGAGAGTGTCGATTTCAGCGAGGTCGGCCAGCGTCTCGAGCGACAGTTCGTTGCCGGTCTTGCTCGGGATGTGGTAGATATAGACCGGTACGTCGACGGCCTCGGCGACCCGTCGATAGTGCTCGAGGGCACCGTCGTGGTCCAGCGGATAGTAGTACGGCGTCACGACGACGATGCCGTCCGCGCCAACGGATTCGGCGTGTTCGGCGTGGGCGACCGTCCGATAGGTACTGGGAGCACCGACGCCGGCGATGACCGGCACGTCATCACCGACTTCGTCGACGACCGCCTCGACGATCCGGTCGCGCTCCGGGCCCGAGAGCAGCGGGAACTCACCGTTGGTTCCCAGCGGAAAAACGCCGTGTACCCCGCGGTCGACGACGAAACGGGCGTGTGCAGCCGTCGTCTCGTAATCGACGGACTCGTCCTCCCGAAACGCGGTGACGGTCGGCGGCACGACGCCGCGAAGCGACAGCGGGTCGGCGGCGCCGGGATCGTGATTCGACATGCAGGCTACTCCGTCGGGGACGGCCAAAAAACGCCTGCCGCCGCGACTCGCTCGCCGGCTCGAATAGCCATCGGTCGCCGACCGCGAGCGAACGACGCCCCGCCGACCTCGAGTCAGTCCGGCGTCGCCATCTCGCCCGACGGGTTGTCCAACTGCTCGCCCGCGAGGACGCGGTTCGCCCGACGGAGCCGCTCGGAGAGCGCCTGGTGAGAGATATCGAGTTCGTTCGCGAGCTCCTCGAGCGAGATTTCGCGCGGGACGTCGTAGTAGCCCTGCCGATACGCCTCGGCGATCGCCTCCTGCTGGGGCTCGGTCAGCGCCGCCGTCGTCTCGAGTTCCTCGTCCTGTCCGGCCTCGACCATGCGTCTCACGTCGACCCGAACGCCGCAGTCCTCGATGGCTGAGACAGCGTCCGACAGCTCTTCGCGGTGGGGGAAGAGGAGCCGAAGCGTCCACTGGCCGTCGGTCACCTGCGCGTCGAGAACCGTCCCGCCGTCGGTGTAGACGCACTGACAGACGGACTCGACGGTCGCTGCGTACTCCAAGCGGTAGAACAGTTCGCCGTCCTCGGTGTTCCCGAGCAGCCGTCGGTACTCGGCGACGGTCGGATCCGATTCGAGAGCCGTCTCGAGGTCGTCGCGGTCGACGTTCGAAAACCAGACGAGCGGGACGGTCCGGGTCGGCCCTTCCGCGACGACGCTTTCGACGCGGACGTCGAGGGACGGTAGTTGCTGGAGGGTCTCTGCGAGTGCGAACTCGTCCGTCGAAAGCGAAAGTTCTGCGATCGTCGTCATTGGTGGGTCACCTCGTAGCGCTGGCTCGAGTCCGGTCGGTGGACGACGCCGCTGTCCTGGTGCTGGGACTCGATTCGTCTCATAAATCTCCAGCCGATCCGCTCAGTGTCGTCGCGAACGCCTCGCCCATTGCGGCTGTGAGGGCGCCGTCGACAGTGCGCTCACCGGATCGTGCTGAGAGAAGGAACGACTCGGATACGCTTGATGAGCGGGCCTTTGTATTCCGGTCGTTTAAGAGAGTGAGTCGCGTCTGACGACGGTCAAAATCACGTGACAGAACCGGAATGTCGACGGTATCGATCGGACGGCAATGTCGAACGGACGGCAGTTCGGATCGGGTGACACTGTACGCGAGAAACGAGTCGATCGATCACCCGAGATGAGCCAGCCGATTGAGCGCGTACACCGTCCGGAGCACGTCGACGCTCTTCCCGCGATCGAAGACGAGTTCGTCCGTCTCGAGGACGTGCTGGAGGGTCTCCTGCGAGGCGTGTTCCGGGGCGGCCGCGATCCCGGCGTCGGTGTCGGCGACCCACTCCATCACGCGCAGATCGCTCTTGGAGTCGCCCATCACAAGCGCGAAGGGGTTCTCGACTCCGAGCACGTCGAGCGCGCGTTGGACGCCCACCACCTTGTTCAACTCGAGGCTACCGATTTCGGCCGCATCGGCCTCGTAGTAGGCGACGTCGATCCGTTCGAGGGTCGCTGCGAGCCGGTCGGGGACGTCGTCGATCGCGAGGTCGGGGTACGCCCCTTCGCCCTCGAGGACCGCCCTGATCTCCGGGTCCTGTCCGGCGTAGAAGGCACGGGTCCAGTCGGTGATCGTTTCGTCGCCGGGCGTCAGCTCACTCTCGCCGCCGGTGGCTGGTTCCCCGTTCTCACCGTTCACCTCCTCGCCTGCATCCTCGAGCACCCGTCCGACGGCATCGGCGAGCAGATCGATGAGATAGACCAGCGCCTCGTCGATAATTTCGCGGGCGTCCGCGGACCCGGTTTCGTAGTTGGGCTTCATCGTGACGTTGAACTCGTTGCCCTGGAGGTGACAGCCCCGGCGGAGTTCCTCGGGCGCCTCCGGTAAGACGCGCGACCGGACGTCGTCGAAGACGGTTCGAATGGACTCATCGAGGTCTTCGTAAAGCAACTGTTTCGTCTCCGCGCCGTGGCCCGGCGTGAACACGCCCGTTCCCGCCTCGTAGACGATCGAGAGGTTCCCCGAGTGGACGATCTCACTCCCCAGCCCCTGGATCGCGAAGCCCTTGACGTTCTCTAAGGTCTGGCCCGTACAGATGACGATCGGGACGCCGGCCTCGTGGAACTCCGTCAGGAAGTGCAGCGTCTCCCGGGGAATCTCGTTGTCCGTTCCACCGGCGGAGCGCAGCGTCTCGTCGACGTCGAGCACGAGGACGTTCACCGCGCGGCCGTACTTCGCCTCGAGGTCGAGCGCGGTGAATGCCTGATCGCGAGTCGTGCGGGCGGCGATCTCCGCGAACGTCTCGCCGGCCGCGAACGCCGACCGGATCTCGTCCTTGCGAGTCTCGAGTTCCTCGGTCGCCTCCTGCCAGTGCTCGAGCGCGACTCTGGAGTCGACCGCCGGGAAGACATCGACGAACTCCTGGTACTCTCGCAACGTCGCCGTGTCGTGCTCGTCGTAGAGCCGATAGACGAGATCGTACCGTTCCATGTGGGCTACAGGCATGGGCGGACGGATAACCGTTTCCGGTCGCAGTCGTTCTGGCCGAAACCGTTTCGATCGCAGTCGTTCCGATCGCAGTCAGTTCGCTGCTCGCTCGATCCCGGCCGGACGGTCTCACGTCTCCGATATCCGAACATAACGATATTTACTCGAGTAGGAATAAATATTTAACGTCACGGTTCCTACCGGGGGACAATGAAGGCCATCGCAGTCCAGCCCGGAGCGGGTATCCCGGAGGTCGTCGACCGACCCGTTCCGGAACCCGCTCCCGGCGAAGCGCTCGTGCGGATCTGTCGCGTCGGTATTGACGGGACCGATTACGAGGTCATCGACGGGGACCACGGAAGCGTTCCCGACGGAGACGACAGGCTGATCCTCGGACACGAGGCCGTCGGCATCGTCGAAGACGCGAACGGAACCGACCTCGCGGACGGACAGTACGTCGTCCCGACGGTGCGACGGCCGCCAGCGGGCGTCGAGACGAACGACTACTTCGAGGCGGGCGAACCGGACATGGCCCCCGACGGCGAGTACGTCGAACGCGGTATCGTCGGCGCACACGGGTTCATGGCGGAATACATTACGAGCCCGGCAGCTGATCTCGTTCCGATTCCGGCCGAGCTAGCGCAGTGGGGCTTTCTCGTGGAACCGATCAGCATTATCGAAAAAGCGATCGAACACGCTCGCGCGACGCGCTCAGCGTTCGACTGGCGGCCCGAATCCGCGCTCGTCCTCGGCACCGGCTCGCTGGGGCTGTTGACCGTCGCGATGTTCGCGGAGACGCTCGACTACGAGCGAGTCTACTGTCTCGGGCGGAAGGATCGACCGCACCCAACGATCGACATCGCGGAGCGACTCGGCGCGACCTACATCGATTCCCGCGAGACGCCGGTCTCCGCTATCGCGGGCGCGTACGAGCCGATAGACGTCGTCTACGAGGCGACCGGTCACGCGAAACACGCCTTCGAATCGATCGATGCGCTCGCCCCCAACGGCGTCGCCGCCCTGCTCGGCGTCCCCGCCGACTGGTCGTTCGAGGTCGACGGCGGCCGACTCCACCGCGACCTCGTGTTGCACAACAAAGCGCTGGTCGGCAGCGTCAACTCCAACCGCCGTCACTTCGAGCGGGCAATCGAGACGCTCTCGAGCCTTCCAGACTGGGTGCTCGAGTCGATCGTGACCGGCGTCTACGGCCTCGAGGCGGTCGATCAGGCGTTCCCGAAGGCGACCGCACGTGTCCTGACGACCGGACGTGCGTCGACGACGGGGGCGGATGACGACACGACTATAAAAACGGCGGTCGAATTCGCATCCATATGAAAAACGTCGACGACTTGATCGAGAGCGCGGCCGAACTCGCGGCTCGCGGTCTCTCGAAGGGCGAGATCGCAGACGAGCTGAACGTCTCCCGGGAGACCGCAAGCTGGCTCGTCGAGCGCAGCGGAACGACCCCACAGGCGACCGATCAACCACCCAAGCGAACCGATGAAACCCCCGGTGCGAGCGGCCCACAGGACATCCACGTCGACTGGTCCGCGATCGGCCGGGACAGCAAACGGATGAGCGCCATCGCCTCGGCGATGGCCGACATGCTCGCCAAACACGGCGAAGACGTGGATCTGACGATCGGCATCGAGAAAGCCGGCGGCCCAATCGCGACGCTGGTCGCCCGCGAACTCGAGACCGATCTCGGGACCTACACCCCCGCGAAACACCAGTGGGAGGAAGGCGACATCGAGGATCTCGGCGGCATGTTCTCCAGGAATTTCGCCGGGATCCGCGATCGAGAATGTTACATCGTTGACGATACCATCACCAGCGGCACCACCATGCGCGAGACGATCGAGGCGATCCGCGCCGAGGGCGGCAAGCCGCTCGCCTGCGTCGTCATCGCCGACAAACAGGGCCTCGAGGAACTCGAGGGCGTCCCCGTCTACTCGCTCTTGCAGGTCATCAGCGTCGGCAAGGACGACTAGCCGACGGACGCAGTCGCTGGATCGACTACGTGATGCGATAAAATCGAGAGAGGGCACCGAGTTCGCCTTCGCCTTCGGCTACCCGTGAATGCCCATCGCTTCGATCTGCTCCTGATAGCGGTTCCGGATCGTCACTTCGGTCACCTGTGCGACGTCGGCGACCTCGCGCTGGGTCTTCTTCTCGTTACAGAGCAGGGACGCAGCGTAGATCGCGGCCGCGGCGTACCCCGTCGGTGACTTGCCCGAGAGTAGTCCTTCCTCGGCCGTCTTCTCGATGATTTCGTTGGCCTTGGTCTGGACCTCTTCGGACAGTTCGAGTTCAGAACAGAAGCGCGGGACGTACTTTTTCGGGTCGACGGGACGCATCTCGAGGCCGAGTTCCTGCGAGATGTATCGATACGTGCGACCGATTTCTTTGCGTTCGACGCGCGAGACTTCCGAGATCTCTTCGAGGCTTCGCGGGATCCCTTCCTTGCGACAGGCGGCGTATAGCGCGGATGTCGCGACCCCTTCGATCGATCGTCCGCGGATGAGATCTTCTTTGAGCGCGCGCCGATAGATGACCGACGCGACCTCCCGAACCGAGCGCGGGACGCCGAGCGCGGATGCCATCCGATCGATCTCGCTGAGCGCGAACTGGAGGTTCCGCTCGCCGGCGTCTTTGGTTCGAATGCGTTCTTGCCACTTGCGCAACCGGTGCATCTGGCTGCGTTTTTTCGAAGAAATCGAGCGGCCGTAGGCGTCCTTGTCTTTCCAGTCGATCGTCGTCGTCAGCCCCTTGTCGTGCATCGTCTGGGTCGTCGGCGCGCCGACGCGGGACTTTTCTTGCCGTTCGGAGTGATTGAACGCCCGCCACTCCGGGCCGGGGTCGATCTGTTCCTCCTCCACGACGAGCCCACAGTCTTCGCAGATGAGCTCTCCCCGGTCGGAGTCCTTGACGAGATTGTCCGATTCACACTCGGGGCAGGCACGTTCCCCCTCTTGTTCCTCGGTCTCGTCCGTCTCGCGCGTTCGCTCCCGCTGGCGGGTGGACCGTGTCATCGCACTTTTATAGTAGTCTCATTATGGTACATAAAGTTTTGGGAAGGGGTTTCGGTTGGTGCTCCGTATCGCTCGAAAACACCCGGCTCGAGCGTTCACTCCCAAGTTTTACGAAACGGAACCGGAAAACCTTTATCCGATTCTGGCCGATCACGGAGACGAATGCCGGTCATCGAGTGCGACGTCGAGGCAGCCCGCGAACGACTCGAGGAGGCGGGCGTCGCCGTCGACTCGGGAAACACTGACCACGAACGCTGGCGAGCGAGCCGCGGCGGTGCCACGGCCGTCGCCTACGACGACAAAATTGTGATTCAGGGGTCGGACCCGCGGGATATCGAGGCATTGCTCCGCGAGAACGGCGGACGCGCCCACGTCTATTTCGACGGCGGTTCCCGTGGCAATCCCGGTCCCGCCGGAATCGGCTGGGTGATCGTCACCGGCGACGGAATCGTCGCCGAGAACGGCGAAACGATCGGGACGGCCACGAACAACCAGGCCGAGTACGAGGCGCTGATCGCGGGCCTCGAGGCCGCGCGCGATTACGACTACGACGAGGTACACGTCCGCGGCGACTCCGAACTCATCGTCAAGCAGGTCCGCGGCGAGTACGATACGAACAACCCAGAACTCCGCGAGAAGCGCGTGACCGTCCACGAACTGCTGCAGTCGTTCGACGAGTGGACCCTCGAGTACGTCCCTCGAGAGGCCAACGACCGCGCGGACGGCCTCGTGAACGAGGCGCTGGATCAGGCTTAGGGTCGCTCAATTCGGAGCGGGTATGTTCTTATTCCGGACCGCCCATCCGGCGTGCGGTGGCGCGCGCTGGGCCGCGGTGAACTGCGAGGCCTGAACGAAGTGACGGCCTCGGTAGTATGAGCGGTGACCGCAGGGAGCCGCGAACCACCGGTGAACCGCGGTCCGAAGTTGCGCGAGGGATGAGTGAGCGAGTAGAACGAGCGAACGAATCGGCTGGGGAGGGCGTGGCGATTCCCTGTTGCCACGATAGCAGGACGCTTCGTCCCCCAATTCCCATCAGAACTCACTGCACCATTCACAACTCGCTCTTCGCTGCGCTCGCTCGGAGCGAATCAGCAAGGGGAAAACCGCTCGAGTGCGTACGCTCTCTTATGACGGATCCAGACGTAGTCGACGCTGACGGGACAAGCAACCAGCAGGACGGAGACGGTGCCGACACCCCGAAAGACACGGACCTTCCGAGAGAGGTCGTCGACGAAGTCGAACGACTGACCCGGCTCGAGCGTACCGCGGTCGACGAAAACGAGATCGAGGCCTACGAAAATCGATCCGATGAACTGCTCGACGAGCACGACTTCACGTCCCGAATCCGCAACGATGACGGCGACGATGTCCTGGTACTCCATCCCGAGGAGTGGCACGAGGACGGCGCCATCCGAACCGATCGCATCGAGGACATCGACCGCGCGGTCGAGATTCCGCTCGAGGGGGCCGAGAGTCCGGACGACTGGGAAGCAGTCGACGAGCACAACCGCGACCTCGTCGCGGCGGTCCGAGCGGATCACGGCGACGTGCACGGCGACAACGCGGCGATGCTGGCCGATTTCGCGGGCAATCACTACGCGAAGCCGATGGATGAACTAACGGGTGACGAACTCGCGGAGTTTCGGACGGAATACGTCGTCAGGAACGCCTGGCCGTCCGAAAAACAGCAAAATGTGTTGGCGGAGTCGATCGAACTCGTCTTCGAGGCGGCAACCGAGCCGGTCCCGAACCGCCAGTTCTAGTAGCTGTTCTCGACGATGTCGCGGATTTCGTCGGCGCGGTCGTCGCCCGTGACGACCTTCGAGAGCGACCACTGGATGCCGTCGAGGACGGCGTCGTAGCCGTCGTCGGTCAGCGAGTACTGGTTCGTTCGCTTGTCGAGTTCGCTCTTCTCGACCAGGCCCAGATCGACGAGCTCGTCGAGGTTGGGGTAGAGTCGTCCGTGGTTTACTTCCGTCCCGTAGTAGTCCTCGAGCTCTCGCTTGATCGCCAGGCCGTACATCGGCTCCTTCGCGAGGATGACGAGGATGTTGTTCTGGAAGGCGGTGAGTTCGCGTGCAATACTCTGTTCGCCGGTGATTGATTGTGCCTCTGACATACGTGTGCAAATGTTACCAGAGTATTTAAGACTTGTCAACTATCCCTTCGTATCAGCCGGTGTACAACCTGCTACCAGCCACAATACCGCCGGATACGGGTGTATGTGCCTGATTCGTGTCTTTTGGATATCTGGCAACCGTCACGTAGTTTGTGACACTCGATTACGAAAGTACTTTTTGATCGACCGTGAACTCTCAGGTACATGGTCAACCTCTGGGAAGACCTCGAGACCGGACCGAATCCGCCAGAAGAGATCTACGCCGTCGTGGAGTGTCTCAAGGGCGAGCGAAACAAGTACGAGTACGACAAGGACGTTCCGGGCGTCGTCCTCGATCGGGTCCTGCACAGCAACGTCCACTATCCAAGCGACTATGGGTTCATCCCGCAGTCCTATTACGACGACGAGGACCCCTTCGACGTACTCGTGCTCGTCGAGGACGCGACGTTCCCCGGGTGCGTTATCGAGGCCCGTCCCGTCGCGTTGATGAAGATGGACGACGACGGCGAGCAAGACGACAAGGTCATCGCCGTCCCGAGCGAGGACCCGCGCTACGACCACATCGAGGACCTCGACGACATCCCACAACAGGAACTCGACGAGATCGACGAGTTCTTTTCGACGTACAAGAACCTCGAGGAGGGCAAGGAAGTCGAGACGCTAGGCTGGGAGGACAAACAGGCGGCCTATGACGCGATCGAACACGCCCAGGATCTCTACGACGAGAACTTCTAGCGACGGACCGAACTGCAGTGCGATCTGCGTTGCGATCCGTTTTTTCTCGCGGAACGCTGAGAGGAAGTCTTGGAGACGGCCATCAATTCGGAATATAGGACCGAGAGACACGACCGAGTCGAAAATCGCGAACCGCCCGAGTAGCAACGAGACTCCCGCTGATTCCCGAGAGTAATCCGCGGCCGGTCAGGACATGCATTATGAGCATGGGTAATTTTATCCCCGCTCCTGCCGTTACTATTTCGTGTATGGCAGCATCCAATTCCGCCCCACGAACGTCTCCGTTGGCCGACGACGCTGTCGAGGCCGGCGTCGGCATGGCCCATCCCACGGTCGTTCCGACCAACTTCGACCCCGAGGACTCGAGCGAACGCGAGGAGTAACGATCCCGCTGTCTGTCCCGATTCAGTGATCGTCTGTCGCGATCCCCTGATCAAATACCGATCACTGCCATCCTCAGCGGCTGACTATCGGATTCCCGACGGCCGTCCGGCGGTGAAGCGACCGGAGTGTCAGCTATTCGCAAAAGACTGTCTCGAAACGAAGCTTCTTGTATCCGGTCGGACTACGTCCGTCCATGGGTCTGTTCGACCGACTACGGGGCGACGGCGACCCCCGTGTCGCATTTATCGGGGTCGACGGCGTGCCGTATAGTCTCCTCTCGGAGAACGAGGAACTGTTCCCGAACTTCGCTGCGATCGCCGACGACGGGACCGCCGAGGAAATCTCGAGCATCGTTCCACCGGAATCCAGCGCCTGCTGGCCGTCGCTGACGACCGGTGTAAACCCCGGTGAGACAGGTGTGTACGGCTTTCAGGACCGCGAGGTCGGCACCTACGACACGTACGTCCCGATGGGCCGCGACGTCCAGGCTGACCGCATCTGGGACCGCGTCCAGGAGAACGGACGCAAGGCAACGGTGATGAACGTCCCCGTCACCTTCCCGCCCCAGCGGGACGTCCAGCGGATGGTGTCGGGCTTCCTCTCACCCGGCCTCGACAAGGCGGCCTATCCCGATGACGTCCGCGACTACCTCGAGACGCTCGACTACCGGATCGACGTCAATCCGAAACTCGGCCATCAGGACGACAAATCCGAGTTCATCGAGGACGCCCACGCGACGGTCGACGCGCAGTACGAGGCCTTCCAGCACTACATCGAGGAGGACGACTGGGACCTGTTCTTCGGCGTCTTCATGACCACCGACCGGGTCAACCACTTCCTGTTCAAGGACTACGAGCGCGACGGGGAGTACCGCGACGAGTTTATCGAGTTCTACAGGAAGGTCGACGACTACATCGGTCGCCTGCGCGACTCGCTGCCGGAAGATGTCACCCTGATCGTCGCCTCCGACCACGGCTTTACTAGCCTCGACTACGAGGTCCACTTCAACGAGTGGCTCCGGGAGGAGGGCTGGCTCTCCTTCGGAACCGACGAGCCCGAAGAGTTGGGCGACATCGCCGACGACGCGAAAGCGTACTCGTTCATCCCCGGGCGTTTCTACATCAACCTCGAGGGCCGCGAACCGCGCGGCTCCGTTCCCGAATCCGAGTACGACGCGGTTCGCGACGAACTCAAAGCCGACCTCGAGGCGCTCGAGGGGCCAAACGGCAACAAGGTGGTCGATCGCGTCGTCGAGAAGGAGGAAGCCTTCCGCGGCGATCACGCCGACATCGCACCCGACCTGGTCGCGATTCCGAACAACGGCTTCGACCTCAAATCCGGCTTCAAGGCCGACTCCGAGATATTTACGACGGGACCGCGCAACGGGATGCACAGCTTCGACGATACGTCGCTGTACATCGACAGCCCGGACGCGGCGATCGAGGACGCCGATCTATTCGACATCACGCCGACGATCCTCGATCTGATGGGGATCGAGTACAGTCGCAGCGATTTCGACGGCACGAGTCTCGCTTGACCGCCGTCTCGTCAGTTCGCTGAACAGACGAAAGGTGTATTTTTGTCCGTATCCCGTCTGATAGTATGAATGATGAAATGAGTGATATCCGCGTCGTCGGAGCGAGTGTGACGCTCGCCTTCTTGCTCGCCGGCGTCGTTAGCGCGATCACCGAGAGCCCGGCCGTGCTCGGCGTCACGCCGGTCGGAATCGCGATCTATAGTAACAACTACAACTATTTACACACTGATCGCACAGCTGTCGTGCGATCAGGTGTGCATTGACTTGCAGTGGCTACTATATCTGGCCGTCGGCGTTGGACTGCCCCAGTACCTGCTGTCGCGTCGGACTGGCTCGCGGCTCCGACTGGGACTGGCCTGTCTCGCGGCCGCCGGTGGGGCGTTCGTCGCGGTCGCGGGCATCGGGACTGGTTCTCTGCACGCCGAGTGGAGCGGCGGGCTCGTCGCGATCCTGTTCGCCGTCGTCCTTGGAAACGTCCTCGGCGCGGGCGTCCGCGAATTCCGGTCGGGGTATCGATCGACGTCGCGGCCGTAATCCACCGCCGCCACCGCTCCGATTCGATCCCGTTTTCCGGCCGGCACCAAACCGCCCTCCATGGACGAGGTCATTCATGCTCGCGGCCATGAGAACGTTAGCGCCGAGCACGCGAGCACCTTCGAAGTGACGACGGACGACTTTCTCACCGCCGCCGGCGACTGCATCCTCGCGATCGAGGCCGACCGCGCGCCGGCGGATTTCGATCCCGACTTCGTCGCGGCCTGCCGGGACGCCGACGCGACGATCACGGTCACCCTCGAGGCCGACGGGCACACGGAATCCGTGACGGGGCGCGGCGATCCGGCCCTCGAGTTCACGAGCGAGCGCAGCGCGGTCGGCCGGACGAGCGACTACGTGGACGACCGAACGATCGTGCTCGGAGCCGAGTTCGCGGCCGAGGGATTCGACCGCGACCTCGTCGCCGCGCTGGCGGACGGAGCGGAGGCAACGGTGACGATCTCCGTCGACTGATCGCCGGTGGCGATACGAAACCGGCGGACTCGAGTCCGGCCTTCGTCGCGGTTTTGGTCGCCGAGTCCGAACGGACGGCTATGAGCGACGATCCTGAGCCGACCATGAACATCAGCGGCGGCAGGGTGGGCGGCGGTGCGGCCGCGGAGTTCGATCCCGCGACGGCCGACACGCGCGCGGAACGCGTCGTCGATCGGCTGGGCGAGCGATACTGGCAGAAAACGTACGGTGGACAGGACGCCTTCACCTGCCTCGTCCGGACAATTCTAAGTCAGAACACCAGCGACAAGGCGAGTCAGCCGGCCCACGACGCGCTGCTCGAGCGCTATGACGGCAGTGCGTCCCAACGCGACGCAAGCAGTTCGAGCGGTGCGAGGCGCAAACGACGTGAGGGCCTCGATGATGCGAACGGCGAAGCCGTGAGCGAGCAGCCACGAGCAGAGGGCGTCGACCTTGCCGAATCGCTCGCCGGTGCCGAGCAGTCGATTCTCGCCGAAACGATCAGCGGTGCGGGGTTGTACAATCAGAAGTCCGAGACGCTCATCGACACCGCGGCGTGGGTCGTGGAGACGTTCGGCTCCGCAGCCGAATTTGATGCGTTCGTCAGGGACGAGGACCCCGAAACGGTGCGCGAGACGCTACTCGAGGTCCGCGGCGTCGGCCCGAAGACCGCCGACTGCGTGTTGCTCTTCGCGGGCGGTCGCGGCGGCGTTTTCCCCGTCGACACGCACGTCCACCGGATCTATCGGCGCATGGGGATCGCCCCGCCGGACGCGGACCACGAGGGGGTTCGGGCCGTCCTCGAGCGCGACGTGCCCGCGGCGAAATGCGGCTTCGGCCACACGGCGACGATCCAGTTCGGCCGCGAGTACTGTACGGCGCGCAAGCCCGCCTGTCTCGAGGATCCCGACGCCTGTCCGATGGCCGATATCTGCGATCAGGTGGGAGTCTACCCTGCGACGGGCGAGGTCGTCGACCCGGCGGACGCACCCGAGTAAGCGGCCGGCCGATCGAGAGGCGGCCGTCGCCGGTCACTGGGCTCGAGTTCGCATCCCGAGGGCCAGTCAGCGGTTTTAACCAACCGTTCTTTCATAGATGAATCAATGGTTGCATTCACGGAGGCGGAACGGGACGCGGTGTACAAGACGATCTACGCCCGACGCGATATCCGGCGGTTTCGCGACGACCCGATTCCGGACGAGATTCTCGAGCGACTGATTCGGGCGGCACACCACGCCCCGAGCGTCGGCTTTTCGCAACCGTGGGATCTCGTCGTCGTCAGCGACGACGGGACGAAAGCCGACATCGCCGCGATTGCAGAGCGCGCCATCGCAGCCGCCCGCGAGGGCTACGAGGAACCGCAGAAAAGCGAGTTCGCCGCGCTGAAACTCGAGGGGATCCGCGAGTCTCCGATCAACATCTGCGTGACCTGCGATCCGACTCGCGGCGCACCTCACGTGTTGGGTCGCAGTTCGATGACGCAGACCGACGTGTACTCGACCTGTCTCGCGGTGCAAAACCTCTGGCTGGCCGCTCGAGCGGAAGGCGTCGGCGTCGGCTGGGTGAGCGTCCTCTACCCCTACGAAGTCCGGGAGGTTCTCGGAATTCCACCACACGTGACGCCGGTCGCGTACCTCTGTCTGGGCTATCCCGAGGACGGCTTCCCCGAGGAGCCGGTCCTCCAGCAGGAGGGCTGGCGCGACCGGCTCGAGGTGGACCCGCTCGTCCACGAGGAGCGATGGGACGCTGACGAGTCGGCCGAGACCGACGGCGAAGCGGTCGTTTCGTCGGACAGCAGTTGACGATCGTCTGATCTGAATTCACCGTGGTCCCGTCCCAGCCGGATTCCCCGCGTCTGTTACACTGATCGATCGTCCACAGCGGCCGACTCGAGCGCGCGCCTCGATGGAGAGGCGCGCTCGAGTCACGGGGAAGTGCAGGTCACCTGGCGCG